>PLTZ01000059.1 GCA_003164715.1 Opitutaceae bacterium | reverse complement strand
GCCTTCTTCTCCTTCATCTCGACCTCGGTGGAGGCGCCTACATTGATGACGGCGACGCCGCCGGCCAGCTTGGCGAGGCGCTCCTGGAGCTTCTCGCGGTCGTAGTCGGAGGTGGTCTCGTCGATCTGCCGGCGGATCTGCTTCACGCGGCCCTGGATGTCGGAGCCCTTGCCGCCGCCCTCCACGATCGTCGTGTTCTCCTTGTCGATCGTGATGCGCTTTGCGCGGCCGAGGTCGCCGATCGTCACGTTCTCAAGCTTGATGCCGAGGTCCTCGGTGAAGCACTTGCCCCCCGTGAGGATCGCGATGTCCTCGAGGATCGCCTTGCGGCGGTCGCCGAAGCCGGGGGCCTTGACGGCCACGGCATTGAGCGTCCCGCGGATCTTGTTGACGACGAGGGCGGCCAGGGCCTCGCCCTCGACGTCCTCGGCGATGATGAGCAGCGGCTTGCCGCCCTTGGCGACGGTCTGCAGAAGCGGGAGCAGGTCGTTGAGCGAGCTGATCTTCTTCTCGTAGATGAGGACATAGGCGTCCTCGAGCACGGCCTCCATGGCCTCGGCGTTCGTCACGAAGTAGGGCGAGAGGTAGCCCTTGTCGAACTGCATGCCCTCGACNNACCTTGTCCATCGCGTCGGCGATGATGTTGCCGATCTTCTCGTCCCAGTTTGCGGAGACGGTGGCGACCTGGCGGATCTCCTCGCGGTCGGAGACCTTCTTGGAGATCTTGGCGAGCTCGGCGACGGCGGCCTCGACGGCCTTGTCGATGCCGCGCTTCAGGTAGATCGGGTTCGATCCGGCGGTGACGCTCTTCAGGCCCTCGCGGTAGATGCCCTCGGCGAGGAGGGTCGCCGTCGTCGTGCCGTCACCGGCCGCGTCGGACGTCTTGGAGGCGACCTCCTTGACCATCTGCGCGCCCATGTTTTCATAAGGGTCGGGCAGCTCGATTTCCTTCGCGACCGTGACGCCGTCCTTGGTGACGGTCGGCGACCCGAACTTCTTGTCGATGACGACGTTTCGGCCCTTGGGCCCCAGGGTCACCTTGACGGCGCGCGAGAGCAGCTCGACGCCGCGGAGGATTTTCTGACGAGCGGACTCGTCGAATAGCAGTTGTTTAGCAGGCATTGTTATATTGGATTTTTAATGGGTTGGTCTGACAGTTCCCGGCCTTCAGGCGATGACGCCGAGGATGTCGTCCTCGCGGACGAGCGTGTATTTCTGTTCGTCGAGCTTCACCTCCGTGCCGCCGTACTTTCCGACGAGGACGCGGTCGCCCACCTTGACCTCGAAGGGGTGGACCTTGCCGTTATCGTCGCGCTTGCCCGTGCCGAGCGCGATGACCTCGGCCTCCTGGGGCTTCTCTTTGGCGCTGTCCGGGATGATGATGCCTCCGCGGACCTGCTCTTTGTCCTCGATGTGCTTCACGAGGACGCGATCACCTATCGGTCTGATTTTGACTTTAGCCATATGGATTTTGTTGTGGGTTGAAGGTCGGAGCGGGGCGATGAAGTCGCCCCGCTTCCGGAAAGGTTTAAGGGGGGGGTCACTTCTTGCTCTTGTCCTCGTCCACGACCTCGAAGTCGGCGTCGACGACGTCGGCCTTCTTCTCAGCCTTGGGCTCGGGCTCCGGGCCCGCTGCGGCTCCCTCGCCGGGTTTCCCATGGGCGCCCGCGGCCTGGGCGGCCGCCTGGGCCTCGGCGTAGAACTCGGCGCCCGCCTTGGAGAGGTTCTCGAGCGCGTCCTTCATTGTGGCGCCGTCGTTGGACTCGAGGGCCTTCTTCGCTTCGGCCAGCACGGCCTCGACCTTGGCCTTCCTGTCGGCGGGCAGCTTGTCGCCCGCGTCCTTGACGGTCTTCTCGAGCTGGTAGATCGCGGTGTCGAGCTGGTTGCGGGTCTCGACGGCGTCGCGGCGCTTCTTGTCCTCGGCGGCGTTCAGCTCCGCCTCCTTGGTCATCTTCTCGACCTCGTCCTTGGAGAGCCCCGAGGAGCCCTGGATCGTGATCTTCTGGTCCTTGCCGGTGCCGAGGTCCTTGGCCGAGACGTGGAGGATGCCGTTGGCGTCGATGTCGAAGGTGACCTCGATCTGCGGCGTGCCGCGCGGCGCCGGCGGGATCCCGTCAAGGCGGAAGGTGCCCAGCGTCTTGTTGTCGCGGGCCATCGGGCGCTCGCCCTGCAGGACCACGATCTCGACGGAGGGCTGATTGTCGCTGTAGGTCGAGAACACCTGGGTCTTCTTGGAGGGGATCGTCGTGTTGCGCGGGATCATCGCCGTCGCCACGTCACCCGCGGTCATGATGCCTAAGGTGAGCGGGGTCACGTCGAGGAGCAGCACGTCGCGGACGTCGCCCTTGAGGACTCCGCCCTGGATCGCGGCGCCGACCGCCACGACCTCGTCCGGGTTGACGCCCTGGTGCGGGGCCTTGCCACCGAGCGTCCGGGCGATCTCGACGACCTTGGGCATGCGCGTCATACCGCCAACGAGCACAAGCTCGTCAATCTGGGAGGCGGTGAGCCCGGCGTCCTTCATGCAGCTTTTGAAGGGCTGGATGCAGCGCTCGAAGAGGGGCTCGCAGATCTGCTCCATCTTGGCGCGCGTCAGCTGGACGTTCAGGTGCTTCGGTCCCGAGGCGTCCGCCGTGATGAAGGGCAGGTTGATGTCGACCGACTGCGTCGAGGAGAGCGCGATCTTGGCCTTCTCGGCCTCCTCCTTGAGCCTCTGGAGCGCCATCGGGTCCTTGCGCAGGTCGATGCCGTTGTCCTTCTTGAAATTGTCGACGAGCCACATGATGATCGTGTCGTCCCAGATATCGCCGCCAAGGTGCGTATCGCCGTTCGTGGCCTTGACCTCGAAGACGCCGTCGCCGATCTCGAGGACGGACACGTCGAACGTGCCGCCGCCCAGGTCGAATACCGCGATCTTCTCGTCCTTCTTCTTGTCGAGGCCGTANNTCGAGGCCGGCGATCTTGCCGGCGTCCTTGGTCGCCTGGCGCTGCGAGTCGTTGAAATAAGCGGGGACCGTGATGACGGCCTGCGTGATCTTCTCTCCGAGGTACTTCTCGGCGTCGGCCTTCATCTTGCCCAGGACGAACGCGGAGATCTGCTGCGGGGCGTACTGCTCGGTCTTGTCGCCGATCTGCACCTCGACGTACGCGTCGCCGTTCTTGCCCTCGACGACCTTGAACGGCATGTTCTTCGCCTCCTCGCGGATCTCGGAGAATTTGCGGCCGATCAGGCGCTTGGCGGAGAAGATGGTGTTGCGGGGGTTGGTCACCGCCTGGCGCTTCGCGGCCTGGCCGACGACGCGCTCGCCTGTCTTTGTGAACGCCACGACGGACGGCGTGGTGCGCCCTCCCTCAGCGTTCGGAACGACCACGGGCTCTCCACCCTCCATGATTGCCATGCAGGAATTCGTGGTGCCCAAATCGATGCCTAGAATGCGGCTCATGACCCTATTGCCAGCAATGACTGTGCCCCGAATGGACCCACTTTATTAGCCATTATCCACCAATGGTTAAAAAAATTTCTGGCGACCCTCCCGGGCGCCCGAAAACGGGCCGATTCCTGCCATTCTGTCACATCCCCGCGGCGGATGGGACACCGCATGGCACACGCTGGGATTCGGCCGACGCGGCCCCTAACCCTTGGTTCCCGTGGTCGCGATGCCCCGGATGAAGGTCTTCTGGGCGAAAAGGAACAGGATGATCACCGGGAGAATCGTCACGGCGCTGGCCGCCATGAGGTAGTGCCACTGGACGCCGCCGTTCTGGCTCTGGTAGCCCGCAAGCGCGAGTGCCAGCGTGTACGTGTCCTTTCGGGTGAGGTACAAGAGCGGCCCCAGAAAGTCATTCCACGCGAAGATGAAATGGAAGAGGGCCGCCACGACGAGGACGGGCGTGCTCAGCGGGATGACGATCCTCCAGAAGATGCGCCACTCGCTGCATCCGTCGATCCGCGCGGCCTCGCTCAGCTCCTCCGGGATGGTCCTGAAGAACTGCCGCATCAGGAAGATGTTGAAGGCGCTCCCGAACCAGGTCGGCAGCCAGAGCGGCAGCAGCGTGCCGATGAGCCCGAGCGCCTTGAAGACCCCGTAGAGCGGCACCATCAGCGCGGGGAACGGAACCATCATGGTGGCGAGCGTCAGCGCGAAGAACGCGTCACGCCCGCGCCATTTCAGGCGCGCGAACCCGTAGGCGACAATCGCGTTCGAGATCACCGTCCCGAGGACGCCGAGGATGGCGACCGCCAGCGAGTTGCCAAGGAAGGTCCAGAACCCCACCCGGTCGCGGTCGGACGCGGAGTCCCCGCCGAGGGCCGCCAGCGCGCGCGGGTAGTTGTCCCACCGCGGCCTTATCCTCGAATCGATCCGGTCGCGCGGCAGCACGTCCCAGAGCGGCGCCGGGCCCTCCTCGCCGAGCGCGCGGTCCAGGCGCTGCGTGACGTGCCAGGAGCCGGCGGCCACGGGGTGGACGACCGTCGCCGGGACCGAGCCCGAGGCGAGCTGCCTCGCCCCCAGGAAACCCAGCTTCCCCGCGTCCTCGCCCGCGAGGAACCTAACGACGGCCCCCGGCTGCGTCACCTGGAAGTCGAGGGTGACCTCCACGCGCTTGCCGCCTAGGTCGGCCGTGTAGGCCCACGGAATGAAGGTGAGCGGGAGCGAGAGGGTCTGCTCGATCGGCTTGAGGGAGGTGCTCAGGAGCCAGACGAAGGGTAGGACGAAGGCCGCCGAGAAGAGGAGGAGGAGCCCCATCGCCACCCTGCGGGAGCCTTTGTGCACGCGCGTCATCCTAGGGGGAGTCCTCGTAGCGGCCGCGGGAGAACTGGGCGGCCATCCAGGTGAGCGCGGCCGTGATGAGGAACAGGACGTACGCCATCGCGCTCGCGTAGCCCATCCTCAGGTCCTGGAACGCCGTCGAGAACAGGTAGATCGTGTAGAAGAGCGTCGAGCGGGCGGGGTTCCCGTCCGACGCGTTGCCGTTTCCGTTCGCGGCCTCCGACATGATGTAGGCCTGGGCGAAGAGCTGCATGGCGCCGATCAGCGCCATGATGGCGTTAAACGCCACGACGGGCGCGATCGCGGGGAGGGTCACGTGGATGAAGCGCCGCCACGCGGAGGCCCCGTCGATCTCCGCGGCCTCGTAGAGCTCCGCGGGCACGTTCTGGAGGCCGGCCAGGTAGATGACGACGGCGTTGCCGGTTCCCCAGAGGCTCATAATGACCAGCGCGGGCTTGGACCAGGAGGGATCCGCCAGCCACGCGGGGCCGTGGAGGCCGAACGGGGAGAGGAACAGGTCAAGGAACCCGTTCATGAGCCCGTATTTCCCGTTGAAGATCCATAGCCAGAGCATCGCGGACGCAACGACCGGCACGATCGAGGGCATGAAGAACAGGAGGCGGAAGAGGGACCGCCCCCCCACCTCGCAGTTGAGGAGCACCGCGAGCCCGAGCGCCACCGCCGTGCCCAGCGGGACCGACAGGCCGGCGTAGAAGAGGGTGTTGCGGAGCGACTTCCAGAAGAGCTCGTCCTGCGCGAGCTGGCGGTAGTTCTCGAGGCCGCACCAGACCGGCGCCTTGAGGATGGAATAGTCGCAGAAGCTGTAGAAGAGCGACGCAGCCACCGGATAGGCCGTGAACACCGCAAGCCCGACGATCCACAGGCTCGTGAACGCGACGCCGGCCCGCAGGCGTTTCCCCTCGGCGCGGGTCATGGCGCCGTCTCCCCCAGCGCCGCCCACTGCCCGTGGCGCTCCAGGCTCCGGCGGTACCGCTCCCAGCTCTTCTCCAGGCGCGACTGTGAGAACGCCATCGCCTCCCGCGGCGTGGCGTCGAGCAGGCGCACCCGGTCGAACGAGGAGATCACCTCCCGGTAGTATTCCTGCCAGATCCCGAGGTCCGGGGCGCTGACCACGTTCGGGCTGGCCGAAAGCCGGCGCATCATGGCGATGTGGGGATGCAGGTTGTGCTCGGCGAAGAAGGGGCTCCACACCCGCAGCGGCGAGTTCTTGACCTGGAGGTAGTCGAGCAGCTCTGCGCCGCGAAGCTCGTCGCGGGTCCGGGCGTCCGGGTTCGCCGAATTGACGTACTTGATGAATTCCCAGGCCTCGCGCACATGCCGCGCCCCCCGCGGGATCACCAGGACGTCGGCCTCGGCCATCGCGAAATCCGTCACCCCGGGCACGGCCTCGGGCCAAGGGCCTACCCCGTAGTCGAGGCCCGGCTTATACTGGTGGATGTAGTTGTCGTAGAAGACCCCCTGGAATACCATGGCGATCCTGCCGGTGAAGAACGGGGCGGAGGGCGAAGCCCATGGCCCGAACTCCGATGAGAGCACCTTCACGTTGTCCAGGCCGTAGTCCCGCGTGAACGACTGGATCCAGTCGTAGGCGGCGACATTCCTCGGGTCGCTTGCGAACGTCACCCTCTGCTCGTCAAAAAGCTTTCCGCCAAACCAGCTGCAGAAGATCCACGGCCACCATCCGGGGTCCTGCGGCAGGAACCCGACCTGCGTGAGGCGACCGGTCGCCGGATCGCGTTTCGTCAGCCTGCGGGAATAGTCGTCAAACTCGGCGAGCGTGCGCGGGGGCCGGTCGGGGTCCAGGCCCGCCTCGCGAAAGAGCGTCTTGTTCCAGTAGAGCGCCATCACCTTGGGCGTGCTGATCCCCGCATAGACGTGCCCCGCGTGCGAGCAGATGCGGGCGTAGACCGGGTAGTACCTCGACAGCCACTCGGTGTTCGTCATGCCGTCCCTGCGGATGAAGTCGTCGAGGGGGAGCAGGGCCTCGGCGTCGGCGAACGTCGCTATGTTCTGCTCGTTCAGGCCCGCGATGTCCGGGGGGTCGCCCCCGGCGGTCGCCACGAGCGTCTTCCGGTCGGTGTGCGAGACGGAGGAGTAGTCGACCACGATCCGGTCCTGCGACCGGTTGAACCGGTCGATGACCGCTTGGTCCGCCTGCGCCTCGAACCCGACCCACTTCTCCCAGTAGGTCACATGGACCGCCTGCGCGGCGCCGGCGGGGAGCGCAGCCGCCAGGAGGAGCGGGAGGCAGGCCTTGTGTCTGGGGCTCAATCTAAGGGGCGGCTCGGGGGGCTTGGCTTTGGGGGCGGCGGGGCGGTTTTCCTCCGCCGGCTTGGACCACGGAGCGCTGAGTGGACTTAGCGGTAATCGCGCGTTTTTCGACCAGATTCTTGAAAATCGCGCCGCCAGGCCCAAGGTAGACCCATGGACGTGGAGATCCAAGTGCCCGAGGAGGTGCCGGTGATGACGCTGCCCGGCCTCGCGTTCTTCCCGCAGGCGCTCCTTCCGCTGCACATCTTCGAGCCGCGCTACCGGCGCATGCTGCGCGACGTGCTCGCCTCGAACCGGATCTTCGCCGTCGCCTGCCTCGATTCCGAGGCGGCGGCGTCCCAGGGGCGTTTCGAGCCGCCGCACCGGGTCGCCTGCATCGGGCTCGTCCGCGCGTGCCAGGAGAACGGGAACGGGACGTCCAACCTTCTCCTGCAGGGGCTGTGCCGCGTCGCGATCGAGGCGATTGTGGGCGACGAGCCGTACCGCCGGATAAGGATCCGCGCGCTGGTGAGCGAGCCGGGCGCCGACCCGGGCGAGAACGCGAGGCTGCGCGCGGAGCTCTCGCGGCTGATCAAGCTGAAGCTCAAGCTTTCACCCGGCGCCCCGGAGGGGATGACCGACCTGCTGGGGAGCGTCGAGGACCCCGAGGTCTTCGCGGACATCGCGGCCTTCACCCTCTGCGACGACGCCCCGGTGAAGCAGAGGCTCCTCGAGACGCTCGACGTGAACCGCCGCCTGCTGCTGCTCCTTAAGGTCGTGCGCTCCGAGATTGACTCGGCGATCCTTCGCATGAACCTGCAGGGGGGGCTTCCCGACGAACATATTCCGCGCAACTGACAGCGATTAGCCCGATTCGATTCGCCATTTTTTAGCAATAAAACGCGAAACAAGTATCGGCTTCGGGCGTCATCTTCTACAGGCATGAGTAGCCCCCTACCACGGTCATGATTTCCTCCGTCACCGAGAAAGACGTCGCGGCGAAAAGAACGAAGCGCGTCCTCTACGTCGACGACATGCGCGAGCTGAGGGAGGTCGCCCGCCTCGCACTCTCGCGGTCCGGCCACAGGGTGGAATGCGCCCCGGACGGCAAGGACGCCCTGGAACTCGTGAGGGCCAACCCGGGCGTCTTCGACATCGTGATCACCGACCACCACATGGCCGTGATGAACGGGATCGAGCTGGTGATGAAGCTGCGCGAGCTCAATTTCGCGGGAAAGATCGTCGTCGTGAGCTCCGAGCTGAACCTCGAGGTCGAGATGGACTACCGCCGCCTGGGAATCGATAGGATCCTGTACAAGCCCGTTGAGCTCTCCGAGCTCCGGGCCCTCGTGCTCGAGATCTGACGCGGCCCCGACCGGCATTTAACGCCATTGCGCACGGTCGGCCGGCGTGCTTGGATGGCGCCAGGACGAGGCGCTCGCGACGGCGCTCATCCCTCCAAGCCGTCCGCGATGCACCGGCGTCCCCCCGGGCGGACGCCATCCCCAAGACAGAGACGCACGCGCACCCCTTCCCCACTCCCATGCCGCAACTGAGCCTGCCCGTCCTGCTGGTCGTGAACTACCTGGTGAATCCGCTCGGCGTCGACGATGCGTCCCCCCGTCTGGGCTGGCAGCTCTCGCCCGTCGAGGGCCGCCGCGGCGCGGCGCAGTCCGCCTACGAGATCAAGGTGTCCTCGCAACCCGGCGGCCCCGCCGACCTGTGGGACAGCGGCCGGGTGGCGAGCGACGCCTGCTCCCAGATCGCCTATGCGGGGACGAGGCTGCCCTCCCGCACCCGGGCCTACTGGCAGGTCACGACCTGGGACGAGCGCGGGCAGCCCTCCACCTCGCCGGCGGGCGCGGCCTATTGGGAGACCGGCCTGCTCCTGCGCAGCGACTGGGCGGCCCGGTGGATCGGCCCCTCCTGGCATGGCTCGGGCAACACCGCGGCCCCCGCGCCCTACCTGCGCAGGAGCTTCAGCCTGGACAAGAAGCCGGTCAGCGCCCGCCTGTATGTCACCGCGCTCGGGCTTTACGAGGCCTATGTGAACGGTGTGCGCGTGGGGGACGATCATTTCACGCCCGGGTGGACCGACTACCACCGGAGGGTCCAATACCAGGTCTATGATGTCACCGCCCTGCTGGCCGGCGGCGGGAACACGATCGGCGCGGTCCTCGGCGACGGCTGGTATTGCGGGCACGTGGGCTGGCGGGACCGCGAGGTCTATGGCGACCGGCCGAGGTTCCTGGCGCAGCTCGAGGTGACCCTTGCCGACGGCAGCCGCCAGGTGATCGCGACCGACGCGGCTTGGCAGGTTGCCCCGGGCCCGATCCTGGAGGACGACCTCCTTATGGGGGAGACCTACGACGCCCGCCAGGAACTCGCCGGATGGCTCGCGACCGGTCCGGCGGGAGGCGAATGGCGGCCGGCGAGCGTGTTCCCCGACCCCGGCATCGAGCTCTCGGCGATGCTCGACCGCCCCGTGAGGCCCGACGGGGACCTCGCGCCGGCGGCCGAGCCAAGGAAGGTCGAGGGTCACCGGTTCATCTACGATTTCGGGCAGAATCTCGCCGGAAACGTGACCTTGCGGGTTCGTGCGCCGGCAGGAACGACGGTGCGGCTGCGCTACGCGGAGATGCTGGACGCCTCGGGCGAGCTGTACGTGGAGAACCTGAGGGGCGCCCGCGCGACCGACTATTACACCTGCAAGGGCGATCCCGCCGGGGAGACCTGGACGCCCGAGTTCACGTTTCACGGCTTCCGCTACGCTGAGATCGCCGGCCTGCCGGAGGGCGACAGCCCGGGCAGGGACGCGCTCGTGGCGCACGTGCTCCACACCGACGTGCCGGCTTCGGGCGACTTCACCTGCAGCAATCCCCTGGTCAACCAGCTCCAGCACAATATCCAGTGGAGCCAGCGGGCCAACTATCTCGAGGTGCCGACCGACTGCCCGCAGCGCGACGAGCGCCTCGGATGGACCGGGGACGCCCAGGCCTTCATCCGCGCCGGCGCGTGGAACCGCGACGTCGCCGTCTTCTTCAACAAGTGGCAGCGCGACATCGCCGACGCCCAGGCCGAGGACGGCTCCGAGCCGGCGTTCATCCCTGCCATCGAGCCCAAGCCGGGCGACGGCGGCCCGGGCTGGGCCGACGCCGCGGTCATCTGCCCCTGGACGGTCTACCAGTGCTACGGGGACCGCGCGCTCCTGGCGCGCCACTTTGACCAGCTGCGCCGGTACGTCGACTATCTCGGGACCCAGAGCGTCGGCGGGATCCGACTGCACCCGTCGATGGGAAAGTGGGGCGGCTTCGGCGACTGGCTGGCCCTCGACGGCAGCGGCCAGATTGACGGCGGGACGCCGAAGGACCTGATCGCGACCGCGTTCTACGCGTACGATGCCCGCATCCTCGCGGCGATGGCGCGCGCGCTCGGAAGGCCCGAGGTGGCCGACACGTACGACGGGGTCGCGGCGCGCGTGACCCAGGCGTTCCAGCGGCGCTTCGTGACGGCCGACGGCCTCGTGGCCGGCAACACGCAGACCAGCTACGTCCTCGCGCTCAATTTCGACCTCGTGCCCGCCGGGCTGCGGCCGCGCCTGGCGGACGCCCTCGTGAGCGACATCCGCCGGCGGGGCAACATGCTGAGCACGGGGTTCGTCGGCACCCCCTACCTCCTCCACGTCCTCGCCCGCGAGGGCCGGCTCGACACGGCCTACGCGCTGCTTCTGCAGGAGCACTGGCCGTCGTGGCTCTATCCAGTCACGCAGGGCGCCACCACGATCTGGGAGCGCTGGGACGGGTGGACGAGGGAGAAGGGCTTTGAGGACAAGGGCATGAATTCGTTCAACCACTATGCGTACGGCGCCGTGGGCGACTGGCTCTACCGCGTCGTGGCCGGCATCGAGCTCGACCCGTCGCAGCCAGGCTACAAGCACGTCCTGCTGCAGCCGCAGCCCGGCGGCCAGCTCACCTCGGCGCGCGGAACCCACGACTCTCCGTACGGCCGGATCGTGAGCGCGTGGCGCCTTGGCGGGCGCGTGTTCGAGTGGGAGGTCGCGGTGCCCCCGAACACGACGGCGACCGCCCGCTTCCCCGTCCCGCCCGGCGCCCGGATCAGCGAGGGCGCAGGCCTGCTGGCGGCCGCCGACGGCGTTTCGCACGTCGTGGTGGGCGACCACGTGGTCACCTGCGAGCTTTCGTCGGGGGACTACCATTTCAGGGCCACCTGGGAGGACTGACGCGCTCCCCCGGGCGCAGCAGGGGCCCGGCGTTGGGGTTCCCTTAGGGTCGCGCATCCATGCGCCGAACCCGGCGGTGCGCGGTGGAATTCCCCGTTCTCGGGAGCATGAGTCCCGCGGCTTCCCGCGGCGCCCCCAAGATGGAATTCCTTGCGACCGGCCCGACGCAGGCCGAGCCTTGCGGATCCCCGCCCCCAAAGGACCCCATGAACCTCATGCGCGAATGCCCGAACGCCCTGCTCAGAAACGTGACCTGCGCCCTCGCCGTCACCCTTGCCGCCAACCTGCCGGCCTCGGCCGGGGTCCAGGACATCCTGGGAGCGTTCACGGCCCCCGACGTGCCGGCGGTGGGACCGTCCGAGCTGCCGGTCGACCCTCCGAACTGGAAGATCTCGCCGATGCTCTCGCGGGCCGTGCTCCCGGGACGGGGAGCCGCCCAGCACCCGATGCTCTACATCGGGGAGGGCTGCAACACGATGTTCCTCGTGAACGGCGGAAAGGTGATCTGGACGTACTCCACGGGCAACGGCTGGGAGTACGACGACGCCTGGCTCATGAGCAACGGGAACATCGTCTTCTCGCGGATGGCCTACGCGGCGGAGATCACACCGCAAAAGCGGATCGTCTGGCGCCTCCAGGCGCCCGAGGGGACCGAGATCCACACCGTGCAGCCGATCGGCCTCGACCGGGTGCTCCTCATTGAGAACGGCCTGCCCCCGAGGCTGATGGTGATCAACACGAGATCCGGGGCCGTCGAGGTCGACCACGCCCTTCCGGCGCCAAGCCTCACGGACCGCGGAACGGTTCACGCGCAGTTCAGGCGCGTCCGGATGACCTCGAGCGGAACCTACCTCGTCCCCTTTCTGGAGATGGGCCGTGTTGTCGAGTACGACAAGGGCTTCAACGAGGTGTGGTCCTACACGATCAACTCGCCGTGGGCGGCCGTCAGGCTCCACAACGGCGACACTCTGATCACGGATGAGCGCGACGAGCTGACGCGCGAAGTGAACCGCGCCGGGAAGACGGTCTGGGAGCTCAGGCTCTCGGAACTCCCACCGGAGCTCGCGTTCCACGGGTCGCAGACGTGCGTCCGCCTCGCGAACAGCAACACCCTCCTGTGTTCCAGGGGGAACGGCGGCGAGGGAAGCCAGCTGGTCGAGGTCACCCCGGACAAGAGGGTGGTTTCCGCAATGTATGACTGGAGCCGTTTTGGCCCGGCCACCGCGGTGCAGGCCCTGGACGACCCCGGAGTGCCGGAGAACCCGGGCGACCTGCAGCGTTAGACGCAGCGCCCTAAAGAATTAGCCATGACAGGGTGAGATTCCCACACTCTAGCCTTTAAATGGAGCCGGCTGTCGGGGTTGAACCGACGACCCTCGGTTTACGATACCGATGCTCTACCACTGAGCTAAGCCGGCGTCAGAAGGGTGAGTCCACCAGCCGCCCCAAGGCCTGTCAAGAGTGCCTGGGACAGGGGGAGAAATTGAACCGCCCCGGCTACTTTTTCGAGGGAAGCTCCTGAAGCTTCTTAGCCGGGGCGGCCCCCACAACAGCGTAGGATAACTACGGGCGTACCGAGCCGTACGGGCGTGTTGAGATCATGAACGGCGCAAACCGAGTCGTCCTTTAGGAGGTTGCACAAGAATCTTTCGGACTGCCAGAGGGCGCGAAGCGGTGCCGGCCCACGGGCCCGATCGGCGTGGCGGTGACGTGCGCACCGGGCGGCACAGCTGACCCGTCTTGCCGTGTTCCGCCCCCGCCCTAAAGTTGCCCTCAATCGCGTCACCACCACTCCGATGGAAAAAGGAGTGCGGGCCGTCCCTCGCTCGGTGAATGCCCCGCGGCACAAGCTCTCCGCAATTCACGTCAACATACCATGTAACTCATTGATATATAGAATCATTCAGGTTTCATTCACGAACACCTGGGACGGAGCATCCCAAGGAATGCGGAGCAAAGAGCAAGAGATGATTCGCCCTCGGACCCGCTCTTCGACTAAGTTGGAGCCCTGCTGAGAATGACCCCGCAACCGCGCCCACAATTTGGAGACTGGCCCGGGCTCCGATCCATCGCCACGCGCTTGATCTGCGCATTGGCGCTGGCCGTGGCGTCGGGGCTCGGCGCGGCGGCCGGGACCATGCCTTCCGCCCCCGCCGGCGTGGTTGAGACCGGCGCCCCTTCTTTCGTCGTCATGGGGCCGGAGGCGCTCGGCCTCAGCAGCGCCCCGCTCGACCTTCACCTCATGCCCGATGGCCGCGTCCTTGTGGTTTCGGAGCTTGAAATTGCCTTCGGCGACGGCGTGAGGTGGGACACCTATCTTGGGGAGGATGAGCAGCAGCGCATGTCCTCGTCGGTCGCCGTCGACACCGACGGGCAGATCTACGCCGGGTTGACCGGCGCGATCGCCCGACTGGACCTGACCAGCGCCGGGCGCTGGCGGTACACGGAGGTCGTAGCGGCGCCGACAGGCGCCAGTTTGGAGAAAACTGACTTGAGGTGGGTGTCGCAGCTCCACAACCAGTGGTACTGGTTTGGCGGCTCGGGCACGATCGTCTCCTGGATGCCCGGTCAAGCGGCGGCCGTCAGCGGCCGGGTTGGCGGCGTGGACCGGGTCTTCGCCCTGGGCAATGACGTATTCGCAAGCGAGGGCACCTCCGGGGGGCTCTATCGGCTGAGGACCGGAGCGGCGCCGGAGCGGGTCACGGCCGCGGACACCCTGGTCAGCGAAACCGTGACGTGCGCCATGCCTTTTGGAGCGGATCAGTTGCTGGTGGGCACGGCATCCATGGGCCTGAAGCTCTTTGACGGCAAGACGCTCCGCCCATTCGGGCCGGCCGGCCTGCTAAGCAACGGCCACCGGATCATGGACCTGTGCCCCATCGGCGACAGATTCTTTGCCGCCGCAGTCGACACCATCGGCATAATCTTCTTTGACCGCGAGGGCAGGACCGTTCAGGCGCTCGAGCGCTCCCTCGACCACAGGCTGGCCCGTGTGCGGCTCCTCAGGTATTCGGCCGTCGGCGTGCTTTGGGCCCTCATGGATGACGGGGTCGCACGCGTGGAGTTCCCCTCCCCGATCTCGCATTTCGAGCCGCTCATGCCCAGCGGACTTTCCTACGCGCAGCCCTTGAGGCACGAGGGCAAACTCTGGGTGCTCGCGGACGGGCGGGCAATGCGCGGCGTCTACAACTCATACGGCCCTCTCGAACGGTTTGTGGACGATACGCCTCCGGGGCGCTTTCTATACACCCTGCTTGACGTGGACGGCCAACTTTTCGGGGGGAACGAACAGGGCATCTGGATCTACGACGCGGCGGGTTGGAGAGCGGTCGTCCCCGGGATAGTCAATGCGCGTATCAGCGTGGCAAAGTCCACCGGTGGCGCCATGTACTACGTCGCCCGCGGCGAATTCGGCGTCATCCGACCGGTCGGCCAGGGTTTCACCGCGCGACGGATCGCGGTCCCCAACCTCGCCGACAGCTACGGCGCCGTAATCGACGCCGCGGGGATCGGGTGGATCGAACTCGGCGTGTCCCGGATCGGCCGGTTCGACCCGAACGGGGGCGACCCAAGACTCAGGATCTTCGGGCGCGCGGAGGGCCTTGGCGACGGCTGGATCGAGCCCTACGTCCTCGATGGCGTCGCCCGTTTCCACTGGGGAGACTCCGTCGCCCGCTTCGACGACACTCGGCAAGTCTTCGTGCCGGACCGCGAACTCGTCGCCCAATACCCGGAGATGGCGATTGCCGGGGGCCGCCCTGAGATGGATGGACTCGGGCGGCTCTGGTTTTCGAACCGGAAGACCGCGCAGATGATCGACCGCAGCGCCACCGGAGCCAACCGGTCGACCGAGATCGCCCATCTCGGGTTCGCACCGACAAGCTGCACGCCGGAAACGAACGGAGTCGTCTGGATGTTCGCGAGGCGGAACCTGGCGCGCGTCGACCTACGGATCCCGGCGCCGCCGGCCGTCCGGCCAAGCGCCATGATCACCTCCGTGCAGTTCCCGGCCGACGGCCGCCAGGTCTTCTCGCCCGGCGCCACGCTGGGGCCCCTTAAATACGCCGACAACTCGCTGGTCATCCACTTTGCCGCGCCGTCCAATCCGTTCTCGGCCCCGGTCACCTTCGAGGTGCTTCTGGAGGGGCTGGGCGACCGGTGGGTCTCCACGGGCGCCGTCGGCTCGGAGGCCTTCACCCAGCTGAAGGAGGGGGACTACGTGTTTCGCGTGAGGCCCGTGACCGGGGGCTCGGCCCTCGGGCTGGAGGCCCGGCTGGCGTTCACGGTGCGGCCTCCCTGGTACCGCTCGCCGGTGGCCTGGGCGGCCTACGCGGCCGCGGTGCTGGGCGCGCTCGCCTTTGTGATCTGGCTGTCGTCCTACCTTCAGCGCCGCGAGAATGTCCGCCTCGAGCACCTGGTCGCCGAGCGCACGGCCGAGCTCAACGCCACGAACGAGCACCTCGGCCGCCAGATCGCCGAGACCACCGAGAAATCGGCGGCCCTCTCGGTCAGCGAGGAGCGCTACCGGCTGCTCAACAGCGAGCTCGAGAAGCGGGTCGCGGACCGCACAGCCCAGCTGGAGGCGACGCTCGAGCAGCTGGCGCAGGCGCGAAAGATGGAGGCCATGGGCCAGCTTGCCGGCGGCGTCGCCCACGACTTCAACAACATCCTGACGGCGATGCTCATGCAGATCGGGCTCATTTCCGAAAACACCGAGGTCGCCCCGGAGGTAAAGGGCGGCATCAACCAGCTGGAGGTCATGGCCCGGCGCGCGGCGAACCTGACGCGCCGGCTGCTCACATTCAGCCGCCAGCAGGTGGTCCAGATCGAGGTCATCAACATCGAGACCGTGATCGACAACCTGCTGCAGATGCTGCGCAGCCTGCTTCATGAGAACGTCGAGCTGATCCGCCGCCGGGCGGCCGCGCCGCTGTGGGTCGAGGGCGACGTCGGCCTGATCGAGCAGATCGTCACCAACCTGTGCGTCAACGCCCGCGACGCGATGATGCCGCGCGGGGGCCGCCTGACGATAGGCACGGAACGCGTCACGATCGACGAGGGCGCCGCCAAGACGAACCTCGACGCGCGTCCCGGCAACTTCGTGCGCCTCGTGGTCGAGGACGAGGGAAGCGGGATGGACGCGGCGGTGCTCCAGCACATCTTCGAGCCCTTCTTCACGACCAAGGAGATGGGCACGGGCCTCGGGCTCGCGACCGTGTACGGGATCGCCAAGCAGCACCACGGCTGGGTCGAGGTCCGGAGCGAGATCGGCAAGGGCAGCGCATTCATGGTCTACCTGCCTGAGGTCCAGCGCGGCCCGGCGCCCAAGACGGCGGCTGCGCCTGCAGGGGCCACGGGCGGCCACGGATGCATCCTGCTGGTCGAGGATGAGATCGCGGTCCGCACGGCGGCATCGCGGATGCTCAAGCGAATCGGCTACCGCGTCCTGGAGGCCGTGGACGGCGAGGACGCGATCCGGGTCTGGTCCGAGCACAGCCAGGAGATCGATTTGCTCTTCTCCGACATGGTCATGCCCAAGGGACACAGCGGCCTCGAGCTTGCCGCCCGGTTCAAGGCCGAGCGCCCGCAGCTGAAGGTCGTGATCACGAGCGGCTACAGTGTGGACCTGACAAAGGAGCGGGTCCTTGACGTGCCGGGCGTCGCCTTCCTGCCCAAGCCCTATCCCTTTGACGGGCTGGCCGACGTGCTGCGCAGAAGCTTGAACGAGGCGACCTGACGGCGCGGCGTCCCGGCCTTGGGGGCGGCCGTCAGCCCACACCCGTGCCCGCGCGACCCCTGGACTCGAGGGCCGACCTGACCGCCGTCTCCGCCGAGACCACCGGGGGGAGCTCGAGGACCGTGATGATATCGCGGGACGCCGCCTCGTCGTCACTCGGGTAGCCCCAGGCGTAGCAGCGCCTCGCCTTCGGGTGGCCGTCCAGAAGGAAGATGCCGACGTCGCCCTCCCACGCGATGGCCCCGAGCCGAGTCACCGCGACGGGCACAAACTCCTCGAGGTGGGCCTCGCAACCGTGGGTGCGCCCGATCGCCGCCGCCAGGTCGTCGAGATAGGTCATCGCCGCCCAGCATCAACCGGTTCGGCCGCCGGCCTCAAGCGGGAACCGGCGCCGCCCTGCGACCGCTTGCGTTCCCGCCGAGCGCCGCGCCACAATGGCCCCCACGCCATGCGCACCTGGTCCACGCTCCTTCTCGCCGCCTGCCTGTCCGCGGGGGCCGCCGGGGTCCCTGCCGATCCGCTCGCCCGGCTTCGGGCAGGCCACCCGCGCCTCCTCCTCACGGACGGCGAGCTTGCACGCGCACTCGACGCGGCGAAGGCCGACCCCCTGCGAGCCGCGCTCCACGCCCGCATCGTCGAGCAGGCGGCCGCGGACCTTTCGGCGCCCCCGCTCGTCCGCGAGCTCAAGGGGCCCCGGCTCCTAGACACGTCGCGCGCGGCGATCCAGCGCATCCTGACCTGCGCCATGGCGTATCGGTTAACCGGTGACGGCCGTTTCCTTGCGAAGGCCCGGGGCGACCTGATGGCCGTGTCGGCCTTCGCGGACTGGAACCCGTCCCACTTCCTGGACGTCGCGGAGATGAGCTTCGCCGTCGCCGTCGGCTATGACTGGCTCTACCCGGCGCTCCCCGAGGGGGACCGGGCGGCCCTGCGGAGCGCCCTCGTCGGCAAGGCGCTCGTGTTCGCGCCGGCGGCCTATGCGGCGGGCGGCCCGCGGGACCCGCGGCTCTTCTTCGCCACGGCCCGGATGAACTGGAACCCGGTGTGCAACGGCGGCCTGCTCGCCGCAGCCCTGGCCATCGCCGACGAGGAGCCGGACCTCGCCCGGCGGGTCGTCGACGGCGTCCGCAGGTCGCTCCCGCTCGCCATGGAGGCGTACCGGCCCGACGGGGCCTACCCGGAGGGCCCGAGCTACTGGTCCTACGGCACCACCTACAACGTCATCATCCTGGCACTCCTCGAGGGGGCGCTCGGCACGGATTACGGCCTCGGCGCGGCGCCCGCGTTCGACCGCACGGCGTTCTACAGGACGGCCGTTGAGGGCCCCACCGGCCTCGTCTTCAACTACGCCGACGGCGGAGGCGAAATCGAGGGCACTCCGGCCTACGCCTGGCTCGCGCGGCGCTACGGCGACCGCGCCGCGCTCGAATGGAGCCGGCACCTGCTCCGCACCGAGATCGACGGGCGACACTTCGACCGGTTCCTCGCGCTTCACGCGGCCTGGTTCCCCGGCCCGCCGCAGGGGAGCGGCGGCGCGGTCGCCGCGCTTCCCCTCTGTGTGCATTTCCGGGGCGGGGCCGACATCGCCCTTTTCCGCAGCGCCTGGAACGACCCGGGCGCCCTGTTCCTGGGCTTCAAGGCCGGGGACAACTCGACCAACCACGCGCACCTCGACCTCGGCTCCTTTGTCCTCGAGTCCGACGGAGTGCGCTGGGCCGTGGACCTCGGGCCCGACGAGTACAACCTGCCGGGGTATTTCGGCGCCGGCCGCTGGTCCTACTTCAGGCTCAACAACCGCAGCCACAACACGGTCACGCCCGGGGACGCGCTTCAGGACCCGAAGGCGGTCGCCCCGATCGTCGCGTTCTCGGACGCCGGCGCCCGGCCGTTCGCGGTGGCCGACCTGACGGCGGCCTACCCGGACGCCGCGCGCAGGATCCTGCGCGGGGTCGCCCTGCCGGGGCGCTCGCAGGTCCTCGTCCAGGACGAGTTCACGGCGCTGCGGCCCGGGACCCCCGTTCGCTGGGCGATGGTGACCGGGGAAAGGGTGGCGCTTTCCGCCGACGGGCGCACGGCCGAACTCACACGCGGCGGGCGGCGGCTGCGGATCCAGGTGCTTGAGCCGGCCGGCGTGCGCCTCGGCGCGCGGGCGGCGGCGCCCCCCACCCGCCAGGAGAACCCGAACGCCCGGGACTGCCTTCTCTCGCTGGACATCCCAGCCGGCAGCGCCCCGGCCGACCTTCGCATCGCCGTCGTGCTTGCGCCGGAGGGCGGCCGCTGGGCCGCGGGTCCGCTTCCCGGGATCACGCCGGTCGACGACTGGCGCTAGAGCGCATGATCCCGACCGCAGCCTTCGACTACCGGCTTCCCGACGGGCTCATCGCCCAGACGCCCGCCGCGCGCCGCGACGCTTCGCGCATGCTGGTGGTCGATCGGGAGGCGCGGACCGTGGAGCACCGGACCTTCGCCGAGCTTCCCCGGTTCCTGCGAACGGGCGACACGCTCTTCCGCAACACCGCCTCGGTGCTTCCCGCGAGGCTTCACGGCCGGCGCTCGACCGGCGGCAGGGTCGAGTGTCTGCTCCTGCGCAACACCGGCAGGTCGCCGGACGGCGGGGAGCTCTGGCAGTGCCTCGTGCGGCCGGGGCGCAGGTTTCCGGTGGGTTCGGAGTTCGTCGCCTCCGGGCACGCCCTGACCGGGATCATCGCCTCGGTCCCCGGGAACGGCACCGTGCTCGTGCGCTTCACGGTGCGCGGCGGGGGCTCGGTCGCCGACGTCGCCAGCCGGACCGGGGACGTCCCCCTGCCCCCGTACATCGAACGCGCCGACGACTCCCGGAGGCACGAGGACCGCGAGCGCTACCAGACCGTCTACGCGGACCGGGCCCGGCAGGTCGCCGTCGCCGCGCCGACCGCGGGGCTGCATTTCACGCCGGGCCTGCTTGGCGAGATCGCAGACAGGGGTGTCCGGACGGCGGACCTGACGCTCCACGTCGGGCTCGGAACCTTCAAGCCGATCGAGACCGAGGCGGTCGAGGAGCACGCCATCCACCGGGAGCTCTATGAGATGCCCGTGGAGACCCAGCGCGCCCTCTTCCCACCGCTTGGGGGGCGCCGCGTGGCGGTGGGGACGACGACGGTCCGCTCGATCGAGGACTTCCTGGAGAGCCACGACGGCCCCCTCGACCAGGCGCACCTGGCGGAGACGGGGCTGTTCATCCATCCGCCCCGCGCGTTCCGGGGCGTCGACGCGCTCATCACCAACTTCCACCAGCCGCGCTCCACCCTCCTCTGCCTGGTGGCCGCCTTCCTGACGCCGGGATCGACCGAGGGAATCGCCTGGCTCATGGAGCTCTACGCCGAGGCGATCTCAAGGCGCTACCGGTTCTTCAGCTACGGCGACTGCATGCTTGTCGTCTAAAAGTGTCATGTTGGGTTGAATTTCGGCGCATCCAGGGCCATGTGTATGTCCCTTACCTTAACCCAGATATATATCCGATGAAACTCGCCTCCAAGATCCTCGCCCTGGCCGCCGCCGCAGCCGGGCTCGCCTCCGCCGCCTCCGCCGCCATCGAAACCTATGCGATCGACCCCGTACACTCGTCCGTGGGCTTCTCGATCCGCCACTTTCTGACGAAGGTGCCCGGCCGGTTCACGAAGTTCACAGGCACGATCACCGTGGACCGCGACAACCTCGAGAACAGCTCGGTGGCCGCGGAGATCACCGTGGGCAGCGTCGACACGGACAACGACAAAAGGGACGAGGACCTCAGGTCGCCCAACTACCTTGACACCGTGAAGTTTGCCACGATGACCTTCAAGAGCACGTCCTGGAAGAAGACCGGCGACGGCACGTTCGACGTGGCGGGCGACCTCACCATCCACGGGGTCACCAAGCCGATCATCCTCAAGGTGGACCTGCTCGGCTTCGGGCCCGGCATGATGGGCGCGCAGCTCTCCGGCTGGGACGCATCGGTTACCCTGAATCGGGAGGACTTCGGCGTGACCGGGCCCTCCTACGCCAGCAAGGTTCTCGGCACCGACGTCATTGTCTCGATCACCGTCGAGGCCGACCTGAAGAAGTGACGCCGGACGAGCTCCAGGCGCTCATCGACGACGCAACCTACGACTACGTCACGGGCGACACGGCCCGCGCGCTCGAGAAGCTCGGGCGCGCGACGGCCGGGGCGCCCGAGTCGTTTGAGGCCTGGCACGCGCTCGCCGAGATCTACCTGGGCCTGCGGCGCCTCGACGAGGCGCTTACGGCGGGCGAGCGGGCGCACGCGCTCCGGAAGTCGGACCCGCTGGTGATCGCCACGCTCTCGCGGACGTGGATGGAGCGGGGCGACAAGGCGCGCGCCGAGCAGTACGGGGCCTTGGCCCGTGTGCAGGGCTGGAAGGAGGAGCTCTCCGCCCCTCCCCAGCCCGATGCAGGCGGGTTGCGTTGACGCTCGCCCGCGCCCGTTGACACGGCCAACGCGACGCGGGTATTTTCGGGGCCGTCGGCCCTAACCCACCCATGGAACCCCCCTCCTACACGCTGGAGTTCGAGAAGCCGCTCAGGGACCTGGCGCGCCAGCTCGACGAGCTCCGCCAGCAGTCGGTGGAGACCAACGTGGACATGGTCCAGGAGGCCCGATCGATCGAAAAGAAGATCGAGGCGATGCAGCGGGAGATCTACTCCAACCTGACCCCGTGGCAGAAGGTGCAGGTCGCCCGCCATCCGAGGCGGCCCTACGCCCTCGACTACGTCTCGATGATCTGCAAGGGCTTCAACGAGCTGCACGGGGACCGCCAGTTCAACGACGACCGCGCCCTGGTGGGCGGCACCGCCTTCTTCGACGGGCACGCGGTCATGATCGTCGCCCAGCAGAAGGGGCGCGACCCCAAGGAGAGGATCGCTCGGAATTTCGGGATGCCGCAGCCTGAGGGGTACCGCAAGGCCCTGAGAATCATGAAGCTCGCCGAGAAGTTCGGGCTGCCCCTCCTCTCGTTCATCGACACGCCGGGCGCCTTCCCCGGGGTCGGCTCCGAGGAGCGCCATGTCTCGGAGGCGATCGCCGTCAACCTGCGCGAGATGGCGATGCTGCGCACGCCGACGATCTCGGTCGTCGTGGGCGAGGGGGGCTCGGGCGGGGCGCTCGGGATCGGCGTCACCGACCGGGTGCTCATGTTCGAGAACAGCTACTACTCGGTGATCACGCCGGAGGGCTGCGCCGCGATACTCTGGAAGGACGGGGCCGCGGCGCCGAGGGCCGCCGAGGCCCTGAAGGTGGACGCCGACGACCTGGAGAAGCTCGGCGCCGTCGACGAGGTGATCCCGGAGCCGCTCGGGGGGGCCCATAACGACCCGCCGCAGGCGGCGGCGACCCTCAAGTACTCCCTCCACAAGCACCTCAACGACCTTCGCGCCCTCGACATGGAGACGCTCCTGGAGACGCGCTACGAGCGCTACCGGCACATCGGCACCTACGAGGAGTCGGGGATCATCAAGTCCTGAAGGGGGCCCGCCCTAGCGGCGCACCGTCAGGAGCGTGACGCTCGCGGCACGCGCCATCGCGGGGTCGATTTCGACCAGCGCGGCGGACATGCGGACGTCCCCAGTCGCGACCTCGAAGCGCCTCGGCATCCCGTCCATGAACCTTGAGATGACGGGCGCCACCTCCCGGCCGAGCACGCTCGCATAGGGCCCGGTCATCCCCACGTCGCACATGAAGGCGGTGCCCTTGGGCAGCACGCAGGCGTCCGCGGTCGGCACGTGCGTGTGGGTCCCCAGGACCGCGGTCACGCGACCGTCCAGGTGCCACCCGAGCGCCTGCTTCTCCGACGTCGCCTCGGCGTGGATCTCGACAATGATCGCGTCGGCCTGGCCCCGCAGCCGCTCGATCATACGGTCCGCGCAGGCGAAGGGATCCTCCGCCTTCATGTTCATGAACTGGCGGCCGAGGACCGTGAAGACGGCAACCCTGAACCCCCGCGAGGCGATGACCACGTGGTCCCACCCGGGGCATGCGGCCGGCAGGTTCGCGGGCCGGCAAACGCGGTCGATCTGCGCGATGTCGTTCTCCCAGCCGCGCTGGTCCCAAACGTGGTCGCCGAGCGTGACCGCGTCCACGCCCGACTCGAGGAGCGAGCGCGCGAGCGGCCCGGTTATCCCGGCGCCGGCCGCGGAGTTCTCGCCATTGGCGATGACGAAGTCGAGGCCCTCCTCCCTGCGCATGCGGGGCACCTTCTCCTCCACGATCTCGCGCCCCGGCTTCCCCACGATGTCCCCGATGAAGAGCAGCTTGAGCACCCCCCTCCAATGGCCCGCCGGGGCCGGCTTCGCCAGCCTATTCCCGAGCTTGCCTCGCGCCCGCCGAAGTATTCAGATGGCGGGCTTTTTCACCCAAGCCCACCTCCATGAAGACCCGTACGTCCCCCACGCCGTTTCCCAAGGCCGAGATCGGCCGCGAAATGAAGGGCGCCGACGCCGTCGTCGAGTGCCTGATCCGCGAGGGCGTCGACGTCATCTTCGCGTACCCGGGCGGCGCCTCGCAGGAGCTGCACCAGGCGCTCGCCCGCACCGACAAGATCCGGGTCATCCTGCCCCGCCATGAGCAGGGCGGCTCGTTCGCGGCAGGCGGCTACGCGCGCGCCACGGGCAGGGTCGGCGTGTGCATGGCGACGAGCGGCCCGGGCGCGACGAACCTCGTGTCGGCGATCGCCGACGCCTACATGGACTCGATCCCCCTGGTCGCGATCACCGGCCAGGTGAAGAAGGAGTTCATCGGCAAGATGGCCTTCCAGGAGACCGACTTCTTCGGGATGACGCTGCCCGTGGTGAAGCACTCGTACCTCGTCATGGACGTGCACGAGCTGCCGCGGATCATGAAGGAGGCCTTCCACCTCGCCCGCAGCGGCCGGCCGGGGCCGGTCGTCATCGACATCCCCAAGGACGTCCAGCAGGCGAAGTTCCAGCCGGTGTTCCCCGCGTCGGTCGAGTTCCGAAACCCGATCCTCTCCGCGACGCACCGCGCGAGCGACGAGGCCCTCCACAAGGTGCTGGGCCTGGTGGCCGGCGCGAAGAAGCCGGTCATCTACGCCGGAGGGGGCATCATCTCGGCCGAGGCCCACCGCGAGCTCAGGGCCTTTGCCGAGGCGACCCGCATCCCGGTCGCGACGACCCTCATGGGCCTCGGCTGCTTCCCGGAGACGAACCCGCTCTCGATGCAGTGGTTCGGCATGCACGGGGCCGCCTACGGCAACTGGGCGGTCGACGAGTCCGACCTCTTGATCGTCCTCGGCGCCCGCTTCGACGACCGGATCACCGGCGACACGCGCAAGTTCGCGGCGCAGGCGACGATCGTCCACATCGACGTCGACGGGTCCGAGCACAACAAGAACAAGCGGGTGGCGCTTCCCATCGTGAGCGACGTCAAGTACGCCCTGGGGCGCCTGAACGAGCTCATCGCCGCGTCCAACTTCTCGCCGCCCGACACGGCGCCCTGGCACGCGCAGATCAGCGCGTGGAAGAAGGGGCACCCGTTCAGCTTCGAGCACAGCAGGCACATCCAGCCGCAGGAGGCCGTGAAGGCGCTCTACGAGCTGACGAAGGGCGAAGCGATCATCGTGACCGGCGTCGGCCAGCACCAGATGTGGGCCGCCCAGTTCTACCGCTTCAACGAGCCGCGCCGCTACATCAGCTCGCTCGGCCTCGGGGCGATGGGCTTCGGCTACCCGGCCGCGCTCGGCGCCAAGGTTGCCTGCCCCGACAGGCAGGTGATCGACATCGACGGCGACGGCTCCTTCGCGATGAACATCCAGGAGCTCGCGACCGCGCACATCGAGAAGATCGCGGCGAAGGCGATGATCCTCAATAACCAGCACCTCGGCATGGTCGTCCAGTGGGAGGACCGCTTCTACGGAAGCGTCCGCGGCAACACGATCCTCGGCGACGAGAACAACGTGGGGAGCCCGGACAACCCGGACGCGCTCTACCCGGACTTCGTGAAGATCGCGCAGGGATTCGGCGTGAAGGGCCGGCGCGTGATCAAGAAGGGCGAGCTCCGGGCCGCCATCCAGGAGATGCTCGACTACGACGGGCCCTTCGTCCTCGACGTCGTCGTCCCCTACACCGAGCACGTCCTTCCCATGATCCCGGCCGGCAAGGGCGTGAAGGAGATGCTCCTGAAGTAGGGAGCCGCTGCCCGGTCAGCCCCGCCCCGCCCGCGCCCGGGCCTT
>PLTZ01000076.1 GCA_003164715.1 Opitutaceae bacterium | reverse complement strand
GTCCAGTTTCCGGGGACCACCTCACTCAGAAAGCCGCTCTCCCCTATGGCGAAGCCTCAAGATCGCGTTCGTTGCTTCCTTTACGCCCTCATTGCCTGCATACTCCTGTTGGCCTTCTCGGTTCTCTTCGTTGATCGTGCCGCCTCGACATGGTCCCACGAACATTTGCGCCGGGCGGCGTTCTTGGACGCATTGACCCATATTGTCGATCCGCTGAGGTTTGCGGCGACGCTGGCTCTTTGCGTGGGGGCTCTTGCTGCCATATTCACGAACTGGAAGCCGGCCGAAAATGGGAAGACAGTGATGGCGGCGAGTCTGGCGGTCTTGGTATCGGCAGAGATTAAGGAGCTTTTGAAGCACTTCTTCGGAAGGACCTGGCCGGAGACGTGGGTCGGTCACAATCCTTCATGGATTGTCGACGGATCGTATGGTTTTCATCTTCTTCACGGAGGTGCCGGATGGGAATCGTTTCCCTCAGGACACACGACACAGATGGCGGCACTGGCCGCAGTGATATGGCTTCGGGTGCCGAAGATGCGTTGGTTGGGGGTCGCCTTGGTCTCCCTGGTCGCGATCGGCCTTTGGGGCTCGGATTACCATTTTGTTGGGGACATCCTTGCAGGCGCGTACTTAGGGACGGCATGCGGCGTTGGCATGGTCGGGCTCACTTGCCGGGGCGGTAGCCCGTAGCGGCGTGTTCGCCATTGCGTCACGACCGCCTCTGAGCCCGTCGTGACTCCAAGGCGGATGCACATCGGCGCGGGCGTAGGTCGCGTGCTCGCTCCCGGCCATCGGACGCGACTAGGTGCTCCGAAGAGTCCTCCTACGCCTCATCGAACCGACATTAGGGCCGCCGCATGGAGATGTGCGCCTGGCGGCGGGTCAACCACGGCATTAGGGGCGGCAGGCCTGCGGCCTAGCGGTTTAGGCCTTGGCAACGGTTTCTGAGGCAAAGGCAGAGCGCCAGATTCATGCAACAGGGCCCAACCCTCTATCAATTGCGGACGTGATGCAATGAATCGGTCGTGACGCCGGGATGAGCGTAATTGGTGCTGTGCGGACTTATTTCATGAGCGTGTCTTCCGGCGACGGGCGGCTCCACCGACTTGCCCCGGGCGCCATCTACCTCGCCAGTCATTCCGTGCTGCGCGTCCAGTTCGCGTTCGGCTTGCAGCCAGTGCACCGTCTCGTTGCCGTCCCGCCGGCCGGCTTCTTCCCAGATCTGATAGGCCCGCCGAGCGATGTTTTCGTGACTGATTGAAGAAGTTAAGTTCATATTTCAAAGCTTATCGCGAAAACGCCATTACACAACCGGCGCGCCTCGACAGTGCGCGAGATTCGAGCGGAACAAGGTCCCTGATCCTTCGATGAATTTCGCTGCCCCAAGCCGCTCTTCCCTGACCCGGCGCTTCCACGCCAGATCCGTTCTCAGAATTGGCTGACCTTCTTCAGTCTTATGGCCCACGAACGGACCTTAAGAACTACCTCCCAAGGATCGGTTGCATTCCCAAACAGCAAGCGCCTCTTCGGAAGGACGAATCTCGATTGTTTCGTCGAATTCCTCCCTTTCTCGAAGGGCATAGAGACCCGCCGGATTTTGTCTCGGATCCCTCCTTGGGCAGCCATTCATAGCCAACGATTCAGGGAATTATGGCCTAAGCAGAAATATCTAGGTGCCCCCTGAGTGTTCCCCTGCTCTTGTTTTCTTCGTTCGCAGCCGTTTCACGACGCCAATGACCCACCCTGATTTGATCGGTCTTCATCGGCTTACCATCAGCACCTTGTTTGCCCTACGGAGCGTTCGAATCCCTCCTTCTCAGCCATTTTCAAGATGACGGTGCGCCAATCCGCTCAGGGTCGCTTCCGGACCAGTTTGATGATCAGCGTTTCCCAGGAGCCGGCATCCTGTCGGCGTTCGTTGGTGGCCCCATAGTAAGGGTGTATTCGGAAAAGCTCTGAACGGTAGTAATCACCAAGGGCCGCCTGGCTGAACCACGGAAGCCCATTTCTTGGCGCGATGAGGTCGGGCCCAGTGCCCGAGGGATTCCGTAGCACCTGAAAATCGAGGTAGATCGCCTCGGGCCGGTGCTCCTTGATCCAGCTCGACCAATCCTTCGCAAAGGCCTGACACTCCCCCTGAATGCGTGCGACACGTGGGTCCGCGGGGGAAAAAAGAGACGCCTCATGGAGCGCGTAGGCAGCCATCCCGGTGTCAGCGAGCACGAGCTCCGGTCTGTCGCGCGTGAAGGGCTCCATCACCGCGTCCACAAGCACCAGGCCGCGCTGCTTCCGCACATCGTCGCGCAGCGCAACCCAGCCCGTGTCAGTCTGCGGCAGCGGCGGCGCCACAAGGATTAGGACCAAGAGGTTCACGAGGAGCAACCCCGCGGCCCAAATGGGGGGTTCCTCCCGTCCATCTGGAACCGTGAATGCCGCTGCAAGCACGCAAAGGGGAACGAGGAGCAGGTGGAAGTAATACGTGAGATAGGCCCCTGTGTGCCAGCCCAGGCCCACCGCAAGAACGCCTGCCGCCAGGATGCAGTGCCACGCCCAATACCCGCTGCAATCGGTCTTCGAGGTTACCCGACCGGCGTTGCCACGGTTCTGGAGCACTCGGCGAAGCTGCAAGAAGCAGCCAGCGGCGGCAGCGGCGCAGAGCCCACATCCCAGCAGAACGAAGTCCGCTGTCTGGTGCACCATCCATCCGAAATTTGGGTCGTTGTGCGCCAGATGCGCCCGGAATGTCTCAAAGAAATAGAGGGGATTTGCCTGCGCATATAGGCAGACGCCGGGCAGCAGAATCACCGCGCTCGTGAGTGTAGCCACCGCTGCGTAGCGCGCCCGCCCAAAAATCCACAGGTAGCCGAGAGTGGCCCCCAAGGCGAATGCACCGTAGGGCTTGGTAAGGTAGGCCGCAAGAGCAAGAAAGCCCGCGGCAAGACCAAAGCGCCACGCAGAAAGGCGACCCATTGCCGCGAGTTGCCCGGCGCCGAGGAGCACGGTCACCTCAAGGAGCACAAGGAAATCGGGACGCGCCTGGATCGAGTAGGAGCCAGCGTTCATGGCAAACACGATGCCAACCACGGCCGCCGTGATGGGGCCGCGGCACTTGTTTAGGCGCAGCAGACCCGCGAGGAGGACGCAGGCGGCCACGATGCAAACCAGGTTGGCCACGCGGTGAGCAACGTAGACGTCCGAAAACACCAGCAGAAATGGGCGGCAGAACGCCGGGTAGCCGGGGCCGTAGTTGTCGTGCCCCAAAACAAAGTGACCCCATTGGTACTGCTGGGGCCATTCCCTCGCGATCGAGGCATAGACCGTCTCCCATAAGCCCATGGGCTCCCCAAGCGAGATCGAGGTGATCTCCACGACAGCGTGGTATCCCACGACAAGCGCTGCGGCAGACCACAACGCAATCCGCACCACCTTCCGCATGTTTCCCACAACTCCCAAGCCAGCCATTCCTCAACAACACAAATGCCTAGCGGGCAGAGCGAGAACAAAGGGAGTGAACGGCTTGCGCGGCACCCATCCAATGGTCGCATGGACGGGTGCCGCGTCTCCTAGGACGGCGTTGCCGTGTCCCCGCATTCCGTGTCTCCACCACCGCCGAATATGTTATGGTCAGCCCGCCACTTTCCCACAGCTTGTTAATCTTTGGATCGAAGGAAATGGGGCGACCCACACTTCACACCAGTTACAACCAAACATCGTAAACATGGAAACACTTGGAGGTAAATGGGCGCTGGTCACCGGCGCAATGGTGCCTGCCCTTCTAGGCAATGGCTTCAGCAGCCGGTTCTTCCGCGCTCAGGACTACGCGGGCTTGCAACCTTCGGAAGCCATGGAAAAGGCACGACGGGAATGAGGCCCGCCACCTCAGGCGCTCGGAACCGGTGCAAGCGGTTGGCGGCGGCGCGTTTGATTCCTCGGGCGTTTCTATTTGGGATTCTCCTTCTGAGCGTCCTTCCCGCCCGGTCAGAAACGGCCGTCTCAAAGCACGAAAGGCTCCATGTCCTCGGAAACAGCTTCTTTCCGAGCAACACGGGCTGGGAGGGCGCCAAGTTCTACAATCCCGTGGTGGTTTCATGGCTGGCGAAGGACTGGGGCTCGACGGTCGTCCGGGCCGCCATGGGTGTCGAGGAGTCCCACGGCTACTTTTTTAAGATGCTTATGAATATGGCCTAGAGAATTCACAATCCAATCGCATGCGGATCCAAGACACCCTTACAGGCCTTTCTTAAAGATAGGCGATTGATCGCGCCGTCCAAGCTTGGCATTTAGGGAACCCAGTCACCAAATCTCGATCCATGTCGCTCATTTCAAGGCTGAAGAATGGGCTGGTTCGAAAGCTTTTTCGTGACGCTGCCGGGATGGGCCGGCCCGTTCCGAAGGAAGTCTTTGACCGCGAGTACCGCGCCGGCCACTGGGATCTTCTCGAGGGAATGGAGGAGCTGCCGCGCAACCTGGTCCTGTCCGGTCTGGTAACGCGAATGTTTGATCGGCCCTCTGTGCTCGACGTGGGCTGTGGGAACTGCCGACTTATCGAGTTACTCAAGGCGCATCCGATGGCTCGCTGCATGGGGGTGGATGTCTCGTCCGAAGGCATCCAGAGGGCCGGATCTCGTGGGCTCACCGGGGTCGAGCTCGTTGAGGCGGATTTCGAAACCTGGCGCCCGGCGGACAGATTTGACGCAATCATCTTCAACGAATCGATAGGCTACGCGAGTGACCCGGCTGCCACGTTAGTCGACTTCTCGGCCCATCTCTCCAGTGGCAAGGGCATGTTTTTCCTCTCGTATTTCAGGAGCGGCAACCATAGCGCGCTGTGGCGGCGCATCGAGCGGGTGTGCGAGCCGGTTTTTGCGACAAGCATTGTGAGCGACACGAAGAGGGTCTGGGACATCAAGGTCCTGCGGCCCCGAAACGTGTCCCCCGGGCCGGCTTAGCCCGCTGGAAGACGCAGGACAGGCATGCGGGCGTCCCCACGCTCCAGCATGAACCATCGCCATCAGCTTTCATCGTCCTGTTCGATCCCAGCCCGTGAAGCCATTTCACGATCCGTAATCTGCCAGTACGGACACGATGAGATTCACCGAGTCCGCAGGAGAATTCTTCTCGAGCGCAACTGAGCCGTCGGAAGGGAGTCCCTGGGTTGTCGATCCTAAGCCCGACCGGGCTTGCTCTCGACATGGGGCGCTCCGCTGGCGCCCGGAATGGCCGCGGGCTTCCGAGCCACGATCGTGTGCATAAAATTGTGGAAGAAGGGCCAGAGCCTCAGAATCCCATCCAGCTGCCTAGCCCACGGCGTGGGCACGAAGCGCCGGTTCTTATTGCGCACCCAGCCCTCGCCCAACTCGCTCCACAGGCCCGTCAGGTTATGGGTCGGCAGACTCGCGACGATCTCAAAACCCGCAGCCTCCACTTGGCGCTCAAACTCCTCCCGCCTGAACCAATACTCAAAAAAGGGGCCCTGACGCGGTACGACATGATACCGAAAGCCGTCGCGGCCACGGCGATTGACCGGACGGCCACGGGGACGCCACGGCGGAAAATTGCGGGGGCGCAGCGGCCGAAGCATGGCGCGCAGCCGGTGGTTCAAGCGCCGCAGGACGGTGAAACTCGGCACGGAGATGACGGCGATGCCCCCCGGATGCAGCACGCGAAGGTGCTCCGCGAGCGGCGCCTCCAGCCCGGCGCGAAAATGCTCCACGACGCCGAAGGACGTCAACCCGCTGTACGTGTCGGCGGGGCATGCCAGCGCGGAGACATCGCCAAGGGACACGCGCAGGTGCGGGTACCTCCTGCGCGTCTCGGCGACCACCGCCTCATTGAGTTCGACGCCTTCGACATCGTAGCCGAGCTTCTGGAGGTACTCCACCACGTGACCGGGCCCGCATCCCGCTTCGAGCGTGCGGCCGTCCCGCGGCAGGTATTTCAGGGCGAGTTGCACGGTGTCGTCCTCGTTGCAATTCCGCACCATCTGGTCGAACAGGGAGAAATCCCACTCGAAAAGGACGGTGTGGTCGGTCTGCAATTTGGGAGTCGTTACATTCATCGGTCGGTGATTCGTGGGAATCGCCAGATTCTGGCTATCGCGAAACGCTGCGGATATCCCGCGCGAGGATCGCCCCGGTCACTTCCCAGAGTTCCCGTGCGGTCTCTGCCCGGGCAGCCCTTCCCGGGCTTAGCGTATTCTATAGGGGACTTACTCGTAAGTGAACCTAAACGTGAGCTCCTGCGATTTCCCGAGGTTGGCGATCATGTTGTCCGTCCATTCGCCAAAGGGCGCCGCCATGGTGAGGGCCGTGACACAGCTTTGCCTTCCCGGCTCGCTGGACGTGCTCTGAACGTCGAGCACCTCGGTTACGGAGCCCTTCCAATCCATGGCGAATCTCACGGTGACATTGCTCCCTGAGGGGGGCTTGACCTTGCCGTCGTTCAGGGTGCGGACCCATTCGCCCTGCACGGCCTCGATCACGCTGTGGAGGTACGCGCCATAATTGCTCCATTTGGCGCTGAGCTCACCCAGGCTAATGTTGTTTGCTCCAAGACTGTTCTCGGCAACTAGGGCGGCCCTTGCCGGGGCCTGTTCGGGCGCCGGCTGCGTCGGTGCGGCATCGACGCCCGTTCCCTCCGGCACGTCCGCCTGGAACCATCCCTTTCTGTCCAGCACCGCGAGCACCCTGCGTGTCCTCGGATCATCCATTTCCCCCGCCTTCAATGCCATCATGTGCCGGCAGGCCTCGCGGCCCGCGGTTGCCTGGTTGGCCTCCAATGCTGCCACCGCCCGCAGGGTCCAGACGGGAAGCGAGCCCGGATGCGCCCGCGCGAAGTCCTGGCTCCGGGTCAGGAACTCCTGCAGGTAGGCGCTTCGTTCACTGGCTGTGGCCGCCTTGTCGGCGTCGGCGACGATGAGCATCAGCACGTCGAAGGTGCGGCGGGCGTCCCCAGTAAACTTTGTCGTGTCGACCGTCAGGAGCAGCGGTGACAACGGCGAGTCGAGGAGCGGCTTGGGCGCCCCCTCCCGCTGGCCGAAGGACGGGGCAAGGAGCAACGCCATCATCAGACAAGCGGCGGCTGTGAGCCGCCAGCGACCCGGTCCAGTGACTTCAATCGAGTTCATGGCAGATCCGTATTCTCAGGAGCCAATCTTCCTGGCTCGCAGGGTTTCCAAGCGCGCTCGTTCATATGAAGCGATATGGGTGTCGCCCGATTCCTCTCGCAGCTTGGGTGATACCCGATCTTGGCGACATCGGCAAGAAATTGCGCGATGCTGAAGAGTAGCAAGGCAGCGAGGCGATCATCGGCTCCTCGTGCCGGTGAAGTGACTGCAAGCAAGACCGTCGCCACTATCGCACCCAAAAACCCAAATACCTCTCGAAAATTTCAGGTATATTCCTCCTTTAATGACGTTACCCAGAGAGATCTCGGAGCAGCTCTATCCCGCGCCAGGCGCCGAGCCAGAATGGTTGATGCACGATTCGGAGAAGATGGCGCTGCTGCACATCCTACGCCTATGCAAGCCCGTCGTCTCGCTCGAGATAGGCACCGCCAGCGGCTCCCTAAGGCAGATTCGGGAGCATTCGCAGGAAACCTACTCTATCGATATTGATCCAACGGTACGTGAAAAGTTGGGGCCAAAAATGCCCAATGTCAGGTTCCTGACCGGCGACTCAAGAAAACTTATCGGCGATGTGCTGGCGGAATGTCGAACGAGGGGCACCCCTCTCAATTTTGCCCTTGTCGATGGCGACCATGCCTATGAGGGGGGTCAAAGCAGATCTGGATGCCATCCTCGAATATGAGCCCCCTGCTCCCCTTTGGATCCTGATGCACGACAGCAGCAATCCCGAGTGCCGCCGGGGTATTTCAAGCGTGGATTGGGCTGGCAACAAGCATGTTCACGCCGTCGAGCTGGACTTTGTTGCGGGTGCGTTGATCGCCCATTGCGACAGCCTTAGACAGGTCTGGGGTGGTCTCGCGCTGGCGTTGCTCCTGCCTGAGCTGCGCAACGGACCACTTGGAATTGGCGCCTCAAGCGAGGAGCATTTCAAGTTTATGTACCGACATTCCATCCATTATCCTAGTGTCTTAAACGACGTGAAATATTGGATGCATGTGAAGTGGAAGGGATTAGAGCGCCGGCTCGCGTGGATCCATGAGGTGCCTAGATCGAATCCTCCGTCGAATGACCCAAAATAACATCCTCCAATCGAATCACGATCTCCGTACAGCATCTCAAGTGGGCAGGGGACTAAGGCGGTGACGGCCGTACCGCCAAGGCGCGGTTCATCGGAGCATTTTGTGACGATTGGAGCCGCGGGGGCACGAATGACGACCGGCCGGTTATCCAAAGGCCCGGAGGATACCCTGGCATAAATCTACGCAAGATGTTAATTATAATTTAATTATGACTAATATGGCGCCCTTGGACTCTCCCCTTTTATCACCTGAGCTTAATACCTCGCCAAGTAATGCGCTAAGTAGTGTCCACCATTGGCTTTCGGCAGTATTGGTCCGATAGTAACGCAATACCGAAAGACCGTGATGCTCAAGAACCCCCTCAACTTAGTCGCGTTTGGGATCGCTATGATCCTGACGCATGCTGCGTGGGCGCAGACGACTGACAACTGGACAAGCACGTCGTCCAGCCTGTGGAGCACACCCGGCAACTGGAGCGCTGGCGTCCCCACGAGCACCAGCATCGCGACGTTCAACACGACTTCGGGGCTTGAGATGTCCTTCAACCTGATTCCCTCTTCGACGGCCTACTCGCTCGTTTTCTCAAGCGCCGGAGGCTCAAATGCCTACACGTTTGACACGGCGTATACGGAGAACACCAACACGCTGACGCTCACGGGAGGGATCACGAACTCGGACTCGGCGGCCCTGACGTTCTACAACGCTTCGACTCTGGCGGCCTCGCAGACGTGGACCAACAACGGCGGGTCGATGAACTTCTACGGCAACGTGAACTTGGGCTCGGGCTCCACGGGGAACACGCTGAGCATTGCCGGTAACGGCACGGTCAACATGAACGGGGATATCGCGAACGGAGGGTCCGTGGCGGGGAACCTCACCTACTCGGGCACGGGGACCCTGGCCTTGATCGGGTCCAACACCTACACCGGCACGACCACCGTCAACTCCGGCACCCTCAACATACAGAATGCCAATGCGCTCGGCATGGCGTCGAACACTGCCAACACCACGATCGCCAACGGGGCCACGATGACCATCGAAGGCAACATCATCACATCCAATCAAGGCACCCTCATCCTCAACGGCACCGGGACCTCCGGCCAAGGCGCTCTCCAAAATATCAGCGCCAACAACACGTGGAACAGCAACGTCTCTCTCGGCTCCAACGCCACGGTTTCAAACGCGACCGCCGGAAACGTTTTCTACATTGGCAATTCCAACGCGACAAACACCTTTGCCCTCGGCAGCAACACGGCCACCTTCGACGGCGCCGGAGACACCTTCGTGTACTCCAGCATGGGCAACATTGGAGACACCGGAGGGTTGATCAAAAATGGAACCGGCCAACTAACCCTTTGGGGTGACAATAGCTTCTACACAGGCGCCACCGTCGTCAACGCGGGCTCCCTAGAACTGGTCGTCGGTCCGATGACCTCCGGATGGTACGGAATCAATGGCTCGCTCACGGTGGGCACTGGGTCCCTGACCAACAGCGCCGTCGTCGACATCTGGGGCGCCGGCCACGCGCTCGGCTCAAGCTACACGAACCAAATCTCGCCCAATTCCGCTATCACCATGAACGCAGGGGGGGTGTTCAACGACGGCATCTCGACCACGGCCGGCTCGTTCATCATGAACGGAGGCATCGTCAACATCGCCAGCGGCCAGACGATCACGCTCAGCAACGGAATCACCTCGAACACGAATAGCGCCCACCAAACCTCCCAGATACTCGGAGGGGGCCTGGCCCTCGTTTCGGGCACCACGACCTTCAATGTGGCCCAAGACACCTCGCTGGCCAGCGACCTGACGATTTCGAGCGTGATTTCCGGCGGCGCAGTCACCAAAACGGGCAACGGCACGCTGACGCTCTCCGGCGCCAACACCTACACGGGGACGACTCTCTCCGCCGGCACCATCGAGGCCAACACGAGCACAGCCCTCGGCACCGGAACGGTGGCCATCAGCTCTGGCACGCTCGGCTCAACCACAGGCAGCACGATCGCCAACGCCATCACCCTGCAGGGGAACGCTACCCTGTCCGGTATCACCACCGGAGGGGCGCTCACCCAGTCCGGAGGCAGCTACACGCTGAACATGAACAGCGCGACCCAGTCCGGCGCCGTCGCACTCTCTGACACCAACACCGCTCGCACCCTCACCGTCAACGTCGGCAGCGGCACCTCCGCCATCAACGGCGTCATCGGCAACGGTGGAACCGGCGCTGGGAGCCTAACACTCACAGGTGGCGGCACGCTCAACCTCGGTGGCGTCAACACGTACACCGGAGCCACCACCGTTAACGGAGGCGCGCTCCAACTCGGCGTCAACAACTCCATCAACTCCGGTTCCGCAGTCTCGCTCAACAACAGCACGCTCAACCTCAACGGCTACTCCGACAAGATCGGAGATCTCTCGTTCAACAACGGCACGATCAACTTTGGAACCGGATCTCCGACGAACACGCTCGTGTTTGGAAACATCACCTCGGGCACCGGGCTCCTCACCATCAACGGATGGACCAGTGGAAACACGACCCTAGCAGCGACTACCGCAGGCATCGCGGCCGGGCTGCTCAGTGAAGTGTACTTCGCAGGCAGTGGCTCGGGCGCCATCGAAGCTGGGACACTCACCAACGCAGGCAACGGGGAAGGTAATGCCTACGTCCTGACGCCAAACTTCGGTTTCCTCACCTGGAACGGCGGGGGCGGCGACAGCAATTGGAGCACGGGGGGAAACTGGGTCGGTGGAACCGCCCCGGTTACGACGATCGGGAGCGTCCAGAAGCTGGACTTCGGAGGGACGACCCAGCTCGCCTCGACGATGAACAACAGCTACTACATCAACGCTCTCAGGTTCGACTCGACGGCGGGGGCGTTCGTCATCGGGGAGGCCGGAAACACGCTGACCCTCAACGGGGCGCTGCCCAGCATCATCCAGCAGTCGGCTTCCAACCAGACGGTCAGCGGCGGCACGATTGCCGTCTCCGCCAACAGCGTCGTCGACGTCACCGGAACCGGCAGCCTGACCCTCGCCTCCGCCCTCACCGGGGCCGGCAGCCTCACAAAACTCAGTGGCGGAACCCTTGCCTTAAGCGGCAACAACAGCGGGTACAGCGGCGCCATCGCCGTCGACGCCGGCACCCTCCAGGTCTCGGGCAGCAACAGCGTGCTGGGCACCGGGTCCGCCACGGTCCTCTCCGGCGCCACGCTGCAGGTGAACTCCGGGCTGACCCTCGGTAACGCGCTCTCCCTTACGGGCGCCGGCGCGGGCGGCACCGGGGCCCTCTACGCGACCCCCGGGGCCGGAAACACGGCCACCCTCTCCGGCGCCGTGACGCTCGGCGGAGCCACGACCATCGACCTCGGCTCGGGCACCCTCGCCATCGACGGAGGGATCACCGGAGCGGGCAACAGCCTCACCCTCACCGGCGCCGGAAATGCCACCATCGGCAGCGCCATCACCACGGGCACAGGCGGAGTGACGCTGAACGGGACCGGCACGACGACCTACTCGGGAGCCAACACCTACACGGGGATGACGACGGTCAACTCCGGCGTTCTCAATCTGAGCACCACGGCGATCGACGGGGGCCTCACGGTCGGCGGCGGCACGGTAAACGACAACGCCTCGAACCAGTTCGCATCCACCGCCACGCTCACGGTCAACAGCGGTTCGTTCAACCTGGGAAGTGCCTCAGAAACGATCGCCAGCCTAGGCGGCACCGGAGGCACAACCGCCCTAGGAACTGGCACGCTCACGCTCAACGGCACCGCGTCCACCTCGTACACTGGGCTCCTCACAGGCACAGGCACTCTCGCCAACACCAACACGGGATCCCTCACCCTCACCGGAGCAAGTACGGGATTCACGGGCCACGTGAACCTAAGCAACGGCGAGATCATCGCGGCCGCCACAAACGCCACGGGCTCCGCCACGGTGAACGTCTCGGGCACCGGCAACTTCGAGGTCCAAGGAGGCTCGACCCTCGCGAGCAATTTCAACCTCTCAACCAACGGCGCTGCCACAAACAACGGCGCGATCGAGAACACCTCGGGCAACAACACCCTCAGTGGTTCAATCACCGCAACCGCCAACTCTCGCATCCAGTCCGACTCCGGGACGCTCACAGCCAACGGGGCCGTCGGCCTCGGCAGCGGCACAACCCTCAACATCGGGGGCTCGGGCAACACGACCCTCAATGGAGCTATCACCGGAGGAGCCTCAACGGCCATCACCAAAGACGGCTCGGGCACCCTCGCCCTAGGCGCGGCAAACAGCGGCTTCCTCGGCTCCGCAACGGTGACGGTGGGAACCCTCCAAGCGAATACGGCGAACGCCCTATCCAACGCCTCGTCCCTCACGGTCAATTCGGGTGGAACGCTCCTCTCCAATGCCAACAATTCGCTGTCCACGAGCGGAGCCGTCACGGTCAACTCAGGCGGCACCCTATCGCTCAACAGCACGAGTGCCTCCCTCACGGGCACCTTCAACAATGCTGGAGCCCTCTCGTTCGGATCGGGCGGAGCCCTCACCTTGCTCGGAAGCACAGGCACCCTGAGCGGCACCCTCTCGGGCTCGGGCACTCTCACCCTCGGCACCGGAGAGACGCTGACGCTCGGAGCCAACTTCAACGATTCCGGACTCAACATCGTCCTCAACGGAGGGACGCTGAAACTCAACGGAACGAACGACACCTTCGGAAGCCTCACCGTCAACTCGTCCTCGATCGTCGACTTCGACAACCCCGCCGCGTCCATCTTCGACGTCAGCGGGATAACGATCGGCACCGGACAGACCCTGACCGTCAACAACTGGGCCAACGTCGTCGACTACTTCTACAGCAACACGAACCCGGGTTCCGCGGTGAGCCAGATCACGTTCTCGGGATATCCAGGAAGCGTGACAAAATGGAACACCTACCAGGACGGACCCGACAACGAGAATCAGGTCATTCCCGCGCCGGAGCCGGCGGCCTACGGGGCCGTCTTCGTCGGGGCCTCCCTGGCGGGACTCATCCTCGTCCGCCGCCGCAGGCTAGCCGCTGTCCGAGCGGCCTGAACCGCTCCGAACGAGGGGTCCATTGTCGCCGGCGCCCGGGTATTCCTCGGGTGCCTCATAGGCGTCCTATCGGTCCTCGGTCAGGGCATCGGGCCTCGCGCGCCTCGCCCTGACCCAGTCCCCGAAAGCAACGACGGCAAGCCACGGGACGAGCACGACCGCCAGCACGACAAGCGTCAACGTGGAGTGTTTCATTGGTTGGAGTCCCAAGGTAAGATCGACCCAATCGCGGCGGACCTTCGACTAATCCTATCCCGTATAACCATCGATTGTCGGGGCCAGAAGCCGCCGGCATGAGAACGAGCGGCGCCAGCGCAAGCCGCACGATACGTACCCGGAACCCTTGGACGCCCGCTCCGACGCAGGACAATGATAATAAGCATGATACACCGGCCATCCCCGGCGCGTGCAAAAGCGCCTGTCGGGCCGGCAGATCGGCGGGACCGGGACCCCAAGATCCCGCCACTTTGCGCCGGGTCCTTATCGGCGGTCGGCGCCGAAATCCACGTTGCCGCGGCCGCTCCCAAGGTTGCCTTTGCCTTCTGCTTATCGGTTCCCTAAGGGTTGCTCGTCCGTCCCCCCCTCCTTCCCGTTCCGCTCTTTCCCGGCGGCCTCCCGCCCTCCGGCCCATTAGCCCCACATGAAAATCTCCCTCATCGGCATCATCGGCGTTCCGCTCGGAACGCACCGGGTCAAGGACCCTCGGCTCGACCAGGCCGACAAGTTGGTCGAGGCGGTGAAGAAGGTCTATGCGCACGTGGACGTCGTCGCCGAGGGCGACGCCCTGACGGCCGATGCGATCGTGGCTTCTGCGGAGGGAAGGCTCGAGCTGATCATCCGCGACCTTGAGCTGGCGGAGACCCGCCTGGAGCGGAATCCGTCCGAGAGGGAGAAGGCTGTTTTCCTGAAGGTCAAGGCGTGCCTTGAGGCCGAGCAAGTGGTCTCCAAGGCCGGGCTGACGCCGGAAGAGGCTCAGGCCGTGGACGCGCATGCTTTCTACACTACAAAGCCGATCGTCGTGGCCGAGGCTTCGGACATCGCGAGATTCGACGAGTTCCTGGTCCGCGTCGTGAGCGATGCCGGCTACATCAGCTTCCTTACCGTGGGCGGGTCGGAGAACCGGGCGTGGCTGATAAGGAAGGGCTCGACCGCGGCCGAGGCCGGCGGCGCCATCCACACCGACATCCACAAGGGCTTCATCCGGGCCGAGATCATCGGCTTTGCCGACTTCATCGCCGCCGGCGGAGAGACCCAGGCGAGGCACGCGAACAAGCTGAGGGTCGAGACCAAGACCTACGTGATGCAGGACTACGACCTTGTGAATTTCCGCTTTAACAAGTGACCCGCTGACGCACCGGGGCGCGGGAGGGGATATTGAGGTCCCCTCGATTACGGCTCGGTTGTCACAAGGCCGGCCGAGAACCATCGGGCGAGCAGCGGGCGAAAGACCCGGTCCAGGCGCAGATTGAAGAAGAGGTAGACGACGACGACCGTCGCCAGGCACGCGTCCGCGAGGTGATTGTACGTGAACACGATCTGGTGCTGCGTCCAATGGTAGTCATCCGCGAGGATGTTCATGTCCCCGCCCCCGTCGTCCTCGCCGTTGATCATGGACCCGTAGGGAATCGCCTCCACGCCGCTCCTGACCTTCTTCCAGAACGAATAGCTTTCCGCGAAGCTCGCGGCGCCGATAAAGAGGACAACATACCGGCAGGAACCCCACCTGAACTTCTCGGGAAACTCGAAATAGAAGAGGCAGACCATCGCGGCCGAGAGGTAGAACTCGCCGCCCACCCCTCCGAAGATCATCCAGAGATGCGCGCGGTCCTCGGAAAGCCTCCAGGTCATGAACGCCTGCACGGCCGCCAGGGCGGCCGCCAGAAGCATCGGCCAGGCCTTTCGCTCGCGCCATCCCGAGACCCCCAACACCCCGAGTGCGGCGAGCATCGCCAGGTAGAGGATCGCCGACTTGTCAGGCTCAACGTTGGTCCACCCGAAGGGAAGCGGCAGGGCGGGCCGGCCGGACAGCCACGCGACGCTGGCATGCCCCACTTCGTGGATCCACACGTGGAACCCCTCAAGCAGGAACCCGAGGGGGGACGCCTTGACCATCATGGCCGCAGCCGCAACCAGAGGGGGCGCCGCGGCCCGGATGACAGGGCTGTCGAAGGACTTGGGGTCGTAGGGGCTCTCCCTGGCTTCAGGCGGCGCCCGGGGGGGTTCGGAATCCATAGTTCTCCGCGCGGTTATTGGCGGATGGACTCGGCCGCTTTTCCAGCCGCCTGAATGCAGGCGAACGCTCGCGCCGAATAGTAACCCGCCTTGTTCAAAGAATGAAGATTCCTTCAGCTACGGCACTCAATAACCAAACGGACCGCCTCGCAGTCCCGCTAAAGAACCGCCCGAAGCCCCTCTAACGGCCACGTAATCATCCTTGCCGGTCCGGGTGGCGTCGCTTGGATGTTTCCAAGTTTGTGCGCCACTTACGCGCAACTGATCCGTGTGAGACTTGTGCTTTGCATCCCTTTGATCAGCATTCTCTCCGTTCATCTCGACAAATCGCCATGAAACAGACCCTCCCCTCCCCGCTGTTCGTCCTCGTCCTTTGCACTGCTCCGCTCTTGCTCCGAGCGCAGACACCGGAAGTTCCGGCGTGGGCGCAGCCGGGTTCGGCGACCCACACTCAGGTTCCGCCGCCCGCGGATTTCCACCGTGTGAGCAAGACCGTCGAGACGCCTATCGGTGCGTTTGCAGCCCAAACCGATATTGGCGCCGCGGTTGTGCCCGGAAGCGCCAGCTATGACGATGCCGCAAAGCGGTACACGATCAACTCCGCCGGCTATAACATCTGGTACACACGCGACGAATTCCGCTATCTCTGGACGAAGATGTCCGGCGACGTGTCGCTCGCGGCCAGCATCAGCTATCCGAACCCGGGCGGCTACGGCGACCGCAAGGCGGTCCTCGTCATTCGCCAGAGCCTCGATGACGACTCCAAGGAGGTCATGACGGCCCTGCATGGCGCCGGGCTGATCCACCTTGCGCTGCGCCCGGCGGCGGGGACGAACATCAAGGAGGCCCTTCGCATCGAAGGCCGCGGGCACTCCGGGGCCAAGGACACGGGTACGGGCACGGGAGCCGCGCCCATGCGCATCGGGATTGAGAAGCGCGGCGACTCCTTCGTGCTTTATGTCAGCCAGGACGGCGAGCCCATGCACCGGGTCGGCGCCGCAGCCATCCTGCATTTCGACGAGCCGTTCTACGTCGGCATCGGCTTCTGCTCGCACTTGCCCGCCACGTCCGACACGGCGGTGCTCTCCAACGTCGTCCTGGAGAATTCCGCCGGAAGGATTCACTATACACAGCGTCATTAGTCCGCGATGGATCTTACCCCCATGCAAAGCGCATAGAGGTCTCGTCCGAACGGCAATGAAGCCCCCTCGCGGGGCTCGTAACGGAGGACTCTGGACCTTGGATTAACGAGCGGGGCGAGGCGTGGATTCCCGGCAGGGAGCAAGGGCCGCAGATCTGCCCGGGAACGGCGGCGTGCATCGGCCGCCTTGGGTTGGAGTTGGCTCCAGACGCCTTGCCAACCCCCGAGGGCGGGCCCCTTGCGGGGCCTCGCCCGCGCGCCATCCTTCCGTTGGCGGCGCGCGTTGGGCTTCGGAAGCTGCGCAGCGTCCCTCTGCGGAGCGGGAAATCTGAGGGGCCATAGCGCCCGGCGCGCGAGTTCAACCGCAGCGCAGGCGGGATCGGGAACACGCAGGGCATCGGCCCAGAGGTGATTGCCCATCTTTGAGGAATAGGCGGGATTTACCTCCACACGGGCGACGCCCGCTGACGCCAAACGCCTCGTGAGCGGCTCGAGAAGGCCGCGGCGAAACCACACCTGATTGATCAGGCGGTTGAAACGCCTGCCCTTCCCATGGTCCTTGGGCCAAAACCGAAGCGCTTCCGTGACAGCGGCCGACACCCGGTGGTGCCTCGCCAGGAGGGCCACCTTCTTGGCAAGGATCGCTAGTTCAAACCTGCGTTTGCGCGTGTGCGCCACCGAGCGGGGATCGTCCGAGGCGAACCCGAGACGCCGGGAGAAGTCCGGGTACTCGAACACCCCCCAGGACACGCATCGGCACGAACCCGGCCCGGTAGGGCCCTTCTCGACCACGGCCCAGCCGAGCCTGGCGGGGTTTAGGTCGAGCCCCAGCACCCGACCGGAAATGCCGCATGCGGAGGGCACCGCGGGCTCGGCCCATGTCAAAGCGATCTCGGTTCCATCTATCGACACCGTGAAGGGCACGTCGCGCAGGGCCTCGCACCGGGCCTGCAATTGAGCAAGCCGGCGACGGTAGTCGCGGCTCTTGCGGGAAAGGCGGAGCTTGATCGTGAAGTCCCGGCTGTCAGGCCCATGGTAGATGACGCGTTCGGAAGCGATATCGAGCGTTATCAGATGGTTGCCCCCCTGCGCGCCGTAGCTCTTGGCGTGCCCCTCGATATAGAGGGGCATAAGCCTGGCGCTTCGCCACTCCTCACGGCTCATCCTGCCCTGGGCGCGCTCGAGGAAGGCTCTCCTGCCTCCAAATACGATCCGGCCGCTGGGAAAGCGCGCATACAGTGCCTGGGCCTTCTTGATTCCCGAGAGAACGAGCCAGGTGTGCAACCCCTTGCCGACGGGATGAGACCGCAGGGCCTGGTAGAGATCGCGCTGCGCCAGGCCCGACGCCAAGAGCCGGTAAGCCGAGCGGATCAGTCGACCCTGGCGCCGCCGCTGGTCCGCAAGCACCTGAGCGAGGCCTTCGGTCGGCTCATAAGGAAGTTTGAGGGTTCGCGTCATCTCGTTCGTTCCCGAGGGGATTCCGTTCTTAAGTTTGTTCGCTTAGGCGTTCACATGATTGGCGTTCACATGAACGGTATCAAGCAGAAAATACCCCAATCGGGATCGAATTCAGTCGTCGATCCGGCGGGTCAACTAGACCGACGACAGGTCATCGCCATGCCGCTTCTTGGCCCGGCCACTTGGTAGGGTCACGCCCGTCCCGGTTTCCGGAATCGGTTCTCGATGAGACAATCCCATTTGCATTAGATGTTGCTCAGGTGTCCAACGACTAATGTCGTCATGTATAGCGTTGGGTTTTCGATAGCCTGTCTCCAGGCAGTCGCTGGTCACGGCCTCGTCCCTCCCCTTAGCCGCTCGCTGCTACGGGGTCTACAGAGCGTTATGCCCTGCCAACGCCCGTTTGCGGGGGCATGCTTTGGGTGCGGGCTATGAGCGGACCGAGGGCGGCGACAGGCGCGCGGCTTGGCCTTCTGGCCACGCCGGCACCTACGCATTTCCACCCAAATCCACGTATTGGGGTTACCGCGTAACCTTATAGGCTGCCTCAAACGTCTCATAGCGAAGGTGCATGATCCGATATCACTCATATGAAAAACAATCCTCTCCCCAAGATAGTGGCCGTCGCCAGCCTTGCCTGCGTGGTCCTTGCCCTCGTCAACGTCGCCCGGGCCGACGACGAGAAGGTGATCAAGCGCGAGGGAACCTACACCACGAGCAAGGGCGGCTCCGGAACGACCTCCTCAACCACCACCAAGGCCAACGGCGTCGTGACGCGCCAGGGCACATGGACGAATGCGGCCGGCGGAACCGGCACCAGGCAGTCGCAGACCATCTGGAAAAAATCGAACCAGACCGCCACCGTGAACGGCTCGGTGACGCGGCCCAACGGGGCGACTTCAACCTGGCAGGGCACGAAACAGCGGACCGCCCCCGGTGTGATCCAGGGCAGCGGGACCATAACCCAGGCGAACGGGAAGAAGGACAGCTACACCTCCACGGACACGAAGGTCGCGCCAGGTTCCTGGAACAAGAGCGAGGTCATCACGACCGCGAGCGGCAAGACGATCGACCGCACGGTCGACACGACGGTGGTGGGCGGAAAGGGCACTCGCACCGTGACGACCACGGGGCCAAACGGCCAGACCGTGACGAGGGACGCGCAGTTCAACCAGTCGGTCACGACGGTGCCTGCGCCTGCGCCACAGCACTGAGCCGCCGTTCAACACAGTGATGGCCAGGGGCGGCGGCCCGGTTGCCCATCAAAGCCCGAGGTTGTGGATCACCTTGGGCCTGTGAAACGCGCCCTTCCTGAACGGGTGGGCCTCCGTGCTAAAGACGTAGTCGTCGGGGTTGACCGGGTTCCCCTTGTCGAAGGTCAGATAGCAGTAGGCGAGCGTCTCCGCGATGAAGAACGTCTCCATCTCGTCCGCCCGCTTCATGGTCCGCACGTCCTCGATGTGGCAATAGGCCACCTCGGTCCTGCAGTGCTCCTTTATGTCGGCGTAGTATCTCTCGACGTTTCTCAGGTAGAGCGGGTCGCCCGTGTAGTGCCAGAGATAGAAGGCGGATTCGATGACCTCCGGGTTCAGCTGATAGTACGGGTTCACGATCTGGTCCCTGTCGTAGTCATAGACCATAGGGATGAGGCCGTACCGCCTCCACAGCAGGTCCCAGGCCTCGTCGCTTCTCGCCGCCCTCGGAAGGTCGCTTGAGAGGGCGAGCAGCCCGGGGAAGAAGGCGTCCCAAAGGGTGACCTCGGAGCTCACCTTCCTGCCGGTCTTCATGTCGACTTTTCCGTACCAGAGCAGCCTTCCGCGAGGCTCGGCGATGCACCTTTGGATCGCCTCGATCGAGGCGTCCCAGATCCGCTTGATCTCGGGGTCCTTGAACAGCAACCACGACTTGTAGAGGTATTCGAAGTAAGAGTCCGCATACGCGCCGACGACGCTCTGGGTCACGGTCCATTCCCCGGTCTCCACGTTGACATCCCGCCCGAGCAGGCCGATCGGTGAGCGCATTGAGTGGAGCTTAAGATCGGCCCGCTTCGCGGTCTGATAGTAGACGGGGTTTCCGGTGTAATAGCTGAGGATTCCAAACTCGAAGAGGTAGGAGCCGGCCTCCGCCACGCACACAATCTTGCCCCGGGTGGCGCCCGTCCTGAGGTTGACAAAGTAGTACGGGAGCCCCGTCGGGCTCCTGAAGGCGGGAAGGAGCCGGTCGCCGAACTGGCGCGCCTTCTCCAGAATCCTCGAGTCCCCGGAAATCTCGTACATGCAGAGGAGCCCCCCCAGTATCCGGATGTTCACCTCGAAAACCTTCACGAAGTCGTCCTTGTCGAACGTGAAGTCGCTGACGACGAAGTCCTCGATGCGCTTGGCCTCGGAGGCGAGGCCCATGACCTTGAGCGTGCTGTAGGCGTCTATCGGCGCGATGCTGATGGACTCGCCATATCGGTCGCTGTAGCGATTCGACAGCGGCAGGAGATCATCATGGGGCCAGGCGTACGTGGTGTAGGCCTTCCACGTCCTCAAGGTTTCCTCCTTCACGTCCCTGGCGAGGAACGCGGCGCGGGTTACGGGATCCGCGGTGACGTCCCCGGCGCTCGAGGACTCGGCGCTCAAGCCGACGGGTCCGCAGAGGAAAACGCAGGCGACGAGAAGCCGCGGGGCATGGGTTCGGTTCATCGGTGAAGGTGTTGCGGTCCCGCGCGCCGATAACCGCAGCTTTGGGACCGGTGGTGCGCCCCCTGGGTGTATCAGAAACCCGACCTATCCATGAACATGAAAATTAGCTCCCGGTCCCGCGTCGCGTTCACGGATTGCGGGTCGTTGACATACGCTTGAACCCGGGATTCAACGACACCTACCCCTATGCAAACCGACCTCCCCGTGTCCCCCGCCCTTGATCGCCGCAGCTTCATCAAGGCCGCAAGTGGCGCCGCTGTCCTGGCCGCGCTTCCGAACGTCCTGTCGGCGGCGGTCGAGGTCGCCGGGCCCGTCACGTTGGCCTTTGTGGGGTGCGCACACATCCACACACCCGGGTTCATCAAGCTCCTCACCGACAACCGGCCTAACGTCCGGGTGAAGTGGGCATGGGATCATGATGCCGCTCGCGTCCAGAGGCGCGCGGCGGAGCTCGGCGCCTTGGTGGCGCAGGACCTCGGCCAGATCTGGTCCGATCCCGAGGTGACGGCGGTTGTGATCTGCTCGGAGACCAACAGGCACCGGGACCTGGTCCTTGCGGCCGCGGCGGCCGGCAAGCACATCTACGCCGAGAAGCCCCTGGGGATCACCGCCAGCGAGAGCGCGGAGATGGCCGACGCCATTGTGAAGGCGAACGTGCTTTTCACAACGGGGTATTTCATGCGCACGATGCCGCAGCACCTTTTCCTGAAGGAGCAGGTCGAGCGCGGCGTCTTCGGGAAGATCACGCGGATCGCGGGATCCAACTGCCACGGCGGCTCACTCGGGGGCTGGTTTGACGAGAAGCCCGACAAGCCCTGGGAGAACTGGCGCTGGATGGCCGACCCGAAGGTTTCGGGCGTCGGCGGATTCGGGGACCTCGGCACCCACATGCTCGACATCATGATGTGGCTCTGCGGGGACGTCGATTCCGTGACCGCGGAAACCCGGGTCGTGACCGGGCGCTACGGCGATTGCGACGAGGCGGGCGAGGCGCTGCTGCGCTTCAAGAGCGGCGTGATCGGGAACCTGGTGGCGAGCTGGGTGGACGTCTGGGACCCGGTGACGCTCCAGATCAGCGGGACAGAGGGCAGCGCCGTCATCGTGACGGGCGAGCTGTTCTTCAAGTGCGCGCACGTAAAGGGGGCGGACGGCGCCCGGCCGTGGACGGAGCTGCCTGCGGGCCAGGCCGTCCCGCTTCAGCAGTTCGTGAATGCGGTCGCCGGACAGAAGGGCATGCCGCTTGTCCCGGTGCGCGAAGCCGCGGCCCGCGTGACCGTGATGGAGGCCGCCTACCGCTCGTCCAAGGTAGGCTCCACCGTCAAGGTGGGTTGAGATACCAAGAACCCGCGGCCGGCATTTCTGGCCGCGGGTCTGCCCCAACACCCAAGGGTCACCGAACCTCGTAGATCTCCGCTAGGCCCACGCCGGTCGAGCCGTTCACGCCGCTCACTTCGGCCGTGTAAGCCCCGGGCGGAAGCGTGACCAGGATCGCTGCGTCCGCCGAATTGGCCGCCAGCGAGAACGCCCCGACGCTTGCGAACGCCTGGGCAAGGCTCGCGCCTCCGCCCCACCCGCTGTTGGTCTGAAGCGTGTTGTTGCCGGAATCGTAGAGCACCAGCTCGGGGGCGGCGAGCGAGCCGCTGACCCCGAACCGTCCGAGCGCCGGGCCGATGCCGCGAATGAGGACCGTCTCAGGCGTGTTGCCCGAGATGACGAATCCCGCGATGAGGACATTGCTCCCGGTGCCCACCGAGGCCCGGGCGGAGATGTTGCTCAGGTGCGCCGCGGTCGGCCCGCTGTCGGCGTCGTAGATCTCTGCGAGCCCCACTCCCGTCGTGTTGGACACGCCACTCAGCTGGGCGGTGTAGGCGCCTGCCCCGAGGCCCTGCAGCAGGGCCGCGTCGGCGGAGTTCGGAGCGAGCGGGAAAGCCCCGACCGCGGTGAAGGCCTGCAAGAGAGAGGTTCCCCCACCCCAGGCGCTGTTGGCCGCGATCGTGCTAGCGGTTTGGCTCATGAGAGCCAGATGGGACTGCGGAAGGACCTGGGTGATGCCGAACTGGGCCAGCGTAGGGCCCACGCCGCGCAGGAGGATCTGCTTTGAGCCCGTTCCGTTCACAACGAAGCCGGCAATCAGTATGTTCCCGCCGGTACCGACGGTTGCGCGGGCCGACAGGTTGATGATCCGGCTCGGGTTCGCCGCGCCGGAGATCGAAACGACGCCGCCGACGCCCACCAGGACGAACGAGTCCTGCCCGAGCGTGACGCCGTCAAGGCGCGCTGCGGTGCCGGAATTCTGGCTTGTCCAGGTGACACCCTCGTCCAGCGACGTCACGAGGGTGCCGGAGAGGCCGACGGCGACGAACGTCCCGTCCCCGTAGGCGACCCGGACGAGCACGGCGCTCGTAGGAGTGGCCTGCTGCAGCCAGAGGACGCCGTCGGGTGAAGTGAAGATCCCTCCGTTGTCGCCCACGGCCACGAAGCCCCGCTCACCATAGGCGATGCCGTAGAGGTTGCCCGCGGTGGGGGATTGCTGGGAGGTCCACTTCGAACCGTCACTCGAGGTGACCAGGGTCCCGTTCAGGCCGACGGCGACAAAGGTGCCGTTTCCGTAGGCGACGGCGTTCAGGTTCTGGGCGGTGCCCGTCGAGGCCGGCGCCCACGCGCTTGCGGTGAGGTCCGAAACGATGCACGCACCGCCGTAGCCCACCGCCACGAGCGAGCCGTTTCCGATGGTGATCCCCGTCAGGAGGTTGGTCGTGCCGGAGGTCTGCAGAGAACCATAGTACGTTCCGCTCGAATACGTCACGACCGCGCCTCCGTTGCCGACGGCGACCAGTATGTTCTTGCCGGGCACGTTGATGACCGAGTTGAGCTGGCCCCACGCCTGTCCGGGGGGGCCGTTGCTTGCCGACGCGTACCAGCCGGAGCCGTCTGGCGAATAGTAGGCAGTCCCATCAAGCCCCACGGCCAGGAAGTTGCTGCCGTCGTAGGCGACCGCCGAGTACGTCGTGCCCGTCGGCAGGATCGTCGATGCGGTCCAGCTGTCGAAGGAGTAGGTCGCGTCGTGGGCGTAGGTCGCCGTAAGCGAAGCGGCGCCGACCGTCGTGCCGACCGAATTGCTGACCGCGACGGAGTAAAGGCCCTGGTCCGAGAGCTGCACCGGCGGCGGCGTGTACGTCGAGGAGGCCGCGCCGGAAATCGGCTTGCCGTTGAAGCTCCATTGGTAGGAGAGCTGCGTCGCGCTGCTTGCCTTGACCGTGAACGTGACGGCGTTGCCGACGCCAATCGACTGCGTCAAGGGGGGCGTGCCGATCGAGGGCACGCCGCTCGCCACGCCCTTTCGCAGCGTGTCATTGTCCGAGTCGGCGATGTAGACGTCGCCCGCCCCGTCAACGGCGATTCCCTGATCGTAGTCTAAACGCGCATTCGCGCCCGTTCCATCGGCGCTTCCGTAGGTATCCGCGTCTCCAGCGAGAGTCGTCACGACTCCCGCTGGCGTGATCATGCGGACCAGGCAGTTGACGCTGTCCGCCACGTAGACGTTGCCCGACCCGTCGACGGCAAGGGCCGCGGGCAGGTCGAACCGTGCGCTGGAGCCCGTTCCATCCACATATCCGTAGAGGCCCGCCGTCCCGGCCAAGGTCGAGACAAGCCCGGCAGGGGTCACCTTGCGGATGGTGTGGTTCACGGTATCGGCGACATAGACGTTACCCGACCCGTCGACGGCCACTCCCTCGGGAGACCTGAAGCTCGCGCCGGCTCCTGCGCCGTCGGCGCCACCGGGAACGCCGGGTGTCCCCGCAAGGGTCGTGACCGCGCCCGCCGGCGAAATCTTGCGGATGGCGTGGTTGTTCGTGTCCGCAACGTAGAGATTGGCCGCCGAGTCCACCGCAATGGACCAGGGATTGTTGAACCGCGCGCTCGAACCGGTACCGTCCGCGGATCCCGCTGCGCCCGCGGTTCCGACCAGCGTGGTCACGGCGCCCGCCGGCGTGATCATCCTTATCGTGTTGTTCCCGGAGTCGGTGACGTAAAGGTTGCCGTTGGAATCCGCCGCGATGCCGAGCGGATATCGAAACCCCGCGGCGGACCCGGTGCCGTCCGCGCTGCCCGCGACGCCAGCCGTCCCTGCGATCGTTGTCACCACGCCCGCCGGCGTCACCTTGCGGATGGTGCAATTCCGGCAATCGACGACGTAGATGTTTCCGGACGTGTCCACGGCGACGCCCTGGGGAAGGTTGAATCGGGCGGCGCTTCCCGCTCCATCGGAACTGCCTGAGACTTGAGCGGCGCCCGCAAGTGTCATGATCTGCAGGCTTTGCGCCCACGCGGCGGCCGCCGGGATTGTGAGCGCGCAGCACGCAAGGAGGCGAAACGCGACTCTGCTCGGAATTGTCATGTGTTTCATGTTCTTCGGGGCCGGCGGGGGTCGTCGCGTGAACGGGAGGCCTTGGCGGCTGGTATTGGGTGATCTTTCGGGATTTTCGGGACGGGCCGCCTGGAGTGCGGAGCGCCGTCACCAGAGGATGACATCCGTCCGCGGCAAAACCGCTATTCGCGCGCCGCTTGGGATCAAGGGGGCGCCGACGCGGGCCATGGATTTGCGGACGCATCGCCTTCCCCCCGGCGCACCACGGCAATCTGTCTCGCCCTCGCCTTTGCTTAAGCCAGGCACATAGTTGATGCTAGACTCATGCCTAAAGAGCAGGACACCCCTCCGACCGCAGCGAACTCCGCCGGGCCCGCGCCGAATGATCCCGTCTACATGGGACTGCCCGATGAGCGGGTGCTGCGGCGCCGCTTCTATGTCGGCGCCGCGCTCACGGTCCCGGTGATGGCCATCGCCATGGGGCCGATGGTGGCGCCGCACCTTCTCCACGGCGCCGACGCGCGCGCCCTCGCTTGGGCGCAGCTCGCCCTCACGACGCCGGTCTTCTTCTGGAGCGGCGCGTTCTTCATCCGCCGATGGTGGGCCTCCCTGCGCGAGCGCGACACCAACATGTTCACGCTCACGGTCACGGGAACCGGGGCGGCCTACGTCTACAGCGTGCTTGCGGTGCTGTTCGGCGGCTCGTTTCCGGCCGCCTTCCGGACGTCCCACGGCGTCCCCCTCTACTTCGAGGCGACCGCGTTCATCACGACGGTCGTGCTCCTCGGCCAGATCCTGGAGCAGCGCGCCCATGCGCGGACAGACGCCGCCATCAGGGGCCTTCTCGACCTTGCCCCGAAGGTCGCGCACCGGCTCGCCACCGACGGCACCGAGAGTGACGTGCCGGTGGGGGCGGTGCTGCCGGGGGACCGCCTGCGGGTGCGCCCGGGCGAGCACATTCCCGTCGACGGCGTGCTGGCCGAAGGGGCCAGCGAGCTAGATGAGTCGATGCTGACCGGCGAGCCCACGGCAATCGCCAAGGGCCCGGGCGACCGGGCCAGCGCGGGGACCGTCAACACCAACGGGACGTTTGTCATGCGCGCCGATCGCGTCGGCCGCGACACGCTTCTTGCCCAGATCATCCGCCTCGTCGACCAGGCCCGCGAGGGCCAGCCGCCCATCGCGCGCCTCGCCGACCGGATCTCCTCGTGGTTTGTGCCCACCGTGGCCGCGCTCGCGGCGATCACGTTCTTTGCGTGGCTCCTCTTCGGACCCGATCCCCGGTTCATCTACGCGCTCCTCAACTCCGTCGCGGTCCTCATCATCGCCTGCCCGTGCGCGCTCGGCCTGGCGACGCCGGTCTCGGTCGTCACCGCCATCGGCAGGGGTGCGCGGGCGGGCATACTCGTGAAGGACGCCGCGGCCCTCGAGCGCCTGGCCTCGGCCGGCACGGTGCTGATCGACAAGACGGGAACCCTCACCGCGGGCCGGCCCCGGCTTGTCCGCGTCATCCCCGCGCAGGGATTCGCCGAGGCCGAAGTGCTCGGGCTCGCCGCCTCCGCCGAATCCCCGAGCGAGCATCCGCTGGCGCGCGCCATCGTCGCCGCGGCCGCCGAGAGGGGGATCGCGCGCGAGCCCGCGACCGGCTTCGCCGCCGAACCCGGGGTCGGCGTCCGCGCGCGCGTCGCCGGTCGACTCGTGGCCGTCTCGCGCGCCGCACCCGACGTCGATGCCGCCTCCACGGACACCCTGGTCAGTGTCACCGTGGACGGCCGGGGCGCCGGCACGCTTTCGATGGCCGACACGCTGAGGCCCTCTACGCCCGCCGCGATCCGTGAGCTTCAGCGCATGGGACTCTTCGTCGTCATGGTGACGGGCGACCGCGAGTCCGCCGCTCGCCCCGTCGCGGCGAGCCTCGGGCTGGACGGCTGCCACGCGGCGGTGACCCCGGCCCGAAAACAGGAGCTGGTCCGGGAGTACCGCACCCGCGGCGGCCTCGTCGCCTTCGTGGGCGACGGGCTCAACGACGCCCCGGCCCTGGCCGAAGCCGATGTCGGCGTCGCGATGGGCACCGGCACGGACATCGCCATGAACAGCGCGGGGCTCGTCCTGCTTCAGGGCGACCTGGCCGCTCTCGTCCGGGCCGTTAGGCTGAGCCGCGCCACGCTCCGCAACATCAAGGAGAACCTCTTCTGGGCCTTCGCCTACAACCTCGCCGGCATTCCCGTCGCCGCAGGCGCGCTCTTCCCGCTCACCGGATGGCTGTTGAGCCCGATGCTGGCGGGCGCGGCGATGAGCCTGAGCTCGATCACCGTGGTCTCAAACGGGCTGCGCCTGCGCCGGGTCCGGCTCTAGGCCGCCATCCGGGGCTGCGCGGCCCCGATCACTTCTTGCCGCTGAGAAGACCCTTCAGCGCGTCGCCCGCGGATTTCGCGCTGTTGCCCGCGGCAGCGCCCATGGTGGGCACGATCTTGGCGGCTGCGTTCGCCGTCGTGCTCACGATGCTACCGGTCACGCTGCGCATCACCGTGAACGCCAGCGCGGCCGGGGCAATCCCCCCTTCCTTGGTGCCGATGTCGTGAAGCGTGAGGGGCGGCATCGGGAGCGTCAACGCCGTGGGCCCGACTCCCAGAGTCAGCCGGCCGTTGGTGAGCGCAAGATGCCGGATGACGAACTTCCTCGCCTTGGCCTGCCCGGCCGCCGCCTGGCCGCTCTTCGCCTCCTCGGCGGACGAGCCCTCGATGTTCTTCAGGATGTCCCCGATGTTGCTTGAGACGAGCTTGGTCTCGTACACGAATTCCGGGCTGTCGATCGAGACGTCGTCCAGGACGACGCAGTCGCTGAAGATCGAACCGGGCTCTATCTCGACGTGAATCCTGCCGATGAAGAACGCCTTGTCCCCGGACCAGCCGGCGGGGTTGCCGATGAACAGCCCTTTCAGCGTCCCGCCCCCGGAAAGCGGCGAGAGGCGGGCCCCGTCAAGGTGGACCTGGGTCTGGGTGATCAGAGGAGCAAATCGGTTTACGCCCGCCTTCACGATCGAGCCCAAGAAGAACGTGACGCCCAGGTACCCGGCGATGAGCAGCACGGCCGCCGCCCCGACTATCAGATAGAGTTTCCTTTTCATCGGCGGCAGTATGCCCAACTTGAGGATCCATGACAACTGGCCATGCTGCAAAAAGAGCGCCCAAGGCGAAACCCGGGAAGATCTTGAGCACCCGTTACTGCGTCGTCGTCACATCCTACTCCAGGGCCCGGACGGGCTCGAGAATCATCGGCGCCCTCCTGGGCGGGAAGCTCGCCGCCTGCATCCAGGTGCTCCCGATCAGGAGCTTCTACACGTGGAAGGGCAGTCGTGCGCGGGCCCGCGAGAATCTCATGCTCATTAAGGCGAGGGCCCGGGATTTTGAACGGATTGAGAGGGTGATTCTTGAGAACCATGACTACCAGATTCCCGAGATCATCTCCGTTCGCATTGAGCGGGGATTCGCCGGCTACCTGGGCTGGATGCGTGAGGCGACCGCATAGCCTGGCGCGGCCGGGGCGCCTCCCGGGCCGCTACTACGCGGGTGCGGCCGCGGTATTCGGCGACGGCTGGATGGAGAACTGAGTCAGGCGACGGCCCAGCGCGATCGACGGGCGCTCAAGCTGGGCCTCGGAGAAATGCGCCGTCACGATCGCCGCCGCGAGAATCGGGATCGCGAGGACGATGCCCCACTCCAGCGGGTGGCTGTGGACGATCCCGAATCCCCGCGTCCAATGCTCCATGAGGATCAGAAAGACAATGTTGCAAAGATAGAGGCTGTAGCTGAGGCGGCCCAGGTATTGCGAGACACCCCGCATGAAGAACCGGCCCAAGCCGCCCGCCCGCCCGTAATAGAGAAGCGTGACGAGGAGCGCCGCCAGGATCTGCTCCGCATCCATCGACCACCAGTGCAGCCCCATCACGTGCCGGGAGGCCAACATCGCAACGAGGACGGCGGGCCACGCTCTTGCTGTCAGGATCCTGGCCACCAGGGCCCCGAAACCGGTGGGGATGAGGAGGCCGAGGGCGAAGCATGACAGGAATCGTTGGTAGTAAACAAAATGCGCCCGCAACCAGGGGACGCATAGGAGGGTCGCGAAAACCGCGTAGGTGGTCGCAATCCCGATGACGCCGAGTTTCCGGTAGCTCCAGAAACCCACCAGGATGAACGGGACCGCCAGAAACTCCACCTGCAGCGTCCAGGAGGCGCCAAGGACCGAGAAGTCGTAAAGCAGGGCGTTCGGCCAGAAATGCCCGGCCTCGAAGGAATAGGCGCCGCAGATGGCGAACGCGGCAAGGCAGCCGCAGAGGCAGACAAAGAACGTGGGATAGAGCCGCAGGACGCGCCTCACCGAGAACCCGATCGCCGTCACGACGGGGCCGGCATGCCGTTGCCTCAGGCTTTCAAACAGAACGGCGCCGCTCAGCACAAAGAAAACGACGACCGCCGTCTCGCCGCTCACCACCATGAAGACGAGCTTGGTCAGGATGTCGTAGAACCCGTGCGCGTCCTGGATCGGGGGGCGCACGATCCGTTGGTTGAGGGTCGGATCGCGGTCCAAAATCGAATGGAACACCACGACCGCGATCGCTGCATATCCGCGCAGCCCATCCAATTGAGTCTTCCGTGTCCCGTCGGGCATCGGCCGAGGAGCCTATGGGCGCTCTCACGGCCGTCAATGGCGCGGCGCGCCGGGAATGGACAACGCGCCCTCGCTCCGTCATGGTCGGAATTCATTCGTGCCGACCCGGGTCGGGCACACGCGGCCCCAAGCCCCCCACCTTTCCCCATGCAATTCGGTCATTTTGACGACGACGCCCGCGAATACGTGATCACACGCCCGGACACCCCCCGGGCGTGGTCCAACTACCTCGGCTCGCGCAGGTACGGGGCCATCATCACGAACAACGCCGGCGGCTACAGCTTCACGCACTCGCCGGCCGAGGGGCGGTTCATGCGCCATCGCTACAACTCGGTGCCGATGGACATGCCCGGGCGCCAGTTCTACCTGCGGGACAGGGACGGGGGCGACTTCTGGTCCGCGGCGTGGCAGCCGGTCGGAAAGCCCCTTGAGGAATACCGGACAAGGACGCGGTTCGGCCTCGGCTACGCGGTCATCGAGAGCGAGTGGCGGGGCATCCGCAGCGAGGCCACGTACTTCGTGCCGCTGGGCCAGGAGTTCGAGTACTGGCGCCTTCGGGTCACCAACGCCGGCGACCGCGCGCGGCGCCTGAGCGTCTTCTCGTTCTGCGAGTTCACGACGGAGTGGAACCTCATCCAGGACACGCTGAACCTCCAGTACGCGCAGTTCATCTCCGACGCCGTATGGCGAGACGGGTTCATCCTCGCCTCCTCCTGCCGCCGCCTGCCGCGCGACCCGGAGAACTTCGCGAACAAGGACCAGGCCCGCTATTGGTGGATGACGCAGGTCGGCGGGACAATCGCCGGCTTTGACTGCGAGCGGGAGAAGTTCCTCGGCGTCTACAGGTCGTTCGACCGGCCCGAGGCCGTCGAGCGGGGCTCCTGCGGCAACCACGAGCAGTTCTCGGACAACGGATGCGGCGCCATCCAGAGCGACCTCGAGCTGGCCCCCGGGGCCTCGGCCGACATCCTTGTCCTCCTCGGGATAGGCGATCACGCGCGCGCCAAGCGGACGCGCGCGCGCTTTGCGTCCGCGGACGCCGTCGACCGCGAACTCGGGAGACTTAAGCGCCACTGGCACGGGCTCCTCGACGCGCTGCAGGTGAAGACCCCCGACCCGGACTTCGACCACATGACCAACGTCTGGGGCGCGTACAACGCCCTGATGACCTTCGAATGGTCCCGCTCATGCTCGCTCGTGTACACGGGCGACCAGCGCGACGGCTTCGGCTTCCGCGACACGGTCCAGGACATGCTCGGCGTCGCGGGCATGCTGCCGAGGGAGGTGCGAAGCCGGCTGGTCCTCATGCTCTCGGGGCAGGACGCGACCGGGGGGGCCCAGCCCGAGATTCGCCCCTGGTCGCACGCACCGGGAAGGATGAGGCCGACGCCGCCCCAGAACTACAGGAGCGACGACTGCCTGTGGTTCTTCAACACGATCCCGGCGTACGTCGCCGAGACGGGCGACACGGCGTTCTACCGCGAGGTCGTCCCGTACGCCGACCGGGGCCGGGCGACGGTCTTTGGCCACCTGCGCCGGGCCCTCGAGTTCAACCTCGGGCGGGTCGGCAAGCACGGGCTCCCGTGCGGCCTCCTGGCCGACTGGAACGACTGCCTCAAGCTGGGCTACAAGGGGGAATCGGTCTTCGTCGCGTTCCAGCTGAGGCTGGGCCTGGCGACCTACGCCGAGATCGCGGCCGGCCTCGGCAGGCCCGGCGAGCGCCGGTGGGCGCTCGCCGAGCTGGAGAAACTCGACCGCAAGATCGCGAAGGTCTGCTGGGACGGCCGCTGGTTTATCTGGGCGATCAGCGAGGACGGCGAGGTCTTCGGCACGCGCAAGGCTCGGGAGGGCCGGATCTATCTCAACACGCAGTGCTGGGCCGTCATGTCCGGCGCGGCGACTCCGGTGCAGGCAAAGCTCGCACTCGGGGCCGTAAGGGAGCTCCTGGCCTCGGAGTACGGCGTGGCCCTGTGCAACCCGCCCTTTGCGAAGACGTCCGTGAAGGTGATGCGGGCGGTCCTCTTCAACCCCGGGAACAAGGAGAACGGGGGGATCTTCAGCCATACCCAGAGCTGGGCGGTTCTTGCGGAGATCGCCCGCGGCGACGGCGACCAGGCCTACGCCTACTACCGGGCGTTCATGCCGTCCGCACAGAACGGCCGCGCCGAGCTGCGCGAGATTGAGCCCTACGTCCACTGCCAGAGCACGCACGCGCCGGCGTCGAAGAAGTTCGGCCGCTCGCGGGTCCCCTGGCTCTCGGGGACGGCGTCGTGGGCCCACTACACGGCCACGCAGCACATCCTCGGGATCCGGCCCGAGGTCGGCGGCCTGCGCATCGATCCGTGCATCCCCAAGTCATGGCCGGGGTTCTCGGCGATCCGCAATTTCCGCGGGAGGCGGGTGCACATCGAGGTGAGGAACCCCGCGGGGGTGTGCCGCGGCGTGAAGTCGCTCACGGTCGACGGAAAGCGGGTCGACGGGAACGCCGTGCCCCAAAAGCTGCTCAGGGACGGCGCCCAGATTGTCGCCGTGCTCGGGTGACGGCCACAGGCGCCCGTAACCCGGCCAACCGAAATCTCGGCCCATGCCAAGGAACCCACAGATTGAAGCAGGAACAAAATGAAGCCCAGACACATGAAACTGATTTCGTTATTCGCGCTCCTGCCCGGGATGTTGCAGGGACAGCAGGTGCGCACCGTCCAGCTGAAGACCGCTGACGGCGTGCTGGAGGGGGCGGTGAGCGCCGACGGCAAGGTGCGCACCTTCAAGGGCATCCCCTATGCCGCGCCGCCCGTGGGCGCGCTGCGCTGGAAGGCGCCGCAGCCGGTGGTGCCCTGGTCCGGGGTGCGCAAGGCGGTCGACTTCCCCCCGCGCGCCATGCAGGGGCGGATCTACGACGACATGGTGTTCCACGACACGGGGCCAAGCGAGGACTGCCTGTACCTCAACCTCTGGATGCCGGCGAATCCGCCCCAGGCCAGGCTGCCGGTCATGGTGTGGATCCACGGCGGGGGATTCGTGGCCGGAGCGTCGTCCGAGCCCCGCCAGGACGCGGGGAACCTCTCGAAGAAGGGCGTCCTGGTGGTCTCCATGAACTACCGCATGGGGGTGTTCGGGTTCCTCGCCCACCCCGCTCTGGCGCAGGAGTCGGGGCACCACGCGTCGGGCAACTACGGGCTCCTCGACCAGCTCGCCGCCCTCCAATGGGTCAAGAGGAACATCGCCACCTTCGGCGGCGACCCCGACAACGTCACCGTCTTTGGCGAGTCGGCGGGATCGGTCTCGGTCTGCGCCCTCATGGCGTCGCCTCTGGCGCAGGGGCTCTTCCAGCGCGCCATCGGCGAAAGCGGCGCCTTCTTCGGCTCGACGCTGCCGCTCACGGCGCGCGCCGACGCCGAGGCGCAGGGCCTGAAGTTCGCCCAGACGGCGTTTGGGGGCGCCTCGATCGAGGAACTGCGCGCGAGGCCCGCGAAGGAGGTTCTTGAGGCGGCGCTCAAGCTGCCCCAGGAGTACTTCTCGCCGGATGTCGACGGATACTTCCTGACGGCCGACGGCCCGACCGCCTACGCGGCAGGCGCGCAGAGCCGGATACCGCTACTGGCCGGATGGAACCGGGACGAGGGAAGCTACGATTCCTTCTTTGGCGGCGCCTCCCCGACGGTGGCCAACTACGTCGCGCTCGCCTCAACCCGGTTCGGCGCCAATGCCAGGGCCTTCCTGGAGCTCTACCCGGCCGCGACCGATTCCGAGGCCAAGCGGGCGGCGCAGGACCTGGAGGGGGACAGGTTCATGGGCTACCCCACGTGGAAATGGCTAGAAGTGCACCTGAGGACCGGCGGGAGCCCCGTCTACCGGTATGAATTCGACCAGCCCCTGCCGCTTCCGAAGGACGCGGCCCCGGGCGCGGAGCCCAGGGCTAACCACTCCGGAGAAATCGAATTTGTCTTCCGCACGCTCTACTCCAAGAACCTGCCGTGGCGGCCCGAGGACCACGAGCTATCGGAGCTGGTGTCATCGTACTGGACGAACTTCGCAAGGACGGGAAACCCGAACGGCCCGGGCCTGCCGAGCTGGCCCGAGTACAATGCCTCGGATGGCTACCCAGTGATGCACCTTTCGCCCCATCCCGGCGCCGCGGCGGACAGCCACCGCGGACGCTACCTGTTCCTCGACCGAATTCCCGGGTTTTAAGAATCGACACATCGGACGGCGGGCTCCCTCCCGCCCCCCCAGCCCATGAGCTCCAGAGCCATTTACCTCATTGCAAACGGCGACCTGCGCCTTTCGGCGAACCGGCAGTGCGAGCAGGCGCAGGCCGCGATGGAGCGGCTCCTCGTCGCCGCCATCGAACGGGAGGGCCGCAGGGTGCGGCGCGCCCACGGCTACGACCGCGCCAAGCGGCACGGGTTCATCGACAGCCAGAAGCATGGCATGGAGGTCTTTCGCCGGATCCCGCGCGACGCGCCCCTGGTCGTGGCCGAGGCCGTGTGGCAGTACAGCCAGCACGTCCTGGCGGGCCTCATCTCCCACCGCGGGCCGATCCTCACCGTCGCGAACTGGAGCGGCACCTATCCGGGCCTCGTCGGGCTCCTCAACCTGAACGCCTCGCTGACCAAGGCGGGCGTCCGCTACAGCACGCTCTGGAGCGAGGGGTTCACGGATCCGTTCTTCCTGCGGGGGCTGCGCTCGTGGCTCAAGACGGGCAGGGTCCGCCACGACACGTCCCACGCCAGGCCGCTGGCGGCGCTGCGCATCCCGGCCGCCGCCGCCAGGGCGGGCCGCGCCTACGCCCGCCGCCTCAGGAGCGACAAGCTCATCATGGGCGTCTTCGACGAGGGCTGCATGGGCATGTTCAACGCGATCATCCCCGACCACCTGCTCAATCCGACCGGGGTCTTCAAGGAGCGGCTGAGCCAGTCGACCCTCTACGCGAGGATGCTGACGGTCAAGGACGGCGAGGCCCGCGCCGTCTACCGGTGGATGCGGAACCGGGGCGTGGGGTTCGCGCTCGGGACCGACGAGGCCACGGAGCTCACCCGCGGCCAGGTGCTCCTGCAGTGCAAGATGTACGTCGCCGCCGTCCGCATCGCCGCGGAGTTCGGCGCCGCGGCCATCGGGATCCAGTACCAGCAGGGCTTGAGGGACCTCGCGCCGGCGTCCGACCTGGCCGAAGGCCTGCTCAACAGCAGGGTGCGCCCGCCCGTCCGCGACGAGGCGACCGGGAGGGTGCTGTACCGGGGCGAGGCGCTGCCACACTTCAACGAGGTCGACGAGTGCGCCGGGCTCGACGCGATCGTCACCTACCAGCTCTGGAGGCGGCTCGGGTATCCGCCGGAGACCACGCTTCACGACATCAGGTGGGGAAGGGCCTACCGGGACCGGGCCGTCGACGCCTATGTCTGGGTCCTCCTCATCTCCGGAGCCGCCCCGCCGGCCCATTTCACGGGCGGGTTCAGGGGCGCGACGAGCGAGCGCCAGCCGCCGATGTTCTTCCGGCTGGGGGGAGGGACCCTGAAGGGTGTGAGCAAGCCGGGCTGGGTGGTCTGGAGCCGGGTCTTCATCGAGGACGGGAGGCTCAAGTTCGACACCGGGCTTGCCGAGGTGGTCAGGCTGCCGAAGCGCGAGAGCGAAGAGCGGTGGCGGCTGACCACGCCGCAGTGGCCGATCATGCACGCGGTGCTCCAGGGCATCTCGCGCGACCAGATGATGGCGCGCCACAAGAGCAACCACATCCAGGTGGCCTACGCCCCGGGACGGTCCGAGGCCCGGAAGGCGCTCTTCACCAAGGCCGCGGCCATGGCCGAGCTGGGGCTCGAGGTGTCGGTCTGCGGGGACGTGTGACGGGCTTCCGGCGGCCGCCGGAAGGGGGAAGCTCCCCCTACTTGAGCCACTCGCCTCCGCTGGCGACGTTGTCGGGCGTGAAGACTCGCGACCTGAGCGTCACCTCCTTCGGCACGCTCTCGCGGCGCAGGATCTTGAGCGCGTCCTCCACCGCCTCGCGGCCGCCCGTCGGGTACTCGAACGTCGCCGCCAACACGCCCTGCCTCACGTAGACCTGCCCCTCCTGCGCCAGGGCGTCGATGCCGACGAAGATGATGTCGCGCTCCCGGCCGGCGGCCTGCGCCGCCAGGTACGCGCCGTGCGCGCCCGGGTCGTTGTGCGCGAAGACCAGGTCGATCTGCGGCTGGACCGACAGCGCCGACTCCATCTCCATCCGAGCCTGCGGCTCGAGCCACTTCATGTCCGCCGTGTAGACGATGTCCACCGGCGCCCCCTTGAGCGCCTCGTGAAACCCCGCCCCGCGGTCCTGCGCCGGAATGGAGGTCATCAGCCCCTCGAGCTCCACCACGCGCGCCCGGGCCCCCTTCCTGACCGCCGGGAGCTCGGCGAGGCGACCGACGGCCCACGCGCCGGCGGCCTTCCCGATCATGCGGTTGTTCGCGCCGATGAACTCGGTGTAGTCGCTTCCGAGCACCCGGCGGTCGAGCACGATGACCGGGACTCCGCGCCGGTACGCCTCGGCGACCGGGGGCGTGAGGGGCGCCGCCTCCTTCGGCGAAACGATGAGCAGGTCGACGCCCGAGTTGACGAACTCCTCGATCTGAGCCCGCTGCCTGAGCGTGTCGTTCTGCGCGTCCTTGAAGATGAGCTCAAGCTCCGGGTGCGCCGCCGCCTCCCTGCGGATGTCGGCGTTCATCTGGACGCGCCAGGGCTCGCCCAGGTTGCACTGGCTCATGCCGACCACCCATTTTCCCCCGTCCTTGGGGAAGGCGGGCGAGGCGCAGGCAAGTGCGAGGATGAGGGCGGTCGGCGAGAGTCGGGTCGTCATGGAGGTTCGGATGGGATGAAGGCGCGGGTCCCCGGGGGGCCGGTCACTCGATCCTGCGCCGCTGCAGCAGGACCGCGGCCAGGATGATGGCTCCGGTAAGCATCAGCCGGCTCGATTCGGCGACGGCATTGATGCTCAGGATCTTCTCGAGATAGCCGATCGTCATCGCCCCGAGGAGCGTCAGCCCGATGCCGCCCCGCCCGCCCGCGAGGCTGTTGCCGCCGATGACCGCGATGGCGATCGCCGTGAGCTCGTACGAGACGCCCGCCTCCGGGTCGCCCTGCTGCTCCTGCGCCGCCTGGCAGATGCCCGCGACCGCGCCGAAGACGCCGCTCATCCCGTAGGCGAGCAGCTTCGCCCGGCGCACGGGCACCCCCGAGAGGCGCGCCGCCTCCTCGTTGCCGCCGGTCGCGTAGAGGTACCTCCCGTAGCGAAGCCGCGTGAGCACCACCCAGGAAAGCGCGACGCAGCCCAGGAACACGAGCGTCACCACCGCCACGTTCCCGCCCCACACCTTCGCGTCCAGGCGCTCGAAGGCGCCCGGCAGGTCCACGTAGGAGAAGCTCCCGTCGGGCTGCTGCACGGCGCGGGAGACTTTCTCGCCCCCCGACAGCCATTTCGCGAGGCCGCGCGCAAAGACCATCATCGCGAGCGTCGCGATGAACGGCTGGATGCGGTAGCGCGCGACGGCGGCCCCCGACGCGAGCCCGGCGGCGGCGCCGACGGCCAGGACCGCGGGCACCGCCACCGGCGCCGGCAGGCCGCGGCGCAGCGAGAGCTGCGCGAACACAACCGCGCACAGCCCGAGCACGCTTCCGACCGACAGGTCGATGCCCCCGGTGACGATGACGAGCGTCATGCCGCAGGCGAGGATGCCGTAAACCGAGACCTGCCGGAGCATGTCCCGGTGCGTGCCCCAGCGGAAGAACGCGTCGTGCGCGTTAAACACGCAGCCGATCACCAGGATGAAGAGGAGGGCGAACAGGGCCCTCCCCTCGGGTCGCTCGATCCAACGGCGCAGGGTCCTCATGCCTTCAGTTCCCCTGCGGCACGTCGGCGCCCATCGCCGCCGCAAGCACCCGCTCCGGGGTCGCCTCGGAGCGGTCGAAGACCCCCATGACCCGGCCGCGGTGCAGGGCCACGACGCGGTCGCACAGCCCGAGGAGCTCCGGCATCTCGGTCGAGATGAGCAGGATGGCGAGGCCCTCGGCCGCCAGGCCGCGAAGGAGCCCGTAGATTTCATGCTTAGCGCCGACGTCGACCCCCCGCGTGGGCTCCTCGAGCAGCAGGACGCGCGGCCGTGTCGCGAGCCACTTCGCAAGCGCGACCTTCTGCTGGTTCCCGCCCGAGAGGGCGCCCGTCTCCTGGTCGACCGATTCGAGGCGGATGCCGAGCGCGCCGACGTAGTGCTCCGCAAGGCTTCGCTCGAGGCCGGGCGAAAGCACGCCTCCCGGCGACACCCTAGGCAGCGACGACAGGCTCACGTTGCGCTCGACGCTCATCCCGAGGACAAGCCCGGTGTTCTTCCGGTCGCCCGTCAGGAAGGCGAGCCCGCGCCGGATCGAGGCGCCCGGGCTCTCCGGGCGGACCGGCTCGCCGTCGATCTCGACCCGGCCGCCGCACACGGCGCCGTACGCGCCGAACAGGCCGTTGAAGAGCTCGGAGCATCCCGCGCCCTGGAGGCCGGCGAAGCCCACGATCTCGCCGGCGCGGACGGCGACGGACAGGTCCCGGACCGCCGGAGGCCGTCCGGGACCGGGGCTCGGCACGGTGAAGCGGCTGACGACGAGTCGCGGCGCCCGCACCCCCGTGGCGGCCGGCCCCGCCCGCGGAGCAAACTGCTCCGCGAGATCGCGCCCGATCATCCAGCGGATCAATGTCGGCGGCGGGCAGTCCGCGGCCGCTGCCGTACCGACGCGGCGCCCGTCGCGCAGGACCGTGATGCGGTCCGCCACCCGGTAGATCTCCTCCATCTTGTGGGTGATGTAGACGATGCCGCAGCCCCTGGCCTTGAGGTGGTCGATCAGCGCGAACAGCCGCTCGACCTCCTCGTGGTTGAGCGCACTCGTGGGCTCGTCCATCACGATGATGCGCGCGTCGCCCGCCAGGGCCTTTGCGATCTCGATCCGGTTCTTGACGGAGAGGGGAAACTGCTCGGCCCTGCGGCCGAGATCCTCCCGGGTGAACGAAAGGCCGAGGCGGGCGCAGAGTTCGCCCGCGCGCTCCAGCTGGGCGCGGCGGTCGAGCAGCAGGCCCCCCGCCCGCGCCGGCTCGCGGCCGAGGCAGATGTTGTCCGCGACGCTCATCGACTCCACCAGCGAGAGCTCCTGATGGATGACGGAGATCCCGTGGCGGCTTGCCTCGATCGGGTTCCTGAACCGGACGGTGCGCCCGCCGAGCTCGATGGTCCCCTCGTGCTCGGGGTGGATGCCCGCAAGGATCCTGATGAGCGTCGTCTTGCCCGCGCCGTTCTCGCCCGCCAGGACGTGCACCTCCCCCGCATAGAGGTCGAACGAGACGGACTCGAGCACCCGGTTCGCGCCAAAACGCTTCCCGATGTCGGAGAGCTGCAGGAGTTTTTCGGGCATGAGACGGGGGTTCGGGGCCGGCGGCCGGGCTGCGCACCCTTGCGCCGCGGCGCTACACTACGCATTGGGGCGAATCCCGCCGCAGGCAAGCTTGGGCGGCGGATCCCCTGGGCGGCCCGCGGGCACAGGGGCCCAGGGACGCGGCGCGCGGTTCGTGGGATTCCTTGAAAACGTTGCAAAGCTCGTTTAATCACCGCCTCTTTGCGCCTGAACCGAAATTCCCCGAAGTCATGACCCTCCGCCACCCTGTCCCGTTGTCCCTGGTCCTCGCCGCCGCAGCAGCCCTGGCGTTCGTCTCGCCCGCGCGAGCGGACGAGAGCGCCCTGTACAAGGGCGCCGACTGGGCGCCGTCCGACACCAAGGCGGTGCTGGCCGCGGCGGCCGACGTGAACCTGGCGAAGCTGCCCGACTGCGACGAGGCCCTTGTCGAGCAGAAGTCCCTGCGCGTCATCCATGAGGACGGGACCGCCGAGGTCCAGGACGAAACCTTCACGAAGGTCCTCACGGAGAAGGGCAAGAGGAACAACAACACGCTCAACCTCGGCTTCATGCTCCCCTACAACACCGCCGAGGTGGCCCTCCTTGAGGTCATAAAGCCCGGCGGCGAGGTCGTTCCGGTCGACGTCGCGGGCAATTCGAAGGAGAGCATCGACGACAGCCAGATGGAGATGAACATCTACGACCCGAACTCCAAGGTGCTGCGGGTGAACATCCCCCAGCTGGAGATCGGCGACATCGTCCACGCGGTCGTCCGCTCGACCGTCACCCGCCCGTTCCTGCCCGGGGATTACGCCGAGGACTTCATGTTCGAGGGGTCCGGCTACACCCGGCACTTGGCGCTCGAGGTCCGGATGCCCGCCGATAAGCCGCTCCGGCAGGTCGCCCTGCGCGACGAGATCCCGGGGACGGTGGCGGCGACCCAGCGGTCGGAGGGAGGCTTCATCGTCTACGACTGGGAGGTGAACCGGGTCCCCCGGATGTTCGACGAGCCGGCGATGCCGCCCTACCAGGAGGTCCTGCAGCACCTTTCGGTCAGCACCACGCCGGACTGGAGCGTCGTGTCGCGCTGGTACTGGGACCTGAGCAAGCCGCACCTGGACGCGATCACGCCCGAGATGAAGAAGCAGGTCGCCGACCTCACGGCGGGGGCCGCGACCGACATGGAGAAGATCAAGGCGGTGTTCTACTTCGTCTCGAAGAAGATCCGCTACATGGGCATCACGCCCGAGAAGGACCGCCCGGGCTTCGAGCCCCACGACGTCCACATCACGTACGACAAGAAGTACGGCGTCTGCCGGGACAAGGCGGCGCTGCTGGTGTCGCTGCTGCGGGCCGCGGGCCAGAACGCCTACCCGGTGCTGGTCAGCGTGGGCTGGAAAAAGGACACGCAGGTGCCGAACCCCTTCTTCAACCACGCGATCGTCGGGGTTGAGCTGCACAAGGGCGACTACGTCCTCATGGACCCGACCGACGAGAACACCCGCGACCTCCTGCCCACGTACGAGAGCAACCAGAGCTTCCTGGCGTGCCGCCCCGAGGGGGACAACCTGCGCCTGAGCCCCGTGGATCCCCCGGAGAAGAGCATGATGAGGATCTCGACGAGCGGGACCATCGACGCGGCGGGCACGCTCGAGGCGCGCTCGGAGATGTCGTTCGACGGCGTGAACGATAACGAGTACCGCCAGGCCTTCGCGCAAATGAAGCCGGACGACCGCCGGCGCTTCTTCGAGGCGAACCTGAAGCGCGCGCTGCCCGGGGCCACCCTGAAGAGCCTCGCGATAACGCCCGAGAATATCCTCGACACGTCCGTGCCCGTGCGCGCCGTGATCGAGTTCTCCGCCGGCAACACGACGGCCTTCGGCGAGGGCAAGGCCGTGGTGAACGTGCCGTGGGTCGGGAAGGACATGGGCATCGTGAACTTCATCCTGGGGGGAACGGGCCTCGAGAAGCGCAGGTTCCCGATGGAGACATTCGTGGCGTGCGGCCTGCACGAGGACGTCTCGCTCAAGCTTGCCCCCAGCTTCACCGGGTCCGTGTCCATGCCCACGTGCGCCGCGCAGGACGACGAGTGCGCCAGCTACCACCGGGACTTCTCGTTCAGGGACGGGGTGCTCGCCTGCTCCCGCGACGTGAGGCTGAAGGTCGTGGAGTTCTCGCCCGCGCAGTACCTGCGCCTCAAGCAGTCGCTCAAGGAGATCCAGTACGACGACCGGAAGGCGCCCGTCCTGTCGACCTCGGACACGAAGCGGGAAGCCGCCGTGGCCAGGGCGGACGCGGGCGCGGCGGCGCCCGTGGAGTCCGACTCCCGGGTGCTCGAGGAGAACCTCCAGCTTGAGGTCAAGGACGCGCACAGCGCCGTGTTCAGGGTGCGGATCGTCAAGGAGATCTTGAACTACAGCGGCAAGAAGAAGGAGTCGGAGGTGAAGATAGACTACAACCCCTCGATCGCCGACGCCCGGCTCGTCCGGGCGGTCGTGACGTCAAAGGCCGGCCAACGCCAGGAGATCTCCAAGGAGGAGATCAACGCGATGGACGCCGGATGGAACGCCTCGGCCAAGCGCTACACCGGCGGCCGGATCCTCGTTGCGAACCTGCCCGGCGTCGACATCGGGTCGACCCTCGAGGTCGAGTACGAGCTCGCCTTCCACGACAAGGCCTTCCTATCCGGATTCCAGCCCTTCCAGGATGGCAACGAGCTGGTGCAGAAGGTGTTCCAGATCACGGCGCCGGCCGGACTTGCCCTGCGTACGCTCGACCGCGGGCCCGCCGGCATCGTCACCGCCACGAGCGCCGCCGCCGACAATAAGCGGGTGATGACGTGGAAGGCCTCGAACGTGAGGGCCATGCCCGCCGAGTACGACCTGCCGCCCGGCTGGCTGTACGAGGCCGGCGTCGCGTACTACGTCGGCGACCCCTCGGCCTACCTCGCGGAGCTCGAGCGGACGCTCCTCGACCGCTCGGGGCACTCCGCGAAGGCGCAGGAGCTCGCGCGCAAACTGACCGCGAGCGCCGCGACGAGGCTCGACGCCTCGAGGGCCATCCGCGACTACGTGAGCCGCTCGATTCGGCCGGCGGGGCCGTCGTTCACGGACCTTCGCCTGAGCGAGCTCTCGGACGCCGACACCACCCTCTCGGACGGCTACGGAAACGGGGCCGACCAGGGGATTCTCCTGCACGCGATGCTCACGGCCGCGGGCTTCAAGCCCGAGTTCGTGCTCGCCTCCTTCGAACCGGCGATCGGCGCGCTTAGCGCCGTGGCAACCACGTTCCCGCTCCCCCACGAGTTTCAAGCGGTGCTGGTGAGGGTCAGGGTCGGGGACGACAGCTACTACTTCAATGACACGGACCAGTACTCCCGCCTGGGAGCCGTCTCGCATGAGGGCAAGCTCGCGATCAACCTCGCGGACCAGAGCTACGGGACCGTCGCGCCGGCGCGCGGCGACGAGAACCGCCGGGCGACCACGTACCGGATCGCGCTCGATCCCTCGGGCAAGGTCCGGATGGAGATCCGCAGGGAGTATTCGGGCGCCGGATACGGAAAGATGAACAAGTTCTTCTCGGAACTCCCGCCCGAGGAGCGGCGCCGCTACTACCAGGAGGCGGTGAGCAAGGTCGCTCAGGGGGCCCGACCGGTCGGCGACCTGAGGACGGACTTCGGCACCTACCCCGGCCTCGAGCAGTTCACGGTGGAGATCGACCACTACGCCGTGGTGGACGGGCGCTACATGTACCTTGACCTGCCGTATTCCCTGGGCCTCTACCCGACCTACACGGACCGCCGCACGCTTCCCCTGTTCATCAGGGACGACCGGCTGGAGACCATCCGCGCGGAGGTCGGGCTGCCGGCCGGGTTCACGCACTTGGTGATCGCGCCCAGGAGCCAGACCCTCACCGCCCCCGACGGCGCCGGAAGTGTGCGCGTCTCGGCGGGCGTCTCGGGAGGCGCCTGGTCGGTCACGCAGGAGCTCTCGGCCCTGCCCGCGGTCGTCGCGCCCCAGGACTACGGCGCGCTCCTCTCGATCGAATCCACGCTGGAGAACAAGTCGTCCCGGCTCCTGCTCCTCGAGAAGTAGGCCCGCTCACGGTCCCGGGCCTCGCGCCGGGACCTCGAAGATGAGCGCGGGGTCCACGGGGTAGCGCCCGAACCTCTCCCCGTAGACGGCCAGGCCGCCGGGGAGCGCCGCGTCGACCTCCAGGCGAAGGACGATCTGCCCCGCCGCGGCCGCCGCGCCCAGCGCCTCCCGGGGGATCGCGGCCTGGACAAGGTAACCGTAGGATCCGGCCTCGCGCAGCTTCTTGTCGCGGGGCTGCGCATGCCAGGAGAGCACGCCGCGGTGGTCGGCCGGGTCGTCGGGAAGAAAGAAGCTCCCGGCCGCGACTCCGTTCACCCGCACCCGCACCGCGCTCGGAAAGGCCGCGGCTCCGGTCATCGGGTAGGCGTTCGGGTTCGCGCTGGGGTCGTGGCTGCCCCGGCCGAGCATGTAGTCGCCGTCCACGGGCGTCGTGCGGTCGCGGTCCTTGCCGAACAGCTGCTTTGCCGAGGCCTGAAGGACAAGCGACGCCCCGGAGACCGCCCGGGGCTCGAGGCCGGCGGGCCACGGCAGGCGGTATTCAAAGTAGCCGTAGCCGGCGCCGTCGACCTTGAGCCCGCCCAGCACGTCCCACTGCTTCTGCGACCACCGGGCCGACGCGAACGTGTCCGGCGCAAAGCGCACGATCCGAAGCTCGCCGGTGCCATTGGGGACGGTCTCGGTGCGCGGCGACGGTCCGTCGGCGACGAGGAACGTCGTGAAGTTCCGCTGGAGCACGACGCCCGCCCCGTTCTCGAGGGTGAGGGCGAGGACGGCCAGCGCGGGGTGGTCCGGCATGGTGACGGGGATCGGCGGGAGCTCGCGCGCCAGCCACGGCTCGAACGCCACCGCCCGCTCCGCGCGCTGGTAGCTCTCGCGCCGGCCGAGCGTGTTCCAGCCGAAGAGCTCGGTGCGGACGACCAGATCCTTCCCGGGTGCCTTGTCCGTAAGGAACGAGGCGAAGACGGGGACCTGGACCGACTCGCCGGGCTTCACGTCGCGGCAAAGGTCGCCGCCCGTGGACAGGTAGAGCGGCCGGTGCAGGTCGGCAACGGACATTCCCGGTACGAAGGAGTCGAGGCCGGTGACCTTCTCCGACCGGTCAAAGCGGTAGTAGCCGTTCCATTCGTTGATGACGTCGTGCAGCTCGGTGTAGAGCCAACCGGAGATCTTGGGGTGCCGGCGGAACTGGTTCATCATGATGTGGTAGTCCCAGCTCCAGTCCACGTCGCCGGTGCTCCCGTCGTAGCCCCACACGTTGCCGCACTCGCTGTTGAACATCGGCTGGCCGCCCTGGACGCGGCCCCCGGTGAAGTTCCATTTGGATCCCGGAAACGTGTCCCTGGACACCTGGTCAAGCTCCTCGCCCCATGCATAGCCCGAAAGGTACGCGTGCCACGAGTTGAGGTCGGTCACGGTGTGGTCGTTGTTGCAGGCCGAGATGTCCTCCACGAGCCGGGTCGGATCGAGCCGCTTGGCAAGGCGGTACATCGAGCCCACCCACTCCTGGGTCTCGGGCAGGTAGCTCTTCCTGCCGTCCCTCGTGGTGGTGAGTCCCCACGTCTCGTTGAACAGCACCCAGCTGAAGATCGACGGGTGATTGAAGTCCCTCGCCACCATGCCGCGCAGGGCAGACTCGCTCTCCGCGCGCGCCTCCGGCACAGGCTCCCCCCAGAAGTTCGGGACGTCGGCCATGATCAGCAGGCCCAGCCGGTCAGCCCAGTAGAGCTTGCGCGGCACCTCCACCTTGATGTGGATCCGGTTCGCGTTGAGCCCCAGCCGCTTCGACCGCAGGATCTCGTCGCGCATGAAGGCGTCGCTCGGGAAGGTGTAGAATCCGTCGGGATGGTACGACTGGTCGAGCGTCATCTGCAGGTAGAGCGGCTTGCCGTTCAGGGCCACGTACGGGAAGCCCGTGCCCGGCATCGGCTCCACGCTGATCTTGCGCATTCCAAAATACGAGGAGACGCGGTCCGTGCCCGCTCCGCAGGCGAGGACCGCCTCGACCTCGTAGAGGTAGGGGTCATCCAGCGCCCAGAGGTGCACCGGGGCAATCGGCACGGCGAACCGCGCCTCGCGCGCGCCCGGCTCGACGGCCGTGCCGCTCTCGGCGGCGTCGCCGTTGGGGAACCGCAGCCGCAGCTGCGCACCGGCGGGCGCCGGTCCGCTCAGCTGCGCGCTCACGTTCACCCTGCCGGCGTCGATGTCGGGCGAGAAGTGGAGCGAGACGAGGTGGAGCGCGGGCCGCGCCTCGAGGTACACCGTCTGCCAGATTCCCCTGGCCTCGCCGTAGCCCTGCTTGCCAAAGAGCTTGAAGGGGCGCGGCAGGTCGTCGACGCGGAGCACGAGCTCCTGGTCCTCGCCCCACTTCACAAAGGCCGTCAGCTCGTACTCGAACGGCGTGTAGCCGCCTTGGTGCTCGCCTAGGGCCCGGCCGTCGCACCAGCCCCGGGTCAGCCAGTTGCACGCACCCAGGACGAGGAACACGCGCTTGCCCGACCATGACGCGGGGACGTGGATCGTGCGCCGGTACCATCCGATGGCGGCGCGGTCGTCTAGGCCCGACAGACGGGAGCCCCACGGAAAGGGGACGCTGATCGTGTCGGGGAACGCGGTGCGGCCGAGGGCCCAGCCGGCCCTCTCGCCGGCGTCCTGGGGGTCGAAGCGGAACTTCCACGCGCCGTTCAGGTTGGCCCATTCCGCCCGCTCGAAGTCCGGTTTAGGGAACTCGGGAAGCGGGAGGGAGGCCGCGGCGCGAGGACCGGGCAGCTGGAGGGCCGCCAACACGGCGAGTCCCAGGGCGGGCCAGCACGCGGCGGCTGCAAGGAAAGGGGGCCGGAACGCCGGGCAGACTCCGGGGTTAAGGGGCATGGCCCATTCTGGCCCGGCGGGACCGGTGCGCAATGCTGGGTGTTCGAAAAAATGCGCCGGCCCGGGCGAAGGCGGGGATGCCGGAACACGCGATCTCGCCTTTTTCGGCGGCGGGCGTAAAGCCTGTCGACGCAATGTCCAAGGTCTACTTCTACTACTCGGCCATGAACGCTGGAAAGAGCACCGTGCTCCTCCAGTCGAGCTACAACTACCAGGAGCGGGGGATGCGCACGATGCTCTTCATGCCCGCGCTGGACACGCGCGCGGGCTACGGCCGCATACAGTCGCGGATCGGCCTCGCGTCGGACGCCATCGCGCTGAGGGCGGCCGACGACCTGCTGAAGAAGGTCGGCGCCGCGCATGCCGAGAAGCCCGTGGCCTGCGTGCTCATCGACGAGGCCCAGTTCCTCACGCCGGAGCAGGTCTGGCAGGTCACCGACATCGCGGACACACTTCGCATCCCCGTCCTGTGCTACGGCCTGCGCACCGACTTCCAGGGCAAGCTCTTCCCGGGCAGCGCGGAGCTGCTGGGCCTCGCGGACAACCTGATCGAGCTGAAGACGATCTGCCACTGCGGCCGAAAGGCGACGATGAACCTGCGCGTCGGCGCCGACGGCAAGGCCGTCAGGGAGGGCGCGCAGGTCGAGATCGGCGGCAACGACCGCTATGTCGCCATGTGCCGGCGCCATTTCAAGGAGGCGTTCGACGCCGCCGGGCCTACGCCCCGCGCCGAGGACGGCGCCGCCTGACGCGGCTACTCGTCACTCACGCGCCCGCGGCCCGCCTTGTGGCGGGCTCGGTGCTTCTTCATCTCGATCATCCTCACCTTCTGGCCGTGGCTCTTCTGCCGGGTCTGGCGCCGGCGCTTCTCGGCCGCCTGCCGCGCGGCGTCCTCGGCGGCGCGGGCCCGTGCCTCGAGCCTTCCACACAATTCCAGCCACGCCCGTTCCCGGTTTGCCGCCTGCGACCGCTGCGCCTGGCAGCGCACCTCGATCCCCGTCGGCCGGTGGCGGAGCCAGACCGTCGACGAGGTCTTGTTGATCTTCTGGCCGCCGGGACCGGTCCCGCGGATGAACCGCTCCTCGATCTCGGACGCCGAGGCCCCGGCCGAGCGCAGCCTGTGTTGGATGACTCCGGAGGGTTCCATGGGGTGTCCGCCTTGGGGCATTCCAACAGGGAGGCGCCCCGCATCAATGGGGAAATGCAGTCCCCGCCCAGACGCGCCCGTCTTGCCGGCCGCGGCGCGTCATAGGCTCGCCTTCGGCCCAAGTCCCGGCGATGAATCAGCCGTACCGCCATGCCCGACCTCACCCGTCGCAGCTTCCTGAAGACCTCGGCCATCGCCGGGGCCGCCGTCACGCTCGGCAAGCTCGCCGTCCGTCCGGCGGGCGCGGCGCAGGCCCCGCGCGGCACCCCGGCGGCCCCGTCGTGGGCGGAGCGGCCCATGCGCTGGGCGCAGCTCACGCTTGTCGAGGACGACCCGGGCAAGTTCGACCCCCAGTTCTGGCTCGACTACTTCAGGCGCACCCATTCCGACGCGGTGTGCCTGAGCGCGGGGGGCTGCGTGGCGTATTACCCGACGCAGGTCCCCTTCCATCACCGCAGCGCGTGGCTCGGCGACCGCGATGTCTTCGGGGGGCTTGTGGAGGGATGCCGCAGGCTCGGCATGGTCGTGCTGGCGCGAACGGACCCCCACGCGACCTACGACGACGTCCAGGCGGCCCACCCCGATTGGATCGCCGTCGGCGCCGACGGGAAGCCCCGCCGCCACTGGGCATCGCCCGAGATGTGGGTGACGTGCGGCCTCGGCCCGTACAACTTCGAGTTCATGACCGAGGTCAAGCGGGAGATCATGTCCCGTTACCGGGTCGACGGGATCTTCATCAACCGTTGGGACGGATCGGGGATGTGCTACTGCGAGCACTGCCGCAGGAATTTCAGGGCGGCCACGGGCCTGGAACTGCCACGAAACGACGATCCCCGGGTCCCCGCGAACCGCGCCTTCGTGCTCTGGCGGCAGGAGCGGCTCTTCGAGCTCTGGGCCGTCTGGGACGCGGCGGTGCGCGCGGTCAACCCGGACTCGTGCGTCATCCCCAACACAGGGGGCGGCGCGAACAGCCCGCTCGACATGAGACGCATCGGGGAGCTCGCGCCGACCCTCATGGCGGACCGCCAGTCGCGCACGGGCCTGATGGCGCCCTGGGCCAACGGCAAGAATGCCAAGGAGTTTCGCGCGGCGCTCGGCGGCAAGCCGGCTGTCGGGATCTTCAGCGTGGGCCTGGACGGGGTCCACCGCTGGAAGGACGCCGTCCAGAATGCCGAGGAGACGCGCCTCTGGGTGGCCGACGGGATAGCGAACGGCATGCGGCCGTGGTTCACGAAGTTCGGCGGCGTGATCAACGACCCGCGCTGGCTGAAGCCGGTCGAAGAGCTCTACGGCTGGTGCCACGGGGCCGAGCGCTATCTGCGCAACGAGCGGCCGCTCGCGCGGGTCGCGGTCGTCTATTCGCAGCAGACGGGCTGGTTCCACGCCGAGAAGGGCGCGCCCAACGCGACGGAGGACGCTGGCCTCGGCTGGCACCAGGCGCTGATCGAGGCGCGTGTCCCGTTTGAGATGGTCCACGACCGCCTGCTCGACGCGGAGCACTTGGCCCCGTTCAAGGCCCTGATCCTGCCAAACGTCGCCGCCCTCTCCGGCCGCCAGTGCGACCAGCTCCGGCAGTTCGTCGCCCGGGGAGGGGGCCTCGTCGCCACCTCGGAGACGTCCCTCGAGGATGAATGGGGGGCGCGCCGCGGGGACTTCGGGCTGTCCGACCTTTTCGGGGCTACGTGGAAGGGCTCGTGCGAGGGCCCGATGCGCAACGCGTACCTTCGCCTCGAGCACGAGGCCTGGCCGGGGCATCCCCTGCTCGCCGGCCTCGGGGACGCGCCCCGCATCATCCACGGGGTGTGGCGCGTCGTCGCGGAGGCGAACGCGTCGCCGTCGCAGTCCCCCCTCACGCTCATCCCGTCCTACCCCGACCTGCCGATGGAGAAGGTCTATGCGCGCCAGCCCCGAACGAACATCCCGCAGGTCTTCCTGCGGGAGCTCCCCGGCGACGGCCGCGTCGCCTATTTCCCGTGGGACGTCGACCGGACGTTCTGGGAGGTGCTCGCCGTCGACCATGGGACGCTGATGCGCAACGCGGTCGCGTGGGCGACGAACGAGGATCCCCCGGTGACCGTCACCGGCCGCGGCGTCCTCGACGTCACCCTGTGGCGCCAGCGGGACTCGCTGACGGTGCACCTCGTCAACCTCACGAACCCGATGATGATGAAGGGCCCAGTCCGCGAGCTGGTCCCGCTGGGGGAGCAGCGCGTGCGCGTGCGGCTGCCGGACGGGCTGGGCGCGAAGGCCGTCAGGCTGCTGGTTGCCGGCACGACGCCGGAGTTCGCGGCGGCCGGCGGGTCGCTGGAGGTGACCGTGCCGTCCATCGCCGCGCATGAGGTCGTGGCCGTTGACGTGTGATGGCCCCACCCGCCCCATGACCGGGATTGCCTTGCCTCTGGAGGAATTCCGGCAACCTTGCCCACCCCGGCCTGGAAAGTGCAGCCGCGAAGGCCGGTCCCCTTCCCCATGAGACCGCCCATGAAGCTACCCATTGCCCCCTTGCTCGGATTGATCCTGGCAGCGTCAGCGGCCCGAGCGGCGGCCGCAGACGACACCCTCTCGATCAACGACAAGGAGTACCTGGAGATGACGGGGCTCAACGTGATGCTGGCCCACGACTTCTACCCCGAGGGCCACCAGGGCGGCGTCGGGATCATCCTTAACGGCCAGCGCGTCGCCACGAACGGCGACCTGCGCCTTGAGCCGACCCCCGGCCAGTGGCAGCCGACCCCTGTCGTGGGCGTCCGCGCCGTCAACCGCGACGCCCGTGAGATCAGCGTGCACATGTCGTACCCCGACGAGAGCAACAACCAGCGCGGTTTCAATCCCGTCACCTATCCCGACCTGAAGCTCGGCTACGTCTTGAAGGTGAAGCCCGAGGGGCGCTCCTTCAGGATCATCGTGGACCTGGACGAGCCGCTTCCGCCCGGGTGGGCCGGCAAGGTCGGCTTCAACCTCGAGCTCTTCCCGGGGATCCTCTTCGGCAAATCCTACGAGATCGGCGGGCAGTTCGGGACGTTCCCCAGGCAGCCGAACGGGCCCGGGGCCGTCAGCGATGGCGACTACGAGCTGGCGCCCCTCGGCCACGGGCCGAAGCTCACCGTCGCCCCGGAGTCCGAGCGCCAGCGCATGACGATTGAGGTCGTCCAGGGCGGCGAGATCCAGCTGCTCGACGGGCGCGCGCAGCACAACAACGGATGGTTCGTCGCCCGCGCGCTCGTGCCGGCCGGGGCGACCAAGGACGCCGTGGAGTGGCTCGTGACGCCCCATGCGATCCCCGGGTGGAGGTCCGACCCCGTCATCCAGGTCTCCCAGGTCGGGTACCACCCGAAGCAGCCCAAGGTCGCCGTCATCGAGCTCGACCGCCGCGAGACCGAGTTCAAGCCCGTCGCGCTCTACCGGATCACCGGCGCCGGCCCCGAGAAGGTCGCCCTGCGTCCGGCGAAGGACTGGGGAAACTTCCTGCGCTACCACTATCTCCAGTTCGACTTCACGCAGGTCGTGGAACCCGGCATGTACGAGGTCGGCTACGGCGAGGCCCGTTCAAACCCGTTCCAGATCAGCGAGCATGTCTTCGAGCGGGACGTATGGCAGCCGACCGTCGAGTACTTCCTGCCGGTGCAGATGGCCCACATGCGCGTGAACGACCACTACCGCGTGTGGCACGGGCTCTCGCACATGGACGACGCCCTGATGGCGCCCGTGAACCACAATCACTTCGACGGCTACCTCCAGGGCCCGTCCACGCTGACCAAGTTCAAACCGGGCGAGCACGTCCCGGGGCTCAACCTGGGGGGATGGTACGACGCGGGCGACCACGACCTGCGCATCGAGTCGCAGATTGACACCGTCCACGGCCTCGCGCTCGCCTGGGAGCTGTTCCACCCCGACCTCGACAACACGACAATCGACCAGGCGTCGCACATCGTCGAGATCCACCGGCCGGACGGGAAGCCGGACGTGCTCCAGCAGATCGAGCACGGCGTGCTCTCGATCGTCGGGGCCTACAACTCCATGGGCCGGCTCTACCGGGGAATCCAGGACGCGTCGCTCCACCAGTACACCTTCCTCGGCGACGCGGCCGACATGACGGACAACAAGGTGTTCCACGACACGGACGGCGAGGCCGTCAGGGTGCTCGCGGCCGCCGCGGTCGCGGGCGACCAGTCGGAGCCCAGGATCGGCCACCTGCCTGCGCTCGGCTCCGAGGGATCGGCCGACGACCGTTGGGTGTTCACGGAGGAGAATCCCGCCCGCGAGCTGAACACGGCCGGCGGCCTCGCCGCGGCGTCCCGCGCGCTCAGGGGGTTCAACTACCCGCTGGCCCGCGACTGCCTGCGGATCGCCAAGGAGCTCTGGAGGAACGCAAAGGCTCCGGACACCTCCGTCTCGAGGCTTGAGGCGGCGATCGAACTCTACCAGACGACCGGCGAGAAGCCGTACGCCGACGTGATCGTGGGCCTCGGCGACGCCGTCGTGGCGCGCGTGGCCCGCTTCGGGTGGCTGGGGGCCCGCTCCCTCGCGCTCATCAACGACCCGGCCTACGTCGCCAAGATACGGGACGCCCTGAAGGGCTACAGGTCGAAGATCGACGCGCTGGAGCTCAAGACGCCGTACGGCCTGCCTTACGAACCGAGGATCTGGGGGGCCGGCTGGGACATCCAGCGGTTCGGGGTCCAGCAGTACTTCCTCCACGCGGGGGCCCCCGACATCTTCCCGACCACCTATATGATGCACGCGCTCGACTTCATCCTCGGGTGCCACCCGGGGCCGAACACGGCCTCCTTTGTCTCGGGCGTCGGGGCCAAGTCGATGATACCGGCCTACGGCATGAACCGCGCCGACTGGTCGTACATCCCGGGCGGCATCACGTCCGGAACGGCGCTCATAAGGCCCGACTTCCCGGAGCTTCTCGAGTGGCCGTTCCTCTGGCAGCAGGGCGAGTACTGCCTCGGCTACGCGACGTCCGACTACGTGTTCCTTGTCCTGGCCGCGGATCACGTCCTCAACCCCTAGGCCCCATGCCCCACCTCAGTCCCACGCAGGTCAGCCGCCGTCTCAAAGCCCTCCCGGGTTGGACAAAGCGCGCCCGGACGATCCGCCGGACGTTTGAATTCACGGGGTTCCTCGACTCCATCGACTTCGTCAACCGGGTCGCGATGAAGGCCGACAAGGCCGACCACCATCCCGACATCGACATCCGCTGGAACCGGGTGACCTTGACGCTCACCACGCATTCCGAGGGCGGGCTCACGGCCAAGGACTTCGCGATGGCGCGGCAGTGCACCGGAATCTTCGCCCGGTATTTTGCGCGGCAGTAGGCCGCGGCGGGCGCGCGAGATCAGTTCGCCCCGGCCCAGGCGAGGCCGTCGTCCACCGGGCCGACGTCGATCAGCCGCTCCACCCTCCAATCCTTGAGGTTAAGGACGGCGACCTGCCTGCTCTGGTCGCACGAGACGTAGGCGACCCCGCCGTCGGGGCGCACCAGGATCTCCTGGGGTGCACTGGGCACGTCGAGCGTGCGGACCACCCGCATCTTGCCCAGGTCGACCACGCCCACCATCCGAAGCGCCGGGAGCGTGACCAGGAGCCACCTGCCGTCGGGCGTCGGCGTCGTCCCGAAGCCCAGGCCCGGCAGCGGTATCGAGGTGCTGACGGCGTTGGTCGCGGTGTCAATGACCACGAGCCTCAGCTTGGTCTGGTCGGCGGTGAACGCCCACCGGTCGTCGGTCGAGAGCGAGATCCGCTGCACGATCGTCGCGACGGGGATCGTCGTGACGAGCGCCCTCGCGTCCAGGTCCAGGACCGAGACGGTGCCGGAGCCAACGTTGGCGGTGTAGCCCCGCCGTCCGTCGCTCGAGATGGCCAACATGTGGGACTGGGAGCGGCCTGTCGGCACCGAGCCCAGTATCCTGAGGGTCGCCGGGTCGATGATCGTGACCGAGTTGTCGAGCTCGGTCGTCACATAGAGCAGCCCGTTCTTCGGGCCGAACACCGGCTTGTGAGGGCGAAGGCCCCTGCCGAGGTCGATCGTCCCGACGACCGAGCGCGTCTCAAGGTCGATCACGTCGACCAGCCGACCGTCCGTGCCCGCCTGGCCCACGCGGGCGCTGCCGTAGACGGGGACAAACGCGCGCCTGCCGTCCGGCGATGCCGCGACCTCGTGCCCGGTCTCCCCGCTCTCCTGGACGGCCGCGAGCTGGCGTCCGGAGGCCGCATCGACAATCGAGAGCGTGCGGTCGCCCTTGTTGGCAACGAGGAGTAGGCCCGCGCGCGCCCGGGGCGCGCCGGCGTCCGCGGCGGGGCATGGGGGCGTCCAAACGGCAAGGAGGCCGCCCGCGAGGGCTGCCCGGAGTGGAAGGAGGGGGTTCATGACGCACGACTATCGGGAATCCTCCGCGCGCGAAAGCCAAATGGGCCGACAACCACCGGGGTCCCGGTTCCGGTCCGCCTACTCGCGCGCCCGCTCCTCCGTGGTCGCCAGGCTCACCTTCAGGGCGTGCCCCCGCAGGCGGATCCCGGTCAGCTTGGCGATGACCATGTCGGCGTGCTCGGCGGCCACGTCCACGAGCGCGTGCCGCTGGTGGATGTCGATCGCGCCGAGGACGCCGGCCGGCAGCCGCGTGACCCCGGTCACCTTCCCCACGATCTCCGCCGTCGTCACGAGGTGCTTCCTGCCGGCGTTAAGGAAGAGGGTCGTCATCCCGGCCTCCCGGCCGGTGCGGGCGGCGGGCGGGGGCGCGGGCTCCGCGCGGACGAGTGAAGGCTCGGCGGCGGACTCGGGCAGGCCCTCGGCCCGCGCCGGCTCTGGCCCGGGTGCCGGCGCCTTGGCCGGCCCGTCCCCGCCCTTCAGGAGCTGGATCAGCGCCGAGCAGATGTCGGTGCTCGCGTAGCCCTGGTCGAGGAGCCGGTCGATCATCCGGTCGTGCCTCTCGAACCGGCCCGAGTCGAGGACCCCCCGCAGCTTCTCGAAGAAGACGTTCGCCCGCGCCTCCTCGACCTGGTCGAGCGACGGCACCCGCTCGCGGCGGATCCTCAGGTTGGCAAACCGGATCATGCTCTGCAGCTTGTAGAGCTCGCGGCCCGAGACGAAGGTGATGGCCCTGCCCGACTTGCCCGCCCGCGCGGTGCGCCCGATCCGGTGGGTGTAGTCCTCGGCGTCGTTCGGGAGGTCGAAGTTGAAGACCACCTCGAGGTCGTCGACGTCGAGGCCGCGGGCCGCGACGTCAGTCGCGACAAGGAACTCGAACGAGCGCCTGCGGAACTTCTCCATCACGCGGTCGCGCTGCATCTGGCTCAGGTCGCCGTGGAGGCGGTCCGTCGCGTAGCCCCGCGCATGGAGGTGCTCGTCAAGCTCGTCCACCATCACCTTGGTGCTGCAGAAGATGAGCCCGTACCGAAAGTCGTTCAGGTCAATGAGGCGCGTGAGGACCTCGAGCTTGGAGCGCCGGTCCACCTCGTAGTAGACCTGGTCGACCTGAGGCGCGTTCTGCGCGTGCGACTCGATTCGGATCCATTCCGGGTCGCGGGAGTACCGCCCGATGAGCTCCTGGATGGCCTTGGGGATTGTCGCCGAGAAGAACAGAAGCTGCCGGCCCTCGGGAACCGCCGACAGGATGCGCTCGATGTCGTCGCGAAACCCCATGTCGAGCATGCGGTCGGCCTCGTCCAGAACGACCAGGCGCAGCGCGTCCAGCTTCAGGGTCCCGCGCTCCATGTGGTCCATCACCCTGCCCGGGGTCCCGATGACGATCTGGACGCCGGCCGCCAGCGCCCGGAACTGACGGTCGTAGGACTGGCCGCCGTAGATCGGCACGACGTGCACGCCGCGCTTGAACAGGAGGAGCTTGCCCGTCTCCTCGGCGACCTGGACCGCCAGCTCGCGGGTCGGGCAGAGGATGAGGCACTGCACCTTGCGCAGCTGCGGCTTCACCATCTCGATCGCGGGAATCGCAAACGCAGCGGTCTTCCCGGAACCCGTCGCGGACTGGCCCACGACGTCGCGCCCCTTCATGGCCGCGGGAATCACGGCGGTCTGGATCGGCGACGCCTCCTCGTAGCCGAGCTTGCCGACAGCCTTCAGTATCTCGGCCGAGACCCCAAGCTCCGCAAACGGGCGTTTTTCCATGCCGCAGGGTGGGCCCGGGCGGGCCGCAGGGGCAGCACAAAAAGCGCCGGCGCCCGCCGGGGCCCCATGGCGTATCCCCGCTCGAATTGTCGTGGACCGGGGCCGCGGCCTCGCCGAGGATCGCCCGGCCCGCGAAACCCGGGCGCGCCGCATGAATCCACGACTCCTCCTCAAAGGCCTGATGATCGGGGGTTCCATCGCCGCCCCGGTGGGTCCGATCGGCGTCCTCTGCATCCGGCGCTCGCTGCGGGACGGCCTCTGGACGGGGTTCATGGCGGGGCTCGGAGCGGCCACCGCGGACGCCGTGTACGGATGCGTGGCGGGGTTCGGGCTCACCGCGGTCTCGGGCCTCCTGGTCGGCCACCGGTACGGGCTGGGGATGGCCGGCGGCGCGTTTCTCTGCTGCCTCGGCGTGCAGACGTTCCTCGCCAAACCGGCCCCCGACGCCGCACCGCAGTGCGCCGGCCGGGCCCTCGCCGCGTACGGGTCCACGTTCCTGCTGACGCTCGCCAACCCCGCGACGATACTCTCGTTCGCGGCCGTGTTCGCGGCCTTCGGCATCGGCGCCTCGGCCGGGTACCTGGCCGCGTGCTCGCTGGTGCTCGGGGTCTTCCTCGGCTCCGCCTCCTGGTGGCTCATCCTGAGCGGCGGCGTGAGCGCGGTCCGCTCGCGCGTCGGCACCGGCTGGATGAGGGCGGTCAACCGCGTCTCGGGCGCCACACTCCTGGCGTTCGGCCTCTACGCGCTCCTCAGGTCCTGACGCGCAGGCGGAATTCCTTGCCTTGGGGCGGCGGCCAAACCAAGTCTTGGGGCGGCGGCGCGCCCCGAATATACGCCCCTTCCCCAAGCGATCGCGAACACCGGCCACCCGCAATGAATCGTGATTTCCTGCGCGTGCTCAACTTGGAGGCCGACGCGGACGACCATGAGCGGATCCGGCACATGGCCGTGTCGACGGGGCTTTCGCTCGCGTTCGAGCGCGCCGCGAACCGCGCCGAGTTCGAGGCCGCGCTGAAGCGCGGGAACGTGGACCTTGTCCTGGCCGACCACTGCGTCCCGGGCTACGACGGGATGGCCGCCCTCGACTCGGCCCTCTCGAGGCTGCCCGGGGTGCCCTACATCATCGTTTCGGACTCGACCGGGGAGGACCGGGCGGCCGAATGCCTGAGGCGCGGCGCAAGCGACTTTGTCCACAAGGACCGCCTCGAACGGCTTCCCGCGGCGATCCTCCAGGCCCTGCGCAAGCCCGCGCAGCCCGGGCGCCTGAACGAGGCCGAGGAGCGGTTCCGGGAGATCGCCGAGAACATCCGGGACGTGTTCTGGGTGTGCGACGCCGCATCGGGAAGGGCCCTGTACGTGAGCCCCTCCTACGCCGACGTCTGGGGCGGGCCACCCGCGGGTGACGGCCCCTGGCCGGAGGGGGTGCTCGAGGAGGACGGCCCGGTCCTGGCCGAGGTCCGCGCGAAGATCGCGACCCGCTCGCCCTACCAGGCCGACTACCGCATCCGCAGGCCCGACGCGTCGGTGCGCTGGATCCACGACCGCGGCTTCCCCGCGCCGGGGAAGGACAGCGGCCCGCTCAGGATGGTCGGGCTGGCCTCGGACATCACCGACCGCAAGCGCCTGGAGGCGGAGCTGCTTCAGGCGCAGAAGATGGAGCTCGTGGGGCGGCTCGCGGGAGGCATCGCCCACGACTTCAACAACCTCCTGACCATCATCTCGGGCTACGTGAGCATGCTGCTCGACAAGGAGAACCTTCCGCCGGCGTCGGAGGAGGCCCTGAAGCGGGTCTTCACCGCGAGCCGGCACGCCACCGGCCTCGTGCGCCAGCTGCTGCCCTTCAGCCGAAAGCGCCTGCCGAAGCGCGAGGTGGTCGACCTGAGCGCCGAGGTCGAGGCCATGGTCGGCATGCTCCGCCGGCTCCTGGGCGAGACGATCGTCATCGATTTCGAGCCGGTCCGCGAGTCGCCGCGCGCGAGCATCGACGTCGCCATGATCGAGCAGGCGCTCATGAACCTGGCGGTGAACGCCCGGGACGCGATGCCGCGCGGCGGCCGCTTAAGCATCGCCGTGGGCCTGCCGGCGCACGGCGTCCGGCCGCCGAGGGACGTCGCGGCGCCCGCGGCGGAGTACGCCTGCATCTCCGTGAGCGACACCGGCTCCGGAATACCCGCGGCCATCCTTCCGCGGATATTCGAGCCCTTCTTCACCACGAAGGACGAGGGCCGCGGCACGGGCCTCGGCCTTGCGACCGCCCAGGACATCGTCAGGCGCCACGACGGCTGGATCGAGGTGGAGACGCACGAGGGCGTGGGCTCCGTCTTCAGGATCCACCTTCCGACGGTGCGCGACGAGGTCGCCGCGGCCCCCGCGCCCGAGCCCCTGCCCGCGCAGAAGCGCGGCAAGGCCACCGTGCTCCTCGTCGAGGACGAGGCCAACGTGCGCGAGTTCGCCGCCGCCGTGCTCCAGCAGGACGGCTACACGCTCCTCCAGGCGAAGTCCGGCGAGAACGCGAAGGAGGTCTGGCGCTGGCATTCGGCGAGGATCGACCTGCTGCTGACCGACGTCGTCCTGCCGGGGGAGCTCTCGGGGCCGGTCCTGGCCGCCCTGTTCCAGGCGGAGAAGCCCGCCCTGAAGGTCATCCTCACGACGGGCTACGGCCGCGACACCGTGGGCGAGCACACCAAGGAAGGGAGACCCCGGTTCGTGCTGAACAAGCCCTACACCCCGCGTTCCCTGTTGCGGGCGGTGCACGAGGCGCTCACCTGAAGGCGGGTTGCCCGTTGACAGGAAGTTTGCGCAATTCTTTCCTACGGTCGCACCACGCCCAGACGCCCCGGCGCGCCAGCACCCCCACCGCCACGAACGAACTCGGCCCGGTTTCCCCAGAGCCCGCATGCCCTCCGCTTCAAACACAGCCCTCGTCCTTGCGCTTGGCGCCACTTGCCTGAGCGGCTGGGTCGTGGCGGCCCTCATCGGCTTCCTGAAGAGGCGGCGCGGCAGGGGCGAGCCTGCGGCCGACGCCGAACGCCAGGAGGTGTACGAAAGCTACAAGCTGCTCATGGAGACGTTCAACCGGTCGAACATCCTGCCGTGGTGGGCGCGGGTCACGAGGACGGGGTCGACCTTCGACTGGAAGATCCGGATGCCGCCGACCCTCCAGGAGAACTCGATCTACAAGCTTGCCGAGCTGCGCAACGAGGGGGGGCTGTGGCGGGACGAGCAGGCCCCCGACCACGAAAGGACAAAGGTCGTGTCCGCGGCGGCCCTCTTGAACGGCGCCGACGGCTACCAGCAGGAGTTCCGGATCATCGGCCCGGACGGGACGCACTGGCTGACCGAGGAGGTCCTGATCCGGCGTTCCGGGCCCAACGAGTGGAACCTCGCGGGCGTCGTCCGCGACGTCACCAAGCGGCGCAACGCCGAGGAGGCTCAGAAGGCTTCGGAGAGCCAGATCGAGAAGATCCTGAAGGGGGCCGACTGCCTGCTCTGGCAGGCCACCGCGACGGGACAGCCGGACGGGCGGCAGGATTGGTCGTTCTACCTGCCGCAGTCGGTCCTCTACAAGCGGATCTTCGGCAAGGACTCGGAGCCCGGGCAGAAGATACTCTGGACCGAGGAGATGGTGCCCGAATGGGTCCAGATCAACAAGGCGGCCCGGGACGCGATGCTGCAGGGCAAGCCGGACTACGACCAGGAGTTCCACGTGGTCGTGGGGGACAGGACCTTCTGCCTGCACGAGCATGTGTCCCTCGACCGGGTGGCGCCCGACAAGTGGAACCTGGTGGGAGTCATCGTCGACATCACCACCCTCAAGGAGACGGAGCTCGAGCTGGCGCGGACGCGGGACGCGGCGCTCGAGTCGTCGAGGATAAAGAGCGAGTTCCTGGCAAACATGAGCCACGAGATCCGCACGCCGATGAACGGCGTGATCGGCATGACGGGCCTGCTGCTGGACACGGAGCTGGCGCCGGTCCAGAGGGAGTTCGCCGAGACGATCCGCAACTCGGCGGACTCGCTGCTTACGATCATCAACGACATCCTCGACTTCTCGAAGATCGAGGCGGGCAAATTGGCGTTCGACACGCTCGACTTCGACCTTGTCGAGACGGTCGAGGGGGCGCTCGACATGTTCGCCGAGCGGGCGCGGCACAAGAGCATCGAGCTGGCCTGCGAGCTTCCCCCGGACCTGCCTAGGCGCCTGCGGGGCGACCCGGGCCGGCTCAGGCAGATCATCACCAACCTGATCGGGAATGCGATCAAGTTCACGGAGAGGGGCGAGGTCGTCGTGCGGGTCACAAGAGAAAGCGAGACCGACACCCACGCCGTCATCGGCTTCTCCGTGAAGGACACCGGGATCGGCATCCCTCCGGACATCCAGCCGAGGCTTTTCCAGGCGTTCACGCAGGCCGACAATTCCACGACCCGCCGGTTCGGCGGGACGGGGCTCGGTCTCGCCATCTCAAAGCAGCTTGTCGAGATGATGGGAGGGCGTATCGGGGTCACGAGCGAGATCGGCAAGGGCTCGACATTCTTCTTCAACGCCCGCCTGGAGAAGCAGACCGGACCGGCCGAGCCCGCCCCCTCCATCTACTTCCGGGACCTGTTTGACCTGCGCGTCCTGGTCGTCGACGACAACGCCACCAACCGGCAGATCCTGCGCCACCAGCTCTACGCGTGGAAGATGCAGAAGGGCAGCGCGGCCAACGGATTCGAGGCCCTCGACCTGCTGCGGACCGCCGCGGCGGACGGCAAGCCCTACGACCTCGCGCTCCTCGACATGCAGATGCCCGAGATGGACGGGATGACGCTCGCCCGGTCAATCAAGGCCGACCCCGCGATAAGGTCGACCCGGCTCATCATCCTCACGTCGATGGGCTACATGCACACGCAGGACGAGCTCAAGGCGGCCGGCGTGGACGCCTACCTAGTGAAGCCGATCAAGCAGTCGCGCCTGTTCGACTGCCTGGTCAACGTGCTCGGCAAGGCCGCGGCGGAGCACGTCTTTACCAAGGCGCCCAAGGGGGAGGCGCCCGCCGCCGAGACGCAGGCGGCCCCGGCCCAGCACCATGCGCGCATCCTACTGGCCGAGGACAACATCGTTAACCAGAAGGTGGCGCTGGCGCAGCTCAAGGGCCTCGGGTTCTCCGCGGACGCCGTCGCCAACGGCCACGAGGTGCTGAGCGCCCTCAAGCAGGTGCCCTATGACATCATCTTCATGGACTGCCAGATGCCGGAGATGGACGGCTATGAGGCGGCGCGGTTGATCCGCCAGGAGGAGAAGTCATTCCAGGTGAACTGGAAGGCGCCGGTGCGCATCGTCGCGATGACGGCCAACGCCATGACGGGCGACCGCGAGAAATGCCTGGCTGCCGGGATGGACGACTACCTCTCAAAGCCGGTCCGAAAGGCCGAGCTGCAGTCGGCCCTGGTAAAGTGGGTCATGCCGCCGAAGGCCGATTAACCGAGCGAGCGCCGTTGACAGGAGCCGCGTCCGCAGTACGGTGCGCCACTCCAACCTAGGCGCGCATGAGCACATTCACCCTGCAGGTTAACGGGCGCTCCCACGAGGTCGACGCCGCTCCGGAGACTCCCCTGCTCTGGGTGCTCCGGGACAACCTGGACCTTGTGGGCACGAAGTTCGGATGCGGCATCGGGCAGTGCGCCGCGTGCACCGTGCACCTGGACGGCACGCCCGCCCGGGCCTGCCTGACCCCGGTCTCCGCGGTCGGCTCCGCCAAGGTGACGACCATCGAGGGCCTCTCCCCCGACGGCCAGCATCCCCTGCAGAGGGCCTGGTGCGAGCTCGACGTCGCCCAGTGCGGCTACTGCCAGCCCGGCCAGCTCATGTCGGCCGCCGCCCTTCTGGCCCACAACCCGAGCCCGAGCGACGCCGACATCGACGAGGCCATGGCGGGGAACCTCTGCCGCTGCGCAACGTATTTCCGGATCCGCGCGGGGATCCACCGGGCGGCCGAGCTCCTTGCGGCCGGGAGGGAGACCCGGGCATGAGCGCGACGCTTCGGGCGCCCCTCGGGCGCAGGTCCTTCCTGAAGCTGGCGACCCTCGCCGGGGGCGGCCTCGTCCTCGGTTACTATGTGCGGCCCTCGGGGATGGCGCAGGTCGTGAAGCCCGACGTCGAGAAGACGGACGGTCTCTTCATCCCGAACGCGTTCCTCCGCATCGCCGCCGACGGGAGCGTGACCGTCTACTCCCCCAGGCCCGAGGTCGGCCAGGGGATCAAGACCTCGCTGCCGATGATCATCGCGGAGGAGCTCGGGGCGGACTGGAGGCGCGTGGAGGTGGTCTCGGCGCCACTCGATGCGGCGTTCGGCCCGCAGTTCGCCGGCGGGAGCATGTCGACGCCGATGTCCTACACGGCGATGCGCCAGGTCGGCGCCGCCGCGCGCACCATGCTGGTCGAGGCGGCGGCCCAGACGTGGGGCGTGCCGGCGAACGAGTGCGTCGCCGGGGAGGGCGCGGTGCGCCACGCGCCGTCGGGCCGGTCCCTCAAGTTCGGGGACCTGGTGGCGAAGGCCTCGGCCCTGCCCGTGCCCGCCGAGGGCTCCGTGGTCCTGAAGGATCCGAAGGACTTCACGCTGCTCGGCAAGCGGATCGGCGGGGTCGACAACCCCAGGGTCGTCACCGGGCAGCCGCTCTTCGGAATCGACCAGAAGCGGCCGGGAATGGTGCACGCGGTCTACGAGAAGAGCCCCGTCTGGGGCGCCCGCCCCCTGAGCGCGAACCTGGACCACGTGAAGGCCCTGCCGGGCGTCGTGGACGCGTTCGCGATCGACCGGACCGTGCCCGAGGGCCAGTTGACGGGCCTCGTGCCGGGAGTCGCCATCGTCGCCACCTCCACGTGGGCCGCGTTCAGCGCCCGCAACGAGCTGAAGGTCACCTGGAAGGAGGGCCGGCTGCCCAACAGCAGCTGGGACGACTTCGCCCGCCAGGCGCGCGAGCTCGCGCGCGCGCCCGCCGGATCGCCCGGGGTGTCCGAGGACCGCAGGGACGGGGACGTCGACAAGGCGTTCGCCGGCGCGGCGCACGTGCTCGAGGCCGCCTACGCGTACCCCTTCATTTCGCACACGAACCTGGAGCCCCAGAACTGCCTTGTGCACGTGCAGGGGGACAGGGCCGAGATCTGGGCCCCGACCCAGAACCCGGACGGCGCGCGCAAGCTCGCCGCGCAGGTGCTCGGGTTCGCCCCCGAGAACGTGAAGGTCAACATCACCCGCATCGGCGGCGGTTTCGGCCGGAGGCTCGACTCCGACCCGGTCGCGGAGGCGGCCGCGATCTCGCAGCGCCTCGGCGTCCCGGTGAAGCTCCTCTGGGACCGCGCGAACGACCTGCAGCACGACCACTACAGGCCCGGCGGGTTTCACTTCCTCAAGGGCGCGGTGGACCCGCAGGGCGCGCTGAGCGCGTGGCGCAGCCACCATGTCTCCTTCGGCTCCAACATGGGCGCGGATGAATATCCCGCGCGCTTCGTGCCGAACTTCGCGCTCCTGAGCAGCACGCTCGACAACGGCGTGCCCCAGGGCCCCTGGCGCGCCCCGGGCAGCTGCACCTACGCCTGGGTGATCTGCAGCTTCCTCGACGAGCTTGCGCACGCCGCCGGCAGGGACCCCGTAAAGTTCAACCTGGCCCTGCTGGGCGAAGGCGATATGGTCCCGGGCACCGGCCCCAGGGGCCGCCCCTACAACGCCGCGCGCATGCGCAGCGTCCTGCGCGAGGTGGCCGAGAAGTCCGGCTGGGGAAAGACGCTGCCCCGCGGCAGGGGCATGGGCCTCGGGTACTTCTTCAGTCACCAGGGCTACATCGCCGAGGTGGCGGAGGTGACGGTCACGCCTGCGGGAGAGCTCAGGGTGGACCGCGTCGTGGCCGCCGTCGACGTCGGATCGCAGATCGTCAACCTGAGCGGCGCCGAGAACCAGGTTCAGGGCTCCGTAACGGACGGCCTGAACGCGGCCTGGCGCCAGGAGCTCGACATCAAGCAGGGCCGCGTCGTCCAGTCCAACTTCCACGAGTACCCGATGCTGCGGATCGCGGATGCGCCGCGCTCGATCGAGATACACTTCGTCAAGAGCGACTACCCGCCCACCGGACTGGGAGAGCCCGCCCTTCCCCCGCTGGCGCCGGCCGTGTGCAACGCGATCTTCGCCGCCACCGGCAAGCGCGTGCGCCAGCTCCCGATATCGAGGACGGACCTTTCTTGGTCGTAATGCAGGCGCGCGCCCGGTAAGCCATCCGTCCATGAAGGAACTGGAGGCGATTGTCGCGCACCTGTGCCGGGCGGGCGCGGGCGGGGTGATGGCAACCCTCACCAAGGTCGAGGGATCGTCCTACCGCAGGCCCGGGGCGCGGATGCTGGTCACGGACGGGGCGGGGCGCATCGGCTCGATCAGCGGAGGGTGCCTTGAGGAGGACCTTGTCGAGCGGGCGGGCCGCGTGGCGGCAAGCGGGCGCCCCGAACTCGTGGTCTACGACACGTCGGCGGAGAACGACCTTGTCTGGGGCGTGGGGCTCGGCTGCAACGGCGTCGTGAGGGTGCTGCTGGAGCCCGTGGAGCCGCGGCCGCGCTGGGCGGCCGCGCTCGAGGAGAACCTGCGCGCCGGCAGGCCCACGGAGCTCGCCGTCGTTTGGGAGAACCCGGGCGGTCCGGTCGGCACCCGGCTGCGCGACGACCCCGCCGAGGCCTCTCCGGGCCCGAGGGCCAGCGTCTTCATTGACCGGATTGGGCCCCCGGTCTCGCTCGCGATATTCGGGGCGGGAGACGACGCGCAGCCGCTCGCACGGCTCGCCCGCGAGCTCGGCTGGAGGGTCACCGTGGCCGACCCGCGGCCCGCGATGCCGACACCCGAGCGCTTCCCAGGGGCGGCCGTGTTCCTGTCCGGGCCGGCGGAGACCCTCGTCGGGCGCGCGGCGCCCGCGCCCGGCTCCCTCGCCGTCGTCATGACGCACCACTACCTCCACGACGTGCCGCTCCTGCAGGACCTCCTGCCGCTCCCCCTGGCCTACCTCGGGCTCCTGGGACCCAGGCGCAGGGCGGAGAAGATCGTCGCCGACCTCGTCGGAAACGGCCTTGCCGTCACCTCCGAGATGCGCGCTCGCCTGCGCGCGCCGGTAGGCCTCGACCTCGGCGCGGACCTTCCCGAGGAGGTCGCGCTCTGCATCGTGGCCGAGATGAGAGCCGTGCTCTCGGGCCGCGACGCGCGCCCGCTTCGCGAGCGCGAGCTGCCGATCCATGCCTGAGGCCGCGGACGCGCCCGCGGGGCCCAAGAAGCTCGGCGCCGTCCTGCTGGCGGCCGGCGGATCCTCCCGCATGGGGGCCGTGAAACAGCTCCTGGACATCGGTGGCAGGCCCATGGTCGCCCGCGCCGTCGACGCCGCGCTCCGCTCTGGGGCGCGGCCCGTCGTCGTCGTCCTAGGGGCCAACGCGGAGGTGGTCCGGGCCACGATCGCCGAAAGGCCGATCGTTGCGGCGCACAATGCGCAGTGGGAGGAGGGCATGGCCTCGTCGATCCGCACGGGGCTCGCCGCGGCTCTCGCCGCCGACCCCTCCCTGGACGCCGTCCTCCTCGCGCCGTGCGACCAGCCGGGCCTCTCGGCGGACGTGATCCTGCTGCTCGCCTCGCTCCACCGGGCGACGGGGCGCACATCGGCCGCTCGCTATCATGGCCGAAACGGCGCCCCCGCCGTCTTCGGCCGGGGTCACTTTGGCGCCCTCATGGCGCTCAGGGGCGACGAGGGCGCACGCAAGCTGCTCAATTCGGAGGCGGAGCGGGTGGCCGCAATCGACCTGCCCGAGCTGGGCGCAGACATCGACACGCCAGCCGACTACGCGGCCTGGAACGACCGCCGGACCTAGCGCGGTACCACCGGGCGCCGAGCGGATGGCGTCGGCCGCAACAGACAAGTACCACAGGACCGCCTAGCCGCCACGGACCCCGGCATCCATCCCGCATCGCGATCAAATGTCGACCGCGCGGACCGGGACCGGCAGGCCTGCCGTCATTCCTGCGAGTCGTAGACTTGGACCCGGGTCCAGGACCGCTGGTTCCTCTCTACAAAGGCGAGGTGGATCGGGTCGACCTGATAGGCGTCGTGCGCCGGGCCGTCCCTGAAGACGATCGTGAGCGCCACGTCGAAGCTCCGCTCGGTCACGTCCCGCTCGCGCAGGGACGCGGGCGGCCCCACGTAAATCTTCTCGATCGTCCGCACGGCGGAGAGCTTCTGCACTTCGGCGCGGAAATTCGCGCGCTCGGCGTCGGTGAGTTCGGGCTTGAGCCAGAAGTACACGGAGTGGATCAGCATGGTGGGCGATTAGACGAGATTCATGGGGTCGACATCAAGCATTTGGGAGATGTCGTCCGGCCACCTGAACTCGGCCCTGAGCTCCGAGAGGTCGCCGATCACCCTGGTGACGCTCGCGGCGAAATACCACAGCTGCCAGCGGTACTCGTCGCGGATCTTCTCGATGGGCGCGGGGGCGGGCCCCCGGAGCTCCAGACGGCCTCCCAGGGTTTCGGCGACCCGCTTCGCCCACTGCTCGGCGAAGAACTTCAGCTTGTCCGGGTTCTTCCCGCGGAAAAGGTGCCGGATGAGGTGTCGCCTCGGCGGATAGCCGAACCGGGTCCTCACCTCGAGCTCCGCCGCGGCGAAGCCCCCGAAGTCGGCATGCCGCGCGAACTGGATGGCCTCGGCCTGCGGGGTGAAGCTCTGGACAACCACCTCGCCGGCCTGGTCCCCCCTGCCCGCCCGGCCCGCGACCTGCACCAGAAGCTGGAAGGTCCTCTCGTTCGCCCGAAAGTCGGGGATGTGCATCGAAAGGTCCGCGTCCACCAGGCCGACGAGCGTCACGTTAGGGAAGTCCAGGCCCTTGCCGATCATCTGCGTGCCCACCAGGATATCGATCTTCCCCCTGCGGAAGTCGCCCAGGATCTCGCGGAATCGGTTCTTTCTGCCCATCGTGTCCGAGTCCAGCCGCTCGATCCTTGCCCTCGGAAGCACCCGCCTGACGGCCTCCTCCACCCGCTGGGTCCCGAGTCCCCTCCAGCGGATGTCCGGGGCCCCGCACTTGGGGCACCGGACCGGGGCCGGGCGCTGCTCGCCGCAAAGGTGGCAGCGCAGCGTCTCGTCCGTCCTGTGGTAGGTCATCGAGATGCTGCAGTGCGGGCACTCCTCGACGGCCCCGCACTTGCGGCACTGCATGGACGACGAGTAGCCGCGCCTGTTGATGAAGAGGATCGTCTGCTCGCCGCGGTCGAACCTGGCCTGCATCGCGTCGGAGAGCGTCCGGGAGAGTGCGGTGGCCGCTCGCTGGCGGGCCGCCTCGATCCGCATGTCGACCAGGGTGAACGAGGGCAGGCTGCGGCCGTCGACTCGCCGGGTGAGGCGCAGCAGGCCGTACCTTCCCGCGAGCGCGTTGGCGTAGCTCTCGAGCGACGGCGTCGCGGAGCCGAGGAGGCACTGCGCCGCGCACAGCCGGGCCCGCATGACGGCCACGTCGCGGCCGTGGTACCTCGGGATCTCGTCCTGCTTGTAGGCCGGCTCATGCTCCTCGTCCACGACGATGAGGCGCAGGTTCCTGACCGGAGCGAAGACCGCGGAGCGGGCGCCCACCGCGACGCGGACCTCGCCCGACGCGAGTGCCAGCCAGCCGTCCAGCCTCTCCCCCTCCCCGAGGTGGCTGTGCCAGACGACGCACCGGTGCCCGGGCGCGATCGCCTCGAGGCGCGACCTCAGGCGGGCGACCGTCTGCGGCGTGAGCGCAACCTCGGGCACGAGCAGGATCACCCCGCCCCCCGCCTCGAGAGCGGCCTGGATCGCCCGGAGATACACCTCGGTCTTGCCTGAACCCGTGATCCCGTGCAGGAGCGTCACCCCGAACTTTCTGGTCTTCAGCGAGGCCGCCAGCGCCGACACGGCGGCGCCCTGCTCGCCATTCAGGGCGTGCGGCTGCGCCGCCACGAGCTCCCCCTGCGCAAGGTCGTCCGAGTAGGCGCTGCGCTCGACGCGCCTCGCCTCCTCGCAGAGGAGTCCCCGCAGGACCAGGGCGCGCACCGTCGCCGCGGTCGCCCCGGTGCGCTCGAGGATGAGTCCCTTCGGCTGGGGCAGGATCTGGCTCTCCATGAACGCATAGAGCCGGGCTTGGGCTGGCGCCCGGCGGGCGAGCGCGGCCGCGTCCTCCCGGGACAGCTTCGCGCCCGCCCGAAGGAGCCGCTGTTCCTTGACCCGCGTTCCGCGCCTGACGGCGGCCGGGATCATGGCCTCGATGACCGCGTCCAGGGGCGCCGCGTAGTAGCCCGCCATCCAGCGCGCGAGTTCGAGGAGGTCCGGGGTCAGCGCGGGAAAGGGATAGACGACCGCGGCGACGGACTTCAGGCGATCCAACGGGAAGTCGGCCGGGGGCCCGACGGCGCCGACCACGCCGAGCCGGACCGCATGGCCGACGGGCACCCGCACCAGCGAGCCAACCTTGGCGGCAGAGCGCAGGCCCTCGGGCACCTTGTAGTGCAGGACCTTGTCGAAACCGGCCAGTGGATGCACGCCGACGATCATCGCGGAAGTAGGAGGCGATTGAGCTCCCGCGAGGGGGCGCGCGCAATCCCGATTGCGGGCCGCAGGGATCGAATTGACACACCCACCCCGCGGGAGCGACAGTCCCCATGTGAGTATCCCTAAGGCCCGGGAAAAATTCAGGAAGTTCCTCGCCCAGAAAGGCCTCCGGGTGACCAGCCAGAGGCTTGCGATTTTTGACGCCGCCTTTGCCCGGAAGGAGCATTTCACGGCCGAGCAGCTGCTGGACTACGCGCGCGCGATCGACGACTCCGTGTCCCGGGCGACGGTCTACCGCACCCTTCCCATCATGACGCAGAGCGCCCTGATGAGGGAGATCGACATCGGAAGCGGCGAGAAGTTCTACATGCCCAACCTGGAGCAGAACACCCAGATTGCCCAGGTCGTCTGCCTCGACTGCGACCGGATCTTCGAGATAAGCGCACCCTTCATGGAGTGGTACGGAAGCACGGTCTCCTCAAAGCTCGGACTCTCGCCGGTTTCGCAGCGGCTGCAGGTGAGCGCGCGCTGCAACCTGCTCAGGGACACCGGATCCTGCCCCCGCAGGTCGTGACGCCAACGGCGACTGAAAAATGGCTGAGGATCCCCCGCGCGACACGGCATTCGAGCTCGGCTTCTTTGAGAGCGTCCTAAGGAACGATCCGCAGTGCGTTGAGGCGATCGAGATCCTCGGGGGGCTCTACACCAAGGTCGGCAGGATCGCCGACGGCCTGAGGATGGACCGGAAGCTCGTCCGTCTCCAGCCGGCCAACGCCACCGCCCATTACAACCTCGCGTGCAGCCTGGCGCTGAGCAGACGCTATGCAGACGCGCTTCGCTCCCTGCGCCATGCGATCGGCCTCGGCTACCGGGACTTCGAGTGGATGTCGCATGATCCCGACCTGCAGGGGCTTATGGGCCACCCCGAATTTGGCTCCATGGTGGCCCAACTGAAGCCTCAGAGCTGATTCCTGGCGTGTTTCTGGCCAAGAAGATCATCTCGTACTGGCTGATGCCGCTGCCGCTCTGCCTGGCCCTGATGGCGGCCGGCCTTCTGCTCCTAAGCCTGGGAAACCGCCCAAGGCTGGCGCGCCGGCTCATGGCCGCGGCCGCACTGTTGCTGGCACTCCTTTCAAACCGGTACCTGAGCGCGCGCCTCCTGGCTCCCCTGGAGGCATGGTATCCCCCAATCCCGGAATTCGCCGTCGGCGCACCGGCTCCCACGGCGATCTCGGGCTGCAGGTTCGTCGCGGTGCTTGGCGGCGGCTACAGCGACGTCCGCGGGCTGCCCGCGACAAGCCAGCTCTCGGCCCCCGGCCTCGCGCGCATCGTCGAGGCGGTCAGGATCCTCAGGGTCCTTCCGGACGCTCGGCTGGTCGTGAGCGGGCCCGGCGCCGAGGGTCACCCACCCATGGCGGCCGTCTTCGCCCGGGCCGCAGAGTCTCTCGGCGTCAGCCCGTCCCGGATCACGCAGGTCGACACGGCGCGCGACACGGAGGAGGAGTCGCTGGCCATCGCGAAGCTTTCGGGCGGCGGCCGGGTCGCGCTGGTCACCTCGGCCTGGCACCTGCCCAGGTCCGCGGGCCTGTTCAGAAGGGCGGGCGTCGAGATCGTGCCGTGCCCCTCGGACTATGTCGCCCACGCGGGCAAGGCCGCTGAGTGGACCGACCTCGGGTGGGACAGCGAGTCGCTCGAGCGCAGCACCGTCGCCGTCCACGAATACCTCGGGCTCCTCTGGCTCAAGCTGCGCGGGGTCATATGAGCCCCAGGGCGCGTGTTTTGCGTCGCCACAGCCGTGACACGTTTGTAACACAACATGCATGAATTTTCTAAAGAAGTTGATAGGCACAAATGATGTGTTCTTCGACCTCCTCGAAGAAGGCGCCGAGGAGGCGAAGGTGAGTGTCGACCTTTTTGAGAAGTTCCTGCACCAGATCGCCGAGGGAAAGCAGCCGGCCGGACTGGACGACTTCGTCCAGGCCCGCAGGAAGGAGAAGCGGATCCGCCACCTCATGACCGAGGCGCTCACCAAGACCTTTGTGACGCCGCTCGACCGCGAGGACATCGAAGCGCTGTCCGTGGCGCTCTACCGCATTCCCAAGCAGGTCGAGAAGATCGTCGAGCGCCTCGCGATCTATCCGGGTCGTGTTCCGCATGAGATGTTCAGCCGCCAGGCCGAGCTGATGGGCCAGGCGGCCGGCGCCCTTGTGTTCATGGTGAAGCAGCTCCGCAAGGGATCGACGCTCGCGTCCATCCGCGAGGCGAACGACAGGCTCCAGTACGCCGAGGGGGAGGCCGACAAGGTGATGCTCGAGCAGCTGCGCGGGCTCTACAAAGGGCCGTGCGACGCCAAGGAATTTGTGATCCTGCAGAAGCTTTTCGAGATGGTGGAGCAAGCGGTGGACCGGTGCCGAAACGCCGGGAATATCGTCGTCCAGGTCTCGCTCAAGCATTCGTGACGGGAAGCGCACCATGACGCTTCTTGTTCTCGTCGTGTTTGTTGCGTTGGTGTTCGAGTACGTGAACGGCTTCCACGACACGGCAAACTCCATCGCCACGGTCGTGTCAACCAAGGTGCTGACGCCGCGGCTCGCAGTGGCGTGGGCCTCAGCCTGGAACTTGGTGGGGGCGCTCTCGGGAACCGCGGTCGCGACAACCATTGGGAAGGGCCTGGTCGACACCAACGCCGTCGACATGACGGTCCTGCTCTGCGCGCTTCTTTCGGCGATTGCGTGGGGCCTGCTCACGTGGTGGCTGGGCCTTCCGTCAAGCTCGTCTCACGCACTCGTCGGCGGGCTGTGCGGCGCGACGCTGGCGGGCTCGCGGGGCAACCTGGCGGTCCTTCACTGGTCCACCGGCCTCTGGCCCAAGGTCGTTCTTCCCATGGTCCTCTCGCCAATCGCGGGGTTTGTCGGAGGCATGATGCTCATGGGCGCCATCATGATAGCGTTCAGCCGGGTTCGCCCCAGGACCGTCTCCCTCTTCTTTGGGAAGGCCCAACTCGCGAGCGCCGGCTTCATGGGCTTTAGCCACGGATCGAACGACGCACAGAAGACGATGGGGATCCTGACCTTGACGCTCTTCACGGCGACGCGCGAGGGACTGTTCCCGCATCTTCCCGCTTGGGCCTCGTTCCTGCGCATACCCGAATTCAACTCCGTGCCGAAGTGGATCATCATCACGTGCGCCGTCACGATGGCCGCGGGGACGGCCGGGGGCGGCATGCGGATCATAAAGACCATGGGCCAGAAGCTCGTGAAGCTGCAGCCCGTGCAAGGATTCGCGGCGGAGACGGCGGCCGCGTGCGTGATCTACGGATCTTCGCTCGTCGGGGTGCCAGTCTCGACCACCCACGTCATTTCGACCTCCATCATGGGCGTCGGCGCCACCAACCGGTTCAGCGCCGTCAAGTGGGGCGTGGTCGAGAGGATCGTCTTCGCCTGGGTGCTCACGCTCCCCGTGACCGGGCTGCTCGGCGCCGCGTTCGTCTGGCTGCTGCGGGCCAACTGATCTCGGCGCGGACCCACCGCGACCTTCAGGAGACCGGAACCGGGGGAAGGCTGATGACAAACCTCGCTCCCGCGCCCGGCTCGCTCTCCAGGCGGACTTCGCCGCCGTGGGCCTGGACCACGTGCTTCACGATCGCAAGGCCGAGACCGGTGCCCCCCTGCTCCCGGGAGCGCGCCTTGTCCACGCGGTAGAAGCGCTCGAAGATGCGCTCCTGCGCATCCTTCGGGATGCCCGCGCCGTCGTCAACCACCATGATCTCGATCCGCCCGTCGGGCAGCTGGCTGGCCTCGACCGCTGTGACGCCCCCCGCCCGCCCGTACTTGATGGCGTTGTCCACGAGGTTCGAGATCACCTGCCGCATGCGATCGTTGTCGGCATACGCGACGAGCGCACCCGGCACGAGGTTCTTGAGCGTCACGTCGCGCGCTCGGGCGCGCGCCTGCAGGTCGTCGATCGCGTCCTGAACGGTGGACCGGACGGGAAGCGGCTGCCGGTTCAGCCGGAGGCCCCCGGAGTCGAGGGTCGAGAGGAGCAGCAGGTCGTCGATGAGGAGCGCCAGGCGGTTCGCGTGCTTGTCGATGATCTGCAGGAAGCGAGCCAGCGAGGCCGGGTCTTCCTTCGCCCCGTCGAGCAGCGTCTCCGAGGCGCTCTTGATGAGCGAGAGCGGGGTCCTGAGCTCGTGGCTCACGTTGGCCACGAACTCCTGGCGCACCCCCTCGAGCTGCCTTAGGCGTGTCAGGTCATGAAACACCAGGATCGCCCCGTCGCTCGACCCGGTAGCGTCGCGCAGAGCGAGCGCGTTCACCTGGAGGAAGCGGGGGGCGACCATCGAGTCGATCCGCAGCTCGTGGTCGAGCACCTCGAGCTCCCGCTCCAGCCGGCCCACCACAGCCGCAACCTCGTGGTGCCTCGTGGCCTCGAGGATGGTCTTGCCCGCCGCGGGACCCTCGAAGCCGAAGAGGGCCGAGGCCGCCCGGTTGGCCAGCCGGATCCTCCCGGCGGCGTCGACGACGATAAGCCCCTCCACCATACGGTCGAACAGCGCCGCCGTGCGCTGGGACTGCTCCCTGAGCTCCGCCTCGCGGTTGGACCGCTGACCGGCCAGCTCTCGCCCGTGCCTTTCACCCTCTGCCTTCCTGAGCCGGCGCTCCCAGCCCCAGGCGGCCGCCAGCGCGGCAACCGTCGCGCACAGCAGGATGAGGATCGCTTCCATCCGCTCGGGGGTCAGCCCTCGGCGGCGAAGCGGTAGCCGACGCCGCGCACCGTCTCCAGGTGCTGCGCCGCCGAGCCGAGCTTCTCGCGCAGCCTGCGCATGTGCGTGTCCACCGTCCGGCTGTCGATCGGGTTCTCGTAGCCCCAGACATCCTGCAGAAGGCGGTCGCGCGACTGCACCCGCCCCCTCCTGCGGGCAAGGATCTCCAGGAGCCTGAACTCGGTGGCCGTGAGGGCGATCCCCTTGGCCCCCACCTGCACGGCGTGGCGCGGCACGTCGATCTGGATCTCGCCGATCATCAGGCGCGCACCCTGCTCGTCGCCCGCCCTCGCGCGGGACAGCTGCTTGCCGATTCGGACGACGAGCTCACGGGGGCTGAACGGCTTCGTCACGTAGTCGTCGGCGCCGAGCTCGAGGCCAAGGACCCGGTCCATTTCCGAGGCCCGGGCCGTCAGCATGATGACGGGAATGGACGCGGTCGACGGGTCCCGGCGGAGGATCTTGCACACCTCGAGACCGTCCACCTCCGGGAGCATGAGGTCGAGCACGATGAGGTCCGGCCGCTCGTCCCTGGCAATCGCGAGCGCGCGGGTCCCGTCCTTCGCGAAGACGGGAGTGTAGCCGGCTTCGCGCAGCTTGAACCCCAGGACCTCCAGGGCGTCCGGTTCGTCGTCAACTACCAGGATTTTTGCTTTCATGGACTTTTTGGCCCGAATGCCGGATGTCGATCGCCTCGTAGAGATAGACGACGTCCTCGGCAATGTTGGTCGCGTGGTCGGCGATGCGTTCCAGGCACTTGGAGATGACCATGAGGTTAAGGCAGCGTGTGATGTTCGCCGGCCGCTCGACCATGAAGCTCGAGAGCTCCCGGTGCAGCTGGCGGTTGAGGACGTCCACCTCGGCATCGCGAGGGACAACTGCGCGCGCCTTGTCCGGATCGTGGTTGATGAACGCCGAGATTGAGTCGCGGAGCATCTCGATGGCCATCGTGGCCATGCGCGGGAGGTCGACGTAGGGCTTGAGCTGCTGCTCGGTATGCAGGTCGATGACGCGGCGGGCGATGGTCACCGCGGAATCGCCCACCCGTTCCAGGTTCTGGGATATCTTCATCGCCACCGTCGTCAGGCGCAGGTCCGTGGCCACCGGAGCCTTCGCGAGGAGGTGGATCGCGATGTCGTCTATGTCCACCTCGAACTGGTCGATGATGTTGTCGTCGTCGAGGACCGACTGCGCAAGCGCGTCGTCGCGCTCGACCAGGGCACGCATGGAACGGGTCACGGCGGACTCGGCGTGGCTTGCCATCGCGAGAAGGCTCTCCTTCAGCTGGTTCATCTCCTCGGTGTAATGGGTCATGGCGGAAGGGGCTGGGCGGACTTCAACCGAAACGGCCCGAGACGTAGGCTTCGGTCTGGGGGTTGCTTGGGCTCGTGAAGATGTTCCTCGTGTTGCCGAATTCGATCAGCCGGCCCAGGTAGAAGAACGCGGTTCGGTCCGAGCATCGGGCTGCCTGCTGCATGTTGTGGGTTACGATTACCACGGTATAGCGCTCGCGCAACGTCTGGATGAGCTCCTCGATCTTCGCCGTGGCCAGCGGGTCGAGGGCCGAGCAGGGTTCGTCCATGAGGAGCGTCTCCGGCTGCACGGCAAGCGAGCGCGCGATGCAGAGCCGCTGCTGCTGCCCTCCCGAAAGGCTCGTGCCCGGGCGGTTGAGGACGTCCTTCACCTCGTCCCAGAGGGCGGCCATGTGCAGCGATTCCTCCAGGCGGCTCTGGAGGACCCTCTTGTCCCGGACGCCGTTCAGGCGCAGCCCCACGAGGACGTTCTCCGCAATGGACATGGTCGGGAACGGGTTCGACTTCTGGAACACCATGCCCACCCGCCGGCGAATCGCCACCGCCTCGACACCCGGCCCGTATAGGTCCTCGCCGAAGTGGCGAAGCGAGCCCTCCAGGCGGGTGCCCGGGGTCAATTCATGCATGCGGTTGAGCGCGCGCAGGAAGGTGGACTTGCCGCAGCCGCTCGGGCCGATGATGGCCGTCACCTTCTTCGCGGGGATGCGTATCGTGACGTCCTGGAGTGCCTGGCGCTGGCCGTACCATAGGCTGAAGTTCTTGATGTCAAAGGCGACCTCCTCCGCCTCCGCCGGCAGGCCTGCCTCTACGGTGCGCGCCTGCGCAGGCGAGGCCTTCATTGACTCCGGAGCCTTTTGGCCCGCTGGCGCTTCGGGGAGTGTGGGCATGACGTTCAATCGGTTTTACTGCGGTCCCGCGACAGAACGCGAACCGTAACATTGAGGACGATGATCAAAGCCATGAGCACCAGGGCGCCGGCCCAGGCCTGCCGGTGCCAATCGTCGTACGGCGAAAGGCCGTAGGCGAATATCTGGAGCGGCAGGGCGGAGATGGGCTCCTTAAGGTTGTGGCTCCAGAAGGTGTTGCCGAGGGCGGTGAAAAGCAGGGGCGCGGTCTCGCCGGCGATGCGGGCCAGCGCGATGATGACTCCGGTCGCAATCCCCTTGAGCGCGGTTCGCACCACGATTACCACGATCATCTTCCAGCGCGCCACACCGAGGGCGAGCGCCGCCTCGCGGTAGCTCTGGGGCACCAGGATCAGGACCTCCTCGGTCGTGCGCATTACGAGCGGCACCATCATGAGCCCCAGCGCGACTCCCCCGGCGTAGGCGGAGAACCCCTTGAAGGGGACGACGAGGAGCAGGTAGACCACCATACCCCAGACGATCGACGGGACGCCGTTGAGCACGTCGGCGGCAAACCGGATCCAGTTGTTCGCGCGGTCGGACCCGTATTCGGCAAGATAGATCCCCCCGAAGATCCCAAAGGGCACGCCAAAGACAGTCGCCATGGCGAGAAGGACCACGGACCCGACGATCGCGTTTGCCATGCCGCCCCCCACCTCGCCCGTGGGTTTGGGCAGCTGCGTGAAGAAATTCCAATCAAGCGAGCTAAATCCTTTCTCAAGAAGGAAATAAATCACCAGAAATAGCGGCGCGATGACCGCAAGGGCGCAGGCGACCAGAATCCCGGTGACGGCCGAACTCTTCGCCTTGCGCCAGCGCGCAAACTGGGGTGTCGGCAGGTAGGGGGATTCGGTCATGGCCTTTAGTTCACCTTGACCGGCCCGCTTCCGCTCATGCTTTTCAGCATGACCTGGGCCGCCGCATTGACCAGGATCGCGACGGCGAAGAGCACCAATCCGATCTCAAATAGGGCGCTCTGGTAGAGGTCGGTCGTCGCCTCCGTGAACTCGTTGGCCACCACGCTCGCAAGCGTGTAACCGGGCGCAAAGAGCGACGCGCTGATCTGCGGCCGGTTCCCGATCACCATGGTGACGGCCATCGTCTCGCCGAGCGCCCGGCCGAGGCCGAGGACGGCGGCGCCGAACAGTCCCCTGCGCGCGTAGCTGAGGACCGCAATCTTCAGGACCTCCCAGCGCGTCGCGCCCAGCGCATACGCCGCTTCGCGCTGGAGGTTGGGCACCGAGCGCAGGATCTCGCGCGAGATCGAGGTGACGATCGGCAGAATCATGATCGCAATGATGATGCCGGCCGCGAGCATACTGAGCCCGTAGATCGGCCCCTGGAACAGCGGCAGGAATCCGAGGAATCTCTTGAGCCAGACGAAGAGGCTGTCCCTGAGCCAGGGGATCAGGACGAAGATGCCCCAGAGCCCGAAGATGACGCTTGGAACGGCCGCGAGCATCTCGATCGCGATAATGATGGGCTGGCGCATCTTGAGCGGCGCCAGCTCGGTCAAGAAGAGCGCGGTGGCCACCCCGAGGGGCACCGCGATCAGCAGCGCGATCAGCGAGGACACCAGCGTGCCGAAGATGAACGGGAGCGCCCCGAACCTCTCCAGGACCGGGTCCCATTCACTGCTCCAGAGGAACCCTGCCCCAAACTTGGCAATCGCGAGGCGAGAGCCGTAGTACAGCTCCCAACCAACCATCACGATGAGGACCACGATCATCGCGGCGGCGAACATCGCCACCCACTTGAACGCGATGTCCGGTCCCCGCGAGCCGGGCGCGGGCATGACGTAGGAGGGGGTCGGTGCGGTGCTCATCTAGACAGCAAGCGGGCGTGAACTAAAATCCACGCCCGCTCCGTTTCTTGGCGACGTCAGTACTTGATGCTCTGCACCTTTTCAAGGGCGCGCTTGATGAGCGCGTCAGGAAGCGGTGCGTAGTCGAGGGCGGGAGCCAGCTTCTCGCCGTCGGAGTAGGCCCACTTGAGGAACTGCACGAGCTTCTCGCCCTTGGCGTGGTCCTTCTGCTCCGCGTAGACGAGCAGCCAGGTGGTCCCCGCTATCGGATAAGCCGTTGCCCCGGGCGGATTCACCATCGAGAAGCGGAAATCGGCCGGAATGTCCGCCGCGGCGAGCGCCTCGGTGACGGACTCGATGGACGGCGTCACGTAGTTGCCCGAGGAATTCTTCACGTCGGCGTAGGGGAGCTTGTTCTGCTTGGCGTACACGAGCTCGACATAGCCGATTGAGCCGGGAACTTGCTTCACCTGCCCGGACACGCCCTCGTTGCCCTTCCCGCCTATGCCGGTGGGCCAGCTGACACTGGTTCCCTTGCCGACCTTGGCCTTCCAGTCCGCGCTCACGTTGCTCAGGTAGTCCGTAAAGATGTAGGTCGTGCCGCTCCCGTCCGAGCGGTGGACGACGACGATGTCCGCATCCGGGAGCTTGAGGTCCGGATTCTGGCCCGCGATGGCCGGATCGTTCCACTTGACGATCTTGCCGAGGAATATCCCGGCGATGGTCGCGCCGTCGATCTTTAGCTTCGCGTCGCCAGGGATGTTGTACGTTATGACGTCCGCGCCCGCGACCGTCGGGAAGTGCCACAGGGTCCGCGGCGCCTTGGCCAGGTTGTCGTCCGACATTGGGCCGTCAGAGGCCCCGAAATCCACCGTCTCCGACAGGATCTGCTTCTGCCCGCCTCCCGAGCCTATCGACTGGTAGTTGAAGCGCACCGACGGGTCCACCTTCGCGTATTCGTTGAACCATTTCGAATAGATCGGGAAGGGGAACGTGGCACCGGCTCCGTTGATGAGCATCTGGGCTGGGGCGCAGGTCGCGCTAAGAGCCGAGAGGGCCCCCAGGAGCGCGATCCATTTGGATTTGATGGGTAGCATGGTTGTTGAATCTGTGACGTTTGAATTATTGCAGGTTGAACCGCCTTCTAGATTACATCCGTTTTGTTACGAACGCGTGACGCTCGCGTGACACTCCCGTTAAAGGGCCGAAAAGACCCGGTTTTCATGGAAAGATCGCGCTTGCGCGTTTCGCGCTCCAATAAGAAACCTTGCCAATGGACAGCGTGACGGAGCTAACCGAGGAAGTCGCGGAGATGGGCTCCCACATGTTCAAGGTGCGCCTCCCGTTCGTCGGCGAGCTTCGCAGGTACTCGTGGGCCAAGTTCCGGGCCGACCTGGTCGCCGGGGCGACGGTAACGCTCGTTTCCATCCCGCAGGCGATCGGGTTCTCGCTGATCATGAACCTGCCGCCGACACCGGTCATCGTTTCCGTAATCATCGGCGGGTTTGTGGGTTCCCTCTTCTTCTCGTCCCGCCACCATGTCTTCGGCCCGACGAGTTCCATCAGCCTGATCGTGGCGGCGACCATCGCCGCAAATTCGTCGATCGGCCTCAAGCCGCTCCAGCTCGCCGTCTACCTCGCCTTCCTGATCGGCGTCATCCAGCTCCTTGCAGGGCTCCTCAACTTCGGCGAGATCACGAAGTTCATCTCGCGGTCCGTCGTCGTCGGCTACAGCACGGGAATCGGCATCCTGCTGATGGCGAGCCAGCTCCACAACCTGCTCGGGTACGAGGTGGAGCAGGGCCAGAACTTCTCGACCAACGTCCTTCAGGCCCTCTTCGACCTGGGGACCGCACGGGTGTATCCCTGGGCGATCGGCATAGGCCTCCTCACCTTTGCGATCTTTTGGACGGTTCGGCGCCTGCGGCCCCGCTGGCCCGAGGCGCTCATCGGCCTGGCGGTCCTCGGGATCGCCGCGAAGATCTTCACCCTCTACCACCCCACGCACATTCCGTTCCGGATGGTCCGCGATGAGGGCGCGCTGACCGCGATTGTCCCGGCCTTCGCGGGCTATCCGTTCGGCCCCAAACGTATCCACCTGCTGCCCGAGCTGGCGGTGACCGCCATCGCCATCTCGATTCTCGGGATGCTCGAGGCCGCCTCGATCACGAAGGGCCTCGCCGCGAAGAGCGGCCAGAAGATAGAGCCGAACCAGGAGCTCATCGGCATGGGCGCGGCCAACATCGCCTGCGCGTTCTTCGGCGCGGTGCCCGGCTCGTCGTCCTTCGCCCGCTCGGCCGTCAACTACCAGAGCGGGGCCGCCACCCAGGTCTCGTCGATGCTGAGCAGCGCCGTCGTCCTTGTGGTCCTCACCTTTGTGACGCCGGTCTTCAATTTCATCCCGGTCGCGGCCTTGGCCGCCCACTTGATCCGCGTGGGAATAAAGATGATCAACTGGCACCAGATCCGCATCTCGTGCCGCTCCACGCCCTCGGACCTGGTCGTGTTTGTCGTGACCCTCGGCTCCTGCCTTTTTCTCAAGCTGGACACGGCCATCTACGTCGGCATTGGGGTCTCGCTCGCCCTGTTCCTGCGGAAGACGAGCACGCCCACCCTGGTCGAGTACGCGATCAACGAGTCCGGCAACCTCGCCGAGCTGCGCGACCCGAACCAGCGGCCCCATCCGCAGATCTCGATCATCCATGTCGAGGGGGAGCTCTTCTTCGGCGCAGCGGACCTGTTCCAGGAACAGGTCCGCAGCCTCGCGGAGAACCAGAATATCCGGGTATTCATCCTGCGGATGAAGAACGCGCGCCATCTCGACGCCTCGACGGTGATGGCGATGGAGAACCTGCACGACTACCTGACCCAGACCGGCCGCCACCTGCTCATCAGCGGGAGCAGCCCCGAGGTCACCCGCGTGCTCGAGAACAGCGGGCTCCTCAGGCAGATCGGCAGGGAGAACATCTTCCCCGCTGAGGCCAACGCCACGATGGCCACCCGAAACGCCCTGAAGCGGGCAAAGGAGCTGCTCCCGGGGGAGGCCGCCGACCTGCGCGTCTTCTACGACAAGAAGCCGGTCTAGAAGGTCCGCAGGCGGACCCGCAGCACGACCGGGGCCGCGCGCAGGTTCAGGCCCCAGTCCGTCTGGTCGCCGTTCCAGATGCGGATGAGCTTGTAGCCGCCGTCCTCGAAGGCGACCTCCTCGACATGGAGAAACTCCCGCTTGGCCTTCGACGCCGGGTCGGCCGGCTTGAAGTCGACCCTGCAGGAGTGACCGGCGACCAGGAATTCGTCGGGGCCGAGGCTCGCGACAAGCGCCACCCCGGTGGGCTCCGGGTTCCCCTTGGGTTCATTCGCGGCTCCGAAACGGGGGGCCCCGTAGGTCACCACCGCCGTCCAGCTCCTGAAGTCCATGGACTGGGTATGGGCGTCCGCCTCCTCCGCCACGGCGTGGAGCCGCCCCTCGAATTCAAGCCGCGCGACCTCCCTCATGATCGGCCCCACGATGCCGTAGTTGAGGGCGAGCGGCGCTAGCCGGTCCTCCTCCCGGCTGCCGGCGGCGGGAACCGGATAGGCTCCGCCCACCAGGTCGATTCCAAAGGGCGCCCATCCGACCGCCCCCTTGTCGAGGGCGGCGAAAAGCATGTGCGCGTACCAGGGCGAGAACCCGGTTTCGGGCACGAAGAGCGGATTGTCCGGCCTCGCGTAAAGCTCAAGGACCCTGCGGTAGCGCGCGCTGTCGTCCTGGTAGATGTCCGGGGAGAGCACGTCGAGCGCGGGCGCGGCGGCCTTCCAGATCGCCAGGACGTTGTCCGTCGGCCCTCCGCTCTCGTACGTGCCGGCCGGGCCGGGCGATATCGGGTCCCTCAGGGCCGCGTTGGCGTACATCGGCAGCGGGTAGGCCTCCTTGCCCGCTGCGGCGACCTGGCCCACGTAGCGCGCGACGAACCACGCGTGGAAGAACTCATCGGCGTCTTTTCCAAAGACGGCGGTCCAGTTGCCCCCGGACTTCGCCGAGAGGCCGAGGGCTCCTAGGAGCTCGGCGGGGACGGGCTCTTCGAAGATCGCCTGGGCGGTCGGGGAATAGTCGCGGATCGTGTCCCAGGCCCCCGACTCGTTCTCGACCTGGACCATGATGACCGTGTGGACCGGGTCCGCGGCCTTGAGGTGCGCCATCAGCGCCCGGAAGGCGCTCTTGTCGAGCTCGAGCGACGCGGGGAAATGGGGTGACGGCGAATCGACGCTCTGGCCGCTCTTGCCGATGATCTTCGGGTAGAGCTCCTGCTTGGCCTTCATCCAGAGCGGGATGTAGTGGGAGCTGCCGTTCTTCCACGTCCCGAACCACAGGAGCACGAGGCGCACGTGGTGCTCCCGGGCCTGCCCAATCATCAGGTCGACGATGGAGGGGTCGTACCTGCCGGGCGCGGGCTCGAACTGCTCCCAGTAGACCGGGACCTCGAGCGTGTTGGCGTGCATCCGCTCGACCGCCGACCACACGCCCGGCAGCTCGGAGGGCCACGCGCTCGAATTGCCACTCTGGCCCCCGAGCATGAGGAAGGGAGCGCCGTCCACGATGAAGGCGTGGCGGCCGTCCTTATGCACGAAGTGCGGCAGGTCGCCCTCCGATGCACGGGTGGCGGCTGGCGGGGCCAGCAGCGCGGATGCGAGTACGAGCGCGAGGCAGGGGCGGAGGCGTGTCCTCATGGCGGGGGTTTCGTGGTCCTGAACCAAGCTCATCCAACCACAGAAGACGCTACTTGTCACGGAAGCACAGGCGCACGGCGCGGGAGGCGTTCAGGCCGCACCCACCCTTCCCTGTCTGTGCGCCTCGCGTCAGCTCCCGACTTGCGCCGGCACCTGGGCGCGGGACCCTTCGTCAAGGCGGCCGAGAACCCGCAACAGCCCGTCAAGGATGGTCAGCGGATGCGGGGGCCATCCCGGTATGTAGAGGTCGACGGGCAGGACCGACTCGACGCCATTCATCACCTCGGGATTTCCGATGAACGGCCCACCCGAAATCGCGCACGTGCCGACCGCGATGACAATCTTCGGCTCCGGCATGGCGTTCCATGTCTTGCGGAGCGCCAGCTCCATGCTCCTCGGCACGGGGCCGGTGACGACCAGGCCGTCGGCGTGCCGCGGCGATGCCACAAACTGGATGCCGAAGCGCCCGAGGTCCCAACCGATGGTCCCGAGCACGTTGAGATCCGCCTCCGCCGCGCCGTCGCCCCCGGCGCTCACCTGCCGGAGCCGAAGCGAGCGGCCGAAGAGCTTGCGGAGCTTCTCGTCAAGCGCCGCGGCGAGCCGCACCTCCTCGTGGCCCGGCTGGCCGAGCACGAGGTCCTCCCGCCGCCGCACGGCCATCCGGTGGTCGCCGGTTTGGGTGATCGCCCCGTGCGGGCAGGCCTCGACGCACGCCGTGCAAAAGAGGCACCGGCCGAGGTCGAGCGAGACGCCGCCCCCCGGGGGCCGCGTCACGGCCTCGGTCGGGCACACCGGCAGGCATTCGGCGCACCCGTCGGGGCATTTCGCGGCGTCGACGCGCAGCGCCCCGCCGTGCCGGTCGGGCAGCGCCGGCGCCGGCCCCTTCGGATAGGCCATCGTCTCGCAGCCTCGCTTCAGGCGGTGGGTGAAGGTGTCGACGGCGAACATGGTGGCCGGGATCTGCGGCCTAGAGATCGAAGCCGCAATAGGAGAGGTTGAAGCTCTTGTTGCAGATGGGAAAGTTTGAGATGGCCTCCCCGCGAAGCGCCATCGCGAGGCCGATCCAGTTGTGAAACGAGGGGTCGACGATCTTGTAGCTTCGAAAGCGTCCACCGGCATCCGTCAGGGCCACGTGGCACACCTCGCCGCGCCATCCCTCGACCAGGGCGACCGCGAGCGTGTCGCCCGCCGCGGGCGCCAGCTCGGCCCGCATCTCCCCGTCGACCGCCGCTGCGAGCTGCTCGCGCAGGAACCGGCCCGAGCGCTGCACCTCGAGCCAGCGCACCCGCGCGCGCGCAAGCACGTCGCCGCCCGGCCAGACCGCCACCGGCGCCTGCGCGAGGCGGTGCCAGCCGGCCGGATGGTCGAAGCGCGCATCGCGCACGATCCCGCACGCCCGCGCCGCGGGCCCCACCATCCCGAGGTCCGTCGCCTGCTTCGCGTGAAGCGTGCCCGCGTCCTCAAAGCGCGACCGGACGGAGGCGGCGTCCCAGAGCCACCCGATCGCCAGCTCCGCCTCGGACAGCGCGCCGGCGAGCTGGCCGGTCAGTTGTTCGAGGCGCCCGGGCTCCAGGTCGAAGCGGCAGCCGCCCGGCCTCACCAGGCCCCGCCCGAAGCGGTTGCCGCAGATCAGGGCCGTCAAGTTAAGGAAATCGCCGCGGATCCTCCCGCACGCCGACGCCGTCGGCAGGAACGCGACGTCGTTCGCCAGCGCCCCGAGATCCCCCGTGTGGTTGGCAAGGCGCTCGAGCTCGAGCGCGACGGCCCTCAGCCACTGGGAGCGCAGCGGCGCCTCGGCCCCGGCGAGGGCCTCCGCCACCCAGGCGTACGCAGTCGCGTGGCCGATCGTGGTGTCGCCGGCGACGGCCTCGATCTGGCTCATCGTCGCGCGGCGCGGGCCCCCCACGAGGGCGTTCTCAACGCCGCGGTGCTGGTAGCCGAGCGCGATCTCAAGGTGAATGACCTCCTCGCCCGCGCACTGAAACCGGAAATGCCCGGGCTCGATGATGCCGGCGTGGACCGGCCCGACGGCGACCTCGTGGATCTCGCCGCCGCCCACCCGGAAGAACTCCCCCATGGCGGGAGCGCCGCCGGCGCCCCTGCGGACGGGCTTGAGCCACGGGTGCCCCTCGGGCCTCAGGCCGTGGCTCTCCCAGACCTCGCGCTCGAACATGTGCGCCTGCGGGTGGGAGGGCGTGAGGGACGGATAGGCGCCGGCGAACGGCGCGCTTCGCCCGACGGCCAGCGTGTTGTCTGCGTCGAACGCGATAAGGGCCACCAGGCGGGTCGCGCCCACCTCGGGCACCCCGAACCACGCGCAAAGCCGGGCCCCGCGTTCGAGCTCAGCCCCGGTCCTCTGGACAAGCTCCGGCGCGGGCCACTCGGGCACACCCGCCCAGGGGATGCTTGTGCCGTTGGCGAGGAGGGCGAACGAGGGCGTGCTCATGGCGCGGGGAAGAGCTGATGGACGGCGTCCGTCCAGGCGGCCTGCAGAGCGTGCGGCGTCGCGAGGCCGAGCCAGAGTGAGATCCCCATGAGGACCAGCGGCGGGATAATGACGCCCGCCTTCTCCCGGATCCGCTTGCCCTCGGCCCCCTCGCCCGGGCGCGGCTTGCCGTCGACCACGGCGAAGACGAGCCGCGTCAGGCCGAAGAACGCGAACAAGAGGCAGCCAAGGAACATGGCCGCCGCGCCGACGTGGCCCGTCGCGACCGCGGCGCGCACAACGAGCAGCTCGCTGAAGAACGGGCCGAACGGCGGGCACGCGGTCACCGCGAACATCCCCGCGACAAAGATGGCGGCCGACTGGGGCGTGACGGAGGACATGCCCCGCACCTCGTCGACGGTGCGCGCGCCGGCGGCCCGCCGGATATTGCCCGCGCTCAGGAAGAGCGCGCCCTTCGTGAGGCTGTTGCTCCACACGTGGAAGAAGGCCGCCCACATGCCCGCGGGGCCGAGGGCGGCGCCAATGACCAGGATCCCCATGTGCTCGACGCTCGAGTACGCCAGCATCCGCTTGAAGTCGCGCGTGCCCAGGAGGAAGAGGACGGCGACCAGCATCGAGAACAGCCCGATCGCCAGCAGCGTCAGGTCGGCAGCCGCGCCCGCCCCCGCCGCGTTGATGACCGAGCGCACCCTCAGCACCGCCGTGAACGCCACCGTGGTGACGCCGCCCGCGAGCATGGCGCCCACGATGCTCGGCGCCTCGCCGTAGGCGTCGGGCTTCCACGTGTGCATGGGCGCCAGGCCCATCTTCGTGCCGTAGCCCACGAGAAGGAAGACCCACGCGATCAGCACCCACGGGCGCGACAGGAGGTGGCCCTGCGCCATGAGCGCGACGAAGGTCAGGTCGCCACTGCCCCCGCCGCGCACCGAGGCGTACCCGAGGCAGAAGGACCCCAGGAGCGAGAGCGCGATGCCCGTGCCCCCGACGAGCAGGTATTTCCAGGTCGCCTCGAACGCCCGCGAGGTGCCGTTGAAGTGGAGCAGTGGCACCGCCGTGAGCGTCACCGCCTCGGTGGTGATCCAGAGCATGCCCAGGTGCCTCGCCTGGTGCCCGGCGCTCAGGAGCCCCAGGATCGCGAGCAGCGAAGCCACAAACACGCGGTTGGGCCGCTCCGTCCGGATCCTGAGGTAGGAGACGCCGTAGGCGGCGCAGGCGAGAAAGAGAATCGAGACCGCGGGGAGCACCGCGCGAGCGATGGGGTCGAACCCGAACCACGCGCCGGGGTCGACCTGGGGCGGGCTGAACAGCAGCCAGAGGGCGAGCGCGGTGTGCACGACGCCGACGGCGGGCATGAGCCAGGGGCGCGTACGCTCGCTCGGCCAAAGGACCGCGAGGGCCGCGCCGGCAAGCGGGACGATGATGAGCAGGAGTTCCCTCATTCGCGGAGCACGGTGAGCTTGCGGGTGTCGAGCGAGTCGAACGCCCTCTGGATCCGGTCGACGATGATGCCGATGACAAAGACGCCCACGGTGAGGTCCAGCAGTATCCCCGACTCCACCAGGAGGGGCGTCGAGCGGATCAGCAGCAGGCCGAACAGGTAGATCCCGTTCTCTAGGATCAGGTAGCCGCAGACCTGAGAGATCGCCTTCGCGCGGCCGATCAGAAGGATGAAGCCCGTGAAGATGGACGCCAGCGCGCCGGGCACCAGGAGCGTCCCGGCGTGCTCGGGGAGCAGCGGCAGCATCCGAGCCCCGGCGACCGCCGCGATCGTCCCGCCCGCCCCGAGCAGCAGCGACGGCACGAATCCGATGAACGGATCGATCTCACGCTCGATCTTTGCGGCGCGCATCGCGCGGTTCAGGAGCCCGGGGATGAGGAATCCCTTGACCATCACCGTGATCACCGCGACCAGAGCGACCAGCCAGCCAAAGTCGTGCTCCAGAAGCAGCGGCAAGACACCGAGCACGATCCCCTGCACGGCAACCGCGCGTATCACCTGCGGCACTCGGCTGCCGCCGAGCGCCAGCAGGTTCAGGCCCATCGCCATGCCGATCAGGAGGTTGAGCGTCGAGTTCAACCCACGCCCCCCTTCCTCGCGAGCAGCAGTGCGAAAAGGCACAGCAGGAACGCGGCCGTGAGGAGCAGCGGCACGCGCCGGAAGGCGAAGCGCGCCGTCAGCGACTCAACGAGCCCGATGGCAACCGTCACGCCGAGCACGGTGCCCACGAGCGCTCCGGCCGCGGCGAGCGGCGACAGCCGCCCCAGGGGCAGCACCACTTGGCTCAGCAGCACGGCAAAGAGTAGGAGCTTGAGCGACGCCCCGTGCAGGATCACCGCCAGGGGCGGGCCGCTGTGGTCGAGGATCATGGCCTCGTGGATCATCGTGAGCTCCAGGTGCGTGTTCGGGTCGTCGAACGGCACCCGGCAGTTTTCCGCGAGGAGCACGGCGAACAGGCCCGCCGCCAGGAGCACAGCCCCCGAGCCGACCGACAGCGCCAGCATGTCGGTCAGCGTCACGTTGCCGGTCTGGACGCTGAGCGACAGCACCGCCGTGATCAGGGCCACCTCGGACAGCACCGCGTAGCTCACCTCGCGGGCTGCGCCCATGCCTTCGAAGGCCGAGCCGGTCTCAAGCGCGGCCCACGCGGTGCAGAACCTCGCCAGGGCGAGCAAGTAGACGAGCAGCAGCACGTCGCCCCGGAAGCTGAGCGCCCCCCCCGCTCCCCCTAGGGGCATGATGAGCGCGGCACCCACCAGGGCCACCCACGCCACGGCTGGGCCCACAATGAACCCGGGCGACGCGAGCGTACTCATGACGACGCCCTTGCCCCAGAGCCGCGCCAGGTCGTAGTAGAGCTGCAGCACCGGCGGCCCGCGGCGCCCCGCGATCCATGCCTTCACCTTGTTGATGATGCCCGGAAGCAGCGGGGCCGCGAGGAGCCACGCTGCCAAACGAAGAAGGGTCTCGAGGATGAACGTCATTGCCCGGCTCCTATCCACGTCAAGAGCGCCACAACTGTGAGGCCGCACAGCAAATACACGATGTAGAATTGGAGTCTGCCGTGCTGCAGCCTGCGGGTCGCGCTCGACACACGCATCACCGCGCCGCCCGCGGGCGCCATCACCCGCTCAAGCACCGTGTCCGGCACCCGCTCCAGCCAGCTCGCGCGGACGGGGAACGGCCCGTGCGGACGGTGCCGGGTGCGCTCTGGCGCCAGGATCCCGGCGAACCATCCCATCGCGATCCCGCTGAAGGAGCCGCCCGAGTACTGCATGCGGGCCGTGGGCGTCGCATAGCCGCAGTCCCAGGTCGGCGCCCGCCGGACGCCGTTTACGCGGACCTTCCTCCAGAGGAACGCCGCCGCGGCGAAGCCGGCGACGGCCATCGCAACGTGGGCCGCGCCGAGCGCGGCGAGCGGCGCCGGCGCCCCCGAGTCGACCCACTGCGGGTGCCACGAGCCCGCGGCCCGCTCGAGCGGCCTCCAGAAGAGGACCGGGGCCAGCCCGATCGCCGCGCATGCGCCCGCAAGGGCCAGCATCGGCGCAGCCATCAGCGGCCCGCACTCGCGGGCGTCCTGCGCCGCCCTCGTGCGCGGCGCCCCGAGAAAGACCGTCGCGCCCGCCTTCACGAACGTCGCCAGCGCCAAGGCGCCCGCCATGCCGAGGACGATCACCGCCGGTATCACGGCCCACACCGCGGAGCCGCGGCTCGCCGCCGCGTTCAGTAGGCCGAGGTACACGAGCCACTCGCCGACGAACCCGTTGAGCGGGGGAAGCCCCGAGATCGCCAGGGCGCCGAAGGCAAACAACCCCGCCGTCCACGGCATCGCGCGCCAAAGCCCCCCCATCTGTGTCATCTCCCGCTTGCCGGTGGCGTGAAGCACCGAGCCCGCGCCAAAGAAAAGCAGCGCCTTCGAGAGACCGTGGTTCCAGACGTGAAGCAGGGCCCCGGCCAGCGCCAGCTCGGCCCAGGGCTCGTCGCCGTGCGTCACGCCGAGGAGCGCCCCGCCGAGGCCTATCAGGATGACGCCCACGTTCTCGACCGAGCAGTAGGCGAGGAGCCGCTTGAGGTCGGTCTGCACGAACGCCAGGGCTATCCCTAGCAGCGCCCCGGCCGCCCCGATGCCGATGACGGCCCAACCGGCACCCGCGGGAACCGGCAGCCAGCCGCTGAACCGCAGGATACCGTAGAGCCCCATGTTGATCGCGACGCCCGACATCAGCGCGGAGACATGGCTCGGCGCGTTCGCATGGGCCGAGGGAAGCCATGCGTGGAGCGGGAACATGCCGCCCTTCACGCCGAACCCGAAGAGCGCAAGCCAGAACAGCGGCGCCAGGTCGGCGCGCTCGCGCAGGGGACCGAGGTCCCAGCTACCCGTCCGCACCGAGAGCGCCGCAAAGAACGCGAACAGGCAAAGGGTCCCGGCGTGCGACGCCGCCAGATACAGCCAGCCCGCAGCCCGCACCGCCCGGTGCTCCCGCTCGAGCGTGATCAGGAAGTACGCGCTCACCGTGAACAGCTCCCAGCCGATGAGGAAGTGCAGGCCGTTCGACGCCAGCAGCACGAACCCCATCGCGGCAAGGAGCAGGCTCATCCACATCCGGTTGGCCGGTGCAGAGCCGGGATGGCCCGCGTCGGCCCAGTACCCGCGCGAGAAGACCGCGGCCGCCCCTCCGACGACGCACAGGAGCGCAAGAAAGAGCGCGCTGAGCCCGTCCAGGCGGACGTGGACCGGCTCGCCCCCGGGGGCAAGCGAGCTGCGCCACTCCCAGTCCGCGGCGCCGACGCCCACGAGAAGCGCGGCCGCAAACGCCGCCGCCATGGCGCCCAGGGTCAGCGCGAGCCATAGCCGCGGGTTTCGGCGGCCGAACGCAGCGCCCGAGACGAGGCAAAGCGCGGCCAGCAGCAGAGGCGGCCCCGCCGTCACGATGCGGCTTCCCCGCCGGCCGCGCCCGGCGCGGCCCTGTCAGCCGCGGCGGCGGCCGCGAATACCTCCTCGTCGGCACCGCCGCGGATCACCACCTCGCGCAGGGGCCCGCGCACGAGGCTGCGGCTGAGCCTCCCCAGGATGTCGAGATGGGCGCGGGGGGTCGGCGCAATGAAGAAGAAAAGGCGCGTGACGGGCACCGCGTCGGCCTGCGGCTCGGTCAGTTCAAGCGCATCCCGCAGGAGGATGAGCGCCACCGTGCCCGAGTCCCGGCCGAGAGCGATGCGGGCGCTCGGGTGCGGCAGCGCAAACCCGCCCCCCACCGGGGCGATGTTGACCCCGCCCTTCGCGCAGAGCCTTTGGCTGAGAAACAGGCGCAGCGCAGGGGTCACGCCCGGCAGCGAGGAGACGATTCGCGCGAAGACCCCGGTCACGTCCGCCGCGGCCACGTCGCGCCAGATCCCGCCCGAGCGCAGCAGCGGCTCGATTGCGAAGCCCGTCGCGAAGGCAGGGGTCACCGGCGCGAGGAAGCCAGCCTTCGCCGCCAGCCCCCGCACCGCCGCCCAGTTCGCGACCTGCGCACGGTCGAACAGGAGCCTGCCGCCGTCGGGCGTGTGCGGAAGACCTTCGCGACGGATCCAGTCCTCCACGACCTTCTCGGACACGCCGAACGACTCGGCAATCTGGATCAGGTTCAAGTACATTGGTGAGGGTCGATCTTGCCGCAGTTGGGCCGGCGATGGCGATCAACTTTTCGGCGGGCCAAGGCAGGCCCGGGATCCTACGGGCCGTTGGCCCTCAGCACCAGCGCCGCGACCGCGATCAGGCCGATCACGATGTAAAGCAGGTACGACTGGAGGCGCCCGTGCTGCAGGCGCCGCGCAAGGCCGGAGATCCTCATGACGACCTCGCCGGCGGGCTCCACCAGGTGCTCGAGCACCGTCTCCGGCGTGTGGTCCACGAGGCTGGCGCCGGAGGGAAACGCCCCCTCGGGTCTGCGCTCCTCGCGCCAGGGCCGCAGGATCCACGCAAACCACTCGTTGATGATACCCGCAAACGAGCCCGCGGTGTATTGCATCCTCGCCGTCGGCTTAGCGTAGCCGCAATCCCAAGTGGGGGCCCGCCTCAACCCGGCGCGGATTGTGCGCCACCAGAGGAGCGTCGCCGCGAGCGCGCCGACAAGAAGAAGAAGGATGTTGGCGAGCCCGAGGGTCCCGAGGGACGCTGGTCCCCCCACGCCGCCCCAGGCGGGATTCCACTCAGCGGCCGCTCGCGCCACCGCCAAATAAAAGAAGGCCGGCGCCAGGCCGATGGCGAGGCAGGCCGCCGCGAGCACGATCATCGGACCGATCATGAGCGGCCCGCATTCGCGCGCGCGCTCGGCGGCGCCGGAGCGCGGCTGGCCGAGGAACACGATGCCGCACACCTTCGTGAAGCACGCCAGCGCCAGCGCGCCCGTCATGCCGAGCAGGACCAGCGCCGGAATCGTGGCGAGCGCGACGCTCCCGGGGGAGTTCACCGCGTCAAAGAGCCCAAGGAACACGAGCCATTCGCTGATGAAGCCGTTGAGCGGCGGCAGGCCCGAAATGGCGACCGCTCCGAGCATGAACAGCCCGGCGGTCCACGGCATCGCGCGCCAAAGGCCCCCAAGCAGGCTCATCTCGCGCGTCCCCGTGGCGTGCACGACCGAGCCCGAGCCGAGGAAGAGAAGCGACTTGAACAGCCCGTGGTTCCAGACGTGCAGGAGAGCCCCTGCGAGCGCCAGAAGGCCCCATGCCGCATTGCCCTGCGCCCGCGCCACGAGCGCAAATCCGAGCCCGATCAGGATGATGCCGATGTTCTCGACGCTGTGGTAGGCCAGGAGCCGCTTCAGGTCGTGCTGCCCCAGCGCGAAGGCGACGCCGAGCACCGCGCTCGCCACCCCGAGGGCCGCCACGACCCAGCCCGCGCCGGCCGGCGGGGGCAGCCAGCCGCTGAAGCGGACGAGGCCGTAGATGCCCGCCTTGATGGCGACGCCGGACAGAACCGCCGAGACGTGACTCGGGGCGTTCGCGTGGGCCGAGGGCAGCCAGATGTGCAGCGGGAACATGCCGGCCTTCACGCCGAATCCGAGCAGCGCGAGCCAGAACAGCGGCGACAGGTCGGAGCGCTCGCGCATCGGCCCGAGCTCCCAGCTGCCCGTCCGGGCGGCCATGGTGGCGAAGAACGCAAACAGGCACAGGGTCGCCGCATGCGAGGCGGCGAGGAAGAGCCAGCCCGCCTGGCGCGTCTCGGCCCTTTGGCGGTCGAGCGTGATGAGAAAATAGCAGCTGACCGCAAAGAGCTCCCAGGCGACGAGGAAGTGAAGCCCGTTGGAGGAGAGCAGCACGGCGCCCAGGCTCATCAGGAGTCCGCTCCACCAGACGCGCCCGGCGCGGGCCGAGCGCGGGTGCGCCTCGTCCGTCCAGTACTCGCTCGAATAGACCGCGCACGCCCCCCCCACAATGCTCAGCAGGGCGATGAAGAAGGCGCTGATCGCGTCAAAGCGCACGTGCAGCGGCTCGCCGCCGACCGGAAATCCGCTCCGCCACTCGAACTCGGCGCCGCCCGCCAACACCCAGACCGCCGCCGCCAAAGCCGCCACAGCCCCGGCGATCGTCGACGCGAGCCAAATGCGCCTCGCAAAGCGCCCGGTCAGGGCGCTCACGAGCATGGCCAGCGCGGCGAAGAGGAGCAGGTGCCCGGCGGTCATGCGCCCTTCGCCCCAGGGACCTGCCCCGAGGCGTAACCCATCTTGGGGAAGAGATTTGCGTTCACGTGACGGGAAGGTGGCTTCCCGGGACGTCTAGATCGCCGAACGGCGCGGCGGAGTCAAACCGGCTTGGGGGCAGCCCGCCTTCCGCGGCTCGAATTTTTGGAGGACTTTGCACCCGGATGGTGTTATGCGGTTTGCCGCCGAAATCATCCCCGGAACCATGCCCCTCCCACCCGATCCCCTCGACCCCCTGCTCGACCGCTGGAAGGAGCCCGACCTGCCGCAGCCGAGCATCGCCGCGGAGGTCTGGCGACGCATCGAGCTTGAGGAGAAGGACCGAGGCGGCGGAATCTGGGCCGGGATCGAAGCCTGGCTCTCACGGCCACCCTTCGCCATCCTCTTCGTCGTCAGCTGCGCGCTCCTCGGCCTTTTCATGGCCGAGGTCCGCGTGAACCGGGAGCAGCGCGCGCACAGCGCTCAGCTCGCCCGGAGCTACCTTCAACTGATCGACCCGCTCATGAAGGCGGACGCGGTCGCAAGGCAGCCATGAGGCGCGGCGGCCTCGTCCTCCTGCTCGGCGTGGCCGTGGGCGTTGCCGCGCACGTGGTCTACTTCCGGCTCCACCAGCCCGCAGATCCCGGCACGATCGACGGGCAGCTCGGCTGGATGCGCTCGGAACTCGGCCTGAGCGACGCCCAGTTCGCGCGGATCAGGGAGCTCCACGAGGCCTCGAGCCCCCGCCTGCGCGCGCTCGCCGCGCAGGTCGCGCAGATGCAGGCCGAGTTCGCCGCCTTCGAGGACACGAGGCGGACGGCCGACCGCGTCGACTTCATCGAATTCGCGAAGTTCGTCGAGGTCCGACGCAACATCAACCGCGCCTGCCTTGATTCGACGCGCCGGCTCGTCCAGGCCGCCGCCAGCGAAATGACCCCGCAACAGCGCGAAAGATACTTCGGGATAGTCGCCGTCACGGCGCCGCAGGACAGTCCGCTGACAAACTGAGCGCAGCCCCGCGCCACGTGTCCTCCGAGCCCGCCACCGAAAGCGCACACCTTCTCGACCTGCAGCGGGGCGACGCGTCGGCGCTGAACCACCTGATCGCCCGGTGGCAGCGGCCGCTGATGGGCTTCGCCTACCGCTACGTCCAGAACACGGCCGACGCCCAGGACGTGGTGGCCGAGACCTTCGTGAGGCTCTACCAGGGGCGCGGCCGCCTGCGGCCCGACACGAACCTGCCGGCGTGGCTGTTCACCACACTCGCGAACCTTTGCCGCAACCACCACCGCTGGAAGCGGCGACACCCGACCGTCTCCTTCGCCTCGGCGTCGTCCGACGCCGGGGCCCCCGGCGAGCGCGCAGAGGCGCGGCTGTACCCGGCCACGACCGAGGCCGGGCCGGACGTCCTGCTCGTGCGCGACGAGTCGCTGGACGCGCTCAGGCGGGCAATCGACGCGCTTCCTCACGACCTCAAGGCCACGGTGCTGCTCCACCACTACGAGCACCTCTCCTACCGGGAGATCGCCTCGATCACCCGCTGCTCGGAGCGCGGCGTCGAGACCCGCCTGTACCGCGCCCGCCAGCGGCTGCGTAGGGCGCTCGCGGGGTTCTTCCAGGAGACCACGCGAGGCTGACGGCGTCCGCCCAGGCGCTACGGCGCCGCCGGCTTGAAGTTGAAGTCCTGCTGCGCCAGCACAAGCACGGGCTTGCCCTTCGCGGTCGGCGGATCGAACTGCCACTGCGCCACGGCCGTGATGGCGGCCGCAGACAGCTCCTCGCTTGCCTCGTCCGTTTCCCGGCTGACGGACGGCATCCGCACGCGGCCGGTCTCGTCGATGTAGAACTCCACGTGGATGTGCCCGCCTGAGCTGCTTCGCGCCATCTGGGTCGGATAGACCGGATTCACGATCTTTGTCGGGTTGGGGATACGGTCGAGCTGCGCGAGCGTGCACGCGCTGTATGCCTCGCTGTCCGGGGCGATCTTGAAGTGCACCAGCTCGCCATAGGTGATCGGCGTCAGCGTCACCACGACGACGCCCTCGAGCTCGAACCGGAAGGTGATGTCGGATTTCGACTTGCGGGCCGCGCCGTGAACGCGCGCCGGCTCGAATTTCCACCTCTTCACGGCCCCGAGCGCCGACTCTGCAAACGCGGGATGCGAGTACGCCGTCACCAGGGTGTCCGTGAGCCGGCCATCGTCATCGACCGCGATCGCCAGGCTTGCGGCGCCGCTCTTAAGGCCGATCGCGACCAACTTGCGCGGATAGGCCGCCTCAACCGTCTGGTCGATCCTCATCGGGACGTAGGCGGGAAGCCCAATCTGCGCGCGTGCGGCAAGGCTGCAAAGCGCGAGCACGCCTAAGGCCAGGATTCGGGGGCTCTTCATGAGGGATTGAAATCTGCCCGGCATAACACCGGCCGGCGCCCGTTCCCTTCAATTCCCGCGGCCACTCGCAGGCGAGCCTTTTCTGGGAATCGGCCGAACGGGTCCTAAGGCGCGGCCTAGCCGAACCACTGGCAGCCCGTCCGGCGGAAGGCCAGCCCGGAGCCATCGGTCAAAAATGGCGGAGAGGGAGGGATTC
>PLTZ01000053.1 GCA_003164715.1 Opitutaceae bacterium | reverse complement strand
CCATTGTTTAGTGAAAGATCAATAGTTGGGAAACCAACGCCCCAAATCCCACTCTTTTTCGAACACGAGACAAACGGGCGTTCGGCACCGGCGCAATGGAGATGCTCACTTGCGCGAGCTTTGGGAATGGGCAATATGTAGCAGCTGGGCTATCCCCCAAAGGGCCGAAGGGTTCCATAGAGTTCCCCCCTGACCATGAAAACCAATTACCTCTCGCTGCCATTGCTTTGTCTCGTTTCTCCAGCCGTTTTTGCGATCGAATATCCGGATCTGAAGCGGATGGAGCCCGTTCCGGCCACGAGCCAGGTGCCCATCATTGACTTTGTACGTCCCGAACTTTTCCGCGACGTGCAGCTCAATCACACGGGCACCCATGTCGGGGCGATTGTCCCCGATCAGAACGACTACCTGAACCTTGTCACCTACAACCTCACAACCCGTGAGCTCGTGGGTGTAGCCGCTCCTCCAGGCGACACGGATCTCTCGGCTTTTCTCTGGCTCAAGGACACCCGTCTCGTCTACCTGCAGACCCAGAGGAAGTTTGTTGGGCGATACCTTTACCTGACCGACGCCAACAAGATGGGCAACGCGGAGCTCCTGCGAATTGAGGGCGCCAACGGGGTGCGCCAGGTCCTCGGAAGCCCACCAAGGGACCGCTCCGAAATTCTCGTCAACCTCAGGGGGCCTAGGCTGCGCTATGACCATCCCGAGATGATCAATGCCTACAGCCACGGAACGCTGGTTACGCGTTATCCCGAGTTGAAGACCGACCACGGGTTCAACATCCGTTTTCTTGCGGACAAGCTGGGCTCCCTGGCCTTCGGCGTGACCCAGGAGGACGGAATCCTCTCGCTCAGCATGCTTACGAACGACTCCTGGCTTAAGTGCCCCATAGACCTCGATCAGGTCCATCTGGTTGAGGCCGGCGACGCCCCGGGGGAGATTGTCGTCCTCGGGAGGCGCGACGGTGTGTCGCCTCGCCCCCTGGAATTCATGAACGCCGAGACCGGCAAGCCGGGCGAGGTGATCCTCCAGGATCAGGATTACGACTTTTCCGGATGGCTCTTCAGGGACCCGATGTCGCTCAACATCGTCGGTGCCGTTTACAACCGCAACGCTCCCCACGTGGTGTGGTTCACCGACGCCTACCGGGATCTCCAGAAGGCCGTCGACCGGCTGTTTCCGGATCAGGTCGTCCGGATCCAGGGCATGGATGACGCCGGAAAGGTCCTCCTCATCACCAGCGGCTCGGACATTCAGCCTGCGGTATACAGCTGGGTGAACCTCGAGAAGCACACGAGCGGGCTAATCAAGAATTCGGAACCCTGGATTGACCCGAAGCGCATGCGCCCGATGGGCATCCTGAAGTACTCCACGGCCGAAGGGCGCCGCATTGATGCCTACCTGACGCTTCCCGCCTCGGCTTCAAGGATGAGCCCCGTCCCGATGGTCGTCATCGCCAATCCGTTATCGAGCGGCCGCTGGACGTGGGGATTCAACTCCCAGGTCCAGTTTCTCGCAAGCCGGGGCTACGCCGTCCTCCAGCCGAACCACAGGGGTTCAGAAGGCTACACCTGGATGTATCCGGAGGAGGAAAGCTGGGACTTCCGCAAGATGAGCGACGACGTGGCGAGGGCCACAAAGGAGGCGATCGCAACCGGACTCATCGTCCCGGGCCGCGTCGCGATTATGGGCAACTCCTTCGGCGGTTACCTTGCGGTATCGGGGGCGACCTTTGAACCCGGCATATATAAGTGCGCCCTCTCGATCAGCGGGATTATGGACTGGGGTGACTATATCAAACAGGACAAATACCGGCAGTACAGCGACCCGATCTATTCCCGACTTCGTTACAAGCTCGGGGATCCCTCCAGTAATCCCGGCAAGCTTGCGGCCATGTCGTCCCTTCCGAATGCTTCGCAGATCCACGTTCCCCTCTTCCTCGCTTGGGGCGAGTACGACAACCCCGAGTTGATCGGCCAGTCGAAGAACCTCGCCTCCACCGTCGAGAGGAACTGTGTTACCGTCGAGACGATGTCCTTCCTGGACGAGGCCGTCGCCATACGCCATCTCGACCGCCGGATCGACCTCTACCAACACATCGAGGCTTTCCTATTGAAGAACCTCTAGGAAGGTGGGGTGTTCCCCGGGGCTGGCGGAATCAGCGGAAACGCTTCGGAAACGGCGCCGTTCTCAACGGGTGCTCGAAAACCTACCCTTTCTTGAACATTCCTCCGGCTACCGACGAGCAGAGTCGCGGATGCCTTTGGGCCGGAGCGGCGCACCAGGGCGATGCCATTGCGCCGCCGGGATTCTCAATCGGGTCACGGTGCCGGCTCAAATGACACCTGTTCGGCGGAGCGTGCCCGCCGGCCCCCGTCCTTTCCTATGGAGGTGCTGCTTAATTTCCCTAAGATTTTTTCCCACCCGATGAGCCCGCAGAACGTTTCCAACCCGTTATTCCTCGCCCGGCTAATATTTACGTTCTTTGCGGTGCCCCTGGCCGCGATGGCCCGGCAGCCAACGCTAAAAGGCCACGAGATCAATCCCGACCGCTCCGTCACGCTTAGGCTCTACGCTCCGACGGCGACGTCCGTAACCGTCAGCGTGGACTATGATCGCGCGGTCCAGATGGCGAGGGGCAGCGACGGCGTATGGACCTACACGACACCGCCGCTCGTGCCGGCGTTGCATATGTACGGCTTCATTAGCGACGGCATGGCCGTACTCGACCCGCTGAATCCCGCCGTGGATCCCTGCCTGAGATTGCTGACCAACGAGGTGACCGTGCCCGGACCGCCGCAGATGTGGGACCTGGCCGATGTCCCACACGGCGTTGTCCACCGGCATATCTACCGCACGGCCGTGATCAAGGGCCTCGAAGGCGACGCCGAGACGTATTACGTGTACACGCCGCCGGGCTACGACTCCGGGTCCGGGAGGACGTATCCCGTCCTCTACCTACTCCACGGATGGACCCATGTCGCCGAGTCCTGGATGCATTGCGGCCAAGCAAACCTGATTCTAGACAACCTCGCCGCCCAGGACCGTACGGTGCCTATGATCGTCGTCATGCCCCTGAACTACGGTGACATGGACTTCGTACTCGGCGCGGATCAGTGGGACGATCCGTCAAAAGTGGCTCACAATCTAGGCATCTTCGGAAACGCCCTTCTGACAGAGATCATCCCACAGGTTGAGGCCCTCTACCACGCCTCGCCAAAGCGACGGGACCGTGCGATCGCCGGGCTTTCCATGGGCGGCGGAGAGAGCCTCGTGATAGGTCTAGAGCATACTGACGTCTTCGGATGGGTCGGCGGCTATAGCGCCGCAGTAGGTTATGAGGACCTGGACGCCGCGTTTCCGCACATGAGTCCCCGGACGGCCCCCGAACTGCTGTGGGTGTCGTGCGCCACGAGTGACGGCGGTTTCCCCAGCACCAAAAGATTCATTGCCTGGCTCAAGGGGAAGGGAATGACTCCCATTGCTGTCGAGACGCCCGGCATCCACAACTGGGCAGTGTGGCGCGACAACCTGATCAATTTTGCGCCGCAGCTCTTCAAGCCGCCGGCGTCCTCGCCATCGCTTGACGTACGGTGAACCGACAGGAGGATGGCTTGCCACCCCTGACGGTCGTGGGGTATCGGACCCAAACCCTGGGGGCCTCTCCGCTCCCGCTTGGTCCCTTGCAGGAGCCGCGCCGACAGCGCCCAAAAGGACCCCATTAAGAACAAATCGGAGCAGTGCAAACCAGAGCGAGACCCCCCTACCGAGACCGCCTCCGCACGTTGATCAGGCAAACACCCCATTGGTGCCCACGGCGCATGTACCCATAATTAGAACAATCGGTCCATTGCTGGCCATTAGGTACTCATGAAACTCTTTTCCCTCAGCTTCGCGAAGACCTTTGGATTCGTCCTTATTGGCCTCTCAGCGCTGGCGCTCTCGTCCTGCGCCACGCTTACCCCCGAGCAGGTAGACGCCAATTCAATCACGAGGCATGAACAGCGTGCCGAAGGAATTCAGGACCCGATGAAGCAGCAGTGAAACCATGGGCCGCGCAAGCCGTCTCGAAATGGGCCCCTTTAGATACACGGCCCAGTGGTCCCATAACCACGCTGGAAACGTACTTATCTTCCCGATACAATTTAGGTACCGGGTGGACGCCCTCCTCGTGATCTGCTCATACGAGTCCTATCCTCTGGTGTCAGCTTTGGCAGATGCGGTCGGCATTCGAATTAGATCCCTTTTTGGGGGTAGCCTGCACGTATTCGCACCACTTGCGCCTTTCACGCGCCGCCGACGGGAAAGATGGCAATGCGGATTAGGCAAGGAATGCTGTCCGGCCATAGGGAGCCGGGGTAGACTTCCTAGCGGGAATAGGGACGGCGCATGAAGGCCGACGAAAAGCCGGGAGACGGGATGCCACCGCCAATGGCGGTGACCGCGGCAGCCAGTGAACAGCAGGGCAGGGCAGCGTGGAGGAAAGTCGTCGCTCCGTACGAGCATTCGGAGCGCTGGCGGGCAAATTGGCAATTGGCCGATACGCTGATTCCCTACGCCGCGTTGTGGTTCGCATTATTTTTAAGTCTCCAAGTTAGCTACTGGCTCACCCTTGCACTTGCGGTGCTGGCGGCCGGATTCATGGTGCGGCTCTTCATCTTTTTCCACGACTGCGGCCACCGCTCATTCTATACCTCGCGCAAGGCCAACGCCGCCTTGGGTTACTTCCTCGGCGTGTTGGTGTTCGAGCCCTGTGACCTTTGGTGGGACGAGCATAACATCCACCACGCTTCGGCAGGGAATCTGGACAAGCGCGGGATTGGCGACATCCCGACACTGACGGCCCAGGAGTACCTCCGCGCGTCCCCATGGACCCGCTTCAAGTATCGCGTGGAACGCTACCCACTAACCCTTCTTCTCATCGGGGCGCCGTTTGTTTTCATCGTCCTGAACCGGTTTCCCAGCAGGCGTGCGGACAAGAGGGAGCGCCGTAGCGTTCATCTCACCAATCTCGGAATCGCTGGGGTGGCCGCGATCCTATGCTATCTCATGGGGTGGAAAGCCTATCTCGCGATCCAGCTACCGATCATCGTGTTCGGCTCCGCGGCGGGCATGTGGCTCTTTTATGTGCAACACCAGTTTGAAGGCGTCTACTGGCGGCGCACGAACGAGTGGCGCTACGAAGAAGTCGCATTGCAGGGATCGTCCTACTACCACCTTCCCGCTATCCTCCGTTGGTTCACCGGCAACATCGGTTTCCATCACGTCCATCACCTAAGCGCGCGAATCCCCAACTACCTGCTGCAGCGATGCCACGACGAGAATCCACTCTTTCACCGGGTGAAGCGTCTTACCATGACCGGAAGCTTGCACTGCACCCCCTTGCGCGTCTGGGACGAGCAGAACCGGCAGTTGATCGGCTTCCCGGAAATGGAGCGGCGCGTGGCAGCGGGTCTGATCACCCTATAATCGGCCAATTCCCGTGCTTAAGGTGACAGAGCGTTCCGGGCCGCTCTGATTACGCCGGTTTAGGGCTTTGGCGCATGGCTCTAGTGCGGCGCCTGCGAAACGGCGCAGGAGTCAGAAGCTTCGATCGAGGCAATTGCGGCATTAAGTGAGGCGTTGTCCAATTAAGCACCCGTTTCAAAACGTGTCCCTTTGGGAAGGTTTGCTTTGGTGCGCGGCGTCCCGTCCTCACTCCGCCCTCAGGGCCACAGCCGGGTCAACTTGGGACGCGCGCCGGGCCGGCAGATAGCCAGCCCCGATTGCGCATGCTAGCAGGCTCGCTCCTGCTAGGGCGAAGACTGTTGCGTCGTTTGGCGAGACTCCGTAGAGCAGAGAACGAAGGAGGAAGCCGCTGAGGACGGACCCGCATAGGCCGATCCCGAGGCCACAGAGGGCAAGTGCCAGGGTCTTCCCGAGAATGTCGCGCTGGATGCCCGCGGCGTCGGCACCCAGCGCCATACGGATACCGATTTCCCGCGTCTGCTGCGCAACCATGTACGAGACAACTCCATAAAGGCCAAGCAGGCACAGGCCTATCGCAACCGCCGCAAACCCGCCGATCAGGGAGGCAAGAAGGCGGCGTGAAGACAGGGTTCTGTCCACGATTGACTGCATCTCCCTAGCCTTGGTCAGGGCCAGGTTGGGATCGAGCGAACCCAAGGTTTGCCTCATGCCTGCCGTGAGCACCGCGACCGGGAGCTTGGTGCGGACCATCAAGTCCCACGACGCCGAGTATGTGAATTGGCCCAGGGTCAGGTAGAACTCACCCCCGGCAGGCTGTTCTGGGCCTGCGCTAAGGACGTCTCCCGCCACGCCGATCACCGTCATAGTGACGCCGTTATCGCCCCCGATGGGAGGAGGGAAATGAACCTGGTGGCCGACCGCCTCGCTGGTGGGCCACATGTGCGTTGCTAGAGTCTTGTTGACGATAATGACGGGAGGCCCTTTCTCGTCGCTCCTTTCGAAGTCGCGGCCCGACAGCAGGGACGTGCCCATGGCCCGAATCAGCCCCGGGCTCACAATCCTCACGTGGGCGCCCTGCCACCGCTGGTCATTCGGCTTGTCGGGCACGACCGGGTATAGTGGCCAGCTGCGATCTCGCTCCACCGGGATGCAATCGGTCGCGCCCGCCTGCAGCACACCCGGCAGCGCACGCACCCGGTCGAGAGCCGACTCAATGTAGGCCGCCTGCGAGGCCTGGACGGGCGGATCGACCCGGACGGCAACGAGATCGGCCGGCCTGAAACCGAGGTCGACCTTGAGGAGGTTCCGGAGGCTCGTCACCATGAGTGTTGCGGAAACGGCGAGGGAGAAAGCCAGCGCGACCTCCAGAATGACGAGAATGTTGCGCGTGCGGGAGCGCCCGGGGCCGCCCGATGTGCCCTTCGAGCCTTCGTTCAGTGGGTTCTGCATCTGCCAGCCACCAGAGAGCTTCCACGCCAGCGCGACGCCGCAGATGATCGCCGTCGTTAAGCACAGAGCCACGGTGTAGGCGAGCGACGTTCCGTCCAGTCTGAGGTACTGCAGCAGGGGAATCTCAACGGCAGCGCGCGTGGAGAGGAGCCCGTTGAATCCCCACGAGACAATGCCGCCCAAGAGCGATCCGGCCGCCACGAGGCCCAGGCATTCCGTCAACAGCTGGACGATAATGCGGCCTCGGGAGGCGCCAAGCGCCATCCTGAGTGCCATTTCGCGGCGCCGGGATCCGCCTCTGGCGAGAAGGAGGCCCCCCAGGTTGAACCCGACGATGGCGAGGACGAAGCCCGCGGAGACCCACAGGAAGATCAGGGGTTTTCTCAGGCCGCCTGCGACCCAATCGTGCAGCGGTTCGCCGACTGCGGCCATGTACTGACCGCGGCTGGGGTACTTTTTCTTTATCTGGGCGATCGCCAGGGGCAGGTCGGCCTCGACCTGCCCCTGGGTGATGGCGGGCTTCATTCGCCCTATCAGAAAGAGCGTGTTGCCATCGCCTCGCATGATGTCGTTTTGCACGGCCGAATAGAAGTCCACCGGGACCGCGGGGAAGAATACCGAGGAGAAGGGATCGGCCGCGGGAAGGACGCCAATGACCTCGGCTGGCGCGTCGTTGATTTGAACCGTGCCACCGACAATCCCGGGGTCGGCGCCGAAACGGCGCAGCCACAGCCTGTGGGTCAATACCACACGGAACGGTGCGTTCTTCAGTGCATCCTCCGGCAGAAAGAGGCGTCCAAGCTGCGGTTGAACACCCAGCATTCCAAAGAGCCCGTGCGAGACGGTCACTGACGAAATGGTTTCCGGATCACCCTTGCCCGTGAGACGGAAGGTTTGGAGCACCGAAAACGGACTATATCCCTCAATCCGATCCATAGAGCGGCTCATTTCCTGAAGGCCCTCCCAGGTGTCGATGGATGATGTGGCACCGGAAAGGGGTGCGTGGGGATCGCCATTTGTGATCCATACGAGCCTGTCCGCCTGCGCAAATGGCATGGGGCGCAAGAGCACCGTATTTACCAAGCTGAACACGGTCGTGTTCAGGCTGACCCCGATTGCCACGATGATGACGGCGACGGCGGTAAAGCCCTTTTCCCTCCTGAAAAGCCGGAACGCATAATGAAGGTCGCGTTGCCACTGCTCAAACCATGCGATGCCGCGGGCCTCGCGGTGAATCTCCCTCAGTTGCGCCACGCCGCCCAGGGTGACGCGCGCATGCCTTAGCGCCTCGTCCGGCTCCATCCCCGACTTGATGTTGTCATCGACAAGAGCCTGGAGGTGGTGGGAAAGCTCCTCGTCAAGGTCTGCGTCGAGCCTGCGGCTGTCGAACACGGCGCAGATCCGCGCAAATAGCCTGTCGAGGAAGGTGGGTAAATTCACAACGCCGCGTCGAGCACGCGTTTCACCAGGTCAGCCATGCGCTGCCAAGTCTCGGTTTCGCTGGCGAGCTGGCGTTTTCCGCGGGCTGTAATCGAGTAATAACGCGCCCTGCGATAGTTCTCCGACGTCCCCCATTCCGCCTCGATCCACTTCCTTTGGAGGAGCCGCACCAGCGCCGCATAAATCGTGCCCTGGTTTAGAATAAGCGTGTCGGCGCCCACTTGCTCGATTCTGCGAGCTATTCCGTAGCCGTGCATTGGGCCCATGCTTGCGAGCGTGTGAAGGACGAGCAAATCGAGTGAACCGGGCAGCAGGTCTAGTTTCTCCTTCATATGCGTCCGTAGCCATCCGCATCAAATGCCGCTCCTGTGGCTTGGCAACAGGAAACCGCATTAGAACAAATAGCCAAATGGCCAACAGTAGCCGATCGACCTGGGCGTCATTTCAAAGCTCTAGGTTTATGTCTCCAGAAACCGGTCCTTTTCAAAGCGCCTCCCTGATGAATCCTCGCAGGGATGGGCTGCGACAACGATGCCCCGTACGCGTTCCTCGTTTGTGCCGCGGGGATTCGGATCCCGCGCGTGATAGCGTCCCACGGAGACACGTTCGCCCCCGATGTTGCCGTGCCAAGGAGCGGGCGACGGCTGCGTCGCACGCAAGAACATGCTACCGGATGGCCTTCGCCGGCTTGTTACCCCACGCCGCCAGAAAGCTTCCCTTGAACTTCCTCTTTCCATCCAGCGTTGCGAATTCATAGGTCCCCGAAACCGGGGAGTCATTCCTCAGACTTTTAAACGATACCTCACCTACCAAGCGTTCCGGCATAGATTTGTTGAGATCGGCTTGGAAAAGGGCGCGCCCGTCGCCCCTTAGGGGTCCCCCTCCGGCATCCTCCTTCCCCGAAAAATGGAGGGTCTTCGGTCCCGGGAAGTCAGGATAACCCCAAATGTTTATGCGGATGTTGGGTTGGGCGGCACCCTCCACATGTTCCAGCGGAATCTCTATGTCGTAGGCGGCGCCGTCCCACGGAGCAAAGGAGAAGAAGATGGTCGCCTGATCGAGTGGCCCGACGGTCTGGGCGTCCGCGACCCTGACCGGTGATCCAGTAGGGCATAGAAGGAGCCACGCCACCAGGGCGACGGTGAGCCGCGAACGCTCGGGAATCGGGCGGTTGTTAACGGGGTCGTCGCCTTGCTGGGGTTGCCGCATCTTGGATCCGCAAATTGCCTGGAAGCCGGGGGTTGAAGTCAAACGCGAAGGGCGTTTCGCGGCTATGGCGCCCGGCGCTACACCGCGAGGGCGCCATTGGGGAGGAGCCGGAGCGGAAACCCGGGCGGGACATCCTCAAGAGGTCCGTCAGTTGCGTCGATAAGCAGAAATACGGAGAGGCCGTATTTACAATAAGTTGATAGAATATCGTGCTACAATCTGCATTAGAAAATGAATGCATCACTATTGGATCTCCCGCAGGAGGAATACGACCTGACGAGCACCCAGCGTATCGTGGCGGCGATGATTGCCCTGGGTCAGGACGATCCATGGGGCGCCGGGGGGACGACCGTGCTGAGCGCGGTCGAGCAGGAGATCGCGAAGTACCGGCTGCACGATAAGGACCCGCTGATGGATGAATGGAGGGCGAGCGAGTGCCGGGCGAAGCTGATCGCCGCGGAAAGGCAGATGCGGTCGGACGAGTTTCGCGAGGAGTCGGGATTGCGTCCGTGGGGCCTTCTCGTTGCCACCGCTGGCGCGGCCGCGCTGACGGACGACGAGGGAAACTCGCCGTTGCACTGGGCGGCCGAGAACAATGCGTGGTACGCGATTCCTGCGAGGGCCCTGACGGTCGAGGCCATGCTTCAGGCGAATCCGGCGCACGAGACACCGTTCGCAATGGCGGCCAAGAGGCACGCGCTCCAGAACATCGCCGAGGATGCGCTCATTAGCCTCGCGAGCTCAAGGAGCCGGACGGGCGACACCCCTCTACACCGGGCGGCCCGGGGCGGCTACCTGATGGGCCTTCCGCAATGCCTCAAGACCGAGGAGCTTCTGGTCCTCGAGGACGCCGAGGGGTACTCGGTGCTTGACCGGCATCGTGCAACCCTTCGCCCGACGGGCTAGGGGATAGGGTCGGAGCGCGACGGCCCGGCGGCGTCCATGGAGGCTTCCTGCACACGGCTCCTGTGCAGATCCAGCCCATTGGATGTCACACTTAGGGACCCAACTGCACAGCAGGCATTCGGATCCAAAAGACAAGGCGTTGGCACATGGCGCGTTATGCCGTGGTCATTGCAGGCACCGGATGTGCAAGGAAGGAGTCACTATGCGTTTCATCAAATACAACAACCCCGATGCCCCCTGTGTCGTGCCGTCTGCCCGTCTGGGCGGTCGTTTCGGCAGGACGGACATCGAAAACGAGATCGACTGGCTGTTCGGAGCGGCGCTGAGCGGCATTGCCGGATCAGCCCAGGGCGGACAGTTCCCCGTCGATCTCTACGAGGACAAGGACAATTCGTACGTCCGGGCGGAGCTGCCCGGCGTTACCCGCGACGCGATCAGCGTCGAGATCGTTGACGGCTCCCTTTCAATCCAGGCATCCCGCAAGGACAAGTCTGGAGATGCGGAGAACACCGTGTCGTTCAACCGGCTGGTCAGCATCCCGGACGACGTGCAGGCGGACAAGGTCTCTGCCGCGTACGAGAACGGAATCCTCACCGTGACGCTTCCGCGCACGGAGAAATCCAAGCCGAAGAAGATCAGCGTGTCGGTCAACTAAGGCCGCGCGAATCCAACCAAAGGAAACAACTACCATGTCATTTTTTAACGCACTCATCCCGGCCTTCAACGGCGCCTCCACAGAAGGCGAGGCCATCCCGACCCGCAGACCGCAGTATCACGTCGTGGAGACCGACGCGGCCTACAACCTCACCGTCAACCTGCCTGGCGTCGCCAAGGAGGGGCTCGAGGTCACGGACGAGGGGGGCGAACTGAGGATCACCGGCAGGCGGGCTCTCACACTGCCCGAAAACGCCGCCGTGCTCCACCGCGAGTCGTCCGACGCCGCATTTGAGCTCGTGCTCACGCACGACAACACGATCGACTCCGAGAAGATCGGGGCGGAGCTCAAGGACGGCGTCCTCCACCTGACGCTTGCGAAGGCGGAATCGGCCAAGCCGCGGAAGATCGCCATCGGCTGACGGCCCGGGCGAAAGACACTATTGCCACAAAGGCCGGGCGCCCCGACGGGTTGCCCGGCCTTTTTCATGCGCCGCCGGCCTTCCTCGCGGCGAGCGACGCCCCGATCGAGAGGGCCAGGATGCCCGCGATCGCGGCAAGCGACGCGCCCGTCGGGATCCGGTACCAGAGCTCGGCGAGCATCTTCACGCCGACGAACGAGAGGACGGCCGCCAAGCCGGCGTGCAGGTAGCGCAGGTCGCGCATGGCGCCGCTGACGACAAAGAAGAGCGAGCGCAGGCCGAGAATGGCGAAGAGGTTTGAGGCGACCGCGACAAAGGCGTCGTGGGTCACGGCGATCACGGCCGGCAGCGAATCCAGCGCGAAGACCAGGTCGGCTGTCTCCAGCACGAGGAGGGCCGCGAGCCCGGCCGGTGCGTGGCGGGTAATGAACCGGAAGGCGCGCCCCGACGGGTCGACGGGCAGGCGGCCGGGGCGCGCGGCGGCGAGCCTTATCCCGGTGGCCAGGATCAGGGCTCCGAACACGGGGACCAGCCAGGCGAAGTGCGCGATGGCCTTGAGCCCCGAAATAAGGAGCGCCGATCGGAAAACGATGGCGCCCGCTATTCCCCATAGGAGAAGGCGCCGCTGGTCGCCCGGACTCACGTCGAACTGCCGGAACACGAGAGCGAACACGAAGACGTTGTCGACGCTCAGGCTGAGTTCGATCAGGTAGCCGGCCATGTACTGCTGCGCGGGCTCTGAGCCCCGCCTCAGGAGCACCAGCGCCCCGAACGCGAGCCCGAGGCCCACGCAGGCGAACGTGACGGCGACGTCCCGTGCCATTGAGGGCCGGACCTCTCGGACGGTCTCAGGCGGGGCGTTGTTGGGCATCGGTGGCGGCGGCTTTGCCGCGGCTTGACCTTGAGCCCCGGTGCGGGTTTGGCAATGTCCTCCCATGGACATTGCCATCCCAGTCGAGGTGCTCGCCGAGCCGCCGGGGCTCCTGCGCCGCTTCGTCGAGTGGCTGCAGGCGAGGTTCTTCCCCGGGGCGATGGACACCGCGACCGCGCGCTGGCTCGCCTTCCTGCTCATCCTCCTGCTGGCGATCGTCCTGGGGCGGTTCGGTGTCGGTATCCTGTTCAAGAAGATCAAGAAACTCGCCGCGAGGGCCAACAACCAGCTCATGGTCCCGGCGCTGGAGACGCCGACCGCGACGTTCGTGATGCTGTGCGGGATCGTCGCGGCGCTTTCGGTCGTGCCGATCTGGGAGGCGGTTCCTACCTGGGTCAGGCTGGGCGAGCAGGGGGCGCTGACCGCCGTGGTGCTCTGGGGAATCGGCTGCGCCGGCGGGGCCGCGATTGACCACCTGGCGGAGGGCGCGCGGGCCAGCAGGCGCCAGATGGCAGCCTTCATCCCGCTCATCAAGAAGACCTTTGCGGCCTTCTTCACCGTCTTCAGCATCCTGGTGGTCTTCGAGAGCCTCGGGTTCCAGGTGAAGACCTTCCTCACCGGCCTCGGGATCGGCGGCCTCGCATTCGCCCTCGCCGCGCAGGACACGATCGCGAACATGTTCGGCTCGTTCGTGGTCGTGATGGACCAGCCGTTCTACGTCGGCGAGTACATCCGCGTGGGTGGCTTCGAGGGGACGGTGGAGGAGATCGGCCTGCGCTCGACGAGGCTGAGGACCGCCCAGCGCACTCAGGTCGTGATCCCGAACAAGACCGTCGCCACCGAGGTGATCACCAACTTCACGCGCATGCCCCAGCGCCGCGTGGACGCGACGCTGGGGGTGACCTACGACAGCCCCCCCGACAGAATCGAGCTTGTGCTGGCGGACATCCGCGCGCTGCTCCGGTCGGATCCTGGTGTCCACCAGGGCGAGATCGTCGTCAGCCTGGCGGACTTCAGCGACGCCTCGATTCGGCTCCAGATCCTGTATTACACGGCCGATCCGGACTGGGGCTCGCACATGGCGGTGCGCGAGCGTGTGAACCTCGCGATCCTGCGCGCCTTCGCCGCGCGGGGCGTGACGCTGGCCTATCCGAACCCGGTGATCCGCATGGACCCGGCGGTCGTGCAGCAGATCAAGCAGAAGACCTGAACGCACGCCGCCGGGGCTAGTACAGGCGCCTGCGGAAGAGGAACCCCGCGATGGTCAGGTTGACCAGCCCTATCGCGGCCATCGGCCAAAACTGGCTGGCGAGCATGTGGAAGGGGGTTCCCTGCAGGAAGACGCCGCGGATGATCACGAGGAAATAGCGCAGGGGGTTGATGAGGGTCACATGCTGCATCCACAGGGGCATGTTGGCTATGGGGGTCGCGAAGCCCGACAGCATCACGGAAGGCACCATGAACAGAAACGCGCCGAGGAGCCCCTGTTGCTGGGTCACGGCGAGCGAGGAGATCATGAGCCCCACCCCCAGCGACGAGAACAGGAACAGGAAGAGCCCCGCGTAAAGCGTCGAAAGCTCGCCGCGGAGCGGAACCTGGAACCAAAGCGTTGCGATGATCACGATCGCCGTCAGCTCGCCAAAGCCGATGATGAAGCCGGGCAGTGCCTTGCCGATGAGGATCTCCACGGGTCGGAAAGGCGTCACCAGCAGCTGGTCGAACGTGCCCTGCTCCCGCTCGCGGGCGACGGAAAGCGAGGTCACGAGGGTCGTCACGAGAAGCGTGAGAAGCCCCACAATCCCCGGCACGAGAAACCACCGGCTCTCAAGGTTTGGGTTGAACCAGGCCCGGACCTCCAGGCGGGCGGTCACCGCGCCTCCGGTCTGCCGCATCCAGTCGGCGTTGAAGCCGTCCGCGATCGTCGTCACGTAGCCGAGCAGGATCGCGGCCGTGTTCGAGTTGCGCCCGTCGACGATGACCTGCACCGCGCCCGGCCGACCGGCCGCGAGATCACGGCTAAACTCCGGACCGATGTGCAGCACCATCAAGGCGCGCTGGCTGTCGACCAGCGGGGCGATCTCCGCGTCGCTGGACGGAGTTGCGACCTGGTGAAAATTGGGCGCGCCCGCGAAGCGGGCCACCAGCTCGCGCGAAGCGAGACCGGGGTCTTCGTTGTAGACGGCGAACGGGATCCGGTTCAGGTCGAACGTTGCCGCGTAGCCGAAGATGAGAAGCTGGACCAAGGGGGGCACAATGACGACCACGCGGCTTCGCTTGTCCTTGAGGAGGGCAAGGAACTCCTTGATCATAAGGGCATTGATGCGGCGCCACATGTTGGGGTTCCTATTCGAGGCGCTTGTGCATCAGGCACCTGCTCGTGCCGAGGAAGAGCAGCGCGAACACGGTGAGCGCCGCGATGTTTGGCAGGATCACCGACCAGACATTGCCGGCTAGGAAGAGGGTCTGCAGCGACGCCACAAAGTAGCGCGCCGGCAGGAACCGGGTGATCACCTGGACCACGGTGGGCATGCTGCCGATGTCAAAGATGAACCCCGACAGAAGGAACGCCGGCAGGAACGTCGTGATGATGGCGACCATGCCCGCCACGAACTGGTTCTTGGCTACGGTTGAAATGAGGAGCCCCATTCCGAGGGCTGCCAGGAGATACAGCGCGGAGACCCCGAAGAGGAGCCAGGGGGAGCCCAACAGCGGGACTTTGAAGAGCCACAGTCCCATGGCGACCGAAAGGGCCATGCTGCCGAGTCCGAGCAGGAAATAGGGCACGAGCTTTCCGAGGAGCACCTCGCCCATCGTGACCGGCGTCACCATAAGGGCCTCCATCGTGCCTCGCTCCCACTCCCTCGCCATCACAAGCGCCGTCAGCAGGGCGCCGATCAGGGTCATGATGATCGCGATCAGGCCGGGCACGAGATAGTTGCGGCTGCGCAGCTCGCTGTTGAACCACACCCGCTGGTCGATCCGCAGGGGCGTGCCCGGTGTCACGCCGCTCTCGGCCGCCCGCTGCTCGAGCCACGTCTGCCACGCGCCCTGGACGTAGCCGATCACCAGGCGTGCCGTGTTGGCGTCCGTCCCGTTCACGATCAGCTGGATCGGGGCGCCGTCTGTCCGCCGCAGGCGGCGCGAGAAGTCCTGCTGAAGGTGCACGATGGCGTTCACGCGGCGCTCCCTGAGCGCGTTCTCGGCCTCGCCGAGGTCGCTCAGGAAAACTGGGGCAAAGTAACTCGAGCCGGAGAACCGCGCAGCGAGGCTCGCCGTCTCGACGTCGGGCTGCTCCACGACGACGGCCACGGGCACGTGCTCGGCATCCAGCGAGATGCCATAGCCGAAGATCAGGAGCAGGAACACGGGCAGGAGGAACGCGATCGCGATGCTGCTTGGATCCCGGAGGATCTGGTAGAACTCCTTGCGGACGAGTCCGCGAAGCCGCATTCGGGAAAGTGCGCTCATGTTGCGGCAGCGCCCCTTGCGCGGTTCTCGATTAGCGCGATGAAGGCGTCCTCCATTGTCGGGTCGGGGTGGCCCTCCGAGCGCTGGCCCCTCTTGATCTCCGCCGGCGAACCGATGGCCAGCACCTCGCCGTCCGCCATGATGGCGAGCCTGTCGCAGTACTCAGCCTCCTCCATGAAATGCGTCGTGACGAGGATGGTGACGCCACGCTCCGCGAGCGCGTTTATCCGGCTCCAGAATTCCCGCCGCGCCATCGGGTCCACGCCCGAGGTCGGCTCGTCGAGGAAGAGGATCTCCGGCTCGTGCATCAGGGCGCAGGCCATGGCGAGGCGCTGCTTGTGCCCGAGCGACAGGTCCTGGCTAGCCATCTCGGCCATGGCGGCCAGCTCGAATTGCTCCATCGCCCACTCGATCCGCTCTCCCTGCCGCGCCCCCGACATGTTGTAGGCGCTGCTGAAGAAGCGCAGGTTCTCTCGCACGCTCAGGTTGCCGTAGAGCGAGAACTTCTGAGACATGTAGCCGATCCGCGCCCGCGCGGCGGCGGCGGCGTGCCGGAGGTCCAGGGCCGCCACCCTCAGGACTCCCGCGGAGGCCGGGAGAAGCCCGCACAGCATTCGGAACGTGGTGGATTTTCCCGCGCCGTTGGGTCCGAGGAGCCCGAACACCTCGCCTGCGGCCACGTCAAAGGTCGCGTTCCGGACGGCGTAGAACTGCCCGAACTGGCGGCTGACGTTGCGCACCTCGATCACGGGGCCGCGTCTGGGCGCCGGTCCGGCATCCCGGGGGGAGGCGCCGCCTGGGGAGGGGGGCGCGCGTTCGCGGCCTTCGCCGGCCCCCGCTCGCTCGCGCAGCATGGCAACGAACGCGTCCTCGAGCCGCGGCTCGACGGCTTCGATCGTCGCTCCCTCGATTCCCCCGAGGAGGCGGTCGGGGGCGAGCTGCGCCCCGGAGCGCGCGACGATTCGCACCCGGTCCGCCTGGATCACGGCGTCCAGTACCCCCGGCACGGCGGCGAGGGCCTTCTGGAAAGCGCGGTTGCTGCGGCCCGGCGACGAGGCGGAAAAGGTCCGTCCGCGCAGCGGCTCGCGGAGCTCGGCGGGCCGGCCCTGGCCGAGGATCTCGCCCTCGTGCAAAAGGACGATCTCGTCGCAGCGCTCCGCCTCGTCCAGATAGGCCGTGCTGAGGAGGACCGTCATCCTTTCCTCGCGCACGAGCCGGTAGACGATCTGCCAGAGCTCCCGGCGGGAGACCGGATCGACCCCGACGGTCGGTTCGTCGAGAAGGAGAAGCTCGGGCGCGCGCACGAGCGTGCAGGCGAGGCCAAGCTTCTGCTTCATGCCGCCGGACAGCCGGCCCGCGAGGCGCCCGGTAAAGCGGGCGAGCCCGGTCATGTGCATCAGTTGGCCGTTGCGCGACGCCCGGCTGGACGGAGGCACGCCCTGCAGGTCCGCGTAAAGGTCGAGGTTCTCCTGGACCGAAAGGTCCTCATAGAGGCCGAAGCGCTGCGGCATGTAGCCCACGCTCGCCTGCACGGCCTGAGCCTCCCGGGTGACGTCACGCCCGAGGACGGTGATCTGTCCCTTGTCGGGCTCAAGCAGCCCGACAGCGAGGCGCATCAGGGACGTCTTTCCGGCTCCATCCGGCCCGATGAGCCCAGTCACGCAGCCGCGCCGGACGGAAAGGCTCACGCTGCGCAGGGCGGTCAGCGTCCGCGCGCCGGCGACGAACTGCTTGCGCACATCGCGCAACTCAAGGACGACCTGCGCCGCGGCATCCGGACTCACGGCTGCGCCGGCTGGTCGAGGGGCACGGTGACTACGGCCGGCATGCCGAGGCGCAGTTCACCCCGCGGGTTTTGGACAAAGACGCGCACCTGGTAAACGAGTTTGGTCCTGACCTCCCGGGTCTCGACCGACTTCGGCGTGAATTCCGCGGTCGGGGATATGTAGCCGACCCATCCCTCGTACCGGCGGCCGGGGAATCCGTCCGTCGTCACCGAGGCCTTCATGCCGGGCCGGATTCTGGGCAGGTCGGTCTCCGCCACGTACACGCGGACCCAGAGGGGGTCGTCGAGCGCCAGGGTCAGCACCGGCTTCTGCGGCGACGCCATGTCGCCCGGCTCCAGAATGCGGTCCTCGACCACGCCGTCGGCCGGGGCCGCGACGTCAGCATCGGCCAGGTCCCGGCGGGCCAGCTCGAGCTGGGCCTCGCACGCCTGCAGGGTCGCCCTTGCGGCGGCAATATCCTCCTTGCGGGGCCCGAGCACCATGAGCGCATGGGCCTCGACGGCGGCGGCCTTGCGCGCCCTTGCGACATCGAGGGCGGCGTGCGCGTCGTCCGAGGCCTGCGGCGTGTCGGCGCCCTGGGTGACGAGCTTGAAGACGCGGTCGGCGGTAAGCTCCGCGTTGCGCAGGTCGGCCGACGAGGCCTCCAGGTCCGCCTCGGCCTTGCGGATCTCCTCCGGCCTGTTTCCGGCCTCCAGCCGGCGGACGACCTCCTCCTGAGCCGCCTTCAGGGCCTCCCGGTCGGTGACGTTGGCCTGCAGGCGCGCCTTTTCCAGCGAGGCGAGCACCTGCCCCTTTCGGACGTGATCCCCCTCCTTTACCTGAACCGCGGCGATGCGCTCGCTTCCGAAGAAGGCGAGCTGCACCTGCCTGATGTCGACGTTTCCGGTCAGGACCAGCTCTCCGGTCGCCGCGCCCTTGTTGCGTCCCAGCAGGAGCCAGATCACGGCGACCACCGCCACCAATGCGACGCCAACGGCCAAACGTAAGCGCTTCATTTGGCCAGTCTGTTCTCCCGGCTTGGCCTGTCAACGGACCCGGGGGGCGACGGCGGAGTTGAATCGGCGACCTACGGGGCTTTCTTCGTCGGCATGTCCCTTGCTGGGATCTTCATCTACCGCAGGAAGAAAGACCTAGAATAAGGAACCTTTGGTCGTCACTTGACGACACACCGTGCGTCAATCTACTGCACTGTGGGGACTTAAATGGGCATGCGGCGTCCAACTCGCTCGATCTTGGCGAAAACGGCGGCCTTCGCGGCTTTCGCGTGGGCCGGTTCCCTGCGGGCGGACCTGGCGCCGGCGTCTCCCTTCCTTCCCGCGGGCGCGGCCGAGGCCGCGTCCGCAAAGGGCGGTCCGTCGGGGCCGATCGAGCTGCGCGGCGTGATGGCGTCGGCGGACGGGGCGACCTTCTGCATCTACGACACGGCCAAGAAGAAGAACTTCTGGGTCGGCTTGAACGAGGCCGGCCACGACTTCGTCGTCAAGTCGGCGGACCCGGACGGCGACAGCGTCACGGTCGACTACCAGGGGCGCAGCATGCACCTTGCGTTTCACACCTCGAAGGTGGAGTCATCGGGCCCGGCGACGGCCGTGACGACCGGTCCGCGCGGGGGGCCATCCGGCAATCCGCTGTCCACGTCCGTGGTCGTCAATCCCACGCCGGCCGACGAGCAGCGGCGGCTGGAGGCGGTCGCCCAGGAGGTGCGCCGGCGCAGGATGGAGCGCGAAAAGGCCCTCGAGACGCAGAACGGCCAGGCCCCGGGCGGCGTGCTGCCCCTCGTCCCCAATCACTAGGCGTTCCGT
>PLTZ01000081.1 GCA_003164715.1 Opitutaceae bacterium | reverse complement strand
CAGCTTCCCCTCACGCTTACGGCCGTCCCCAATGGCCTCCAGGCCGCCCCTGGACAGCTGGCACCCGGCGACTACGCCCTCCTTGTGGACGATAAGGTAATCGCTTTTCACGTTGATTGAAGAATTCGCCCGACCACGAGGACGTGATCTCGGTTCCTCCGGTTGATGGATGGGTGAAAACAGATCCCCAATGAAATGCTTCAACACGGTCCTCGCATCCGGACTCTTGGTGCCCGTGGCGAGACTTGAACTTGCATTTTTAGCGCGCGCCGCGTCTCCCCCAAGAATCACCTTTTTTTGACGGTGGGTTGATATCCATCGTAAGATTCAGCCAGTCAGGGAATAGCACGCTCATTCACGGCCCTGTTGGGGTAACGCCCCAAGGGCCTATATCGACAGTCAATTGCATTATATGGTCGCCGGGTGCATTCATTCCGGCGGCCCGCAAGGGCCATTCCGACATACATCATACAACCCATACCAAGGAAGGATCCCTGCCATGAATAGACATTCCCCCATCAACCGCGGCCTCGCCGCGGCAGTCTGCGCCCTGTGCGTCGCCCCCATCTTTGCCGCGGACGTCGCGTTTTACCCCGTCGGCCAGCTGCCCGGCGGAAAGGCGAACAGCCAGATCCGCGATGCCGTGCTCGACGACGGCGAGATCGTGGCCGTCGGCTTTGCGACCCAGAATCCCGCAAGCACGCTCAATCCCGGCGGCGCGGGGGACACCGCCGTCACCTGGACCCTCAGGGACGGCCTTGCGCCGCTGCCCGCGGACGTTCCCGGGATGACGCCTCCCGCCGTCACGCGCAACGTCACCGCCTCGGCCATCGCCAGCGATGGCCTCGATATCGCCTACCGCTCGCTCACCGACAATTCCGGCCAGGACGTGGTGGCCGCGCTCGCGACCCACCACGCGAAGGACATCACGGTCATCGGGGTGCTCCCGGGGATGCCGATGTTCAGCGCCGCCGTCGCGGTGTCGGCCGACGGCCGGGTCGTTTACGGGTTCAACGCCAACTCCTCGGGCCAGGAGATTCCCTTCCGGTGGACGCCGTCCGAGGGGATGACCGCGCTCGGGCTCCTGCCCGGCGCCGCCTCGGGCCCGCCCGCGGGCCGCGCGACAACCGCCGACGGATCGATGGTCGTCGGGGGCGCGCCGTCGGGACCCGGGGGCGTGGGCTACGTCTACCGTCACGGGCGCGGCTTGAGCGCGCTGCCGCTCGCCGCGGGCGGCACGTGGACGGTCGCCTTCGCGATCACGCCGGGCGGCCGCTTGATCGCCGGCACCGGCGACTCGGCGGCCCATCCTAGCGGCGAATTCCTCCTCTGGCGCGACGGGAAGGTCGAGCCCCTGGGGCTCCCCGGCGCGCAGACCGCGACCAACTTCACGAACTTCGGCGGCCTCGCCTCGGCCGGTCGGGTCCTGGTCACGTTCGACAACAGCAGCAGCTACCTCCACAACGCCTACGGCTGGTTCGACCTGAAGAGCGTCATCGAGGGCGCGGGCGTGAGCTTAAGCGACTGGACCAGCATGCTCGCCTTCGGCGTCTCCGCGGACGGGCGCCTCGTGTTCGGGAGCGGCTTTAACTCGACGGGATCCGAGGGCTTCGTCGCGGAATTCCCAAAGGGATACCTGCTCAACTACGGGCGGCCCGCCGGGTGTCCCGCGCAGGACGACGACGACGACGGCGGCACCTAGCCGCCCACCTTGAAGCTCGAGCTCACCTGGAGGACCGCCATCACCATCGCGATCGCGATGAAGCCCACGAAGACGAACACGGCGCCCAGGATCACGCTCGCGATCACCTTCGTGAACATGTTGAGCTGCCTCGAGATCTTCAGCTGGTAGGTGGTCGCGATGTCCTTGAGGCACGGCACCACGTTGCCCGTGTTCTCGCCGACGGCGAGGCGGTCGAGGACAAGGTCCGGGAAGCAGCCCGTCCGGCCGAGCGCGGTCGAGAGCGCCTCGCCCTCGAGGACCCGGTCGATGGCCCCGTCGAACGCGCGGCGGTGGACCCGGTTCTTGATCTGGCGCTCGGTCATCCGGAGCGCCTCGGCCGCCGTGATCCCGTTCTGCAGGAGGACGCCGAGGGTCTGGCTAAAGTCGAGGACGGTCTGGGAGCCGATGAAGGGGCCTATGACCGGAAGCCGCAGGAGCCATGCGTCGCTCTTCTCGCGCCCGGCTTCCGTCTCGCGCCACCTCCAGGCCGCGACAATCCCTATCGCGGCCGCGATGACGACGAAAAGGCCGTAGTGGAGCGTGAAGTTGGCGAGCGCGATCAGTATCCGCGTCGAGAGCGGCATCTTGCCCCCCAGGGAATGCAGGAGGGTCTGCAGCCTCGGCAAGAGGAAGAAGAGGAAGAACATGACGACCCCGAAGGACGCGACCACGATCACGACCGGGTAGGCCATCGCCGTCAGGAGCGCCGTCCGCAGCTCCTTCTGCTCGGTCATGAGGTCGATCAGCCGCTTGAGCGTGTCGTTGAGCGAGCCCGTCGCCTCGCCGGCGCGGACGAGATTCGTTGTCGAGCTGTCGAAGACCCCGGGGTAGGACTCCATCGCGCGCGAGAGCGGCGCCCCCTCGCTGAGGCGCGCCCACAGCCCCTCGCAGAGCGTGCGAAGGCGCGGCTCCTTGATCCGCATCGAGAGGAGCCGCACGGCCTCGCCGCCCGAGAGTCCGCTCGAGGTCAGGTCGTGGAGGGACTCAAGGAAGGGAAGCGTCTCGGCGCGCCTCGGGGCGGAGGCGCCGCGGGCCCCGCCGGCCTGCTCCGCGGCCAATTCCTGCGCCCGGGGGGTGCTCCGCTTTTGGGGGGCCGCCGCGGCCGTCCCCGGCGCGGGCGACGCGTCGACGACCGCCGCGACGGAGAGCCCGCGGGCGGAGAGGAGCCTAAGCGCGTCCTTCCTCGTCGGGGCGTCGATCGCCGACTCCACGGGGTTTCCGGCGGAGTCGCGGGCTTTGTAGGCGAAGCGGGACATCGGGCTTCCTTAAGGGGCCGGCCCTACCTGTCGGAGATCGTGATCACGCGCAGCACCTCGTCGAGGGTGGTGTGGCCGGCCTTGACCTTCTCCCACCCGCTCTGGCCAAGCGTGCGCATGCCCTGCTGGCGCGCGCTGTGCGCGAGCGTTCGGGTGCTCTCGCGCCGGAGGATCTCGGCGTGCATCTCCTCGTTCAGGCGGAAGATCTCGAAGAGGCCGATCCGGCCCCGGTAGCCCGTCCCGCGGCAGCGGTCGCACCCGACGGGCGCCCGCAGCGACGTGACCGTCTCCGCCTCCTTGGGGTCGCAGCCGAGGATCGAGAGCGACTCGAGCACCTTGATCTTCGTCACGGGCTCCATCCGCGCGCATTCCGGGCAGAGCCTGCGGACCAGGCGCTGGGCGATCACCAGCTCGATCGCCGAGGCGACCAGGAAGGGCTCGATCCCCATGTCGACCAGGCGCGTGATGGCGCCGGGCGCGTCGTTCGTGTGGAGGGTCGAGAAGACCAGGTGGCCCGTGAGCGACGCCCGGATCGCGATGTCGGCCGTCTCCCGGTCGCGGATCTCGCCCACCATGATGACGTCGGGGTCCTGGCGCAGGACGTGCCGAAGCGCCGAGGCGAAGGTGAGCCCGATCTCGGAGCGCACCTGCATCTGGTTGACGCCGGGGACCTCGTACTCGATCGGGTCCTCGATCGTGATGATCCGCAGGTCGGTCGAGTTGATGTGGCGCAGGAAGGCGTTGAGCGACGTGCTCTTGCCCGAGCCCGTGGGGCCCGTGACCAGGATGATGCCGTGGGGATAGTCGAGGACCTCCTTGATCTGGGTCTGCTCCTCGGCGCTCATGCCGAGCCGGTCCATCGTGTAGGCCTCCTTCTTCTTGTTGAGGAGGCGCAGCGAGATCGACTCGGCGTAGATGGTCGGGATCGTCGAGACGCGGATGTCGAGCGTGTTGCCGCCGGCCTTGAAGTTGATGCGGCCGTCCTGGGGGAGCCTGCGCTCGGAGATGTTGAGCCGCGCCATGATCTTCACGCGCGAGATGATGGCGTCCTGGAAGCGCAGGAGGTTCTCCGGGACGGAGACGGGGACCAAGAGCCCGTCCACCCGGTAGCGGATCCGCAGCTGGCCCTCCTGGGGCTCGAAGTGGATGTCCGTCGCCTGGTCGTCGACCGCCTGCGTGATGACGTCGGTCACGAAGCGCACGACCGCGGCGTCCTCGTCCACGTCGGCCTCGGCGTCCCGCTGGGCCTCCGGGGCGACGTAGCCCTCGTCGCTGTCCTCGAGCGCGCCGGAGCCGACGCCGAAGTTCTCGATGATGAGCTGGTGCACGCGCTCGGGCACCGCCATGTGCCAGACGATGGGCCGCGGCGTGAACGTCCTAAGCCAGTCGGCCATCGACGGGTCGGGAAGCCAGGCGGAGGCGAGGTGCAGCGGGGTCGCCGCCGTGGGCTCGGGATCGCCATCCGGGGAGGCGGGCGGGCCCACCCGGATCGGGATCAGCTGGAAGTCGTGGACGAGGCGCGCCGGCAGGAGCCCGCGCGCGCCGGGGTCCGTCTCCAGGTTCGTCGCGATGTCGAGGCCTGCCGCCTCGGCCACCATCGAGAGCGCGGTGTTCTCGTCAATCGAGAGGGCGTTGACGAGTGCCGCGAGCCTCATGCCGCGGGGCGCCTCGAGCACCGTCTGGCGCTGCTCGTCCGTCAGGCGCGAGGCGATCGACTCGGGGAGGGTGTCCTGCTTGGTGGCGGGCATGGCTTCTCGCGGGAGCCTTTGGGGGCTCACCTCGTGTCCAGCTTGTCGATGATCGATTCCTTGGCGTCGGGCATCTTGTCCGGGTTCCTCAGGAACTGATTGATCTGGTCCCGGTTCGACATGCCCCTGATGGTGGCATTCGTGTCCGCCGTCGCCTCGCTCGGCCTGATGACGTGCGGGCGGATGAAGAGGATCAACTCCGTGCGCTCAAGGTCCTTCGTGCGCCCGCCGAGCAGGTTGCTGAGGATCGGGATCTCGTAGAGGAGCCCGAGCTTGCTCTTGTCGGTCGTGAGGCCCGAGCTCTGGAGGCCGCCGAGGATCGCCATCTGGCCGTCCAGCACGTTGATGAACGCCGTGGCCTCCCGGTGGCCGATGATCGGCTGCTCGTTGCCGTCGATCAGCACGCTTCCCTGGTCGTTGTCCACGGTCTGGTCGATGTTGAGCTGGATGCCGCCGTCGTCGCCGATCAGCGGGGTCACCTTGAGCGTGATGCCGATGTCCTTGTAGCTCACGGTGGACGAGGTCGCGAACGAGCTGTTCGTCCCGACCGAGGCCAGCGGGACGCCGGTCGTTCCGGTGAGGACCGGCTTCTGCTCGGTCACGGAGATCGTGGCCTGCTTGTTGTGGGTCGTCGTGATCGTGTCCTGCTGCAGGATCTTCACCTTGTGCAGGTCGCCGTTCGGGACGAGGGTCGCAAGGAAGTTGAGGGGGTTGACGCCTCCGGTCACCGGGGTCGTCCCTGTGGAACCCGTGCCGGTCGTCCCGGTCACGGCCGCCGTCACGATGGGGCCGAAGGTCCATCCCGCCAGGGCTCCCGTGGCTCCCGTTATGGACGTGCCCCCGTTCGGGGCCGTCCCGATCGTGAGGCCGAGGGCAGTCAGGCCGTCCTGGTCCGTGTCGGAGAGCGAGACCTCGGCGATCACGACCTGGATCGCGACCTGGGCCAGGAGGACGTCGATCTTCTCGACAATGCTCTTGATGAGGCGGATGTCGTCAAAGGTCCCCGAGACCACGACCGAGTTCGTCCGCTCGTCGGGCTGGATCGTGATGAAGCTGCTGAATTCGCTGGAGCCGAGGGCCTCGGCGCCGACCGCGGCGGCCGCGGTCGGGACGGAGTTTGTGGCGGCGGGCTGGCCCGGCGTCGCGATCTGGCCCGGGCGCACCGACTGGGTGGCGGCCTTCTGCGTCGCGGCGTTCTGGCCGCTGATGAGGGCGGAGAGGAGCGTGGACACGTCCTTCGCGTCGCCGTGCTTGAGCGGGATCACCTCCATGCGGGTGAAGGGGTCCGACTTGATGTCGAGCTGCGCGATCAGCGAGTCGAAGAGCGAGTACTCCCTCGGGTCGGCGATGAGGATGACCTGGTTCGTCCGGTCGTCGGCGGTGTAGGAGGTCGTGGAGCGCAGCTGGTTCGCCGCGGGCCCGGAAAGCATCGACTTGATCTTCGAGACAACGTCCGCCGCCTTGGCCCCGTTCTTCAGGGCGTAGAACTTGGGCTTGAGGGTATCCTGCCTCGGCTGGTCGACCGTCTTCAGGAGCCGCTCGATCTTCTGGATGTTCTCGAGCGAGTCGGTGACCATGACCACGTTGGCCTTCTCAAGCGGTACGAGCCCGCCGCCGATCCCCGGGGTCATGAAGGACTGGATCTGGGGCACGAATTCCGAGGTCCTAAGGAACGTGAGCTCGAAGATCTTGGTCACAATCTTCCCGCTCGGTGGCAGGTCGAGCGACGATTCCGTGATCATCTCCGGCGCCTCGCTCTTGGCCTGGGAAAGCGCCGTCACCTTGAGGAACCGGTCGCCCATGGGGGACACCGAGACCCCGTTCAATTCGAGGATGGTCTCCAGCGCCGTCACGAGCTCGGCCTTGGAGATCGGCCGGTTGATCTTCAGCGAGTAGTTGGCCGTCGGCAGCGTGCCCGGCCGCACGATCGTCCTGCCGGTCAGGTTCTCAAGGGAGACCAAGACCGAGTCGATGTCGACGTCGCTCAGCTTGAACGAGTCGACCATGGTGTCGCTCCCCTTGATGACGGCCGCGGCACCGGCGGGCGCCGCGGGCCTCGGGAGGGCCGCCGGGGGGGTCTGAGCCAGCAGGCCCGGGACGGCTAGGAAGCCGGAGGCGAGCCACAAGCGTGCGAGGCGCAATGTCATGCGGATTCGGGAAGGGTGATGAAAAGGCAATGCGCCGTAAATGTAAATGGCGATGTGTTAAGACGCCCAATTCCCCAAAAAGTTGCCAATTGTTGGGCAGATTTGCCGCTTGCCGGGCCGGATTTGCGGTCCAACCCTCCCCGCAAGGCGATGCCAAACACCTTCGGGAAGCTCTTCACCATCTCCACCTGGGGCGAAAGCCATGGCGCCGCGGTCGGGGTCGTCATCGACGGGTGCCCCCCCCGGCTGCCGCTCGCCGAGGCGGATATCCAGGTGGACCTCGACCGGCGCAAGCCCGGCCAGAGCGCCATCACGACCCCGCGCAAGGAGCCGGACCGGGTCGAGATCCTCTCGGGGGTGTTCGAGGGCAGGACCACCGGGGCGCCGATCTCGATGCTGGTGCGCAATACCGACGCCCGGCCGGGCGCCTACGACGAGATCCGCGAGAAGTTCCGGCCGTCCCACGCCGACTTCGCCTACCAGATGAAGTACGGTTTCCGGGACTACCGCGGCGGCGGCCGGAGCTCCGCCCGGGAGACCGTGGGCCGCGTGGCCGCGGGCGCCGTCGCAAGGAAGATCCTTTCCCTTGCGGGTTCCGTCGAGATCCGCGCCTTCGTGGCCCGCATCCAGGACATCGGCTTAAAGCCCGGCACCCCCACCCATTTCCCGACGCTTGCCGAGGTCGACGCGACCCCTGTCCGCTGCCCGGATCCCGCGACCGCCGCGGCCATGATCCGCAGGATCGAGGAGGTGCGCGCGCAGGGGGACTCGGTCGGGGGGGTCATCCACTGCCGGGTCCGCGGCGTGCCGCCCGGGCTTGGGGAGCCGGCCTTCGACCGGCTGGAGGCCGACCTTGCGAAGGCGATGCTGTCGCTGCCGGCGACCAAGGGCTTTGAGATCGGAAGCGGGTTTGCCGGGACGCTCCTCAAGGGCTCGGAGCACAACGATGCCTACGTGACCAAGGAGGGGCGGGTTGGCACGGCGACCAACCGCTCCGGGGGCGTCCAGGGGGGGATAAGCGACGGCGAGGAGATCTACTTCGCCGTGGCCTTCAAGCCGACGGCGACCATCATGAAACCTCAGGCGACGGTCGACGTGGCCGGAAAGCCTACCGAGCTGACGGGGAAAGGAAGGCACGACCCTTGCGTCCTTCCCCGGGCCGTGCCAATCGTCGAGGCGATGACGGCGCTCGTGCTGGTCGATCACTGGATGCGCAACGCGGCGCAGAACAAGGTCTTCAATTTCTGAGCACTCCCGATGACAAGCCGCTGGTCTATCTGATCGTCGGGGCGTCGGGCTCCGGACGCCGTGAGGTTTTGGCCGACATGATCGAGGGCGGGCTTGAGGAGGGGGACCGTGCCGCGGTGCTCGTTGCCGCACCTGAGCCGGCGGACCCCGCGGACGCGAGGCTAACCGGGCTTGCCCGCTGGAGCATGGGGGAGGACGGCTCGGTCGAGGCCGAGTTCCCGGAAGGGGTGACGCACGTCTTCATTGTCTTCGACGGGAGGATGAACCCGGTCGACCAGATCGAGGCGTTCAAGTCTTGGCTCGACCTGCGGACGATCGAGGTCGCCCGGGTCGTCTGCGTTGTCAACTGCCAGCTCCTGGAGAAGAACCCTAAGCTCTTTGCATGGTACGAGGCCTGCATCCACTTCTCGGACGTCGTGCTCCTGAACCAGCGGGACGGCGTGCCGAACAAGTGGATCGGCGACTTCAAGGGCAAGTTCGAGCACAAGTTCTACCCCTGCCTCTTCGAGTTCGTTCGGGAGGGCCGGGTGAGGAACCCCGCCCTCGTCCTGGCCCCGGTGGCCCGGCGCATGTCCCACGTCTTCGACGAGCAGGAGTGGATCGCCGCCGACCCCGATGACGACGAGGAGGATCTCGCGGACGGCGAGGAGACCGAGATGAAGCCGGAGGAGGACCTGTACTTCGAGCGCCGCAGCGGCGGCCGGCGCGTCCACGAGATCCCGAACATCGCCGACTACCTGCCGAAGCCCCCCGGCTGAAGGCTCAGGGAATCGTGAGCGTGGAGCCGACGGAGAGTAGGCTCGGGCTCGCCAGCACGTCCCGGTTCGCGTTGTAGATCTCCTGCCAGCGGTTCGCGGTCCCGTAGAACTGGAGCGAGATCTTGGTCAGCGTGTCGCCGTCCGCGACGACGTGCGTCCGGCGGGCGGGCGCGGGGGCCTGGGTCGGTGCTGCCGCCTTGGCCGCGGCCTCGACGGCCTCGACGGCCGACGGCCTTAGCGGCGCCGACCGCTTGAGCCGCGCGTTCTCGTCCGCGAGGAGGGTGTTCGCGCGAAGCGCCGCGGCCAGCTTGTCCGACATGTCGGCCACCTGCCTGTCCGCCTCGTCCTTGACGCCCGCGGTGCCGGCAAGTTTAGCCTTCGCCGCGTCGGCGTCCTTTAGCGCGTCCGCGAGCTGGGAGCGGGAGGCCGCAAGGTCGGTCCTCGCCAGCTCAAGCTCGGCCGCGATCGCCTGGGCCTTCGCCCCGGAATCCCCCGCGGATCTTAGCGCATCCTCGTTCGCCCTGAGTTTCGCCGTCAGGGACCCGTTCTCGGATGCGCGACTTGCAAGCTGCTCCTCGAGCGCGGCGACGCGCTTCGCGGAATCGGCCTTCGCCTGGTCGAGCTCGGCGGAGAGGGCCTGGAGCCGGGCGGCCGCGGCGCCGGCGGACCGGAGCGCCTCCTCGTCGCCCTTTAGCTTTGCGGAGAGGGTCTCGTTTTCGGACGAGCGGCCGGCGAGCTCGTGCTCGAGCGAGGCGATCTTTGCCGCGGAATCGGTCTTCGCCTGCTGCGCCGCGCGGTTCGCGGACTCGACTTCCTGGCGGGCGGAGGCCTTCTCGGCGAGCGTGGCCTTGAGCGCCCCGGCGATCTTATCGTCGGAGTCGCTCCTTGCGGCCGCGAGCTCGGCGTGGGCGACGTCAAGCGCTCCCTTGGTCTTCTCAAGCTCGGCGGCCAGGGCCTTTGCCCGGGACTCGGCGTCCCCGGCGCCCTTCGATGCGGCCGCGCGCGCGGCCTCTTCGGCCTCCTTGGCCCTGGCGAGCCGGTCCGAGAGCTCCTTCTTTTCCTCGGTTAGCCGGGCGATCGATTGCTCCGAGGAGGCTTTCGAGGCGGCGGTCTCGGCCGTCGCGGCGTCGGCCCGCTTGGACGCCTTCTCGAATTCGGTGCGCGCGGTGGTTAGCTCGCTCCTCGCCGCCGCAAGGTCCGCCGCAAGCGCCTGGGCCTTAGCGCCGGAGTCGCCGGCTCCCTTGAGCGCCGCCTCGTCCGCTACGAGCTTTGCCTTGAGGGCCGCGGCTTCCGCCGTGCGCTCCGAAAGGTCGTTCTCAAGCGAGGCCGCCCGCACCTTCACGCTGTCGGCTCCGGCGAGCGCCTGGGCGAGTTGCGCCTTTTCCTTGTCGAGGTCGCTCCTCGCTTGCGCCAGCTCGGCGGCCGCCGCGGAAGCTTGCTTTTCGAGGCGGGCACGGTCAACTGAGGCATCCGCCGTCGCGGCCTCGGGGGCCTTGACGGCCTCCGCCAGCCGGCTTCGCTCCGCGTCAAGGTCGCCCTTCGCCTGGGCGAGGGCGGCAAAGTTCGAGGCGGACTCCTTTGCGGCGCCCTTGGCGGCCGCGTTCGCGGTCTCGAGTGCCTGGCGCGCGGCGGCCAAGTCCGACTCGAGGCTCTTCGCCCTCGCGCCCGCGTCACCCTTGGAGCTAAGCGCCGCCTCGTCGACGGCCAGCTTTGCGGAGAGCGCCTCCTCCTCCTTCTGCGCTGCAGCGGCATTGCCCTGGGCCGAGGCGAGATCGGTCTTCGTCCGTGAAAGTTCGCCGGCCAGGGCCTCGGCTCTTGCGCCGGAGTCGCCCGCCGCCTTGAGGGCGGCCTCGTCGGCCGCGAGCTTTGCCGACAGGGTCTCCGTGCTCTTCTTCGCATCGGCAAGCTGAGAGCGGGTGCCGGCCAGGTCGCTCCGCGTCTGGTCGAGCGAGGCGGACATCGTGGCCACCCACTTCTTTGAGTTCTCGGCCGCGGAGCTGGCGGCTGCCAGCGCCTGCTTTGCCGACGCGAGATCGGCCTCGAGGCTCTTCGCCTTCGCCGCCTCTTCGCGGGCCGCGGCGAGATCCGTCTTCGCCTGCGATTGCTCCGCGGCCATTTCCTTCGCCCTGGCGCCGGTGCCACCGAAGGAGACGAGTGCGGCCTCGTCCGAGGCGAGCTTCGTCCGGGTCTCGTCCAGTTCACCCTTCGCCTTTGCGAGCGCCTCGGAAAGTGTGGTGGCCTCGGTCTTCGAGGTCGCCGCGGCCGCATTGGCGGCCGTAAGCGCCTTCTGAGCGGAGGCAAGGTCGGCCACCAGCCTCTGCGCCCGGCCTGCGTCGGTGGTCGCCGAGGCCAGGGCCGCCTCGTCGGCGGCCAGCTTGGCCGTGAGCGCTTCATTGGTCTTCGCCTCCTGGGCCAGCTGGGTGCGAAGCCCGGCAAGGTAGCCATTGGCTTTGTCGAACGAGGCGACGGTGTCCGCGGCCTGCTTCCGGGCGGCTGAGGCGGCTGTATTGGCGGCCTCAAGCGCCTGGCGCGCGGAGGCGAGATCGGCCGCGAGCTTCTGCGCCTTCGCACCTGTATCGCCAGCGGCTCCAAGCGCGGCCTCGTCGGCCGCCAATTTTGCGGAGAGTGCACCGCTGTCCTTGGCCGTCTTCGAGAGCAGGCCACTCTTGTCGGCCAGTTCGGCCTTCGCCGCTTCGAGCGAGGCGGACAGGGAGGAGGCCTCCTTCTTGGAGGTCGTCGCGGCGGCGTTTGCGGCGTCGAGCGCCTTCCGTGCCGCGGCAAGATCGGCCGCGAGTCCTTGGGCCTTGGAGACTGTGTTGCCGGCTGACTTAAGTGCAGTCTCGTTTGCCTCGAGCTTGGCAGTCAGGGACTCCTCGGACTCCTGGGCCTTGGCGGCCTCCTCTCGGGCAGCTGCGAGAGCCGCCTTTGTTTGCGAAAGCTCGGAAGCCAAGGCCTGCGCCTTTGAACCTGAATCGCCCGAGGCCTTGAGCGCCGCCTCATCCCCGGCCAGCTTGGCCGAGAGGGCCTCCGTGGCCTTCCTCGCCTCCGCAAGCTGCGCCTTGGCGCTTCCCAGGTCGCTTCGGGTTTGGTCGAGCGAGGCCGACATCGCGGCCACCCACTTCTTCGAGTTCGCAGCCTCGGAATTCGCGGTGTCGAGCGCCTTGCGCGCCGACGCGAGGTCGGCGGCGATGGTTTCCGCCTTCGCGGCAGCGTCGTTCGCAGTCTTGAGCGCGGTCTCCGCCGCTACCAGCTTTGCAAAGGTCTGCTCCTGGGTCTTCTGTGCTGCCGCGGCCTGATCGCGGGCCGCGGCACGATCGGTCTTTGCCTGCGAAAGCTCCGCGGCGAGCGCCTGCGCCTTCGCCCCGGAATCCCCTGTGGCCCTTAAAGCAGCCTCGGAGGTTGCCAGCTTGGCCGTGAGTCCTTCGGCCTCGGCCGTCTTTGCCGCCAGTTCCTTTTCCAGGGACGCCGACCACGCCGCCTCGTCCTTCTTCTCCTTCTCGGCGGCGGCATTGGTGGTGCCGAGGGCCTGGCGTAGCGAGGCTAGTTCCGCGGACTTGGAGGCATCCAGCGCCGCAACGCGCGCCTTGGCGTCGGCTGCTTCCGCCTCGGAAGCCTTGGTTGCCTGCGCCAGCTGGGCACGGGTCGCGGCCAGGTCGTTCTTTGTCTGCGCAAGTTCGTTCGCCAGGGCATGCGCGTTCGCCCCCGCCTCCCCGGACTCCTTGAGCGCGGTCTCGTCCGCGGCGAGCTTGACCGAAAGCTTCTCCACCTTTGCGGAGCTGTCCGCCAAGTCCTTTTCAAGGGAGGCGATCCGGGACTGCGCCTCCTTCTTCGCGTCCGCGAGGGCGACATTGGCGGCCTCAAGGGCCTTGCGGGCGTCGGACAGCTCCTTCGCCTTGGAACTCACCTGGGCATCCTGAAGGCTCTTCATGGCCGAGAGCTGCTGCATGGCCTGGAGGAGCGCCTGGCTGCGCTCGTCGAGGCGCTGGTTCAGCTGCTGGGTCAGGTTCGATTGCTGGTCGAGGACCCGCTGGAGCGCCTTCACCTTGGAACTGAGCTGGGCGATCTCGGGATCCGGGGTGGGGGTCGGTGCGGGAGCCTGTGCGGCGGTGACCTCGGGGCCTGCCGGCTGCTCCTTGGCCGGGGCTCGTGTTTCCGCGACCGGGGCCGACGTTGGCGCCGGTTTTGTAGCCGGGGCTGGTAACCCGATCGTGTTGCGCTCGGCGGCAAGCCGGCGCCGGCCCTCGGCGAGCGTCTCCGGGCTCATATTTGAGACCAGGACGCCCAGGTCCTTGCCCGTGCTTCCCTGCTCGGAGGCTAGCGTCAGCCAGACAAAGGCCTCGGCCGGGTCGACCGCGACGCCCCGGCCGGTTGCATAGGTCAGCCCCAGATTGTATTGCGCGATCGCGTTGCCGTTTTCGGCCTTCGCATGAAGGGCCGCGATCGCCGGGGGAAGAAAATCGTCCGCAGAAGCGGTTGCAGCCAAGCTGAGCGCAACAAGGGCCAGTGCGTAGCGACCTAGCATGGACATTGCGTACATCTAGCGGCTCCGTCACCGGAGACAATCCGCATTCCTACGCAATTTGGCGCTACGAACTTTGGCACCGGAACGGGGCAAATGGGCGTGGAACTGAGGATTCCATTTCTGCTTGCCGTTGTTTTTGGCGCGGGCGTACTTGTTTCCTCCTGCCCGATAGTCAGGCAGGTTGGTGACAAATGGTTCTTTGCTCTCCCTTAGGCGGTTTTGGTTATGTAAACCACTGATTTAGAGTAGGTTGATTTCAGCGCCCGGGTGGTGGAATTGGTAGACACGCAGGTCTCAGAAGCCTGTGCCTTAACAGCATGCGAGTTCGAGTCTCGCCTCGGGCACCATCATGA
>PLTZ01000032.1 GCA_003164715.1 Opitutaceae bacterium | reverse complement strand
GCGGAGGTCTACGAGGTGCCTTGATCTGATCTAGCTGCGTGCCATGAGCGAGGTCGATCTCAACGCCGTCCGTGAGGCGCATGCCAGGATCCGAGAGCGGATCCACTGGACGCCCGTGATGACGAGCGCGCGCCTAGACGAGCTCGCCGGGGCCCACCTCTTTTTCAAGTGCGAGAACTTCCAGGAGACCGGGTCCTTCAAGGCTCGCGGCGCGACGAACGCCGTCCTGTCGCTCACGGACGCCGAGGCCTCGCGCGGAGTCGCGACCCATTCCTCCGGCAACCACGCGGCCGCCCTGTCGTGGGCGGCCGGCCTCAGGGGAGTCCCCGCCTTTGTCGTCATGCCGAGCACGGCGAGCCGGATCAAGATCGACGCGGTCGAGCGCTATGGCGGGCGGATTGTGTTCTGCGAGCCGACGCACAGGGCGCGCGAGGAGGCCGCGGACAGGGTTGTCCGGGAGACAGGAGCCGTGCTGATCCACCCCTACAATAATCCGCGGATCATCGCGGGCCAGGGCACCGCGGCGCTGGAATTCCTCGGGGAGCACCCCGACCTCGACGCCATCATCTGCCCGGTCGGCGGCGGAGGGCTCCTCGCGGGGACCTCCATCGTGGCAAAGGGGCTGCGGCCCGGGATCCGGGTGCTTGGGGCTGAGCCGGAGGGTGCGGCCGACACGAAGCTCTCGTTCGAATCGGCCAGGCGCCAGCAGGTGGACCACCCTTCAAGCATCGCCGACGGGCTCCTCGCCTTTGTCGGCGACATGACGTTCCCGGTGATCCGTCGCCTCGTGGACAGTGTCGCCGTCGTCTCAGACCACGACATCGCGGCCGCCGTGCGCAGTTTCCTGGAGGTCATGAAGATCGTAGTCGAGCCGTCCGGGGCCGTCGGGTACGCCGCCGTCGCGGCCAAGACGGCGGAGGTCGCGGGCCTGCGGGTGGGGATCATCCTGTCCGGAGGGAACCTCGACCTCGAGCGCACCCCCTGGCTTAAGTAGGCGCCTTGGGCTAGCCTTCCGGTCATGGACTTCGAGGTGGTCATCGCGGGGGGCGGGTTTGCCGGGGCCTATTGCGCCCGTGCGCTGAGCCGGGCGCTCGGCAAGAGGGAGGGGGAGCGGCGGGTCGCGCTGGTCGCCGAGCGCAACGTGCTCGTCTTCCAGCCCATGCTCGCCGAGGTTGCCGGCTCTTCCCTCGCTCCGGTCGACGTCGTCAATCCGCTGCGCCAGTTCTGCCGGGGCGTGAATGTCCTGCAGGGCACGATCCAGAGCATCGACTGGGCATCAAGGACGCTCAGCCTTGACGGGGGCCGATTCACCCGTGACCACAGGGTGGGGTTCAGGCACCTCGTCCTGGCGCTCGGGAACGTGACCGAGCTCGCCTCGGTTCCCGGCATGCCGGAGTACGGCTGGCCGATGAAGAACGTCGCCGACGCCCTGCGGCTGCGCGCCGCCCTCATCAACCGCCTCGAGGAGGCGAATCTCGTCGAGGACGCCGGGACGCGGAGCCGGCTCCTCACCTTCGTCGTGGTGGGCGGCGGCTACACCGGCGTGGAAACCGCGGGCCAGATCTTTGACTTCATTCGGCAGGCACACCGGTTTTATGCCAACCTGAGGGCGTCGGCACCCCGTGTGGTCCTCGTCCACAGCCGCGCCGAGCTCCTCGGGGAGATCGGGCCGGAGCTCGGCGCCTATGCGCGGGGCGTCCTGCAGAAGCGGGGGATCGAGATCCGGCTCAACGCGAGGGTGTCCGCCGTGACGGCCCGGAAGGTCGTCCTGGCCGACGGGTCTGAAATCGAGGCCAACACGGTCGTGACGACCGTGGGCAACGCCCCGAATCCCGTCGCGATGGACCTCTGCAGGCAGATCGGGGTCGAGGCCCCGAGGGGCCGGGTTCCGACGGACGCCGCCATGCGCGTGCCCGGCGTCGAGGCGCTCTGGGCCGCGGGCGACGGCGCTGCGGTCCCATGGACCGACCATGGGCAGACGAAGCCGTCGCCCCAGACCGCACAGTTCGCGTTCAGGCAGGGGACGCTCCTCGGCAGGAACCTCTTCCGGGTGCTGCGCGGCGGGGAGCCGCGGCCGTTCCGCTACCGCTACATGGGCCAGCTTGCCACGATCGGGGAGCGGGAGGCGGTGGCCGAGATCTTCGGCTTCCACTTCAAGGGGTTTGCGGCGTGGTGGCTGTGGCGGACGATCTACCTGGCGAAGCTTCCCGGCACGATGCGCAAGCTGCGCGTGATGATCGACTGGACGTTCGACCTCATCTTTCCCCGGGACATCAGCCAGCTCCTCCCGCCGCCCGAGGACGTTGTGCGGGCGATCCACCTGGAAAAGGGAGAGACGCTGTTCGCCCAGGGGACCCCGTGCCACGCGTTCTTCTTCTTGCGCCAGGGGGTGCTCTCGCTGGCGGCCCAGGGACTCCCCGACCGGCGGGTAGCGGCGGGCAGCGTGATCGACCAGGGGGACCTCGACTCGTCGAACCTATGGGAGGCGACCTGCACCGCGGCCGAAGCGTGCGACCTCGTCGTCTTCAGGGGCCGGCTGCTCGAGTACCTGAGGAGGGACCTGAGGCTTGTGAAGCGGGAGTGACCCCGCGTCACCCCGACGTCGCCTCCCGCAGGAGCTCCGCGACGTGGGCCGGCAGGGCGAGCCCGAGCGCGAGCTCCTGGGCGCGCGGGCTCATCTTGCGCCAGGTCTTCCTCAGGATGTCGACGAACTTGCCGCGGGGATACTCCGCGTGCTGCGCCGCGAAGGCCTCAATCTCGCTCTCGAGGAACACGAGGACCGCCGCGTCCTCGAGCGCCTGGGTCCCGGCGTTGGCCTTGAGGCCCGTCTTGGAGACCCACGTCGCGGCGTCCTCTGCCCGGTCGGGGGGCAGGCCGGCCTCGAGGAGCAGCTCCCGCGCGCGCTCGGCCTGCTTAAAGTAGAGGGACCGGCGCCATGCGAGGTACCCGGGCTTCCCGGCGGGGAACGAGCCGCGCGGAACCCGCCAGCGTTCCAGGTGCTGGCATCGGGCTGCGAGACGCAGCGTGTCGTCCGCGTCGGGCGCGATCCGGGCGACCCAGGCCTCCATACGGTCGGCATAGGCGAGCTCGGCCGCGCGCCCGTCGGCGGCGCGGCTGGGGTCGGCGTCGTGCGCCGCGTCGATGAGTGCGCGCGCCCGCGCGGCCGCCTCCATGCTACTGCTTCGCGCCCTCGAGGACCTTTGCCGCGGCGTCGGCGTCCTCGTCGGCCACCTGGAGCCGGATCCCGCCCGCCTGGCCCCGGTAGGTAACCGTGAGCTCGTCGGGGACGTAGGCGCGGATGCCGCAGTCCTCGAGGAGCGAGCGAAGCACGAGGGCCTCGTCCACGCTGGAGCATTCGGCGACGTTCTTCATGGAAGCCAGGATCTAGTACACCTTATCCTCGAGAAGGGCAAACAGCTCGGCCTCGTTGATGCGCTTCTGCAGCATCGAGTCGCGGTCGCGCAGGGTGAAGGTGCCGTCCTTCTCGATGGTCTCGAAGTCGATCGTCACGCACCAGGGCGTGCCGATCTCGTCCTGGCGGCGGTAGCGCCGGCCGATGGCCCCGGCCTCGTCGTAGAACACCGCGTACTTGCGCTGCAGCTTCTTGTGCAGGGCCCGGGCGCGCGCGACGAGCTCGGGCTTGTTCTTGAGTAGCGGGAACACCCCCACCTTGACCGGCGCGATGCGGGGGCTCAGCCGCAGGACGTTGCGCTTCTCGACGTTGCCCTTCTCGTCCTTCACGTCCTCCTCGGCGTAGCCCGCGCAGAGCACCGCCAGGAAGATCCGGTCGACGCCCACGGCGGGCTCGATGACGTGGGGGATGAACTTCTTCTTGGACGCCTCGTCGAAGATCGCCTGCGGGGCGCCGCTGAACTTCTCGTGCTGCTTCAGGTCGTAGTCGCCGCGCGCCGCGATGCCCCAGAGCTCTTGGACGCCGAAGGGGTACCTGAACATGATGTCGGTCGTCCCCCTGGAGTAGAACGCGAGCTTCTCCTTGGGGTGGTTGTACTCGGAGAGGTGGGACTCGGGCAGCCCAATGGAGACCAGCCACGCCTTGCACCAGTTGATCCATTCGCGGTGGCACTGCGCCCAGTCGGCGTCCTCGTGGATGAAGTACTCCATCTCCATCTGCTCGAACTCGCGCGAGCGGAAGATGAAGTTGCGCGGCGTGATCTCGTTGCGGAACGACTTTCCGATCTGGGCGATCCCGAACGGGAGCTTCACGCGGCCCGTGTCCACGACCGACTTGAAGTCGGCGAACATCCCTTGCGCGGTCTCCGGGCGCAGGTACGCGACCGAGGAGGCGTCCGTCATGGCCCCGACGTTCGTCTGGAACATCATGTTGAACGAGCGCGGGGCGGTGAGGCTCCCCGGCTCGCCCGTCGCCGGGGACGGGATGAGAGGGATCTCCTCGGGCCTAGCCTCGGTCATGTCGCGTGGGCTGACCGGCTCCAGCTTCCCCTGGACGGCCTTCTTTCGCTTCATGGACTCGGCGGCCTCCTGCAGCTCGTCCTTCGTGCGCTCGCTCTCGAGGGCGCTCACATAGCCCACCATCTGCCCGTCGACGACGACCGCCGCGAAGAACAGCTGGTCGGCGCGGTAGCGCTGCTTCGACGCCTTGCAGTCCACGAGGGGGTCCGTGAAGCCCGCGACGTGGCCTGACGCCTCCCAGACCCTCGGGTGCATGATGATCGAGGTCTCGATGCCGACGACGTCGTCGCGGCGGCGCACCATGTCGTCCCACCAGCAGTCGCGGATGTTCTTCTTGAGCTCGGCGCCCAGGGGGCCGTAGTCGAAGAACCCGTTGATGCCCCCGTAGATCTCGGAGGACTGGAAAATGAACCCGCGGCGCTTGCACAGCGCGACGAGCGTCTCCATCGAGACTTCGGGGGAGGTTGGATCGGGCATGGGGGTCGATACATACCCGCCCCCACGGGTGCCGGTCAATTCCCTCCTTGGCCCGGGCCAGTCAGACCTATAGAGATCC
>PLTZ01000026.1 GCA_003164715.1 Opitutaceae bacterium | reverse complement strand
TTCTAAGACCGTCGTGTATGCCAATTCCACCACCCGAGCATTGAACCCCTTTCAGAGCTGTCTCCATTGCCATTTCTTTGACGGATAGGCGAGCCTTTGTCGGCGCTTGCCCGTGGTGGCGAGACCAGAGGATAGAAGCAGGCGGCGTGAGGCTACTTGGACGGGCTATCGTCGGTTACCTGGTCCGCGGGCTTCACAAGGTTGTCTTCGTGTTTGGCGGCGTTCTTCTCCGCTTTCTTCACGAGATTGCCGTACGTGCTCTGCGGATTATCCACGACGATGGATTTGGGCGCGGTCGTCTTAGGCGGAACCGCCTTTGCCGCAACCGGCGGAGGGGGCACCGCAGGTTGATCCTTCGCGGGCAAGCTGCTCAGCGGAATCGTCCCCGTCTGCCCCTTGTAGCGAATCGTGACCGTCTTGTCTCCTCGCTCAACAATTTCGACGACGGTCCCGGCCTTCAGGGATGTTATGCTGCGATCACCCCGCATTACCGCGTTCTTTGGAAGCACAACGTCTTCGGCAAGGGATGTGCCGACCGATAGGATCAAAAGGGGAACAATAAAGGGCAGTCTCAACGGTACGATGAGGCGACTATGCCTTGGCCTCAGAATTCCTCAAGGCCCTTCGGTCGCTCGCAGTCTGAGGTTCGCTAGCCCCCTCCGCGCTTCGCCCGGCAAACGGGGCCTCTCATCGCCCGATGGCGGCGACGCGAGGTCGCCGTTCCACGCCTGTCCTTTGGCCACGCAACGGTCAGTTTCACATCAAACTTGTTCACAGTCGTTTACACCAGGTTCGCTCCAGCCTGTTGCTCGTCAAAAGACCTCTTTCCAACGGGCCAGCGCCCATGGAGATCCCATCAACAGAGCCTAGTCAAGGGAACCCAACCCAAGGATTGCGCATCCATTGCGCTGCAATCGCACCTCCACCCAGCGTGCGGTGAACACCCCATTCCACTCCTGCCGCCACGGCGGTAATCTTTCCTCACACTACCACATAATATGAAAACATCGCGCTCCCTCGTCTACCTGATCGCCCTCGCTCCCGCCGCCCTCATCGGCTCGTGGGGCTGTTCGAAATCCGAAACCACCAAGGCCCAGGACGTCGTCCAGGACGTGAAGACGACCGCGAAGGACGTTGCGGCCGATGTGAAGACCGCCGCCGTCGACACGTGGGACAGCATCAAGGACTTCACTTTTGAGAAGCGTTCCGATTTCTCCGCCGGCGTGGGCCGCATGGCTGACAGCCTGGATGCGAAGATCGCCGACGTCAGGGCCACGGTCTCGACCCTGCCGGACGCGGCCGCGAAGGACAAGAACGCCGCGATCAAGGAGTACGATGAGGCTAGGGCCGACCTGAAGGTCAAGCTCGCCGATCTCGGCAATGCCACGGCTGACGGATGGTCCGATGCAAAGGCGAAGGTGGCCGCCTCGTGGGCAAAGGTGCAAGCGGCCTACACGAAGGCCACAAGCTAAGGGGTAGGACCTCTCGACCTGGGGGCGCGGGTGTTTGACCCGCGCCCGAGGTGTCAGCGGATCGCGATCCCCAGCCGGTCGCCCATCCGGCCGTAGGTCTCGATGCAGGACGCGCTCTGACCCACCAAGTCCGCGTCGAACATGATGCGGCTGTTCCTGAAGAGCGTGATGACGCAGGAGCCGCCGAAGGCGAAGAGCCCCTTCTCCTCGCCCTTCACGACGGGCCGGCCGGGAACATAGCTCTGGACGATGCTCCCCACGTTGGTTGCCCCCACCTCGACTATCGCCATGGTGCCAAAGTCGGGGGCCTCGATGACCGTCACATAGCGCTTGTTGCTCACCAGGTACTTTATGTTCCTGCGAAGCGCGATCGGGCTCACCGAATACAGGCTTCCCCTGACAAGACGCGCCTCCGTCGGGATGCCCGAGACGGGAAAATGGAAGCGATGGTAGTCGCTCGGGCACAACCGCGAGATCAGCATGGAACCCCCGGAGAAGCGGGCCGCCAGATCCGCGTCGCCGAGGAGCTCGTCCAGCGAGAACTTGGCGCCCTTAACATAGAAGCCGTCCGCCCGCTCGACATCCGGGAACGCCAGGTGCCGGCCGTCCGCGGGCAGCACCGCTATCTTGAGCCCCTGGGCGATCGGCCTGCATTCGGGCTTGAGCGCGCGGTAGAAGAACTCGTTGAAGGTCTTGAAGTCGAAGGCCGACTTGGCGAACTCGGTGACGTCGATGTCATAGTCGGTCACGAACTTGAAGATGAGCATGTCGCTGCCCCGCCTGTTCATCTTGCGCCCGTAGTACCACGAGAACAGGCGCCTTCGGACGAAGAGCCAGACGGCAAACCGGCCGACCGGGTTGTCGTAGGCGAGGCGAAGCCAGCGCTCGCCGAAGACCTTCTCGGTCTTTGTCGTCCGGTCGTACCGGTCGTAATAGAGTATGGGCTCCGGGATCAATTCGGGGCGTTGCGGTTTTCGCATTTTTCGCAGATTCTCCCATTTCGCCATGGAAAACTTCACCTTATTTAACCCCACGCGAATTCATTTCGGGCGCGGCCAGGTCGCCGCGATCGGCAGCGAGATCCCTGCCGATTCCCGGGTCCTGCTCCTGGCGGGCGGCGGGAGCATCCGCAAGAACGGGGTCTATGACCAGGTCCTCAAGGCGCTCGGCGGCCGCACGCGGTTCGAGTTCTTCGGCGTCGAGGCGAACCCCGACTTTGACACCCTCATGAAGGCGGTCGAGGTGGTCCGCCGCGAGCGGATAGACTGGATCCTGGCGGTCGGCGGGGGCTCCGTGCTCGACGGCGCGAAATTCGTGGCCGCGGCCGTGGACTACGCCGGCGACCCCTGGGAGATCCTCGTGACGCGGGCCGCGAAGCTCACGTCCGCGCTCCCCGTCGGGGCCGTCCTCACCCTCCCCGGCACGGGCTCCGAGGCCAACGGGGCGGCGGTCATCAGCCGCCGCTCGATCAGGGAGAAGCTCGCCTTCATCAGCCCGCTTGTCTTCCCAAAGTTCTCGATCCTCGATCCCGAAACCACCTTCACGCTTCCCGAGCGCCAGATCTCGAACGGCGTCGCCGACGCCTTCACCCACGTCATCGAGCAGTACCTGACCTACCCGGCCAATGCCGCGATCCAGGACCGCTTCGCCGAGTCGGTGATGCTCGTCCTGGCCCACGAGGGCCCGAAGTCGGTCAAGCACCCGACGGATTACGACTCCCGGGCGAACGTGGTCTGGGCGACCACCTGGGCGCTGCAGGGCGTGATCGGCGCCGGCGTCCCCCAAGACTGGGCCAGCCACGCGATCGGCCATGAGCTGACCGCGCTTCACGGGATCGACCACGCCAGGACGCTCGCCGTCGTCGTCCCGAGCCTGCTCGACGTCCAGCGCTCCTCGAAGCGCGAGAAACTCCTTCAGTACGGGCGGCGCGTCTGGGGAATCCGCACGGGATCCGAAAGCGACTGCGTGACTGCGGCGATCGAGAAGACCCGCCAGTTCTACGAGTCCCTCGGGCTGCGGACCCATCTGTCCGACTACGACGTGAAGCCCGATGTCGGGGCCGAGATCGCCGCCCGGTTCAGGGCACGCGGCGTACTCAAGATCGGCGAGCGCGGCGACATCACGCCTGAGGTGGTCGAGAGGATCCTCCGGCAGGCCGCCTGACCGGCGGCTATTTTGGGCCCGAGTCCCAGAACTCGAACCGGCTGCGGTTCGAATCCGGTGCGGGCGCCACGCTGACGTCCAGGTGCATGACCGGGTATCCGCCCGCCCTGCCGTAGGCGGGCCACTCGGGCAAGCCCCCGCCGTTCGGATTTCCCGTCCTGGCGAAGTTCGTCCAGTAGGTTTCGATCGCGTCCGAAAGCTTCCAGTCCTCGGGCTGGGAGGAGACGTCCTTCTTAGAGGCGAGCGCCCCGAACACATAGACGATCTCGCTTGCGTGGACCGCGCCGACGTCCGCGCCGGTCGCCGGGGCCCCGTTGACGACGGTCCCGGGCGCCACAGCGACCGCCCGGTCGAACTGGTACCGGTACACCGGCGCCTGGCCTGTCCCGAGGTGCAGCTCGAACCATTTCCACATCCCGGACGTCGACTCGTCGTCCGCAAGGTCGCCCGCGGACCGGACGGCCTCCTCGTCGGTGCCGGCCGGGTACAGCCGGAGCACGTCGGACGCCGCGTCCCCGAACCTCGTGGCGACCTGCTCCGCGAAGCTCTTCGCCGTCGGCCGCTTGCTCCCGAACGTCGTCCACACCCGCTGCTCGTCCGCGTTCCAGCCCGCAAGGAGCGGCACGTGGCTCTGGCTCCCCTCCGCGTAGATGGCGTTCGCATTCCTCGGCAGCACGTACCCGTCAACGACGATCCTCGTGCTGAACGCCTTGTCGGCCAATGTCGCCTTGAGGAGCCGGTCGGCCGGGATGGCCCGGAGTTCGGCAAGCGAGTTGGCCCCGACCGAGGCGGCGAAGGCAAGTCCGGCCTTCTCCACGTCGGCAAGCGCGTGGTCCCGAGACTGCCTGCGCCCGACGCCGAGGATCGCCCCGCTCTCCCCGATCACCTTCTGGAAGAGGCCCTTGGCGAGCGGCGAGGCCATGAGCGCGCACACCGAGGCGGACCCGGCGGATTCGCCGAAGATCGTCACGTTTTCCGGATCGCCGCCGAAGGCCGCGATGTTCCTGCGGACCCATTTAAGCGCGGCAACCTGGTCCATGAGCCCGTAGTTCCCCGATCCGTGGCCCGACTCCCTGCTGAGTTCCGGGTGGGCCAAGAAGCCGAAGACACCGAGCCTGTAGTTCATGCTGACGACCACCACGCCCTTCCGGGTGAGGTCCCCGCCGTCCTGGCGCGGCTCGGACGTGGAGCCGGCCTGGAGCCCCCCGCCGTAGATCCAGACCATGACAGGCAGCCGGTCCTGCGCGGATGCGGCCGGCGTCCACACGTTCAGGTAGAGGCAGTCCTCGCTCGGCCCCGTGTCGCGGAAGATCATGTCGGAGAAGATCGCGCCCTGCATCGCCCTGGGCCCGAATTCCGTCGCCTTGCGGACGCCGTCCCACGGCGCCACCGGCCGGGGCTCCCTCCAGCGCAAGTCGCCCACCGGGGGGGCTGCAAACGGGATTCCCTCGAAGACGCGCACCCCCGGCCTCGACCCGTCCAGACCCTCGAGGATTCCGGAGTCGATCCGGACCTGGAGGTCCGCGGCCGCGCCCTTGCAGAGGGCTGTGGAGAAAAGCAGAAGGGCGAGCGCGGTTCCTGTGGATCCAGTTCGTGAATGCATGGGGTTAGGGTGCCCCTGTGGGCGGGGTTGCTGCCGGGCCCACGGGGGCCCGGGGGGATTGCGCGGGTGCCTGGAGGCGCCTCAGGGCAATGCGCAATAGAACCCGCGGCGGCCCGGGCCGTCAATCGCCGGATTAGAGCGTCACGAGATAACCCATTCGCCGTTCTTGACCGAGAACGTCACGGTCGAGCCCTCGGCGACCTCGCCGGAGATGAGCCCGCGCGCCAGGCGCGTCTCGATCTGGCGCTGGAGGTACCGCTTGAGCGGCCGGGCGCCGAACACGGGGTCGTAGCCCTTCTCGGCGGCCCATTCCCGCGCCTTCTTGTCGAGGACCACGGTCACGCGGCGGTCCGCGAGCCGCTTGTTCAGGTCGGCGAGGAGCAGGTCCACGATGGAGCCAATCTCCTCGAGCGTGAGCGGCTTGAACAGGATGGTCTCGTCGATCCGATTGAGGAACTCGGGCCTGAACGAGCTCCGCAGCTCCGCCATGACGCTCTCCCGGACGCTCTCCGGGATCGTGTCGCCGACGACGCCCTCGAGCAGGAAACGGGAGCCGATGTTCGAGGTCATGATAACGATCGTGTTCTTGAAATCGACTGTGCGGCCCTGGGCGTCCGTGATCCTGCCGTCGTCCAGCACCTGCAGGAGCACGTTGAAGACGTCCGGGTGGGCCTTCTCGACCTCGTCAAAGAGGACGACCGCAAACGGCTTTCGCCGTATCGCCTCCGTCAGCTGGCCCCCCTCGTCGTAGCCGACGTATCCCGGGGGCGCCCCGATCATCCGGGAGACCGCGTGCTTCTCCATGTACTCGGACATGTCGATCCGGACGATCGCGGATTCCGTGTCAAATAGGGTCTCCGCGAGCGCCTTCGCGAGCTCGGTCTTGCCGACGCCCGTCGGCCCGAGGAAAAGGAAGCTTCCGACCGGCCGGCGCGGATCCTTGATCCCGCTGCGGGCCCGAAGGATCGCCTCGGTGACCAGGGTCACGGCCTCGTCCTGCCCGATCACGCGCTTGTGGAGCGTATCCTCGAGCCGCAGGAGCTTCTCCTTCTCGCCCTCGAGGAGCCTGGTCACCGGGACACCCGTCCACTTGGCGACGATCTCGGCGATCTCCTCGCCGGTGACCTCCTCCTTGAAAAGGGTCGTGGCCTTCCCGGCCTTCTCGAGCTTCCTAAGCTCGGCCTCAAGCTGGGGGATCCTCCCGTGGCGCAGCTCCGCAACCTTGTTCAGGTCGTAGGCACGCTCCGCCTTGTCCATGTCGAGCCGCGTCGCCTCAAGCTCCTCCCTGAGCTTGCGGACCCGGTCGACCGAGGCCTTCTCCTTGTCCCATTGAAGCCGAAGGCCCTTGGCCTTCTCGCGCACTTCGGCCAGCTCCTTGCGGAGCACGGAGAGCCTCTGCTTGCTTGCGTCGTCCTTCTCCTTCGCGAGCGCGGTCTCCTCGATCTCTAGCTGCAGAGCGCGCCTCGTCAGCTCATCCAGCTCCTGCGGCATCGAGTCCATCTCCGTGCGGACCATCGCGCACGCCTCATCGACCAGGTCGATCGCCTTGTCCGGAAGGAACCGGTCGGAGATGTAGCGGTTCGAGAGGATGACGGCGTTCACGAGCGCGTTGTCCAGGATCCGCACGCCGTGGTGCAGCTCGTAACGCTCCTTCAGGCCGCGCAGGATGGAGATCGCGTCCTCGACGCTCGGCTGCTCGACAAGGACGGGCTGGAAGCGGCGCTCCAGCGCGGCATCCTTCTCGATGTGTTTGCGGTACTCGTCGAGCGTCGTGGCCCCGATGCAGTGGAGCTCGCCGCGGGCGAGCATCGGCTTGAGCAGGTTGCCGGCGTCCATCGCTCCGTCGACCTTGCCCGCGCCCACGATCAGGTGGAGCTCGTCGATGAAGAGGATGACCCGGCCGTCCGACTGCTTGACCTCGTTCAGCACGGCCTTAAGGCGCTCCTCGAATTCGCCGCGGTACTTAGCGCCGGCCACCAGGGCTCCCATGTCGAGCGCGAAGATCGCCGTCTCCTTGAGCCCCTCGGGGACGTCCCCGCGCAGGATCCGCTGCGCCAGGCCCTCGACGATCGCCGTCTTGCCGACCCCCGGTTCGCCGATCAGGACCGGGTTGTTCTTGGTCTTGCGGGAGAGGATGCGGATTGTCCGGCGGATCTCGTCGTCGCGCCCGATGACGGGATCCAGCTTGCCCTTCTTCGCCCGGTCGACCAGGTCGACGGCGTACTTCTCGAGCGCCTGGTAGGTCGCCTCCGGGTTGTCCGTCGTAACCCTCTGGTTCCCCCGGACCTCCTTCAGTGCGTTCATTAGCTTAGCGCGGTCGAGCCCGAAGCTCTTGAAGAGCTTCTTCATGGCCTCGGGACGGCCGAGATCGACAAGGGCCAGAAACAGGTGCTCGACGCTCACAAACTCGTCCTTGAGCGTCTTCGCCTCCTTCTCGGCCCGGGTGATCACGTCGTTCACGGCCTGGGTCACGTAGATTTTTGACGTGTCGACGCTCCCCGTCACCTTCGGGATCCGGTCGAGTTCGCGGTCCACGGCAAGCTGCAGGGCGCTGGTGGACAGCCCCATCTTCTCAATGATGCCCGGGATCAGACCGTTCTCCTGGCCGAGGAGCGCGGAGAGCAGGTGCCACGTGTCGACCTCGGTGTGATTGAGGCGGCGCGCCACCGCCTGGGCGTCCGTGACGGCCTGGCGCGACATCTGGGTCATGTTATTGGAATCCATTTACATTCCCCCTTTGCATAGGACACGCCAAAGGAGCGCATGGGGCTCACGGGACGGGCGAAGCCAGCGGGACAGTGCCTTGGACAGCCAATTCGGCACACTTGTTGCGCGATCCGGGTAAATAATGGCGCAGGAGGCCTTGCCGCCTCGCCTTTCGCGACCACACAACCGAAACGTCCGGTTTTGGTTCACAGCGGGCCAAAAAGGGGGCACGTTTGGACCCGCCCAACCCCACGCCCATGAACGCCATTCCCTGGTCCGCACCCGCCGCCACGCCATGATTGAGGAACTCATCGGACTACTGGGAAGAGCCAGCGTCCTGGTCGAGCGCGAGGACCTGATCCCTTACTCCTTCGACGCCACCGCGGCCCTGCGGCACGCCCCGCGCGTCGTCGTCTTCCCGAAGACCGCGGCCGAGGTCTCCGGCGTGCTCAAGCTCGCCCGCAGGCACAGGGCCCCCGTCGTCGCCCGCGGAAGCGGCACGGGCCTTAGCGGCGGGAGCGTCCCCGTCGAGGGGGCCGTCGTCTTGTGCCTTGTCAAGATGGACCGGCTCGTCGAGCTCGACGCGCGCAACTTCACGCTTCGCGCACAGGCCGGGGTCCTGACCCAGGCGATCTACGACGCGGCCGACGCTGCGGGCCTCTTCTACCCCCCGGACCCGGGTTCGATGAGGGTGTCGACGATCGGCGGAAACGTCGCCGAGAACTCCGGGGGCCTGCGCGGGCTCAAGTACGGCGTCACGCGTGACTACGTCATGGGCCTGGAGGTCGTGCTCGCCGACGGCGAGATCTGTCGCCTCGGCAGCAAGTGCGTGAAGGACGTGGCGGGCTACAGCCTGAAGGACCTCTTCGTCGGCAGCGAGGGCACGCTCGGCATCGTGACGGAGGTGCTCCTGAGGCTCCTGCCGAGGCCCGCAGCGAGGCAGACCCTCCTGGCCACCTACTCCAGGATGGACGCCGCGGCCGAGACGGTCTCGGCGATCATCGCCGAGGGGATCGTCCCGTGCACCCTGGAGTTCCTCGACTCGAGGACGATCCGCTGCGTCGAGGACTATGCGCACGTCGGGCTTCCCGTGGACGCCGAGGCGCTCCTCCTTGTCGAGGCGGACGGCCACCCCGCGGCGGTCGCGGACGACGCCGCGCGGATCCGGGCCCTCTGCGAGAGGAACGGAGCGACCTCCGTCCGGCTCGCCGCCGATTCCGCGGAGGCCTCGCGCCTCTCGACCGCGCGGCGCAGCGCCTTCAGCGCGCTCGCCCGGATGCGGCCGACCACGATCCTCGAGGACGCGACGGTGCCCCGGAGCGAGCTGGCCCGGATGATCCGGTTCATTCAGGAGACCGGCGCAAGGCACCGCCTCGAGATCGCGACCTTCGGGCACTTCGGGGACGGGAACCTCCATCCGACCTTCCTGACGGACGAGCGGGACGCGGATGAGATGCGCCGCGTCGAGGCCGCGATGAAGGAGATCTTTGCGCACGCGCTTTCCCTCGGCGGCACCATCACGGGGGAGCACGGCGTCGGCCTCGCGAAGAAGGCCTTCCTCAGGCAGCAGTTCGGCGACGCGAGCTACGGCCTCCTTAAGTCGGTCAAACGCGCGCTCGACCCGGACAACCTCCTGAATCCCGGCAAGATCTTCGACCCGTGACGAAGACGCCGAGCCTTCTCCGGTCGCTGGACTACTCGGTGCTGCAGCAGTGCATGCACTGCGGGCTCTGCCTTCCCACCTGCCCCACCTATCTCGAGACCGGTTACGAGCGCCACTCGCCCAGGGGGAGGATCTCGCTCATGCGGGCCATCGCCGACGGAGAACTGGAGGTGACCCCGGCGTTCGCCGGCGAGATGGCCTACTGCCTCGGGTGCCTGGCGTGCACGACGGCGTGCCCCGCCGGCGTCGACTACGGCACGCTCTTCGAGGCGGCCCGCGCGGAGGCGGAGCGAAGCGGGGCGACCGCGGGCGCTGTGCGCTCCCTCGTGCGCCTCCTCACCCTGCGCTTCCTGCTCTTCAGGCCCTGGGCGCTTCGCCTCGCGGGCAGGCTCCTTTGGTTCTACGAGGCGGTCGGCCTGCGGCGACTGCTGCGCGGGTCCGGGATCTTCGCCGTCCTACCGAGAAGGATTGGCGAACTTGAGAGCCAGGCCTTCTCGATACGCCGGCATTTTTCGGACGCGATCATCGCCCAAATCGAGAGGCCGCGCGGGGAGATCCGGCACCGCGTCGCCGTCCTTACGGGATGCATCCAGGACATCGCATTCTCGGACGTCAACCGGGCGACGGTCGACGTGCTCATCGCCAACGGCTGCGAGGTGGAGACGCCGCGCGCGCAGTCCTGCTGCGGCTCCCTGCACGTGCACAACGGCGACCTTGAGACCGCGCGTGCGCTCGCCAGGCGGCAGCTCGACGCGCTGGATCCCGCCGCCTACGACGCGATCATCTCGAACTCGGCGGGCTGCGGCTCCCACCTGAAGCGCTATGGGCACCTCCTCGCCGACGAACCGGCGTATGCCTCCAAGGCGGCGGCGTGGTCGTCAAAGGTGCGCGACATCTCGGAATGGCTGGTCGAGATCGGATTCCGGCCGCCGGCCCCCCCCCGCTCGGGTGCCACGCCCGTTGCCGTCACCTATCACGAGGCCTGCCATCTCTGTCACGGTCAGAAGATCACGTCCCAGCCCCGCGAGATTCTTCGGTCGATCCCGGGCGTTGAGTTCCGGGAGTGCCCTGAGGCAACGATGTGCTGCGGAAGCGCCGGGGTCTATTCGATCACCCAACCTGTGACGGCGACCTGGTTGCGCGACCGCAAGCTGGGGCATCTACGATCGACGCAGGCTGCCATTGTCGCGACGGCAAACCCAGGATGCCAACTTCACATCCTGAAGGGTCTAAAGAACCAGGAGGACGAGCAGCGACCGAGCCCCCGCGTAGTGCACCCCATCGTATTGCTTGCCGAGGCGTACCGCGCCCAGGACTAGGTTTCACCGAGCGGGATGTAAGTGTGTTAGGTTATTACATGGGAACAACTAATGAATGCTCACGGTTTGTGAGCGCAATGTCATTAGATTGTTGAATTTAGTTAATAAGTTTTCTGCAAAATGGGCTTGTGAACGCCATCCATTTGCAGAAGCCTTCGCGCCCATGGAGTTCCGCCGCGTCATCATCGCATCGATTCTTCTTTCATTTGGAGCCGCTCCTCTGCGCGCACAGGCGACGTGGAACGTGCTCACCGGAAACTGGAGCGCCGGCACCAGCTGGCTTTCGGGCTCTGCCCCCGCGAACAACAGCACAGCCACCGTCGACTTCGGCCTCGCGAGCACGTCTTCGTCCACCGTCGACACCAATTACTCGATCAACTCGCTCAACGTCCAGAGTGGGGCAGGCCTGTTCACGCTGAACAACAGTGGGGGCCAGACCCTGACCATCACCAACGCGTTCACGGACAGCAGCGCCAATTCCGCCAACGTTTCGGCGCCGCTCCTCGGCACAATGAACCTGGTCCTCAACGGAACCGGTATCCTGACGCTCGGAGGAACTGCGAACGCCTACACCGGCAACACCCTGTTGAGCTCCGGAACGCTCGCGGACGCGAACGCAGGCGCGTTTGCGCCCGGCAGCGGGCTGAGCGTGACCTCAGGCGCTGCCGTGGACGTCAATTTCAACGAGACCGTCTCTTATCTCCAGGACTACCTAAGCAGCGGCGGCTCCGTCCTCATCGCGAGCGGGGCCTCGTTGCTCATGAACGGCGGCTTCAGCACGACCTTTTCTGGGGTCATCTCCGGCGTCGGCGGGATCGAGAAGGACACGACGGGCACGCTAACCCTGACAGGCGCCAACACCTACACCGGCCCGACCGTGATCAATGGCGTAGGAGGCACAGCCATCGAGATTGGTAACGGGGGGACGACCGGCAGCATCGCAAGCAGCGGCGTGTCGGGCACGGGCACGCTGGGCTTCGATCGCTCCAACGCCTACACCTACGCGGGAAACCTTTCCGGGGCCCTCCAGGTCGTGCAGACCGGAACGGGCATTACCACGCTCTCCGGGACCAACACCAATTCCGGCGCGATCACTATCATTCACGGCACATTGCAGGCGGGATCGGTGAGCGCCTTCGGCGGGGCAACGGGCCTGAGCGCGGTGAGCGTGGGCGGCGGCGCCACCCTCGACCTGAACGGGTTCAGCAACACGATCGGGTCGCTGGCCGGCAGCGGCGCGGTGACCCTCGGGGCCGGCGCCCTCACCGTCGGCACCGGCTCAAGCAACACGCTCTTCTCGGGCGCCATCTCCGGCACCGGCGCGCTCAACTCGGTCGGCTACGTCTTGGATCTGACCGGCAGCAACACCTATTCCGGAGGGACGGCGATAAGTAACGGCACGCTCCTCGCGGACAACGCAGGCGGCTACGCCACGGGGACCGGGGCCATCGTCATCACCTCCGGCGCCCTCCAGATCGGCAATTCCAGCGATTCGAACGGGTACATCGACCCCGCCTCGAACATCAACGTCATCGGGACGGGTTCCGTGAGCTTCTCCCGGGGCGACAGCTTCACCTTCGCGAACAACGTCGCCGGTTCCGGGGGCGTCGGCCAGTACGGCAGCGGAACGGTCATCCTGTCGGGCACCAACACGTACTCGGGCGTGACGACGATATTCAGGGGCACGATGAAGGCGGGCTCGGCGAGCGCCTTCGGAGGGGCGACGGGCCTTAGCGAGCTGGACTTCCCGTACCTGGCCACGCTCGACCTGAACGGGTTCAGCAACACGGTCGGCTCGGTCTCCGGGGGCGCCGGCAACTCGATCCTCCTTGGAAACCAGACCCTGACGATCGCGGGCACGAGCGGCTCGCAGACCTTCGCGGGCAATATTTCCGGCGCCGGCGGCAGCCTCGCGGTCACGGGATCGGGCGGGACGACCGTTCTCGACGGCGTCAACACCTACACCGGGGGGACGACGATCGGCTCGGGCGCGATGCTGTCCATCGGCGACGGCGCAGCCACCGGGGCCTCGCTCGCCGGCAACGTCGTGAACAACGGGACCCTCCAGTTCGCTCCGTCGAGCACGGACAGCTCGGTCTTCGCGGGCGTCATCTCGGGCTCGGGCATGGTCAACATCCTGGGCACGCTCTACGGGAGCAACCTTGGCGCCATCACGCTCTCCGGCAACAACACCTACGCAGGCGGGACTGCCGTGACGACCGGGGAGCTCTTTGTCGGCAGCAACACGGCGGTCGGCACCGGGACCCTGACGTTTGACCAGGACACTGAGCTTTCGCCGTCGGCAAATGTCACGCTGGCCAACCCGATCGTCCTCAACGGCACCGGCTACATCGACAACGACGACGGCGGCTCCAACAACCTGACGCTTAACGGCCAGATCTCCGGCACCAACGGCATCGCCTGGTGCACCTGGAGCACGCTCACCCTCACCGGCAACAACACGTTCCAGTACGGGATCGACATGCGCGACGGGGTGCTGCTCCTCGGAAGCGACACGGCCGCCGGCACGGGAACCATCCTCCTCGACACCGGCACGACCCTTTCGGCGCTCGGCACAGGAATCACGCGCGCGATCCCGAACGCCATCACCATGGTCGGCACCTCAGCCCAGCTTGGGAACACCGACGATGACAACATCACGATCTCGGGCGTCGTTGCCTCAACGGGCACGGCCGCCACCACGTACTCCGGCGGCAGCGGGGGAACGCTGACCCTGACCGCCAACAACAGCGGGCTCACCGGCCCCTTCACGATCTCGAGCGGCACGGTGATCGCCGGCAACAACAACGCGCTCGGTGCCAGCGCCGACACCGTGAGCCTGACCGGGGGCGCCGACCTCAACGTGATGAACGGGGTCACGATCAGCAACCCGCTGATGTTTTCAAATGCCGCCAACGTCCTCTCGGGCAACGGCACCCTCGCGTCCGCTCCGGTCACCGTGAACGGCTCGGTCGTCCTGTCGCCGAGCGCGTCGCCCGGAGGCGGCCCCGGCAACCTCGCCTTCACCAACGCGCTCACGCTCGCGTCCGGAGGCGCGATGCGCTTCGAGCTCTACGATGCGAACGGGGCCGCGGGCACCGGCTACAGCGAGATATCGGCGAACGGCGGGCTGTCGCTGACCGCGGGCGCAAACACGTTCACGTTCAACCTGGTCTCGGTTGACGCGAGCGGAAACTCTGCGGCGGCGCTCAATTTCAACCCGGCGAACCCGTATTCCTGGATGTTCGCCGCGTCCTCCAGCGCAATCACCGGGTTCAACGCCAACGAGTTCAACCTGATCACGACCGGATTTTCCAACAGCACCGCCGGGGGCAGCTTCAGCTTCACCGAGAGCGGGAACGACCTGTTCCTCAACTTCACCCCGGTGCCCGAGCCGTCCACGTGGGCGCTGCTTGGATCGGGCCTCCTCGCGGTCGCGCTGCTTGGACTCCGCCGCCGTCCGCTGCGGGCCTGACGCCCTTCCGCTGGGTAATACCGTTGGCTCCCGACCAAAAGCCTTGATTCGCAGGCGTCCCTGGGGCAGAAAGCACCCTCCCCTGTCGGACGCTTAGCTCAGCTGGTTAGAGCACGTGCATCACACGCACGGGGTCACAGGTTCGAATCCTGTAGCGTCCACCATCCAGTCTCCGAGGGGATTAATGGTTTACCGGTTCTCAATCCGGAGGCCGCCGCCGGAGCCGGCCCGATTCCTCCGGCGCATCGGGTGTCTGCGCGTCGGACGTGAACGTCTCGGTGGGCGTAAGCGTCGCGCCGGCGCTCGTACGCAGGGCGCCATCCACGACCTTCACGTCATCCACCCGGTAGAGCTCGCCCGCACGGCGCAGGAAGGTGTCAAACTCCTCGGCGTTCAAGGGCCGGCTGCCCCTGCGCCCGAAGACCACCGTCTGGTTGCCGGATTCATCGACAACGCGATCACGGTCAAGGCCGCGGCCGACCGCGACGGCGGCCCCCCGGGTTGGGAAGGTGGCGATCAGCTTGGGATTGGGCGGGGGGCTGAACCCCATGTAGCCGGGGACGTTCTCGGGCGAGACCATTTGGAGCACCCGCAGGCCGTTCTTTCCGTCCGCCACGAGCGCGTACATGGACGCGTTGACCGCCCCCACTTGCACGGCGCGGGTGTCGCTGAGGGCGCCGTGGGCACTGAAGATCTCGCTCAGGTGGGCGGCGGCGGGGTTCTTGATGTCCACGATTGCCAGGCCCTCGGCGCCATCGGCAACGTAGAGGTAGGTGCGAGCGGCATAGAGCCCCTGGGCGTCGCGGAGGGGCACCGTGGCGGCGGGCACCAGGCAGGGGGCATCCGGGGTGCTCAGGTCAAACACCTTCACGCCGTCGTCGTCGGAAACAAAGGCGTACATGAACTGGACGGCGAGGCGGCGGGGGTGGCGCAGGGCGCCCGCCTGGGAACGGCCCACGATCCGAGGCTTGGTCGGGTCCAAGATGTCGACCACGACCAACCCGGCGTCGCAGGTAACGTAGAGGCGGCTACCGGCCATGTACGCATGGGTGGCGCCGTCCAGGGCCCCTCCCGGGTTGAAGCGCGTCACGTCGGATTCCTTGAGGAAGTTATCCGACGGATCGCCATCCAGGAGGGTTCCCACCATCACCGTGACCAGGCCCTCGTAGCGGTCCGTCACGTAGACGTAGCCATAGATGGGGCTGATCGGCTGTTCCTCGTTTTCCGGCCGGTGGGAGCGCAGCGGGTCGACCCCCAAGGTGGTCGGCAGGACCACGCTGGTGGCGTACTTGGTCTTGACCCAGAGCCGCTGGCCGAGCGGCGACACCGGTGCGGAGACGATCCGCTGCGAGAATCCCTTGTTGGCCACGTTGGCGACGTCGAAGACCTCGAAGCCCCCGGGCCCGTTGGCGGTGTAGAGGTATTCTCCCCGGATGGTGAGATCCCGGATGTCCTCGCCCGCGTGGTGATACGATTCCTGCAGCACGCCGCCGTTGGTTTCCACGTGCCGCCGATAGTTGTCGGGATAGGCCAGGTGCTGGAGGTGGCTGCCGATCGCCGCCTGGGGCTCCTCTTCCTCCGTCCAGGCGACGGCGTCAAAGCCGGCCGGCCCCGACGCGACATAGGCAAAGCGGCCAAAGAAATTGACCGTTCCCGTGCCGAAGCCCAGCAGCTGGGTCATCCAGGCATTGTTGTCATTGGCCGCCGAAAGATGACAATCGGTGCAGTTCTTGGTCGTGCCGACCGAGCTGGTGGTGTGGGGAAAATGCGGGTTGAAGGCCTGCCCGGAATAGCCCTCGGCGGAAATGGTCTGCTGCTGCGCATAGATCCATTCCCGGTTGGAGTTCTGGGAGCCCACGATTACGGCGCTCGACGACCGCAGGACCGCGAGCCGGTGGTCCTTGTAGGTGGCGTCGCGGCCCAGCATGAACACGTCGTCGCGCACCACCTGGGGATTGTAGGTCGTGTAGTTGCGGGTCGTGATTCCCTCGAACTTGTTGGCCGCGACCGCCTTGTTGGCCCGCATGGGCAAATGGCAGCCGAAGCAGCTGGTCGCCCACGAGGTGTGGCAGATGGCGCAGGAAATGTTCGAGTTCGCATGCGCGAGTTCCGGGGTGATGAGCCCCACGGATTTGGTGGGAACGCCGCCCCAGCTCCTTCCGTCCCTGCGCAGGGTCTTCGCATAGGCGGACTTGGCATTGTACCGCGGGGAGGAGGGGTCGATCGTGTCCCGGGTCTGCGGGACCTCCCAGACGACATTCGGCGACATCATGGACCGCTGGAAGAGGCGCGGGCCCTGCCAGTAGAAACGGGGCCCCCACGGGGTCGATCCCTTGGCCAGGTCAATGGGCTCGACATGGCCCTCGGTGAAGGTGCCAGAGTTCCCGCTCGTGCGCAGGGTCGGGCGCCGGTCGATCGTCCCGTGGCAGTCGATGCACTCGATCGCGGTAGCCGCCCGCGGCTCGCCGTACAGGAGCCCGTTGCCGTGGACGTCTGTCTGGAAGTGGCAGTCCACGCATTGCATTCCCCGGGCGAGGTGGACGTCCTTCAGGTGGACCGCCTTGGAGAATTTCTCCCGGTCGTTATGGTCGATCGGCTTGTCATCCAGGGTGAGGAGCGTGCCCTCCCGGTCCTTCTTGAACACCGCGCGGAAGACCCACCCGTGCCCGTGGTAGTCCGCGAACTGCGTCTGCTTCAGCTTGGGGTTCAGTTCGGCGACCTTTTCGAGGAAATCGGGATCGCCCCACAGCCCCCGCGCGGCGGCCGCTTCCGGGTTGTGGAGCACGGAGTCGGCCATCTCCTTCTCAGTGGGGTTCTTCTGCTTGGAAGGGTACATGAACTCGCCGTCGCTCTCCTGGTCCCACCAGATATAGCCTAGGAACGGGTTAACGAAGAGGTTTCCCTGGTGCATGTGGCAGGACATGCACTGGCTGGAAGGGATACTGCGGGTGAACTGATGGCGGATCGGGTGCGCCTTCTCCGTCTTCGAGATCATCGTGTCGGCGGTGAAGCTCAGGCCCTGGTTCCCGTACTTTGACCACCAGCCCGAGTTGGTCGGGGACCGATCGTTGGCGTAGATGACGTGGCAGGCGGCGCAGCCCGACGAGCGATAATCCCCGGGATGGTCGTTGGTCCCCATGAACCCCAGCAGCGGATCGTTGAGGCGCGTCTTCTGGAGGTTGAGGAACACGGGGTCGATCCGGTTGAGCGTTCCGAGCCCACGCTCGGACAGGCGGTGGGCCGGGCGTCCCGGGGAATCCTCGGGGTCGGGGTTGCCGAGGGCCAGCTGCTTCTGCTGGCCCTCCTCGAAGACGCGGAGGATGTTGGAGGGCTGGCTGGCCTCGAAGCGCGGCAGCGGCTCCAGGAAGGGAAGCAGGCCGTGCAGGATGGTCATCTCCGGGGTCACGGGGATGGGGCTCTCAAGGCGCAGCGCCTCGCCATTGCCGGCGTACGCCTGGCCGTACCGGTAATTCTTGAACGGGGTTGAGCCGTTGTTGTACAAGGCGGCCCCCCAGAGCATCGCACCGTGGTTCATCATGCTCGAGCCGACGTGGGTCACGATCTCGCCGTGGCAGGGACCGCAGGCTTGCCCGGCGACCCGCAGGTCGGACGGGTTCACGAAACGGATAAAATCGGGAGATTCGTGGTTCAGCAGGACCGAGGAGTCGGCCGGCTTGGCTGAACTTTCCCAAAATACCGGGTTCAGCGGTCTGACGTGGGCCTTGCGCTGGGTCAGCCCGGGCGTCGGGTCTCCGCCGTGACAGTCGACGCAGCCCAGCACCACGTCGGGCGAGGAGTGCATGGTCTCCACCCCGGAGTGACATTCCAGGCAGCCTGCGCTCTTCCGGCGCGCCGCCTCCGGAGTCTGGTCGATCCAGTTGCGCTCCTTCGGCGGCGGGAGCGCGGCCCCGTCCGCGCGGGCGTCGCGCGGCACAGAGACCGGCGGCCCGAAGATGGACACCCCGGGTTCGTCACTGGCGCCGGCCGTCTTGGATGCAAGGACGCTCCCGGCCACGGCCACGCCAAGCACCGCTCCAATCAGGCGGGCGAGGAATCCGGCGGGCATCAGGGACGGGGGCATCACGGGGGTGGCTTCGGCCCTAGTAGGTGAACGTGGCGGCGAGGATCGCGCTGTAGAGGAAATCGTCAACCCCGACTCCTCGCTCCGGCGGTGGCAGAGTCCGGTACATCGCCTTGAAGCCGGCCTGCGGCAGCAGGAAGCCGCACCCAGCGGAAAGGACCACGTTGCTGATCAGGAAGGGCCGCCACTGGCATCCCATGCTCAGGTCGGTGCCGATGTTCGGGGACACCACGCTGCCCGGCAAAAGGGTCCTGATCGGGTCGGTGGCATCGAACCAAAGGTAATTGGCGTTGGCGAAGGCCCGCAGCCTGGGCGTCAGGTCCGCCTCCGCGCCGAGGCCAGCCAGAAGCAGTCCCGGGTTGACGAAATTGGCCTCGCCCTCCCCCGCGGCGCCAGCGCGCACGTCCGGCAGGAGGCTCGCCGGCTGCTTGAGGCTCAGGCCGGAACCTGAGGCGTTGAAACTCTGGTGCAGCCAGTAGCTGAACGGGCCGGCCAAATTGGAGTCGTCGTCGATCGAGTCAAATCCGGTCGCCAGATCGCCGCGGGTGTGCTGGTCGCCGGAGGCAAAGAAGCCCACCGCCTTGTACCGGAGCCAGTCGCGGTCATAGCTGACCTCCACCGCCGCCATCCCGGCGAGGATATCCTCGGATTGGCCCGAGAGGCTGTTGAAATCATCCCGGCCGGTGGCCAGGTAGAGGGCGTCGGTGAGGTTCCAGCGGCCGAGGTGGCCCTCGCCGGTCCAACCGAGGTAGTAGCTTTCGACCCGGTGCGGCCGCGCCGCGCCCAGCTGCGCCGGGCGCACCATCAAGCCATTGTCGTCGGCGTACGGGTCGCCCTGGTCAAAGCTGGCGAGCACGCTGACCTCTGTGGTATAGCCCGGAAGCCACGAATCCTGGTGGTATAAATTGGCCACCGCGACTAGCTGGCCCCGGCGCCGCAGGGTGTTGAGTCCGGAATCCGCATCCTTCTCCCGCAGGTCAAAGAGCGCCAGGTTGTACTGCCACCGATTGGAGTCGTAGTTGCCAAACAGCCGGGCGCCGAAGTCGGTGTCGTTGAATACGAAACCCCGGAAATCACTGTTGAAGTGCTGGTTGCCGATGCGAACCGAGGAAAAATCAAAATTGGGCGAGAGGTTCGTCAGGTGCTTCTCCACAAACGCCTCCTCCAGGGCGAAATAGTTTCGATTCCGGGTGGTGGGTGCGACCACGGTGTCCTCGCCGGCGCCGGACTTCGCCCCAGGGTCCTCCCGCCACGTCTCGCGAAAATCAAGGTGGTTAAAGTCGATGACCGTCTTCAGGTGCACCAGCCAATCGGAGGGCTGGAACACGGTGTCACCCCGGAAAAGGTCGGCCTCAAAGGCAAAGTCCGACTCAACGAACCGCTCCGTGCTCCCGCCGAAGAAATCGGGGCCGCCCGGGACCGCCCGCGCCTCGCCGCCCGGAACGGGCACCCGGGCTTCCACCGCGGTCAGCGACTCGGCGGCGGTGAGCCGAAGGAAAAGGTCCGGGCCCCGAATCGGCACATCGCCCTTCAGTCGGCTTTGGCGGTAAAAGTGCCACAGCGCTGGGGCCGGGAAGAAATAGGGCATCTCCTCGGGATTGCCGACGGAGTACCGGCGCCACGGCTGGTAACCGACCGACCATCGGTCGCGGACCAGCTCGGCCCCGGGGTACTCGGCGCTGGGGTCGACCGGGGAATAGTGGTCCGGCGCCTGCCAGTTCGTGGGAATGTACTCGTTGGCCTTCACGCCCGGCCGCGGCAGCTTCAGTGCCGGCGGCAGGGGATCCGTCCCAAAGGGAACCGTGGGAGTCGCCGCCGGCGCCGGCTCGATCTGGGCGCGGTACAGGTCGCCCTGCGCGGTCGGGATCGGTGCGGACGCAACGAGGTCCTCGCCCGTCCAAGTGGTAAAGAGGGGCGGTTCCGGTGCGGGGGTCGCCAGCCCGGAGGCGCCGGGATCAGGGTTGAACTGGGTGCCCGGCTGCGCCCGCCCTTCCGGCACCCTCACCACGTGGAGGGGCGGCAGGCCCGACACCGGGGGCAACGGCGGCAATGGCGCCCCGGGATCAAGGCGGACCGTCCCGGGCTCCGCCGGGGGAGGGCCCTCGCTCGGCCGCTGGCGGGCCCTTGGCCGCGGCTTGCCGGCCTCTGACGCCACGTGTGCGCAGGCGACCAGCAGTAGGACGACCGACATTGCGACAAGGCCCCGTTTCAAGGCTGCGAGGTCGCGAGCGTCCTGGCGGCCGGAGACGCGGGCGGCGGGTTATGGAACGTATGGCAGGTCGTGCAGGAATCTGCGACCCCGCCATTGGGGCTGTGGCAGCGGACGCAGCTCTGCTGCGTCGGAATCAGCACGTCGGAGGTTCGCTCGCTCTTCGCCGCGGCGTGGCAATCCGCACAGGCGACCGATTCATGGAAGGCATGGCTGAAACGGGCTCCGGGTAGCCACCGGTCCGGCGGCCGGGGCGCCGCCACGATCGGAACCGCCGCGCCTCCCCGCCAGGAGACCTGGTGGCAAAGCGCGCAGCCGGAGAACCGGGTCCGCCCGACCACTCCGGAACCGGCGATGCCTGGCACCGGACCCTTCGCCATCGTGCTCAGGAACACCACTTGTTCGAGGTCCTCACCGCTGCGCGCCCGCTCCCGCAGGGACCGCACCTGGGACCGGACAAAGGCGTCGATCTGGTCCTTGCCGCCGAGGCCCAGCCTTCGGTTCGCGTAATCGGCGTACTGCACGGGCAAGCTCCGCAGGAAGGCGCGCACGATGGCCGGGTCCCCGTGAGGCAGGACGAGGCCGGGATTGTGCTCGTCGAAGCTGAGGTCATGGCAGACCCTGCAGGCCGTCTCGAAGGGCACGGGCTTCTTGAACGCGCCGGAAGCATCCGGGGCGTGGCAGAAGGCGCAGTCGAGCGGCCGGCCGTTCACCAGCGGGATGTCGGAGCCGCCCAGATGCAGCCGGTGGTTGAACCGCAGGGTATTCGGGTCCGGAATATGGTCGCGGAGCACCCGGAATTCCGGGTGGTCGACGGCGAAACTGGTGATGACCTCGGTGTAGCCGGTCGATGGCCGGGGAACCGGCGGGACGATCACCCCGGGCGGCAACCGCGGCGCCAGGAGCGCCGCGGGCAGGAGTCGCCCCTTTTCCCGGGCGGCGGCCATCTGCACCGCGTCGCCGTGGCACCCGACGCAGTTGGCGGGCGTGACCGCCGCCATCGGGCCGCCGCCCTGGTGCTCGCGGTGGCAGATTGAACAGGAGTCGTTCGCCGCCACATTGGCATGGTGGAACGACTTGGCCGCGTGGCAGGCGAGGCAGGACCGGTCCATCGCGGAGAAGTCCGTGGGATGGCCGGAGGGTAGCTCGGAGAACCGGAGGGAGGTCCGGGAAGCCGCCACCGCCGCGAAGACCAGCTCGCCGAACCTGGCATTGGCGTTGCCGTGACAATGCGCGCAGCCCTGGTCGGCGGGGTTTTTGCCTATGCGCGCGAAAGCGGCCCCGGAATGGTGCTCGGACAGCGGGCGGGGGCTGATGAAGGAGGCCCGCAGCGGCCAGGAGAGCCCGATCATGAGGATGCCCAGGCAGACGGCCAGGACCGCCGCGACCACGAGGCCCCGGCGCTTGCGCAGGCTGCGCACGGGCCGGCACCGCTCAATCTGACGGCAGCATTGCCCGTCCGGCAACGGGCCCGGCTCGCAGGGCCCGCCCCAGTCCGCCTGCCGGGTACAGGCCCAGGTCCCCTTCGTTTCCCCGGGCTTGAGGACGAGCCGCGGCGTGCACTCGGTCGTCGCGCGGCACTGGCCCTTCGGGCTCGGCCCGATCCGGCAGGGGCAGCCTTCGCAGGTGTGGCCGCACAGCCAGCCCTTGTTCGGCCGCTCATAGCGCGAATCGTCGAAATGGGGGGACGGAACCTTGCCCTGGCTCATCGCGCCCCCCCGGCAAACGAGTAGACCAGCACCACGTGGACTGCAACGAAGGCGAGCAACCCGTAGGTCAACGGTATGTGCACGAAGAGCCAGCCCTTCAGGACCAGCTGGACCGAGCGGTGCAGGTCGAGTGCGTCCTTCTCACGGACGAGGGCGGCCAGCTCGATGGCGGCCGACTTCTCGTGGTCGCCGAGGTGCATCTTCACCTGGTCGATGTCGGTCAAGAGACCCTTGAGGGTCCGGGCCGAGCCGAACAGGTGCGAGGCGAAGCCCTTCGGGCCGGAAAAGAACGGACTGAGCCGGGCGGCGTAGAAATCCGCCAGGGTCGTGGTCCCCGCCGTCGGCACGACCTCGAGGACCAGCTCCTGGGCCCTTTCCCGCAGCGCACGCCGGATCACGGGAATCCTCTCGTAGGGCACCTCGCCGCCGGCGGTGGTGAGGCGTCCCGGCAGGATGCGCGAGAGCCCCCAGCCGACCAGCCCGCTCAGGGTCACGGCGACAAATAGGGCGGCCAGGGCGAGCTCGAAGGGGCTGGAGGGCGCCCGCCAGCGGGTGTGGAGGAAAAAAACGAGGCCGGTCAGCATGCCGAGCCACGCATGGACGCGCAGCCAGGCCCGCGAGCTGGCGAGGGGCAGGAAGGCAATCTTCTTCCTGCCGTTATAGGCGGTGAGAAAGAGCACCGCCGCCATCAGCAACCAGCCGGTCAAGTAGTCCAGCCGCGGATAGGCCGTCCGCGCCCGCGGGAACTCCCAAAGCGCCGCGGCGCCGGCCATGAGGAAGCAGACCGGGTAGGAAAGGCGGTTCAAGAGCCGGCGCACCCTCATCGCTGCAGCCACCGGGCCAGTTCGTGCGTGGTGTTGAGGTTGATCCGCGTGAGGGCGTCGTGAGGACAGGCGCGCTCGCAGGCCGGACCGCCGAACTGGTCGACGCAGAGATCGCACTTGGTGGCCTTGTGGATGGGATTCGAGTCGCTGGCCACGAGGATCTCCCCGTCCGCGTCGCGGGCCTCCACCATCCGGATTGCCTTGTAGGGGCAGTTGTTGGCGCAGGCGGAGCAGCCGATGCACGTGTCGGCGTTCACCACCACGCTCCCGGCAAAGGTATCCCGGTGAATCGCGCCCGTGGGGCAACCGATCATGCACACCGGGTCGGCGCAGTGCATGCACGCCTCGGCGATCATCAGGTTGTCATGGATGGGGCCATACCGGAGGAAGCGAGGGTTGTTGTCGTGCGTATCGGCGCAGGCCCGAACGCAGTCGTCGCACCGCGTGCAGCGGTCCAGGTCGATCACCATCGTCTTCGTGCCGTTGAAGAACCGGCCCTGGGTGACGAATTCCATCACGTCCTGCGGGATCCTGGGCCCGGCGGCGTCGCCGGCGGCGGGCTCGAACCGCGGCCGGGTCCGCCGGTCCTGGGGGATGAGGGGCGGCAGCGACGACTTGGGGAGGACGGGCAGCACCAGTCGCTCGACCACCGCGGCCGGGATCACTACGACGTGGGTGTAGCCGATCACCCTCAGGGTGTACTGCAGCGGCACGTGGTGGTTCGGCTCGCGCCAGTTGTGGGCGATCTCGTCGAAGCCGTACATCTTGCCAGAGCCGAGATAGTTGAGGGTGCGGTGGCTGTTGCCGTAGCGCTGGGTCAGGCGACCGAACCCGGCGCGGACAATGACGACGCTGTTGGGATAGTCGCCCTCGACCGCGATGGTCGGTTCCTGGGCTGCGGAGGCACCCTTCTTGATCAGCTGCTTGTAGTCGCCGGACCAGTCGTATTCCCCATAGGTCTCGAACTGGGTGGCGTCCATAAGCTCCTGCTTGGCCTCAGGGCTCAGGTACTTGATGAAGGGCAACGCGTCCAGGAACGTGGACAGGGCCCGCTCGCGGTAGATCCCGTCGATGAACCGCCGCAGCTGCGGAGCGTTTCGCATCAGGTCGCGCAGCCCCTGCCAGCGGAGCTCGAGCATCTCCGCCCCCTGGACCCCGGCCAAGATGGTCGCGGTCCGGGGCAGCCGCGAGAGCGCGGCGATCTCCCCGAAAAAATCCCTCTCCCGGATCGTCGCGGTGCGCTGCCCGCTCAGGACCCGCGGAACGTCCTGGAGGATCACGCCCCGCGCCGTCCCCTGGGCCGACGGCGCCACGCCGGCCGGCCGCGCGGAAGAGGTCCGGACCACCTCGTCCTCGCGCGAGTTACCGATAAACTGGCCCAGCAGGTGAAGCCATCGCTTCCGCTTGGGCTCGCTGCGGCCCTCCAGCCGGGGCGGCAGGCCGGGGCTGAGCACGACCTCCGCCGACCCGGTCAAGACCATGAAGGCGCTGTTGCCGTAGTCCCCCTGCCGGACGACAATCTCGCCGGGCTCGAAGACCCGCAGGCGCGCATCGTTCTTCAGGATGTCCGGCAGCTGGGCCGAGCGGGGGAAGCCCTCCGGGTCCATGTCCCTGAAGGGTGCCATCTGCATGATGCGGTCCACCAATTGGTCGGACATCTCATCGCTGAACGCGAAATCCCAGCGCTTGGGCCGGTTCAGGCCTGCATTCGATTTGCTCATTATGCGTCAATGACGAGTGCGGAGGCGGGTCGGCAGACGCAGGCCAGGCAGGATCCGTCCTCGACGTCGGCGTGCGCCCCGAGATACTCCACCGTGCCCGATTTAATGGCCACGAGGCAGGAGCCGCAGTTTCCCGCGCGGCAGCCCGCGTCGATCTTGATCTGGTTCTCGTCGGCCAGGTCCAGGAGCGACAGGCCGGAACCCTGCCACGTGAGGGTGCGGCCGGATTTCGCAAAGGTGACGTCGATCCCGCCCATTGGAGGCACCGTTACCCCCACCTTGGTCTCGGGCTTGGCCGTGCGCTTGACCGAGGCGGGGCCAAAGGCCTCGAAATGCACCCAGGCGTCCGGGACGCCCCATTTGCGCAGGTCCTCCGTGATCGTCTCCATAAAGGGTCCGGGGCCGCAGAGGAAGTAATCGTAATTGTTCGAGGGGAGGAGCTGCTTGAACAGCTCCACCGTCACCCGCCCGGCGTGCTGGTAATCCCGTCCCATCACGTCGGTTTCGAGCGGCTTGGAATAGCAGATGTGCATTCGGAGATGCTCGTAGTCGGCCGCCAGCGCGGCCATCTCCTCCCGCATCATGTGGTCCTTGGTGTTGCGGGCGCCGTGGAAAAACCAGATCTCGCGGGTCGAGCCCGCGTATTTCAGGGCCTGCGCCATGGCCATCATCGGGGTGACGCCCACCCCGCCCGAGATGAGCACGACCTGCCGGTCCTTCTCGATGTCGAGGAAGAAATGGCCGCTGGGGGCCTTCACATCCAGGATGTCGCCCACCTTGACCTGGTCGGTGAAGAAGGAGGACCCGACGCCCGGCGGGTGCGGCGAGCCCTCCGGGGCCGCGCAGCGCTTGATCGTGACCCGGTAGTGCGTGGCCCGCGCCATGTCGGAGAGCGAGTAGCACCGCACGATCGGCTTGCTGGCACCCGGGACGTTGAGATGGAAGGTCAGGTACTGCCCCGGCTTGAAGGCCGGCAGCGGCCGACGGTCGTGGGGCTCGAGGTAGTAGGAGAAGGTGTCCGCGCACTCCAGCATCTTCCGGGCGACCGCGAATTTGCGGACCCCATTCCACGCCTGCTTGGCCTCCTCCGCCGCCTTGATGTGCAGGCGGGCCTTCTCGATCTCCAATTCCAGGCGGCGGCGCTCGAGTACGGCCCGCTTGCGATCGTCGAGCATCCGGCCGACGCCCTGCGCGCCCAGGAGGAAAACCTGCAGGACCAAGCAAAAGACGGTCAGCAACCCGACGTACAGCGCCGGATGCGCTGCGATCGCATCCAATATTTTCGCTAGCATTTCGTTGTAGAGTTGCCCGGTCGGACCCAATCCATGCAATTTGCTGCTGGAAGAGCTGACCTTGCGGACCATTGCTAGACGACCGTCATCACCGGCGCCAAACGAATAATCATGAAATCGGCCAACAAGAATCGATTGATTTTCGCCTTGGGTGTTGCCCTCCTTTTGAGGGTCCGGGCTGCGGAGGCCGTTTCCCTGGGGGCGAATTCCTGTTCAGCGAGCAGCTGTCACGGGGGGGCGGGAGACAAGAGCAGCCAGTTTGTCACCTGGTCGCAGCGGGATGTGCACTCCCGCTCCTATGCCACCCTGGCCACCGCCCGCGCCGCGCGAATGGGCGAGGCGCTCGGAATCCCCCACCCCGAGCAAAGCTCGCGTTGCGTTGTCTGCCACGCACCCCTGGCCGGCGCGCCTCCGGGGACCGGGGCGGACCCGGCCGAGGGGGTGTCGTGCGTCAGCTGCCACGCGCTGCCCGACGGCTGGCTCCGGGGGCACACCCGCCCCGACTGGACCCATGCCGACCGGGTTGCGGCTGGGATGCGCGACCTGAACGACCTTTACACCCGGGCGAACACCTGTGTGGCATGCCACCAAAACATTGATCCCGAGATCGTCCGCTCGGGCCGCCACCCGACCTTGGTATTCGAGCTCGACGGCCAGACCCAGGACGAGCCCCGGCACTGGCGGGAAATTCCCCCCTTCGCGGGCGCACAGGCGTGGTGTGTCGGGCAATCCGTGGCGTTGCGTGAGGCCAGCTGGTCCCTGCTCAATGGCTCGGCCGCCTCGGATCGGGCCGTGCTGACTTGGCAAGGCTTGGCTTGGCTCGCGAACCGGAGTGGCTTGACAAGCGCCAGCGCTCCACACGACGCGGCCGCCCCTTCGCGCAACGAGCTCGTTGAAACGATGGCTACAGCCGACCAGCTCGCCAGGCGCGCGGCGCGCGCTTGGACACCGCGGGACACCTGGACCGCGCTGCGCCGCCTATCCGCCACCCAGGGGGACTTCCTTGACGCAGGGATTCCGGCCCTGCAGCAGGCTTACCGGGCCGAGCGTCTGGTCCTGGCACTGGACCGGCTGGTCGGCGCGCTTCCACCCGCCGAGCGGGGCGCCGGCGTATCCAGTCAGCTCGACCGCCTGTTCGAGCTGGCGCAATCGCAGCCCGATTTTGCTCCCGCCGAATTCGCCGAGGCCATGGGATCGTTCTCCCGCCTGCTGGGTCCGGGCGAATCCGCGGTTGCCGGACGGCAGCCTTGACAGATTCCGAACCGGATGGCCCCGCTGCGGGAATCCGCGGGCCGCGCGCAGGCGCTACCGGATCACGGCGCCTCGTAGACCTCCACAAGCGCGATGCCCGTGCCGCCGTCCTTGCCGGAGACGACGGGGGTGTACGCTCCGGGGCCGAGGCTTGAAAGCAGGGCGGCGTCCTTGGAGCCGACTTCCAAGGTGAATGCGTTGACGGCGGCGGCGGCCGCGGCGATCGCCGCGCCATTGTCCGAATACCAGTCGTCGTTCGACCCGAGCACCTGTCCGCTGAGCCCGGTCAGCTCCAGCTGCGGGTCGGCAAGCACGACCGCGGGCCCGAAGTCGGTCGGGTCGAACGGGGTCAGGGAGGGCCCCACGGCCCTAACGAGCACGTTGCGCGCACCAGAGCCCGCCACCACGAACCCGGCGATAAGCGAGTGCGCGCCGGTCCCTGCCTGGACTCGGGTCGAAATGTTGACCAGGCGCGAGGCCGCCGAGGTGTCCAGGTCGTAGACCTCCACCAGGGCAACTCCGGTGGCTCCGTTCTTGCCGGTCACGAGGGCCGTGTAGGCGCCCGGGGGAAGGGTGACGACCATGGCGGCGTCCGAGCTGCCCGGAGGAAGCGCAAAGGCGCCCGCGCCGGCCGCCGCGGCCGCGATGGCCGGATCGCCCCCCCAGCCCTCGTTGGAAAGAAGCGCCGTCCCGTCGGACTTGGTGAGCTGAAGCACGGGGTTGGCGAGCACCACGCCGGCGTTCAGGCCCACGGGGTCGAAGCCCGTGAGGGCCGGTCCGACAGCGCGGATGAGAAGCGGTTTGGCGCCGGTCCCGCCCACGACAAAGCCCGCGATCATGATTCCGGCGCCCGTGCCGACCTGGGCGCGGGTCGAGATGTTGGTTAGCGCCGATGGGGGCGCCGCGAACGCCTGGGCGCTCACCGCAAGCACGGCACCGGCAGTGGTGATCGAGCCTCCCGTGGCGTTGCGAATGTACACCGTGTAGACCCCCGCGTCTGCGGCTCCGACGCTCGGGAGGGCGAGAACGGCCGCCGTGGCCCCAGGAATATCCGCGTCGTCCTTGAGCCACTGGTAGCTGAGCGCGCTCGGGTCGGTCGCAAGCACCGAGAACAGGACCCGGGCTCCCGCACCCGCCGCGCAGGAGGCGGGTTGCAGGAGGATCGTCGGCACGATCACGACGTCGAGCACGGCCGCGTTCGACGTCACGCTGGGGCCCACTGCGCTTGTGACCACGCAGCGGAACTGGTCGCCGTTCATCTGCAGCGCCGCACCGCTCACGGTGAGCGTGCTCGTGGTCGACCCCGCGTAGGTCGCGCCGTCGCTAAGGTTGGTCCACCCCTGGCTCCCCGCCGCCTGCCGCTGCCACTGGTAGGTGAGCGGGGTTGTCCCAATGGCCACGACGGAGAACGCCGCCGTGCCGCCCGTGCCCGCCGTCTGGTCCGCGAGCCGCTCGGTCCGGGTGTTCTGGCCGGCCTGGATGAGCTCGATGCCGGTACCCGCCGGGTCGAGGTTCCTTGAATACTGCATGCTCGCGGCGTTGTTCCAGTTCTCGTGCGTGCCGAGGCTCCCGAGCGGCAGGCCGGAGTTGTCCGGGTCGTACATGATCGTGACCGGCCAGTTCGCGGAGTCCGCGGCCTGGCGGAGGTAGTCGTCCACGGCCGGCATCTGCACATATGTGCCGGCGGCGGGGACGCGCTCCGCCGTGAACTCCGAGCGCAGGAAATCGTAGCCGACCGACTCGATCGCAACCGGGTCGAGCGAAGCGAAGAGCGACGCCGAATAGCCATTGTTGAAAGGCGGCATCTGCCACTTGAGGGGGACGTCCAGCTCGTAGTCGGTCGCCCACAGGGCGTCCATCAGGTAGACGAGGTTCTTCCCGCCGAGGAGCGAATGCCCCAGGATGTCCACCTGGACCCGGTACAGCCCGTACGTGCCCCGCGTCACGTTGGGCGCCTCGGCGGGGGCCACGAGCCCGCCGTGCAGGTGGGAAGCGTCGACGCGAGTCTGCGAGCCGAAGTGGTTCTTGGCGAACATCGTCATCCCGGCCCGCATGTGCCCCTTGAGCATCGGGATGTTGATCAGATACTCCGCGTCCTCGAAGACCGTGTAGAGGTAGTCCTGGTTGACCGGCTGGTCACCGGGGTCGGTCATGAGGATCGTTCCCCGGTCGGAGTAGTGGATGATGGCCGTCGTGCTGGGCACCACGGACTCCCGGCCGAGGCTCTCGTAGCCGCCGTTGTCGAGGTAGTGGACCCCCGGGAACTCCCCGTGCCAGACATCGTAGAGGTGCTTGTAGATGTGCTTCATGGGGTCGCCGACGTAGATGTCCTGCTGGCTCACGCCGACGACGCCGACCAGCTGGCGCAGGACGCTCAGGACCGGCCCCATGGAGGTCTCCGAGATGTAGGCGTCGGGGGTGAGCTCCACCGGGTCGAAATTCCCGTCCCACGCGCTCGTGGCGTTGATCTTGATGAAGACCTTCTCGCCGCTCGTGTACCCCACTGCCCCCTTTCCGCGGGCCGCGTTGTGGTACCTGAGGATCGCGTCCCAGGCGCCGGCGTCGCTGTTGCTCCCGGCGAGGTTCCGAAGCGCCATCGAGACCATCCCGTCGATCACCGCCTGGTTGTTGTTCTCGCTCAGGTACCACCCGTGGCCCGGGGCGTCCACGACGCAGGCCTGGTTGACGGCGGTCGGATCATGGACCCAGACCACCCGGCCGGGGTAGATTCCCTTGGCCACCCCCATCGGCTGGTTCGCCACGACTGACGCCGTAGGAAACACGGGGTCCCTGCGCGCGGCGGCCGAGGCAATGCACCCGGATCCCGCCGCCGCAAGGGCCGCGATGACCACGAGGCGCCCATCGTGAAATGGCTTCATCGGATCGAAAGGGGGTTCGGCCGCGGATCCGGCGCGGGCGCACGCGCAGCGGGTTCGGGCGAGCGAAGTGTAGGCCCTCAGGCGCGCCACGGCTCCGCGTTTTTGGACCAACATCGTGCATTTTTTGCAGGCCTAAAGGGGGCGCGCTTCAGTGTGCGGCGGGGCCGTCAGCCTGGTGCGGACGCCTTCATGCGCCCCGCGGGGCATCACGGATTGACGGGGGCCGGCGCGCGGCTCGCCGGGCGGCTCGTGAGGGCCTCAAGGCGATCCATCACCGAGACCACGGGGCCCGGGCTTCCGTCCTCGTTCCACGCCTCCCACTCCGGGGCCCAGTACATGACGCCGATCCCGCGCGGCGCCTTTCTCACGGTGTTCACGATGTCCGCCATGTACTGCAGCCGGCCCTCGGGCGTCACCGGCCAGAGCATGCACGGGTTGTCCTGCAGGTGCGAGCGGCCGTAGCCGGTCTCGACGACCAGGAAATCCTTGCGATAGCGCTCGGCGCACCGGTTCATGTTGTCCCAGACCTGCTCGAGCGTGCCGTGGGCCCATTCGGGGTAGAAGCTCTCGGCGATGATGTCGTACGGGACGTGCGCGTCGTTCAGGTGGTCGAAGAACCACTGCGTGACGGCCCAGCTCGCGCCCTTGTCGATGTGGATCGCGATGCGCGGCGGCGTGGAGCCCGCCGCCCTCATCACGCCCCGGATGCCCGCCTTGAGCACCCGCGCAAGGTGGTCCCACTGCCTCGCCTCGTCGTAGGGCCCGGGCACGCTGAACTCCGGGGAGCCGGGGACCTTGAGCTCGGCCGTCGGCCAGAGCGTCCCCCGGGTGATCTCGTTGCCGACCTGCACCCAGTCGGGCATCGCGCCCGCATCCTTGAGCCGTTTGACGGTGTCGTAGCAGTACGCCTCGACCTGCCGCTCGAGGCCGTCGATGTCCAGGCCTCTCCACGCCACCGGCGTCTCCTGGTGACCGGGGTCGGCCCACGTGTCTGACAGGTGGATGTCCAGGAGGAAGGTCGCGTTCGCAGCCTTGATCCGCCGGGCCAGCGGCAGCGCCGCCTCAAGCGTGTTGTTGGGGGCCTTCCGGACCGGCGGGACGAACACGCGGACCCGAAAGGCCGTCCAGCCATGGGCCCTGAGGATCGTGAGCTCGTCGCTCGGGACGCCGTGGTCCCGGTAGATCCGGGTCCCCTCAGGCCCGGGACGCCAGGGCGAGTCCAACGCCGAGATGTCGGCTCCCAGGACAAAGCCGGGCGAGCCTGTCGTCCCGCCCGGGCGTGTGGCGCAGCCCGCGACCAGGGCGACGAGTGAGGCGCCAAGCGCGATTCCCGCGGCGCGCCACGGGGTGTCGACACGGCCTGCGGTGGGGTTGCGGCGGGTCATAGCGGTGTGTCTCCGGAGCGGGAGCCCGCAGCGGCATCCGCCGGCGGCCCCGTAACCTGGCCGTCAGAGGTCCGGCTCCGTCTTGTCGTGCTCCCTCTCGACCTTGTTCAGGCGGAACGCGAGGAGGAGCGTCGTGACGAAGGTCGCCAGGAGGCCCATGGAGACGAACAGGAACTTCAGGCGGTGGAACGCGTCCCGCACGACGAACCGGTTCTGGTCAAAATCCTCCTTGTACAGCAGCCAGATCATGAAGAGGACGAGGCCGTTGAAGATCACGCCGGCGATCCGATGGCGCCTCTCCCTTGCCTCATACTTCCTGAGGCGCGTGAATTTTGTCTGGTCGTCGTTCATTGGAGACTGCGGGCCAAAGGGGTTGCCACCCGAGCCGCGTAACCGGGTTGAGAGAACATTAATCCCGCCCGTCGGCAATCCGAAGTTATTGCCAATTTCCGGGCCCGCGCCCTTTCCGCACGCCGTAACGGCCTAGGCACCAGCGCCCAGCGTCTCAGCGATGGCGCGCATCTCGGTGCGGCGAAGGCGGTAGCTACGCGTCACCAGGGCGCTTAGGGCGTAGCAGGCGGCGGGAAATAGGGTGAACAGCGCGATGATGCAGCGCAGCGTCTGCGGCGACTGGGTCGCCCCGGCCGGCACGTAGCCGCAGGCCGCGAGCGCCCAGCCGATCGCCGCCCCGCTGATCGCCAGCCCCAGCTTGAGCACGAACAGCGTGCCGGCGAAGCTGACCCCGGTGAGCCGCCTGCCCTGCCTGCATTCGCCGTAGTCGACGGTGTCAGACATCATGACCCACTGGATCGGGGTGATCATCTGGTGGAGGACGCCGATGACCGCGATGAGGGCGAACATGAGCGTCCGCTGCTGCAGGGGGACGAAGAACATGGCCACGCTGAGCGCCGCCAGGGCGAGATTGGTCCACGCGTAGACGCTCACCTTGCAGAAGCGGTCGGTGAGCGGCTTAGTCAGCAGGCACCCCGCGATGTTCCCGACCGAGTAGGTCGCCAGGAACGCCGTGAAGAGCCCCGCGCTCCCCATGATGTAGGTCACGTAGTACATCATCGCGCCGCCGCGCGTCGCGACCCCGAGGATGTTGAGGATCGTCAGGACGCCGACGATCCGCCACTGGTCGTTCCTCGCGATGTCCCTCACGTCGGCCCAGAACGAGGCCGCCGCCGCCTTCTTGGGGACGACCCGCTCCCTCGTCGTTGCGAAGCAGACGATCAGCATGGCGGCGGCGGCGACGGCCAGCACCGCGATAGCCCCCTGGTAGCCCAGGGCCCTGTTGGTCCCGCCGATCCAGCCCGCCAGCGGCACCATGAGGACCGTGCTGAGCATCCCGCCCGCCGTCGCCAGCACGAAACGGTAGGCCTGCAGGGTGATGCGCTGAGTGTCGTCCGCCGTGATGACGCCGCCCAGCGCGCAGTACGGGATGTTGACGACGGTGTACATGAGCGTCAGCAGCGGGTAAGTGAACGCGGCGAAGACCATCTTGCCGCCCAGCCCCAGATTGGGCGTGCTGTACGCGAGCACGCAGCTCAGCCCGAACGGCACGGCGCCCCACAGGATGTAGGGCCGGAACCGGCCCCAGCGGGTTTGCGTCTGGTCCGCCAGCCAGCCCATGACCGGATCGCTCGCCGCGTCCAACCCGCGCGCGATCAGGAACATGGCCCCGACAAAGCCCGCCGGCAGCCCGAAGATGTCCGTGTAGAAGAACATCATGTAGAACATGACGTTGTCGAACACGATGTGGCTGGCCGCGTCGCCCAGCCCGTAGCCGACCTTTTCCCTTACGGAGAGGGCCTGGTTGTCCATCGCCGAAGCGTTGACGGATTCAGCGCCCAGGCCAACGGCGAAAATCGCCGCGCCCGCCTCGGCGGGCGAGCAGGGTCTCGAGGCCCTCCCGCCAGTCCCGAAGGAATGAGGATTTCACCCGCTTGGCGGGCTCCGAAAGAAGCGTCTCCCCGAACCGGCGGGCGGGCGCCGCCTGAAGCTCGCCGTCACCGACCATGCGAACCATCCGCCTAAGCAGCAGCTCACGGTCGTGCCGACGCCCGATCCCCTGCTGCCGGGCCCGCAGGCTTGAGAGCAGTTCGCCGGCCGGATCCCCCCGCCAGCACGGCTGGAGCGCCTCGACGATGTAGCCGCACTCCCTCGAGAGCACCCTGCAGCGATGCAGGGCCTCCGAATCGGGGGTGTCCGACCCCGAGATTGACGAAAGGCAGGCGATGGCCGCTCGGATCTTGCCGTCGACCAGCCGGCGAAGGCGCGGGATGACGCGCGGCCCCTCCTTCTCGAGGCGCGGGCGCCACTCCTGCAACCGCCGGAGGGCCTTGTCCAACTTCAGGACCTGCGCGGCGGCCTTCATCCTGCGGCGCTTTCGACGCCGAAGATGGTCGCGAAGCGGCCTCATCTCGGGCGCGGGGCGGAACGCCCCCTCCTTGATCAGCTGCAGCTGGACCTGGGTGTCGCGCACCTCCCCGAGGGCCTTGAGCTGGAGCCGCAGCAAGGCGCTCACGCCCGGCGGCTCCTTCTGCGCAACCCCGACGAGCCTCAGGCATACCAGAAGCCTGCGGATGGCGATCCGCAGCTCGTGGATCGACCGTTTCGACAGCCGGCGCCGGCAGTTCGCGAGGTCCCGGCGGTAGGCCCGCACGCTGGTGTTGAGGAGCCGGCGCAGGCACAGCCGGACGGCGTCCGCCGACGGAGGCGGGCCGCGGCCCGGTGTATCCTGGATGATCGCATGCATGTACAGACGTGTTGATTGTGCCCGCGGCGGCGCTTCCCCGCTGCGCGTTTATGGGCGAACACCGTGCATAAATTGCAGGGATCCCGCGTCCGCCCGTCAGGCGCTCCTGCACAGCAGGAAGCGGCGGATTTGCGCCTCCCGGGGCATGGACGGCGCGGTGCCGAACCTCGTGACGGACAGGGCCGCGACCGCGTTGGCCTGCCGCGCCGCGGCGAGCACGTCCCCGCCGTAGCGCACGAGACCGGCGGCGAAGCCGCCGATGAACGCGTCCCCTGCCCCCGTGGTGTCGACAACCTTCAGGCCGCCGTGCCCGGCAAGGTGCGTGTGGCTTCCGCCCGTGAGCGACACAAAGCAGCCGCGGCGGCCGAGGGTGACGATGACCGACGGGACGGCCAGCGCGCGGCAGAGCCGGTGCAGGTCCTCCGGAGCGAGGGCCGCGAGCGCCGACTCCTCGAGGCCGGCGGACCGCCCGCCCAAACGGTTCACCAGGGCGACGAACTCGGATTCGTTGGGAATCAGCACGTCGGTCAGCTCGAGGATCGCGGGGTCGAAGTCGGCCCGCATGGGCGCGGGATTGAGGACCGTCGTGGCCCCGGCGCGGCGGGCCGCGCGGAAGGCGTGCGCGTTGACCGTGAGGCTCGCCTCATGCTGGCAGACCAGGACCTTCGCGCCCCGGATCAGGCCGGGGTCGACGTCCCGGGGCCGAAGCTGCGCGCTGGCCCCGAGGGCGACGATGATCTCGTTCTGAGCCTCGGAGTCGACAAAGATGGCGGCGGTGCCGGTCGCGTGGCGGGGCTTAACGACAAAGCGCGCGCCGATGCCCTCGGCCCTGTAGAACCTGCGCGCCCCGTCCGCGAAGACGTCGCGGCCGACGGCCCCGACGAAGAGGGTCGGCACGCCCGCGCGGGCGCAGGCCACCGCCTGGTTCGAGCCCTTCCCGCCCGGGCCGGTCACGAACGTGCCGATCACGGTCTCCCCCGCGCGTGGGAACTGGGCGCACTTCCAGGTGAGGTCCTGCACAAAGCTGCCGACGACGACGACCCTGGGTCTCATTGGGGCACGATAGGGACCCGGGACGGGCATACAAGCCGGGGAGTCGTCCCCCTCCCCCCAGCGCATCCCCCTGCGCCCTTCATCCCCTTCGGCGGGCCGCCGCCCCCATTCGCGACCCCGATGCCACGCAACGCCATTGCGGATGCTTCTTTATCTTGGGACCCGGCGCTGCTGGAATGGGTGGCTCACCATGGCCACCGAAGGACCCAAACCCGAGATCGAGGCCCCCATCGGCCTGCGGCTCATCGCGGCGGCGAAGCTCGTGAAGGGCGTCATCCTGTCGTTCCTCTCCCTCGGGATCCTGGACATGATCCACAAGGATGTCGCCGCGGTCGCCCTGCATTTCGTCCTGGCCTTCCGCATCTCGCCCGAGAACCGGTTCGTCGTGCTCCTGCTGGATAAGCTGGGGCTTGTCGAGCCGTCCACCCTCGTTCACCTCGGCATCCTCTCGGCGCTGTACGCCTCCGTGCTCCTGGTCGAGGGGTTCGGCCTCTGGCTCGGCGCCGGGTGGGCGGAGTACATGGTCGTCATCTCCTCGGGGCTGTTCGTGCCCGAGGAATGCCTTGCGACCTGGCGGCATTTCACTTGGCTGAAGCTCTCGATCCTCGTCGTCAACGCCGTCATCCTTGTCTACGTCGCAAGCCTCGTCTGGAGCCGCTACAGGCTCAGGAAGTCCAAAAGGGCCGCGCACGGGAGCTAGCGCGGAGCGGCGGATCCTCCGCCTCCTCGTATCGATGGCGTCCGCCGCACTGTTGCCGGCCCCCTGCCCGGCCGGGGACACCCCCGCGCCCCGCCGGCCCCTGATCACCGGCCTCTCGCATGTCGCGCTCTGGGTCGCGAACCTCGACCGGTCGCGGGCGTTCTACAAGGGCTATCTCGGGTTCGACGAGCCCTACACGCTCCCGACGAAGGACGGGGGTGTGCTGCTCGCCTGCATCAAGATCAACGACCGCCAGTCGCTGGAGCTATTTCCCATAAGCGAGGCGACCCCCAGGAACGGCGACAGCCTCTACCATGTCGCGTTCGAAACCGACAATGCGCAGGGCATGCTGGACTACCTCGTCTCACGGGGCGTCAAGGGCCCCGGCGGCAGGCCCCTGCCGGCAACCGCCCCGGCCGGGCGGGTGGGAAACCTCAACTATTTCACCGAGGACCCGGACGGCCACATCATCGAATTCGTACAGTACCTACCGGGCGGGTGGACCCAGGCCAACAAGGGCCGATTCCTCCCGCCTACCCGCATCTCGGAAAGGATGAGCCACGCGGGCGTCGTCGTCGCCAACCTTGAGGCGTCCCTCAGGTTCTACAGGGACACCGTCGGGTTCGCGGAGACGTGGAGGGGAAGCAGCGACGGAAAGACCTTGAGCTGGGTCACCCTGCGCGTGCCGGATGGGACGGACTACCTTGAACTCATGCTGGTCGGCGCCGCGCCCGACACGGACCGGCTCCATATCCTCCACCATCCCTGCCTCGAGGTGCCCAGCGTGACGGCGGCCGAGGCCGTGCTCAGGGGCCGAATCCTCCCGGAAGGCTGCAAGCCGCTGACTCCGGCGAGAACCGGGATCAACCGGAAGCGGCAGGTCAACGCTTACGACCCCGACGGCACCCGCGTGGAGGTCATGGAGTCGGGCACCGTGGATGGCATGCCGGCCCCCTCCTCCGCCGCACCCCCTCCCGGCTAGGCAGGGGTGCGCGCAGCGTGAGGTCGCGCTAGATTACATGGGCGAACGCTGCCGCCACGGAAGTCCGGGCGGCAAGCAGCGGGTCCTTGGGGTTTCGTGCACCGGCAGAGGGCTCACGCACAACGATCCCAACCATCATCTTACGCCGTTTCTCGCTCGGAGATCCCGGCGGCCTCGGGATCGGGACGCCTCCCCAGGTACGGGTGTCACAAGGCCGGGTTCCCCTGGGTGGCGGGTAGGCTCAGCTGGTCCGACGGGGCTCTTCTGCCCTCCCCAAAGGGAGGGCGTATCCGGCACTTAAGCCCAGCCGCGCCATGGACGAACCCGGAACCGGATGTTTCGAGGCGAAATCAGATGTGTCACCATGACTCACGTTCAGCAGGGACTTCGTAGCTAAAAAACTCATATATATCTATTATAAAGATAGTTAACAATCATTCAGATGCGAATTCGCCTGCAAAGGATGCGCGATTATGGACAACAACTGCGGAGAACGCGCCCTCCTAACGGCGTAGCGTACCCCAAGCGCCGATCCTTACCTTTCGGCGCCAAAATAAGTCATAAAACAGAAATCAAAATGAACACTGAATCTCCAACTCCTGTTGCAGCTCCTGCAGCAACACCCACCGCCACGTCGGCCCAGGCCCCCGCCGCCCCGATCATCTCAGGGATCGCGCCCCAGCCGAAACCGGCGACCGCCAACCCGACCTTTGTGAATCCTCGCAAGGCCAAGAAGAACAGGCAGCAGCCGGCCCCCGCGGCAAAACTGTAGCGCTTCGCCCCCCGTCTGATACGAAGGCCGTCCCCGCAGGGGGCCGGCCTTTTTTGTCGCCCGCCGGATCCGGCCTACTCTGCGCCCTCGTGCAGGCTGCGCATGTCGACGCGCAGCGTCTGGCATTAGTCCATGGCGGGCAAAGGGTCGCGAGGCGCCGCGCCACAAAAAAGGCGCCGGCCCATCGATCGGGCCGGCACCTTGCGCGGGTTCAATACCCCGCGGACCGGGACCTTAGTCCAGAAGGACCTCGTAAGCCTCCACGAGCGCGGTGCCCGTGTCTCCGCTGGCCCCGGTGACCACGGTGGTGTAGGCGCCCGCCTCAAGCTGGATCAGGATGGCGTCGTCCCCCGTGCTCGGGGGCGAAAGGTGCGTCGCCTGGATCTCCGCGACCACGCTGGGGCTCGACTGGTTCTGCCACCCGGTGTTGGAGGTGAGTTCGGTCGACCCGTGGTAGAGCGCCACCGAGGGGTCCATGAGGGGTGCGGTGATCCCGTAGTTGGCCAGTCCCGGGCCGAGGACCCGGATCAGGACCAGCTTCGGGCCACCCTGGATCACAAACCCGCCGATGAGGATGTTCTGGCCCGTGCCCACGAAGCCGCGGGTCGAGAGGTTACCCAGGCGGTTGGCCGCGGCGTCGCGAAACGCCACGAAGTCAAACGTTCCGGCCGAGTCGGTGAACGTGCCGGACATCGTGTAGGCGTTCGTCGTGAACGTGCCGCTGCCCGTGTCTCCCTTGACGCTCGTGAACACGAATGTTCCTCCGGTCTCGCCGGCATTCGGAGTGACCGTCCCGATGCCGCCCGTGAACACCCCGGCGGACACCTCGTGGATGGCGTAGAGGTTGTCGTTGGCGTCCACGATCAGCGTGAGGTTCGTGCTGCCGGCGGCGCTCGCGTTCGTGGCCTTGCCGGTGAACCGCCCGTTGATGATGGAGCCGCCGCTGTTGTTGGCCCCGAACCAAACGGTCCGCGGCGCGGAGTAGGCGACCGGGGCGGCCCAGCCCGCAAAGTTCACGGAGCCCGCTATCGTCGCGGACGATCCCGTGGCCGAGAGCGTTCCGGTGACGCTGTACCCGATCACGTTGGCGAGCGAGAAATCGCCCGAGGAGTCGATCGTGGTCGAGCCCTTGCCCACCTCCTGCTGGCCGGTGTCAAAGAGAAACGCGTCGAGCGTGTTGTTGTCGTGGGCCGCGATCACGGCGGTGAGCGTGCCGTTGACCTGCGCCGTGTAGATGCCGCGCAGGCTCACCTGGGCGCAGGCGTGGCCGAGGCCGGCCGCGAGGAATGCAACGAGGGCGAATGCTGTTCGATTCCAGAGTTTCATGTTGATCGGGTACATAATCTTCTTGGTTGAGAGGGATGATTGCCGCAGACCAGAGACGCCTTCCCGGCGCCGCGGTTACAGGGAGGCGCATTCGCTCGGGGGGCCCGCCCGTCCCGGAGAGCCCCGGCTAGGCGCCGGAGCCCAGGGTCCGAAGCGTGCCGTGCAGCCGGAGCCGCCTGTCCGCCCGCGCCAGGGCCGCGCCCGTGTCGGGATGGGCCGCGCAGAACGCGGCCACCTCGGTGTCGGTCATCACGAAGAAGGCCGTGGACAGGGCGTCGGCCACGGCCGCGCTTGGCGACGAGGCCCATGCGCGCAACGCGCGCGCCGCCGGCCGGCCCGTCCTCGGGTCCAGCAGGTGCGAGCCCTTCACGGCGAGCCCAGAGCCGCTGAGCGCCGCCCGGCATAGGGAGAGCTCGAGGCGCGCCTCGCCCTCCCCCATCCCGACCGGCCACCCGGAGCTGGACGGCGGTTGTCCGAGGGCGAGCGCCGTGCTTCCGCCGCTGTTGAGGCAGGCCGAATCGACGCCCCACTCGGCCAGCACGCCGGCGAGCCGGTCGAGGGCGTATCCCTTGCCCACGGCGCCGAGGTCCAGCCGCAGCCGCCGTGCCCGGGCGGTCAGGACATGCGCGGCCGGGTCGAGGGTGAACGCGGGAGCGTCGTCCGCGAGTTCCGGCCCGCGCTCGGAGCCGTACGCGGGGTCGAACGCCCTGCCGGTCTCCTGCGCCATCTCGGCGGCGATCAACAGGCACTCGAGCGCGTCCTCGCCGATCACGACCGCGCCCCCGGACTCGAGGCGGCTTGCGCGCGAGATGTCGCTCGACTCCACGAATCGGCTGAGCTCGCCCTCAAGCCGGTCGAGCTCCCGGAACGCGGCCGCCGCCGCCTGCCGGGCGTAGGGCTCCGCTTGGCCGTCGACGACGATCTCAAAGGTGGTGGCCATGGCCTCGTGCCTGAAGAGGGCGCGGCTCATGGCGGCGGGCGCCTCCACAGCTCCCAGCGCAGCCGCAGCATGGCGGCCGCCGGCCGCCACCAGAGCTGGGCGGGGCCGTACTTGGAGCGGCCGTGGCGCCTCGGATGGTGGCCGACCGGCAGCTCCCCGACGCGCAAGCCCGCGGCGACGGCGAGGGCCGGGATGAACGTCTGGAGCAGCTCCATCGGCCGCAGCGCCGCGCGCACCTCCTTGCGCATGACGCGCAGCTGGCAGCCCGCGTCGTGCACCCGGTCGCCGAGGACCGCCCGCCGGACGGCGTTAGCGACCCGCGAGGCGAGCCGGCGCCACCGGGCGTCCCTCCGGTCGACGCGCCACCCACAGACCAGGTCGAAGCGGCCCGACTCGGCGAGCGCGAGCAGCGCCGGAAAGTCTCGGGGGTCGTTCTGGCCGTCGCCGTCCATCGTGAGGATCTGCTCTCCCCGGGCGCTCTGGAGGCCGGCCAGGAGCGCCGCCGCCTGGCCCAGGCGCTCGGGCAGGCGCAGGCCCCGGCATACGGGCCAGCGGGCGGCGGCCGCGGCGATCTCCTCCCCCGTGGCATCAGTGCTTCCGTCGTCGACCAGCACCGCCTCGAAGGGCTGCCCTAAGGACGCGAGGACCTCGACCGCTCCCGCGACCACGGGGATCACGTTGCCGGCCTCGTTGTGGAACGGCACGACGAGGGAATAGCGCGGGTTCATTTCCGGGGGGTGAACAGGACGCAGACGAAGCCGGGCCGCAGGCCGAGGTACGACCGGTCATAGGCGCCGTGCAGGCGGGCGTGGACCGCGTCCGCCAGGCCGGCTGACGCGATCACGAGGGCGCCGTCGCAGTCCGCGGGCGGGCTTGTCCAGTAGCCGACGCCGTCCATCCCGCGCAGATACCACGGAAGCGGCCAGTATTCCTCGCTGATCACGCGCACCGGCGCTCCCGGCGAACGGCTGCGGGCGGCGTCCGCCAGGCCCCTGAACTTGAGGACATCCGGGGAACTGTGGACGTAGGCGTAGGGGTTGCGCGCGTCGGACGCATAGGCCCGGGCGACCTTGTCCGCCTGGTGGACGAGGAGCCCGAGAACCACGAGCGCGGTCGTGGCCGCCGCCGCCCTCCATATCCGCCCCTCGGGAAGGGCGCCGAGCGCGCCTGCCGCAAGGAGGGCGAATCCCGGCACCAGGTCGATGGCGTGCCAGGGCGTCTTGTAGGCGACCGACGACAGGGCAACGAGGACCAGGAGCGAATACGCGGCGGCCCACCGCAGGAGCGCCGTCCGGGTCGCCGCGGCGGCCACAAGGCCGGCGAGCGCAAGCGCCGAGAAGCCGGCCTGCTCGAACACGAGGCCGCCGTTTCGCTGCCACGCGAAGAGCCGCAGGAAGTACCCCCAGGGCTTCTCGTGGCCGGTGTCGCCCGAAGCGAGGCGCTCCGCCTGGGACACGTAGGCCGAAAGCGCGTCGCCGAGCCCGGCCGGGTGCGCTCCGAACGAGGAGTAAAAGAGGGCCGCCACCGCCAAAGCGGCCGCCGCAGCGACCGCCGCTTCGCGCAGCGGCCGCCGGGCCGCGGGGCCGGCCGCCCGGCCGCGGGTCGCCAGGAGCGCCGCAAGCGCCGCGAGCACGAACAAAGGGGCGCTCTCCTTGGCGGCCTCCATCAGGCCCGCGCAGGCCCCCGCCGCCGCCGCCCAGCGGGCGCGGCCCGTGGCCCACCACCGCCTGGCGCAGACGAACGCCGCCAGCGTGAAAGTCGCCAGGAGCGTCTCCTGCACGAAGTACCGGCTGTAGTAGACGGCGGGCGGGGACGCGGCCAGGAACGCCGCCGCCGCGAGCGCCGGCCAGCGGCCGAGCGGCGCCGCCAGGAGTCCGAGGAGGAACACCGAGGCGGCGCCGACCAGCGCGGGCACCAGGCGCACCGTCACCTCGTCAAGCTGCGCAAGCGTCCGCTGCCCCCGGGCCCAGGCGATGGGCAAAACCGCGTAATAGAGCACCGGGCCGTGATGGTCGTGCGGGTCGTAGGCATAGCGTCCCGACTCCAGCAGCTCCCCGGCCTTGACCGCCTGGTTCGCCTCGTCCGCGTGCATCGGCCGGGCGGCCAGGTCCCAGGCCCGCCACCCGAACGCCGCCAGGGTCAGCAGGACCAGGGGCAGCCAGCTGGGGAGGTTCCGGGGCATCGCGGGCGGGGGGCGTGCGCCACGCGGGAGGGGTTCAGTTCACGGGCTTACCGTAAACCTCCACCTCGGTGTAGTGGTTGAGCTCGTCCGACGTGTTGCCGTTGCTGTAGAGGCGCACGAAGCGCGCAGTCACGCCCTTGGCGTCGATGATCTTGCCCTTGTAGGTCTCCACATAGGCGTAGTCCGAGCCGTTGCCCAGCCCGTCGGAATTGGTGTCGTCGTTGTTGAAGAGCGTCGTGACGCCGGTCTTGAACTGCGGGTCGTTCGACGCCTGGACCACGACCGCGTGATAGACGCGCGCCTGGGCGTGGAAATGCCATACGGCGATCGCGGCGATCCTGGCCGGGCCGCCGAGGTCGATCTGCACCCATTGCACGCCAGGCCCCAGCTCGACGTAGGATCCCTCGTCCCCCGACTTATCCCCGTCGGTGACGCAGGTCAGCTCGCCGATCACCGGGGACGTGTCGCTCGAGGCGACGGGCTTGTTGAGGGACAGGAGCGCCGTGCCGGCGGGCACCATGAGCGGGCCCGCGTTCGCAGCCTGCTCGGGCTCGAGGTTCGAGACCTTGATCGGCCTCGGCGTCCCGACGAACAGCGGCTTCGGGAGCTCGATCTTGAGCGGGACGAGCTCCTCGGCCCGCGCGGCGCCGACGGAAGAGAGGGCAAGGAGGATGGCGAGTGTTCGGAGCATAAGGGCGTGGTTCAGGCGGTGAAGTCCTCGGGGACGAAGCTGAGCATCTTGCGGGCGGCGACGGCTTCGTTCACCCTGAGGATCGTCGCCGCGGATGCGAGCGCGGTCTCGCCGGGGCAGTTGAGGGCCGCCTTGCCCCGGATGGCGTCGAAGAAGTTCTCGAGGTGGGGCTGGTGGATCGCCTTGTCGAGCGTGACCGGCATGTCCCATGCCGACAGCTCGGCGGTCTCGCGCACGTCGACCACGGAGGAGACTGACTTGGACATCATGGGTGGGTGCGACAGCGGCTTCTCCCAGGGTTTGACAGGGGGCAGCGCGCCCTCGCCCGAGTCCGGCCGGACGACCAGGCCCTGCTTTACCCACTCGCCCCAATCCGGGGCCCGGTCCTCGCGGTAGAGCTTCGTATACTTCGGGTTCTCGGACATCTTGAGCGCGCCCTCGTCGCCCATGAAGTACTCGTTGTACCCCCCGCCCGCGCTCGTGGTGGTGAGCACGTGGTAGGAGGCGCGGACCACTTGTTCCGCCGTGGGGTACTCGTAGATCACGAACACGTTGTCGTACCACTCGTGGTTCGGGTAGTAGTCGCGCCCGCCGCCCGCGATCACCGAGGTCGGGTTCGAGCCCAGCATCCAGTTGAACACGTCGATCTGGTGGGCCCCGAGGTCGGAGATGACGCCCCCGGAGTACCGCTTGAACCAGCGCCAGTTCCGGAACTCGTGCATGTTGGCGTAGCCGTACCTTTGCAGCACGTCCTCCGGGATGGCCTGCTTCGCCGGGAAGCCGAGGTCCTCGGTGACGGCCCGGTTCCACTGAGCGATCGCGTTGGTCACCCGCCCGAGAAGCCGGTTCCCATGCACGATCCGGTCGCGGGCGTAGATGTAGCGCGGGTTGCTGCGGCGCTGGTGGCCGATCTGGAGGAGGCGGCCCGTCTCCCTGGCGGTGCGCACCATGGAGCGCGCGCCCTCGACCGTGTTTGACATGAGCTTCTCGCAGTAGACGTGCTTTCCGGCCTTGAGCGACGTGTTCGTGTGCTCGGCGTGGACGAAGTCGGGCGTCGCCACGATCACCGCGTCCAGGTCCGGGACCGCGGAGAGCATCTCCCGGTAATCCTCGAAGGGCTTCGGGTCGTGCCCGAACTTCTCAAGGAGGCGCTCGCCGTACCTGCGGTTGTAGGGCCAGATGTCGCAGACGGCGCGGAACCGGATGTTGGGGATCTTGAGCGCCGCGTTCATGAGGACGCGGCCCTCCTCGCCGCAACCAATGAGCCCGATGTTGAGGCTGTCCGTGCCGCTTCCGATCGATGCCGCGCGGGCGAGGTAGGGCGCCGCGATGAAGGCGGCCCCCAGCTTGGCGCCGGTGGCGAGGAAGTCGCGGCGGGTGAATCCCGTGGTCGTGGGGGTGGGCATGGGGGCGGGCTGTCGGGCTTTATTCGAAACGGTCGCGCCAGAGGACGAAGCGGTTGTGGCGCACGAGGGCCAGCGCCCCGGCGAAGAGGCCGATGTAGACCCCGAGCCAGGCGACGCCCTCGTTCTCCTGCACGGCCATGAGCCCGAAGGAGAGACTCACGTACAGGAGGCCGGTCAGGATGAGGGTGACGCGCGTCTTGACGCCAAGCAGGAGCGCGGCGCCCAGGACCAAGAGGAGGTAGCCGAGCGTGTGCGCGTAGTTGCGGGTGGCCCAGAGCGGCAGGAAGGAGGCGCCGGTGATCCCCTGCGCCATCCGGCCCATGTTCTCGTAATAGTTCTTGAACGAGTACGTGCCGCCCTTCTCGAACTTCTCGACGCCCTCGAAGAAGGTGCGCAGGCCGAGGAACAGCCGCAGGATCAGAAAGGCCCAGGTGTACTCGCAGCGCGAGGCCGCCGGGGAGGACGGTGTGGGTTCGCTCATGGGATCTTGGGTTCGACCGGGGTTAGACGCCGAAGCCGGCGCGGTACTGGGTGGTCACGAATGCGTTGGCGGAGGCGAGGTTCGTCACCTTCATCGACGCCGAGTCCCATTCGATCCGGCGCTTGGCGCGCAGCGCGACATTGCCGATCAGCACGCTCTCCGTGAGGCGCGAGGCATACTCGAAATTCGAGCCGGCCGGGACGCCGCCCTTGCAGGCGCGCAGCCATTCGGCGAAATGGCCGCCGGCCACGCGCGGGATCGTCTTCGGGGGAAGGCTGGGCGCCAACTCCTTCATCTTGGCCTCGGGGATGATCCGGACGCTGTCATAGTAGGTGTCGCACATGACCGTCGCCTTCGAGCCGATGAGCAGCGTGCCGTTCTCCTGCAGCTTGCGGCTCTCCTCCAGGTCGGCGGGGACGGGCGGCATCATGCCGCCGTCGTACCACGTCCACTTGACCGCGGGCATCGAGCCCCGGGCCGGGAAATGCAGGCGGGTGACCGACGCCGTCGGGGCGCTTATCTCGGTCTGGTTCGCGCTGACGGGCTCCACGGAGGTCGGGGCGGTGAGCCCCAGCGCCCAGTAGGCGCCGTCCATGATGTGGCAGCCCATGTCGCCGAGCGACCCGCAGCCGAAGTCCCAGAAGCCGCGCCAGACAAAGGGCAGGTAGCCCGGGTCGAACTCGCGGGGCTGGGCGACCCCGGTCCAGAGGTCCCAGTCGAGCGTCGCCGGGACGACGGGCATCAATTTCGTGTGGTCGAAGGGCTTCACGCCCTGGGGCCAGATCGGGCGGTCGGTCCAGCTGTGCACCTCCTTCACCTCTCCGAGGACGCCGGCCTCGACCCATTCCTTGAGGAGGCGGGCCCCCTCGCGCGCGTGCCCCTGGTTGCCCATCTGCGTCGCCACCTTCTTCTCGCGGGCGACCTCGGCCAGCTTGCGGGCCTCGGCCACCGTGTGGGCCATCGGCTTCTCGATAAAAACGTGCTTTCCGAGAGCGAGCGCCGCCATGGCGATCGGGAAGTGCATGAAGTCGGGCGTCGACACCGTCACCGCGTCAATCTTGTTGCCCAGCTTGTCGAGCATGACGCGGAAGTCGCGGAAGTGGGGGACCCCGGGGAACTCCTGGTAGGTCTTGGCGGCCCGCTCGTCATCGACATCGCAGAAGGCGACCAGATTCTCGCCCTTCATCCCCTGGACCGCGTCGTAGCCGCGCCCGCCCACGCCGCAGCAGGCGACGTTGATCTTGTTGACAGGCGCCTGGTCGCCGGGCCCCTGCGAGCGCAGGATGTTCGGCAGGGAGGCCGCCGCGGTGGCGAGCGAGGCGGTCTTCAGGAAGGTGCGACGGTTCATTTCAGGGGTGTTCATAAGGGATTGGGGAGGGGAACAACTTTGGCGAATGCACTCCCCGGGGCAAGAAGCGTGACAAAAAAAATGACCAGGGAATCCATGGCCCGGGCAGGGCTTCACGGACCCGCGCCCGGGGGCCCCTACAGGGACCGTGATTCTGCCGCCGGCGCCAAATCGGGTTCAACCTAAACAGCCTGCGGCGGCCGCGGGCGTTTGCATTAGTGCGCGTCCTGATAATCGTGATTAGGTCCGTTCGGCGCGGGACAATGCGGCGGCTTGCAATCGACGCACCCCCGATGCTTCATCCTCCTCTTTTTCCACCGTTGCACCCCGCATCAGCACCCCTTCCATGAACCCGTCCCCTCCCCCCTCCCGCCCCCAAGCTTCATCGATCAAGGACTTCCAGGTCTCGCGCCGGACGTTTGTGAAGCGGGTCGCGACGGTCGCGGCGATGACCGGCCTGCCCCTCTGGTTTGTCGAACGCCAGATGTTGGAGGCGGCCGAGGAGACCAAGGTCCCGTCGCCGAACGACCGGCCGGGCATCGCCCTCATAGGCTGCGGCGGGCAGGGAAAGGGCGACGCGGTCAACGCCTCCAACCACGGCGACATCATCGCCGTCTGCGACGTCGACGAGAGCCACGCCGAGGAGGCCGCGAAGAAGTTCACGGTGGGCACCAAGGTCCCCGTGAAGTACTCAGATTTCCGCAAGCTCCTTGAGCGTAATGACATAAACGCAGTCGTCAACGCCACGCCCGACCACTGGCACTCCCTGGTCAACATTGCGGCGGCCCGCGCCGGCAAGGACATTTACAGCGAGAAACCCCTGACGCTCACGATCGACGAGGGGAATAACGTCATCGGGGCCGTGCAGCGCCACGGCGTCGTGCTGCAGACCGGCACGCAGCAGCGCAGCTCGCAGCGCTTCCGGCTGGCGGCGGAGCTCGTCCGCAACAACCGGATCGGGAAGCTCAAGGTCGCGGAGGTGTGGCTGCCGGCCGGCAAGCGCGGCGGCCCGTTCGCGGCCTCTCCCGTCCCCCAGGGGCTCGACTGGGACTTCTGGCAGGGGCAGACGCCGTCCGTCCCCTACGTGAAGGAGCGCTGCCACACCTATTTCCGCTACTGGTACGACTATTCCGGGGGCACGATGACGGACTGGGGGGCGCACCACAACGACATCGCCTACTGGGCGATCGGCCTGGTCGCGCCGCGCGAGGTGGAGGCCCGGGCGCTGTCGAAGCCCGTGCCCGGCGGCTACACCGCCTTCGCCGATTACGACGTGAGGTACACCTACGAGAACGGCGTCAGCCTGCATGTGCGCACGACCAAGGACGACGACATCTACGGTGAATCGGTGAACGCCAAGGGCCAGCATAACGGTATCCGCTTCGTCGGCACGGACGGGTGGATCTGGGTCAACCGCCAGGAGATCACCGCCAGCGACCCCGCACTGCTGCACACCCCCGCGGCCGAGGAGAAGGACAAGCTCGTCGTGAGCAAGAACCACATGGGGAACTTCTTCGACTGCGTCCGCTCCCGGCAGCTGCCGATCTGCGACGTCGTGACCGGGCACCGCTCGGCGAACATGTGCCACCTGGGCGCCATCGCCCTGCGCACGGGCCTGAAGCTCACGTGGGATTCCGGCGCCGAAAGGTTCGTGGGCGAGAACGCGGCGGAGGCGAACCGCTACCTGTCGCGGCCGATGCGCGCCCCCTACGACTACAGCTTCAGCGGCTGATCCGGCGCGGGTCGCTCCGGGCGGCGAAGCGACCCGGCCTCGGACGCACGAGACACATGGAGGCTTCCGATCCGCGGTCCCCTGCCCGCTCCGAAGAACCGGCGGCATGGTCGGGGGCCCAGGTGAGGGAGTGCTTCAACGGGATCCACTCGATCCTCCATTACACGCGGGCGGCCCATTTTCTCGGGCTGTGGAATTCCGAGCGCCGGGTGATCGAGCGGTTCCTCAAGGATCCGGAGACCGACATCCTCGAGGCCGGCTGCGGCGCCGGCCGGGTGACCCTGGGGCTCTGGAGGATGGGTTTTAGGAGGATCCACGCGTTCGACTTCGCGGACGAGCTCTTGGAGCAGGCGCGCGACCTTGCGCGGGAGCAGGGCGCCGGATCGATCGCCTTTTCGTGCGCCGACGCGAGGACCGTCGGCTGCTCCGAACTCGCAGCGGCGCCCGCCGGGGGCTTCGGGGCGGCCCTCTTCATGTTCAACGGCCTCATGCAGATCCCCGGCCGCGGGAACCGCCGGGCGGCGCTCGGCCGGCTGCACGCCCTCTGCCGGGAGGGCGCGCCCCTCATCTTCACCGCGCACGACCGGGATGTTGCCGGCGACGACGGGTCCTGGTGGCGGAACGAGGCCGCCCGGTGGGCGACCGGGCGCCAGGACCCGGCTCTCACCGATTTCGGGGACCGGCGCTTCCGGGACGAAAGCGGCGAGGTCTTCATCCACATCCCGGACCGCCGGGAGATCCTCGACGACCTGGCCGCGACCGGCTGGAGCCGCGTCTTCGACGCGATGAGGAGCGAACTCGCGACGGAGGGGCCCAGCGTCGCCAGCTTCTCGGACAACTGCAGGTTCTGGGTCGCCTCGCGCAACCCGTGAGCCCCTGCTATTAGACGCCCCTGCCCTCGTCGAACCCGTACATCCGGTAGTGGGATTCGCCCGACGGGCACATCCCGGTCTCGACGGCCTCCCGGACGTCGGGATAGCGCCGGAGATAGGACTCCTCGGGGAAAGGGAAGCCCGGCCCGAAGGCCGACGGGTCCGCCGCGACCGGGGCCCTCAGCCGCCGGAACCAGTAGCCCCCGCGCAGCGGCTCGATGTCCATGCCCCTTTCGACGCAGTCGCCCGCGCTGAAGTAGTGTAAGGCCGCGCAGCCGCACGTGCGGCCGAAGTCCGCGATCGGGCTGCCCCCGTGGACGAGGTCCGCGTGCCGTATGAACACGTCGCCCTTCCTGGCCACGAGCTTCCTCGCCCTCAGGCCCCTGAGCCGCAGCTGCACGTCGATGTAGTCGAACCAGTCCACGATCTCGTCGCGCGAAGCGTGGTGGCTGCCGTCGTTGAAGGTGTAGAGCGGGATCTTGTGGCTTCCCGGGTAATAGACCGGGGGGCCCGCGTCCGGATGGGCGTCCTCGTACGCGATCCACGCGGTGACCAGCGAATGGGGCGTGCGCGGGGTCATGCACAGCGAGTCGATGTGCTTCGGCTGCGAGCTGCCCTTCTCAAAACTGACGCTGCTGCACAGCACCGGCGCGTCGCCGAGAAGCGCCCTGAGGACCGCGGTCAGCTCGGGATCGAGCGCCAGGTCCCGGAGCGCCTCGCAGAGCAGATGGAGGTCGTTGAACTTGAAGTGGCGCGTCTCGGGGTGGGCGGCCTGCGCCCAGAACGTGCGCTGGCCGCTCTGCAGGCAGTCGACGACCACCTCGCGCGGCCTCTCCCGCAGCACCCGGCGCGCGGCCGATGCCGCGCGGTCCACGCGGAAGGGGTCGAAGAAACCCTCGAGCAGGGCGCATCCGTCCCGCTCGAACTCGGAGTGGCCGACGCCCATCTCGGCGTCGCTGAGCTGATTCATCGCCAGGTTCACGTATAGGAATGACAAGCGGCGGCCCCGGAGCCGCTACTCGGACCCTATCCATGCGCGAAAAGCCGCGCCGAAGGATCAAAGAAACGCGGCCGGCGGTGGAACCGCGCCGCCCTACTTCACCACCGGCATGTGGATGTCTCCCGAGTGCGAGATGATGCCGAAACCATAGAGGAGCCAAAGGACCACCGCGATCACTACCACCGCGTTGATGATGGACTTGATGGTGGACTGCATCGGGATGTACGTGTTTATCAGCCAGAGGATTACGCCGACGACGATCAGGGTGAGGACAACGGATACGATAGGCATATAGGATCCTTGAGTTTTGGCGGGCATACACCCGCTCGCGCGAATATATGCCGGCGCCAGCCCGCGGGGTATGGGGTGTAACCCGACAGGGCGTTGGGCCAGGGGCGAACGTCCCTGCGATGCGCGATGCGGCGCCCGTGACCAAAGGCGGCGGCGGGTGTCCAACGGCATGGAGCCGCCAAACAAAACACACCCCATTCATGAACGACACCGAGCGCATCCAAAAACACCATGGCGGACCCCATACGGAGGCCGGAAAGCCTCATGCCGGCGCCCGCAGGCCCCTCCACCACAGTCCGTTCTTCTGGGTCGCGGCATTCTTCATCTTTCTCGCAATGGCCGTCTTCGTCTTCACCGACGGCTTTCTGCTCAGGCCGCGCGGCCGCGCTCCGGCCCCAAGCGCCGGCTCCGCGGGTTAGCCAGCCGGTGCGGACTATATCTGCGAGTACCCGGCGGGAACGAGAAACCGGCTCGTGATCTTCGAGACGGTGTCCGCGTACTGCGGATCGTTCTTGAGCCTCACCCAGGCCGGGTGGGCGCCGAAGGCCGCCCAGTTCCTCTTGTGCGTCTCCATGTCCGGGCTGCAGAGCAGGTAGGTGAGCTGGGGAAGGTCACGGCCGAGGAGCGCCTGGCCGTAGAACACGGGGGAGAGGCCGAGCTCCTGCATAAGGGCGATCTCGCCCGCGTTAAACATGGCCACCTTCTTAAGGGCCTTCAACTCGCTGTAGCTCTCGTAGGTGCGCATCTCGAAGATCCGCGGCCTGCGCTCGCGGGCGAGCGCGGGAACGGCGAGCCGTGGAAGCCCGGAAAACGGGAGGAAGAGCCAGCTATCGATCCGGTCATACGCCGGCTCTTCCTTCGTGGGCAAGGTCAGGTAGTCCCCGCCCGACGCCTGGACGGCGGGGTCAGTATTGAGGGAGGCGGCGACCGACGCGGCGGATTCGAGCGACGGATGGGCAATCAGGACCCAGACCGCCGGGCCCTCCTTCGAGTCCGGCTCGGTGAAGACGCCCACGGCGCCCACGCCGCGGGCGTTGAGCGCCGGGATGAGGGACCTCTCGAGGTACCCGTCGAGGAGGGCGTGCGGCGCGCCGGGCCTTAGCCGGTACGCCCGGAGCTCAAGGAACTCCCCGCCCGCGGCCGGCGGCTCGGCCGCCCGGGAGGAGGGCGCCATTGCGGCAAGGGTCGCCGCAGCGGAGGCTGTGAGGGAGGCTTTCAGGAAGTCGCGGCGGTCAATCTCGTTCATGGGTTTCGGGGCCATAGTGTTCGGGAAAGAGCCTCCTCAGCCCGGCCTCCGAGGCCTCGGCGATCCCGCGCTCCGTGACGATTCCCGTCACCAGCCGGGCCGGGGTGACGTCGAAGGCGGGGTTCGCCGCGCCGCTGCCCTCGGGCGTAAGCGCGACCGTCGCGACGCTCCCGTCCGGGAGGCGGCCCGAGATGTGGGTCACCTCGCGCTCCGAGCGGTTCTCGATCGGGATCTCGCGGAGTCCGTCGCGCAGGCCCCAGTCGATCGACGGCGACGGCGCCGCGACGTAGAACGGCACGCCGTTGTCGCGCGCCGCCAGCGCCTTCAGGTAGGTGCCGATCTTGTTGCAGACGTCGCCGCACGCGGTCGTCCGGTCCGTCCCGACGATCACCAGGTCCACCTGGCCCCGCTGCATGAGGTGCCCGCCCGCGTTGTCGGCTATCACCGTGTGCCTGACCCCGTGATTGAGGAGCTCCCAGGCCGTGAGGCTCGCGCCCTGGTTGCGGGGCCGCGTCTCGTCCACCCAGACGTGGACGCTCAGGCCCTCGTCGTGGGCAGCGTAGATCGGGGCCGTGGCCGTGCCCACGTCGACGGTCGCGAGCCACCCGGCGTTGCAGTGGGTCAGGATGTTGACGGCAACTCCCGGCGGCTTCGCCGCCGCAAGTGCCCGGATGACGGGAAGCCCCGCCGCCCCGATCGCGCGGTTGATGCCGACGTCCTCGTCACAGATCTCGGCGGCGCGCTCGAAGGCCGCCGCCGCCCGCATCTCGGGCGGCAGGGGCGCAAGCCACGCGGTCACCCGCTCCACGGCCCACCGGAGGTTGACGGCCGTCGGCCGCGTGGCCAGGAGCTCGGAGCCTGCGCTCGCGAGCGCCTCGTCCGACGCATCGGCGCGGAGCGCGAGCCACAGCCCGTAGGCGGCCGTCGCGCCGATCAGCGGCGCTCCGCGTACAAGCATCGCCCGGATGGCGTGGGCCGCGTCCCCGACCGTGCGCAGCCTCGCGACAGCAAACTCGTGGGGCAGGCGCGTCTGGTCGATGATCTCGACCGAGGCGCCGTCGGCGCCCGGCCAGATCGTGCGGTAGGGCTGGCCCTTGACCTTCAAATGACCCTTTCGTTCCCGCCGTCGACGGGAATCTGCGCGCCGGTCGTCTTGGCGAACAGGGGGCCGCAGAGCTCGGCCGCAAGCGCGGCGACGTCCCGGCTCGTCACCTCCACCCTGAGCACGTTGTTCGTCCGGTAGGCCTCGACGCTCATGCCGTAGTGGCGCGCCCTCGACTCCAGGATCTCCCGCGTCCACAGCGCGGTGTCGAAGACCATGTTGGGGTGCAGCGTGTTGATCCGGATGCGGTCGGCCCCCCACTCCAGCGCGGCCACCCGCGCGAGCTGGTTCACCGCCGCCTTCGACGCCGAGTACGCCGCCGCGCCGGGGCCGGGCGCCGGCACGTTCTTCGAGCCGATGACCACCACGCGTCCTCCCCTCGGCGCCACCTTCAGGAGCGGGTGGCATTCGCGCAGCATCACGAAGTTCGCGTCCAGGTTGACCGCCATGATCGTGCGCCAGGTGTCGCTGCCGAGCTCCCCGATCGGACTGCCCTTGGGGAAGATGCCCGCGTTCAGGACCAGCATGTCGAGTCCCCCGAACGCCCTCGCGGCCGCCTCGAGCGCCGCGGCCACGTCGGCCTCCCTCGTGAGGTCGCAGGGGAGCCCCAGGAAGTCCGGCCGGGCGAGCATCCGAGCGATGTCGGCGTTCACGTCAAGCCCGACCACGGCGGCGCCCCGCTCAAGGAGCGCGTCGACGCACGCGCGCCCTATCCCGGAGGCGGCGCCCGTCACGAGGGCCACCTCGCCCGCGAAGGCGGGCGCGGGGCCCGTCCGCCGCAGCTTCGCCTGCTCAAGGTCCCAGTATTCGCAGTCGAAGATGTCCTGGGCGGGAAGCGCGCGCCATCCGCCGAGCGCCGTCGAGCGCACGATGATGTCGATCGTGTGCCGGTACAGGTCGGCGGCGATCGACGCGTCCCGGGCCGTCCGCCCCACGACCACCACGCCCCACTCGGGGTCCAGGATCACGCGGGGCGCCGGGTCGAGCGCCACCGGCCGAGGATTTGACCGCTCTTCGCACGCGCCAAAATAGGCCTCGTAGTCCCGGCGGTAGGCGGCGAGGTTGCGCCCGATCATCGGCACGCGCTTGGTGCGGATCACGTGATCGGGCGTGGCGGGCCCCTGCTGCGAGATGAGGCCAACGTCGGGCCGGCCGATGAAGCCGAGGGACCTCGCGTCGTCTTGCGCCCTGAGGATGGCGGGGGCGCCCATCGCCGCGGAAAGGTCGCGCCGGAAGGCCGCGAGCTCGGCCCGAATCGGGCGCGGCCGGCCGGCGGCAGCGGGCCAATCGACCGTCCACGCCTTGCGCCGGTCGAGATACTCCTCGGCCATCGCCACCAGCTCGATCATCCGCACGTAGGACTCCTCGGCCGTGTCGCCGAACGAGATCAGGCCGTGGCTTAGGAGCGCGACCCCGATCGTGCGCGCCGAGGATTCCCTCGGGAAGAGCTCCGCAAACGCCCGCGCGAGCTTGAATCCAGGCATCACGTAGGGAACGACCACCACCCGGTCGCCGTAGACCTCGCGGACGCGCTCGGCGCCGCCGGGCGTGTTCGTGACCGAAATGAAGGCGTCGGCATGCGTGTGGTCGACGAACCTCGCCGGCAGCACGGCGTGGAGAATCGCCTCCACGGACGGCGCAGGCGCGGATGGATTCGTCATGCAGCCCTTGAGCTCGGCGGCCATGCGCAGGTCCGAGAGCTCGGCGAGCCCCGCGAGCCTGAGCAGGTGCGCCATCCGGCAGGGCGAGAAGCCGGCCGCCTCGATGGTCGCAAGGTCCCATCCGCTCCCCTTCACATAGAGAAGGGCCTCGTCCTCGCCGAAGATGTTCTTCTGCGAGATCTTGACCGAGGTATTTCCGCCGCCGTGGAACACGAGCGACTCGTCCCTTCCCAGCAGCCTCGAGGAATAGACCCGCTGGCCCATGTCCCCGGGGAAACCCGCCGCCTCAGCGCTGTTCCAGAGGTTTTTCAAGGGTGAGGCTCCGGTTCGCGTCCGCCCGTGGCGTCATCCGCTAACAGGTGCCCGCACGGCGCCGCGGAGTCAAGCGCCCCACCCTTGCAGATCTGCGAAACCTGCCCCATTCTTTGCGCGTCCCAACCTCCCCCTCTACACCCCCATGCACTACCGCCAACTCGGCAAATCAGGACTCAAGGTGAGCGCCCTCTCCTTCGGGGCCTGGGTCACGTTCGGCAAACAGATCGGCGACCCCGTGGCGAGGCAGCTCCTCCACACGGCCTACGACGCCGGGATCAACTTCTTCGACAACGCCGAGGCGTACGCGGACGGCCAGGCCGAGGTGGTGATGGGCGCGATCCTCAAGAAGTCCGGCTGGCGCCGCAGCAGCTACCTGGTCTCGAGCAAGGTCTTCTTCGGCACCGTGGGCGATCGGCCCAACGAGGACGGGCTTTCGCGAAAGCACGTGGTCGAGGCCTGCCACGACGCGCTCCGGCGCCTCCAGGTCGACTATCTCGACCTCTACTACTGCCACCGGCCGGACCCGACGGTCCCGATCGGGGAGACCTGCAGGGCCATGCACGACCTCATCGTCCAGGGAAAGGTCCTCTACTGGGGCACAAGCGAGTGGAGCGCGGCGCAGATCGAGGCGGCCCACGCGGTGTGCGACCGGCTCGGGCTCCACCACCCCGTGGTGGAGCAGCCGCAGTACAACCTCTTCCACCGCCAGCGGGTCGAGAAGGAGTACGCGCCCCTCTACAGGAGCCCGGGCCTCGGGACCACGATCTGGTCGCCGCTCGCCTCGGGGCTGTTGACCGGAAAGTACAACAAGGGCGTCCCAGAGGGCACGCGCCTCAGCACACCCGGGTTGGAGTGGCTGCAGGACGAACTCCTGAAGAAGCCCGGGGTCGAAGGGAAGCTGGCCGCGATTTCAAGGATCGCCGCGATCGCCAAGGGCGTCGGGACGACCCTCCCCTGCCTCGCGATCGCCTGGTGCCTGAAGAACCCCAACGTCAGCACGGTCATCCTGGGGGCGTCGAAGGTCGAGCAACTGAGCGAGAACCTGGGGGCGCTTGACGCCGTCGAGAAGCTGACGCCGCAGGTCATGAGGGAGCTGGACACGATCTCCGGGCCGCTTGCGGACTAGCGGAATGCGGCGCGACACCGGATATCTGGCGGGGACCGCTGCGCTTCTCTTGTGCGCGCTCCTCGCCGCGTGCGAGAACCCGAAGGTCGCCAGGCTCAGGGCCGACAAGGCCGCGCTCGAGGCGCGGCTCCAGCACTACTCGGCGCTCGTCCTCGCGATGGACTCAGCCGGGATCGCCGCCATGTTCGCCCCGGACGGCGAGTTGGTGAACCCGAGCCGGCCCCCCGTCCACGGGCGGGCCGCCATCGAGAAGTTCTATGCCGGATTCTCGGACTTCCACGTCCTTTCCAACGTCGATGTGCTCGAGGGCACCACGGTCGACGGCGACACCGCCGAGCAGCTGGGCACCTACCGCCAGAGCATCCGCCTGCCGGACGGCAAGCTGTTCGAGGCCAAGGGAAGGTTCGAGATCGCCTGGGTGAGGGATCGCTCGGGAACGTGGCTCTTCACTCAGGTGGCGACGTTCCCCGAGAAGTAGGCCCTTTGTCCGCGCCATTGGTGTTGCCTCGGGCGGCGATTCGTCGAGGAATCCCGGGCGTGACCCCCACCGCTTTGTCCCGGATGCTCGCCCCGGCGCTGCTGCTCCTGCCCCTGCTGACGGCCCGCCTCGGCGCCCAGCACGTGCTCCTGGCCAAGGACGAGGGGAAATTCTACGTCGTGCGCGCCGCGGACGGCGACAAGCCCCGCGTGGAGAAGGACGGCAAGGTCGTCACGTTGAACGCCTACCGGTACGCGTTGAAGGAGGTGCCCGAGTACCTTCCCGCGTTCGTCGCCGTGCGCAACGTGTCCGTGAAGATCACCTACCTCACCACCCGGAGCGGGGCCGATCAGATCAACAATGACTTCCATTTCGACGCCGAATTCGAGACGGGCTACCACCTCAAGGACGTCTTTGTCGTTCTCGCCATGGACACCGAGGACCGGGGAATGGCCCTTTTTCTTTGGGAGGTCGGCGAGCTGACGCCGAACAAGGGGCGCGATGTCCACATCATTGTTCCGATGACCTCGGCCATCGGGTCCAGCAGGTACACCTTCCACCTTTTCTCAGGCGGAGCCGAGGTGCTCCAGTCCCTGGTCTCCTTCGGTGAGCGAAACACCGCGCTCAACCGGATGGTGGCCGCGCGGATCAAGGACGTCCAGGAGGCCATGCCGAAGCTCTTCATGGGGCTCGGCCCGGCGTATCCCCCCGCGCTCAGGAAGCAGAACATCAAGGGGCGGGCGGTGATCTCCGTGCGCATCGGGGCCAACGGCGACGTCTTCGATCCCGTGATCAAGAGCGCGACGGACCCGGCCTTCGGCGACGCGGCGCTGGCGGCCGTCAAGCTGTGGCGATTCCTTCCCAAGGTGAGTAACGGCTATCCGGTCGAGACCATGGCCGACGTGCCAGTGGTCTTCACTCCGCCCAACCCGTCGCCGGACAAGACCTGAGGGAACGCCTGCCCCGCGCGAGGCCTACGGCGCACCGCGAGGCATCGTCACCATCCCCTTGACGCGCCAGAATTCGGCCGGTTCAAGGCTCGCCAGGATGTATGCGGCACCCGCCTCGCGCAGCAGCTCCCGCCTGGCTCCGACGCCCATGAAGGGGATTCCGAGCGCCCTGCAGGCCCTAAGGTCCCAGAGGCCGTCGCCCACGTAGATCGCCTCGCGCAGCGGCCGGCCCGCTCTCGCGACGGCCTCGGTGATGATCTCGGCACGGCTGTAGAAGTCGGACGAGGTCACCAAGGGAACGCCGTGAAGCGGTATGCCGGCCGCCCGGAGCTTGAACGAAATGGTCTCCCGCCAGTCTCCCGTGGCTATGGCGACCGGCGTCCCCTTTGCGCTCAGGTCCTTCAGCAAAGCCACGGCCCCCCTCGTGGCCCAGAAGGAGGCGGGGTTCCGATCGTGGGCCTGTTTTAATCGCCGCAGGTAACCCTCGCAGACGGCGCGCTCCGTTGACCTGACTTTCTCGGGATCGGCGGCGCCCAGCGCCTGATGGACGATGGCCCTGGCGGTGACCTCCTGAAGGCTGGCGAAGAAGGCCTCTTCAAGCGCGAACCCGGCGGCTTCCTTGAACGCCGCCTCGAAGCTCTCCTTGTCCGTGGACTCCCCGCCGATCAGCGTGCCGTCCGCGTCAAAGACGATCATGGCCCGCGGGCGGGAATCTCATCCCGCGGCTGGCCCGGTCCCTGCCATCCCGGCGGGCGCTTCATGAGTTCGGCGCGCACGAAGCCAAACTTCTCATAGAGGCCGTGCGCGTCGCGTGTCCCTAGGATGCTCATCGAATTCCTCACGTCCGGGTGCGCCGTCACGCACGACATGAGCCACTTCCCCAAGCCCCTGCCCCGGTATCCCTCGTCGATGAAGACGTCGCAGATCCACGCAAAGGTCGACCTGTCCGTCACGACCCGGGCAAACCCTATCTGCGTGCCGGCGGCCTGGTCGTAGACCCCGAAGCAGACGGAGTTGCGGATCGACTCCTTGATGACGTCTCGCCTGCGGGTCGTCGCCCAATAGGTGCGCTTCAGGCCGCGGCATATGAAGTCCAGGTCCAGCCGCTCGGGCTCGGTGCTGATGAGGATCCCTTCACGCTCCATCTTCATGGTTCTTCACTCGTTGGAATTCTGCGGAATGAATCGAATGCGCGAATCGGTCCCGCAGGTCGACCCAATATGCGTCCTCCACGGACCCTTCCTCTCAGCAGCTCTTGCGGCAAGCCGCCTCGGCGGACGCCGTCCCGCGCTGCACAAGCCTCAGGTCGGAGCGGACGGTCCAGCCGAGGCTCCGCCAGAAGGCCTGTCCCTTCACGTTGCTGGCAAAGAGAAACAGGTTGCACTTGGGGATGTCCTCGGAGCGGAGCTTCTCCAGGCAGGCGGCCACCAGCCTGCGCCCGATGCCCCGGCGCCGCCACTTTCTCGCCACGGCGAGGTGGTGCAGGTAGCCCCGGCGGCCGTCGTGGCCGCACAGCACGGCCGCCACCACCCGGCCGCCGGACGTGGCGACGAGGCTCAGGCCGCGGTTTCTGCTCAGGTAGCGCCCGATCGCGGCCCGGCTGTCCGATTCGCCAAGGCCCACGCCCTCTCCAGCGTCCTTCCAGAGCGCATAGATCTTGGCGTAGTCGCCGATGCGCAGCGGGCGGATGAGGATCGGGGGTTGGTCGGGCATGGCGCCAAGGTGCGGACCCCCGAGCCTGCAGGAAAGGGGCCGCGCGGTCGAGTCTCGGATCGCCGGCGCGGGGACCGCTTTACACGGCATTCTCGCCCGGCTAGTTTCATCGGTCCACAGGCCCCGGTTTTCCCCTATGACGATCCGCTCTTTTCTCCCCCTCGGCGGGCTTCTCGCGCTGCTCCTCGGCGCGCTGACCGCGACCAATGCCGCAACGGAGCCCGCCTTCACGTTCAAGCGCGGCGTCAACATCTCCCACTGGCTCTCGCAGAATGAGTCCGCGCAGGCCTACGGCGCCCCGTGGTTTGGCGAACGCGACGTCGAGTGGATCGCGATGCAGGGGTTCGACCACATCCGCCTCCCAGTCGATTTCCGGCTCTGTCTCGCCGCCGACGGCTCGCTGATCGAGGCCAGGCTCAAGCCGATCGCCGATGCCATCCGGTGGGCGCGCGCCCGCGGCCTCGGGGTGGTGCTGGACGCCCATTTTCTGCCGGGCGCCGACTTCAACTCGGTCGGCGGCGACCGGCGGGTCTACACGGATCCGGCTCTCCAGGAAACCGCGGCGCGGTGCTGGCGGCAGATGGCCACGCACTTCGCGGCCGAGGGCCCGTGGCTCCGCTTCGAGATCCTGAATGAGCCCGTCGCCGCGGAGAACCCCCAGCTCAATCCCTTCATGAAGCTCATGCTCGCCGCCATCCGGGAGAGCAACCCGACGCGCATCGTGTACGTCACCTCGAACAAATGGAGTAGCTTCCACACGGTCGGGGACGTCGTCCTGCCGGACGACCCGAACATCGCCCTCACGATCCACTTCTATGAGCCGATTGTCTTCACGCACCAGCGGGCGCCGTGGGTCGGCTTCACGCGCACGCTGCCCGCGGTCTCCTTCCCCGGGACGGTGCCCGACGTCACCGGCCACGTGCTTGCGTCCTTCCACATGAATCTTCACGCCGGCGACAGGCTCACGGAGGCCCAGATCGAAGAGACGTTCGCCGGCGTATCCAGCTGGCTCGCGCAGCATGCCCCGAAGATCGAGGTCTACGTCGGGGAATTCGGCGTGTACGAGGCGGCCGACTCGGCTTCCAAGCGCTGCTGGATTCACGCGGTGCGCTCGGACGCGGAAAGGCGGGGCTGGGGCTGGGCCGTCTGGGACTACAATGACAGCTTCGGGGTCCGCGGGCGCGATGGGGCGGGCACTCCGATTCTCGAGGGCCTTTTCTCGAAGTAGTCTTCGCCGCGGAGATGGGTAGCGGGCGGGCCCCGCATCGTCCACGGGCTCTACTCCGCACGCAGGGCGTCCACGGGATTGACGCGTCCGGCCCGCCGGGCAGGGAAATAGCACGCAACAAGGCCGGCGGCGCACAGGAGCGCGGCTATCCCCACCTGCAGGTCCGCGCCCGGAAGCCGGAGTTCAGGCATCGTCTGCCGGTAGACCGCGCTGACGGCATACGACCCGGCAAGGCCCCCGGCTAGGCCGCAGGCTATGAGGACGGCGCCCTGCGAAAGGATCATCGTGACAACGGAGCGATAATCCGCGCCAAGCGCCATGCGGATCCCGATCTCGCGGATTCGCTGCTGGGTAAGCTGGCTGACGACGCCGTAGAGGCCGATCAGCGCGATGAGCAGCCCGATGAACGCAAACGAGCCGAGCGTGATGATCATCAGGTTGTTGCCGGCCAGCATGCTCTCGAGCATCTGCGGCACGCCGCCGATGCTCGAGACCAAGAGGTCGGGGTTGATCTCACCGATCGCCCTGCGGATCGGCTGAACCAGGGTCTCGGCGGGCAGGGTGCTCTTCAGCATGAAATTGTACCAGATGCCGCCCTCCTCCTGCAGCCCCCAGTAGACCTGCATGCGCGTGGGCGGGGCGTCGAAATTGGTCGCTATGCTGATGTCGCCGACGACCCCGATCACCTCGTGCCATCCCTCCTTGTCCGTGAACCTCACGCGCTTGCCGATGGCGCTCTGGCCGGGCCAGTAGCGCCGGGCCATGGATTCGTTGATCACGATGACCGGGGGATCGCCCGCCTTGGGGTTTTCCGGGAGGAGGCTCCCCGACTTCAGCGGAATGCTCATGGTGGCGAAGAATCCACTGTCGACTCCGGTGATGTACGCCGCCGGCTCCTGCCCCGTCGGAATCGGGGCGGCACCCTCCGCAATCACCTTCTTCGTGTTCTCGTAGCCGTAGATCGGCACCCCGGAGGCGATGGAGACTCGGCTGACCCCGGGTATCCGGCCCAGGTGCTCCATCATTTCCCGGACGATGAGCGGCTTCTTTTCGTCCTCCTTGAAGATCGTGTAGGGGATGTTCACGATGCCCGTCACAAGTCGCTCGGGCCTCCAGCCGAGGTCGCGCCTCAGGAAGGCCCTGACCGCGACGCTGAAAGAAAGCGCCGCGCTCACGAGCACCAAGGCAAGGGCGAGCTGCCCCACGATGAGGGAGAACTTGAGCCGCCTTTGGAAGCGGCTCGACGTGCTTCCGCGGGAGCTCTCCTTGAGCGCGTCGCCGGTCGACACCCGCGAGGCGAACCACGCGGGAGCGAAACCAAACGTCAGGGCCGTGGCCAGGCATGCGAGCGACGCGAACAGCAGCACGCGCCGGTCGATCAGTATCTCGAAGTTGCCGATATAGAAGTGGCTGACCAGGTGGTTCGCCCAGTGCGCGAACAGCATCCCCAAGCCCCCTCCGGCCGCCGTCAGCAGGATACTCTCGACCAGCAGAGGGGCCATCAGGTCCAGGCGGCCCGCCCCGAGCGCCGAACGGATCGCGAACTCGTGGCTCCGACCGAAGGCGCGGGCCACCTGGACGCCGGCGAGATTGGAGCACGCGATCACCAGGACGAGCGCGGCGAGCCCGACGACTAGCCACGAGAGCTTCCTGCTGCCGTCATCGATGTACGAGGAGGAAAGGCCCGTCGCCCTCAGGCCGTCCAGGCCGTTGTCGGCCGCGTAGTCGTGGTCCAGCCGGGCTGCAAGGATCGCCAACTCCGCCTGCGCGGACCTTAGGGTCGCGCCGGGTCTGAGCCGGCCAAAGATACTGACCCATTTGTCCTTCCGCTGCGGCTCCCATTGGGAATAGACCGTCAGGGGCTGCAGGAACGCGCATCCGTACCATAGGAGGGTCTTGTCGAAAACGGGCGGAAGGATCCCGATCACCGTGAAACTGTCGATTCCGATCCGCAGCGTCCGGCCGATGATCTTGGGGTCCGCGCCAAACCGGTGTCTCCAGAATGAGTCGGTTAAAATCACGACGGCCCCCTTGCCAGGCTGGTCCTCGTCCGGCGCGAATCCGCGCCCAAGGGACGGCTGCACGCCGAGGGTCGTCAGGAAATTGGCCGTGACGATGAGCCCGAACTGCTGCTCGGGCGGCTGGCCCGGCTCCGCGACGTTGGAGTTGTGCGGGACGAAGCCCACGATGCTCGAGAACGACTCCAGCTTGGCCGACCGTATGTCCAGGAAGTTCCCCGGGGCGTGCTCCATCATCTGGGACTGGAGGGACGTGCTGAAGATCCGATAGAGACGGTCCGAATCCGGGAACGGCATCGAGCTTAGCAGGGCGCTGTTCGTGACGCTGAAGGTCGACGTGCTCATGCCGATCCCAAGGGCAAGCATGACGACGGACACGCCCGTGAACGCAGGCGACCTGGCGAGCTGGCGGAGGGCGTGCCTCAGGGATTGAATCATGGGTCAGGGGTGGCCCTCCGCCTCACAGGACACAATATCATCCTCCATTGTTCCCCTGCTTCGCGGCCGCTCCCACGCTCCCCGGGAACCCCGCCGCGGCGGCGACGCCACGCTCCCGGAAACGGATCGAGATGGTCAAGGGGGAAAAGCGAGCGCCGACCGTCCAGCCCCCCCGCGCTCAGTCGCCGAGCGCCTTCAGCTGGTCGATGAACGGCTCCGGCCCGCCGGGCTTGTAGCCCATCCGGGTGACAGCCTTCCCGGTGTAGTCGAGGACGACCACGGTCGGGAAGCCGGTGATGCTGTATCGGCTCTCCAGCATCTTGTTCTGCACCCTCACTTCGTACGACTGCGGGGTCTGGCGGGGGTAATCCAGCTCGACCAGGATCAGCTTGTCCTGGGCATACTGGATGAATTCGCCCGTGGTCAGGACCTCGCGATTGAGCTTCTTGCACCAGCTGCACCAGTCGGATCCCGTGAAGAAGAGAAAGACGTGCTTGTGCTCCTGCTTCGCCCGGTCGAGCGACCCTTCGTAGTCGGTGGACCACGTCAGCTTGGCGTTCGGATCGAAGGGCTCCGGGAGGGGCGCCATGGCGCTCACGGGGGCGGGGCCCGGGCGCGGCACGGGCGGCGCGCTGCTCGCCTGCGACACCGGCTCGGGCGGCCTTATTGAGACGATGATGTTGTCCTTCAGTTTGATCGTCGCGTCCGGGTACTTGAGGATCTGCACGGCCCCCGCCTCGATGTGGCTGGTGGGCTTGCCCTTCTCGGCGATCACCTGGTCATAGGTGTCGCCCACAGCGCTGGAAAGCGCGGAACCCGCGCAGCCCAATGAAGCCAGGATGAAGAGGAGCCATTTCATCCCCTCCAACCTAGGCCGGGCATCCCGTTGCGAACAAGTTAAGAACAGGCACTAAGAGGATCTACCCATGGGGAACCCGGGTTGCATTCGCCGGATCCGGCGCCATGCTCGGCCCTCATGCGCCGCCCAACGCCCCTGATCCTGTCCGCCGCGCTCCTCTGCTCGGTGCGGGCCCTCTCGGCCGACCCGCCCCCGGCCGCCCCGAAGGTGTTCTTTGACGATTTCTCCTATGCGAGCGCGGACGAGCTGGAGGCCCATGGCTGGACCGTGCGGACCACGCCGGGCTGGCCGGGAATCGAGAATGCCACGTGGAAAAGGGAGGGGGTCTCCTTTCCGGCGGAGCCCGGCAGGCCGGACAACCGGATCCTTCGGATGACGTCGTTCACGGACGGGACGCCCGGCCACACGACCCAGACGCAGATCTGCCAGCAGCGCAAATTCAAGGAGGGCACCTACGGGGCGCGGGTGCACTTCTCGTTCGGCCCCGCAACGGGGCCCGCGGGCGACGGCGTCGTCGAGAGCTGCTACATGTTCTCCACGGTGGATGTGCCCAAGAACCCGAACTACAGCGAATGCGACTTCGAGTACCTGCCCGGGGGGGGCTGGGGCCAGAAGGGGCCGGCCCTCTTTGTCACGACCTGGAGGACCGCGGACCCCTTGCCGGACGGGACGCAGGACAACACCCACGACGTCATCCCGGGCCCCGAGGGCGGCTGGCACGTCCTCGTGCTCCAGGTCGCAGGCGGCCACGTGCGGTACTTCCTCGACGGGCGCCAGATCGCCGACCACGGCGGCCCGTACTATCCGCGGGAGATCATGTGCTTTGACTTCAACCTCTGGTTCACGCGGGAGGGCGCCACGCCCTCCCGCCAGCTCCGCAGCTACGAGGAGGACATCGACTGGGTCTATTTTGAGAAGGATGCAAAGCTTAGCCCCCGGAAGGTCGATCAGAGGGTGCAGGCCCTCCGGAACGCCGGGGTCTCCCGCCGCGATACCGTGGAGCCCGCGGGGCTGCCCTGTCCCTGCAACTCCTGAGGCCCTGAGGAGCCTCGGATCGGGCCGACGAGGCACGGGGGATGGCCGGTTCGGCGGGCCGTCCCCTACCTGGATCCTTCGGCCGAAAATGCGGCGAGGAGGAACCTGTCGTTGTCCGACTCCGCGAAGCCCTGGGCCCGACTGACGATTGCAGCCGCGTCGTCCCCGTAACCAAACCTCCGGTACAGGGTCGCCACCTTGTAGGCAAGGGCCGCGTTCTGCGGAAAGAGGCGGACTGCCTGCCTAAGGGGCCAGAGGTCCTCTCGACTGGGCCTCGTTGGGGCGTGTTCCAAGGTGCGCGCGAGGAGGAAATAGCCTCCAAGGAGCGACGGCATCTGGATCCGCGCGGTCGTCAGCAGCCCGACAACGCCCCTAAACTCGGCCTCGTTCAGGTCGCCTATCCCCTCCGATATGCCCGGCAGGGCAGCTTGGAGCCGCAGGCGGGCCAGCTCCACGTAGGCCCGTGGACGAACGACCCCGGCGCTGGCCGCAGCCTCCAGCGCGTCTCGGGCGCGAACGTTGTCGGTGGTCAGGAACTCGTACAGACCGAATGCGGCCAGAAAAAGAGGGTCCTTCTCCTTCCGGGCGGCAATACGCTCGAACAACACGTCGGCCTGTTCCAGGCATTCGCGCCTGTAATCGAACTGGAGCGACCCCGCGGCCTTTCCTTCAAGGCGTCCCCAGTCCCCGACGATCCTGGCCACCTCGGTTGAGGTCGCATCCCGAATCTCAAGGTCTTCGCGGTCCGGGACGGCAATCGGGAACGTGATCGAGTGGCTGGCCGCATCGGGTAGGTACTCGCCAAGGCGCCGTTGCGCCTCGACATATCCAAATCCGAGGAACCTCCTGAACATTGCCTCGCTGACGGGTTCCCTCGTCGCCTGGTCCACAAAATCGAGGAATGCCTGCCGTTTGCCGCTTCCAAAGAGGCCCCACCGAACGAGAAGGGCGGACTCCGCGTTCCAGAGGTCGCGCTGGTCTCTGCTGCCGCTGTTGTGGAGGAGTTCGTCGATCGGCGGCAGCATCCGGACGCGGGGCTTCTCCCTGCCCTTCGCCGTCCTCGCAGCCTCCTGCTGTATCGCGAGGGTGTCGTCCGTCGTCGTCCAAATCGCGTTGGGCAGGACGGCGACGTACCCCAGAAGCGCGGACCGGATTGCCCTGTGGGAAAAAAGACCGCACTGACCCACCGTGCCGGCAATGAACCAGGCCGGCAGGTGGGGGACGCGGCTTTCAATCAAGATTGCGCTGTCCACGTCGACGCTGAAGTCGGAGAGGCCCGACTGGATGTCCCAGTAGTTCCCGCAGTTGATGTAGGTGTCCCCATCCCCGAGCGTAAGGGGGTGCGACAGGAGCACCGAGTCCGAGCCCAGTATCGCGCTGTCCTCCGAGGACCAGGTCAGGTCGATCGGGTTCAGCTGCACGGCTCCCTCCCTGGGATCGGGCGGCCGGTTGTACATCACGATCTTGATCGGCGTCGGGAGTTCCCCCCAGAACTCCGCTGGGAGGAATGCAAGCCGGGCGGCGGTCGCACGTTCCAGAGCCTGCGCATAGGCCTCGTTGAAGGCGTTGGGGCAGCGCGAGATGATCTCGAAGCCCGGCACCGTGAAATACTGCCACGGGATCCCGGCGGCCCCGGAGGCAACCGGGGACGCCTCCACGAAGACCGGATCAAGCACGGTGACCTTTTCGCCTGGCGGCGCGGCAGCGAAAGCTGCGACCGGCCACAGGAGGGCGGCCGCAATCCAGGCCGACTGGCACGTCCGATCCGAGCGGGGTCTCCTCGAGTGCATGCGGATCCTCAGTCGCTGCGTAGCGCCTCGGCGGGGGCCACGTGCGCAGCCCGCTGCGACGGAAGGAGGCACGCGGGCATGGCAACCGCAGCGAGCAGCGCCGCCGTGCAGCAAAGCACGAGGGGACTTGCCGGGGTCACTCCATAAAGCGCGCCCGCCAGCGCGCGACCCGCAAGCCACGCCCCAAGAAGGCCCAGCGGAAGGCCAATGCCAAGGAGGCGCAGGCCCATGCCCACGAACTGCCCCATAATCTGCTCCGGACGCGCGCCCAGGGCCATGCGCACGCCGATCTCGCGCCTGCGCTGCGCCACACTGAAGGAGAGCACGCTGTAGATGCCGACGACCGTAAGCGCCAGTGACACGCCGGCGAATATCCAGGCAAGGACAAGCGGTGTCCGACGGTCGACGAGGCTGTCGCCCACCCTCGTGTCCATCGTCTTCATGTCGTAAAGCTCGGCGCTTCGGTCGATGCCCATGACCGCGGCCCGCAGCCCGGGGCCGGCCGCCTCCGGCGCGAACTGGGTGCGCACGCTCACCATGAAATCCGACGGAACCGGGAATTCCGACGGAACCCCGATCGGGAAATAGACCGCCGCGCGGTCCGCGCGGTCGGCGAGATCGTCCTGCTTCACGGATCCGACGACGCCAACAATCGTGACGAACTGCCTCTCCGCCTCCTTGGGATCAATCGGAAGCACCATCTGATGGCCGAGCGCGTCGTGTCTTGGCCAGTGCCGGTTGGCGAACTCCTCGTCGATGACGCACACTTTCCGGGAGAGCCGATAGTCGTCGTCCGTCAGAAGCCGGCCCTCCCGCAGCGGAACGCCGAGCGTCGCGAAATAGTCCCCCGTAACAAAGTAGGTGTACACGGCCTCCTTCACGAACTCATCGGACGAGGCCGTCGCCCCCGCGATGAACCAGGCGAGGTCCCACACCCGGCCGCTGAAAGGCGTCCCGTTGCTAAGGGCCGCCGAGCTCACGCCCGGCATCGACCGGGCCGCCGACGCAAGCTTCCCGATGAAGGCGAGGCGTTGGCCCGGCTCCTTGTAGCCGTCCGGCGGAAGGGCCACCACGCTCGTTAGGAGGTTCTGCCTTTCAAACCCGGGCTTCACGTCGAGCACGCGCACGAAGCTCAGGCCGAGGAACCCGGCGCACGACAGGAGCACGAACGCCAGCGCGACCTGCGCGACGATAAGCGTGTGGCGCAGCCTGTGGACCGCGCGGGTGGTCGTACCGCCGCGCGATTCCACGGCCAGGGATGCGGCGGGGCTGCGCTGGCCCGTCAACCAGATGACCGGCAGCGCAAGCAGAAGCGCGAGGACCCCGGAGGCTCCCACGGCCGCGAGACAGACGGTCGGGTCCAGGCTCGGCAGGACATCGCTTGGAAGCCGGTTGGCCGCAAGCGCCGTCATGCCCCGGATGGCGGCCGCACCGACCCCGACCCCGAGCAGCCCGCCCGCGAGGGAGAGCAGGAGTGTCTCGGCAAGGATGGTGCGGACTAGCTGGATCCGGCCTGCGCCAAGGACCTGGCGCAGCATGAATTCCCTGGCCCGGCTTGTCGCTCGGACCATGAACAGGTTGGCCAGGTTGACCGTGCCGATCAAAAGGAGGAACAGCACGGCCGTCTGCAGCAGCAGGAGCACCGGGCGCAGCCCGGCCACATGGAAAGCGTGGAGGCCGAGGACGGTCGTGTGGAATCCCACGGAGAGCACCGCCTTGCCCATCGGATCCGTCATAATCGTGCGCGCATTCAGGGCGTCGATCTGCGCCTGCGCCTGCGCAAGGGTGGCGCCCGGGCGCAGGCGCGAGACCATCTCGCCGCCGCCGCCGTGGCGGAGGTCGTTGCGCTTGTCATAATCTGAGAAGCAGAGCGGCAGCCAGAGCCTCGCGTCGTAGGCGAGAAAGTGAAAACCCGGCGGCATGACGCCTATGACCGTATAGGTCGTCTTTGAGATGCGCAGCGTTCGCCCGATCACCGACCTGTCGCCGTTGAAAACCGCGTGCCAATAGCCGTCGCTGAGGATCACCACGTGGTCCCTGCCATAGACGCCCTCGTCATCCGTGAACGTGCGCCCGAGGGCGGCCTCGATGCCAAGCACGTGAAAGAACGACGGCGTGACGCCCGGCGCATTGACTTTTTGCGGGGCGTCGTCGTCGCCGACCGGGACGACGGCGCCGCGGATAAGCGCGGAATCTTCGAACGCGGCGATCCCGCTTCGCCGCTCAAGATAATGGGGGACCGACACGCCTGCCCACCCGATTCCCGCCTTGGGATAGCTGTTGAACACTGTGACAAGCCGTCCGGGATCGCGAAACGGCAGCGGCCGAAGCAGGGCGCCGTTGACGATCGAGAAGATCACCACGTTGGCCCCCAGGCACAGCGCCACGATCAAGAGCACGGTGAGCGTGAAGCCGCGGGCGCGCAGCAGCGAGCGCACGGCCAGGCGCATGTCGCCCGAGAGCTGGTCGAGCCCGACGAAGGAATGCTCGTCGCGGTAGCGCTCCTTCACCTGCTCGACGCCCCCGAACTCCCTAAGCGCCGCATCACGCGCATCCTCCGGGGACATGCCCGCCGCGAGGTTGGCCTCCGTCGCCATGTCGAGGTGCGCCTGGACCTCGTCGGCCAGCTCCGCCTCTATGTCTTTTCTCCTAAAGACCGCCTGAAGGCGGAAGACGAACTGCCTTAGCCAGCCCATGGCGGGGTCCCTATGTCTCCCTGAGCATCAGGTTGATCGTTCCCGAGAGCATCTCCCATTTCACCCTTTCGTCCCGCAGCCTCCTGCGGCCGGTCGGGGTCAATGAATAGTAGCGGGCCTTGCGGTTGGTTTCCGAGACGCCCCAGGCTCCCCTGATCAGCCCGCGGGCCTCGAGGCGGCAGAGCGCCGGATAAAGGGAGCCCATCTCGACCTGGAATACGTTGCGCGACATCTCGCGAATGCGCTGGGAGAGGCCGAAGCCGTGCGTCGACTCCCTCTGGAGAGCCTTCAGGATCAGCATGTCGAGGGTCCCCTGCAGCAGCTCTGATTTTTCCGTGGGCATATGTTTCCCTTTAGACGTCCTACAAGAGAAGCAATCACCCCTACCTTCAGGACGTCAACAGGGAAACCGGTCGGGCCGGGATTCGGGCGCCGGGGCCTTCCAGGCCCCGCCCCCGGTCAGCCGCCCGGCTTGGCGCCGGGAGGGATGCCGTAGCCGAACGCCTCGAGGATCGCCCGAGCCGCTGGCGAGTTCAGAAAGGCGACGTAGCGCGTGGCGGCCGGGTTCGCGGAACCGCGGGTCGTGATGACCGCGCACTGCTCGAGGGGCTCGTGGAGGGCCTCGGGCACTTCCGTCCACCGGCCCCGGCCCTTCAGCCTCGGCGATATCACGATCGACAGCGCCACGAAGCCGGCGTCGGCGTTGCCGGTCTCCACGAACTGCGCCGTCTGGGAGATGTTCTCGCCCATCACGATCTTGGGCTGGGCGTCGCCCCAGGCGCCCAGGGCCTTGAGCGCCTGCTGCGCGGCCCGGCCATAGGGGGCGGTGTCGACATTCGCCACGGCCAGCTTCCTCACCAACGGGCTCCGGACGGCCCCCGCAACATCCGAGACGTCGACTGCCGCCCTCGTGGTCCACAGCACCAGCCGCCCCACGGCGAACGTGCTCAGGCTCTTCGCGTCCGCATTCCCCGCATTGACCAGGGCCTGCGCAAAGCCTCGGTCGGCCGACAGGAACACGTCGTAGGGGGCGCCGTGCGCGATCTGGGCGACCAGGCTGCCGGAGGCGCCCGTTGCGCTCGTGACCGCGATCTCGGGGGCCGTCTTCCCGAACTCGGCATTGAGGGCGTCCAGCGCATAGACCAGGTTCGCGGCCGCCGCGACGGACAGCGCGGCCGGACGCGCGGCGTCGGCGGCGCGCGCGCGGCTGACAAACGCCGCTGCTGTGAGGGCGACCAAGGCAATCCGGGAGGCTCCGGCGGCCGGGCTGAGGCAGTCTCTAAGGCGTTCGACGATTCGCATTCGGTCAGGGCCAATTCCTGCAAGGGGACAACCGCTGGTCGATATCTAACTTCCGCTTTCCGATCCTGAGCGGCCCTACGCGCTCAGATCGCGATTCCGAATTCTGCCGCCGCCAGCGCCCGCAGGTTGGGATGGACGGACAAGGCGCCCGCGGCCCGCAGCGCGGGCTCATCGTGCGTGCCGGTCGTGACGCAGAAGCAGGGGAAGCCTGCGTTCCTCGCCGTGGTGAGGTCGAACGGCGAGTCGCCGACCAGGCAGCAGTGGGCCGCGTCGCCGCCCATCCGGCGCAGCGCCTCGGCCGTGAATTCGGCGGCGGGCTTTCGCCACGCGCAGTCGCGGGCGCCGAGGATGAGGTCGAGCTGCCCGGCTATCCCGAGGTGCTTAAGGACCGCGCGGGCGTGCTCCCCGATCTTGTTCGTGAGGACGCCGGTCTTGACCCCCTGCGCGTGGAGCGCCCCGACCAATTCCGCGGCCCCGTCGTAGAGCACCGGATCCTCGAGGAGGATCCTTTCGGTGTAGGCGACATGGGCCCGGCACGCCTCGGCGATGAGTTCCGGCGAAACGAAGTGGCTCATGGCCTTTTCCAGGCCGCCACCGACCGCACGCCGGACTTCCAGCGCCGTCGGGGCGGGCAGGCCGAACTGGGGAAGGATGTGGCAGTAGGCCCGGTGAAGGGTCGTGAACGCGTCCACCAATGTGCCATCGAGGTCGAAGAGAACGGTGCGGAAAGCGTGCATGAGGCGCTGTAGTGTCGGCCAAGTTGGGGACGTCGTCCAAGACGAAAGTTGCCGAAGGGCCGCGTTGCCCCGCGGCTACGCCGGGCGCCCGAGGAACACCTCGGTCCTGTAGTCCATCCGGACGGCGCCGCCCTTCTGGCAGCGATCAAAGAGCTTTCCCAATGCCGCGATCATGGCCAGGTGCCGGGGATGCCCCTCCTTCGGGGCGTACGACGACGAGAGCAGCCGCCCTTTGAGGCCGCCGAAGTCCAGGGTCTGGAAGTTCCCAAATTCCCGCTTTTCCCAATTGCCGGGGCCGAAGAACACGTCAAACCGCCCGGTGTTCTCGATGTACTCGTGCCGCACGTGCCTGAAGTCGGTGCCGAACTCCTCCTTGAGGCGCTCATAGCCGGCGGCGAACTCCGACGCGTCAACGATCGCGGTGTTCCAGATCATGGCGCACCAGCCGCCCGGAACCAGGATCCTCCTGAATTCCCTGCGCGCGGCCGCCGGCTCGAACCAGTGAAAGGCCTGGGCGCAGGTCACCATCGACACGGCGCCGTCCGCCAGCCCCGTGGCCTCGGCGCTGCCCTTCACGCTCCGGAAGCCCCCGCGCCCGCGCAATTCGGCCTCCGCCGCCGTCCGCATCGCGTCGTTGGGCTCCACCGCAAACACGGTGGCTCCGGCCGCGAGCAGCATCCGCGTGAAGATGCCCGTGCCCGCGCCGATATCCGCCACGGCGGTCGCCTCCGAGAGCCCGGCCCTCGCGCGGAGAAGCTCGATGACCGCATCCGGGTAGCCGGGGCGGTAGCGGACATAGTCCTCCACGCGGTCCGAGAACCGCCGCAGCGGGTCGAGGCGGGGCATGTCCGCTTCCATTGCGACGCCCCTCCCGGGCCCTACGCTTGCCTGAAGCCCAGCGCCTCGAGCTCGCTCATGTGGAAGGGTGCGCAGTCGAGGATCTCCTGGAGCTTCGCGAGGGCCTCCTGCATCGAGGCGGCGCCGAACAAGGCGGCGCCGTCGTCGCTGTCGTGGACCTGCACGGCCCATGAGCCGTCGCCCGTCTGGAGGACGGATCCATACAGGTAGTTTCCCGGCAGGCCCGGATGGGGCCCCGCCCCAGGCACCAGAAAGAGCGTGTGGGGGAGGTCATGGGCGGCCTGGACCTTCTCCGCGCCGATGTGCTTGGCCCGATGCAGGACCGGCCTGCCGACCACCTTCGTGCGGAACGCGCCCGCCCGCAGGCGCCGGTCGGCCGGCAGCGACGACAGGTAGCGGTCGAAGACGCCGGAATTGGCCTCGAGGGCCCCGGGGCCGATCCGCCCGGCGATGAGGGCAGGCAGGTCGGCCGCGTGGAAGCTCGGGAGCCTCGCCAGCAAGCGGGCCGTCACATGCCCGCCCTTGTGGTCCGCGTTGGCGTAGACCTGGTGCGACGCGTAGAGCCGGTTCAGGGCGTCCTGGTAGGAAGGCGTGACCGGCACCACGCCGGTCGGGCTGTGCTCGATCATGTCAAGGACGGCCTGGTCGAAGAGTGCGTTGGGGTCTTGGGACATCGGGGAGGAAGGGGAAAATGGGCTGAATGAGCCGGAAACACGAACCAATCTTGTTGCGCGAATCGACGACTGGGGCGAGATTAGCCCGGAACGTGAACCGCACCCTGTCCCTGATGAGGCAATCCCTTGCCGCAGCTGCATTCCTGGCCTGCGCGGCCTGCGGATTGGGCGCGACCCCGACCAAGCACGAGGTGCTGCAGGCCATTGCGGTGATGGAGAAGAGCGTCTCGAGCCCGGAGGCGGCCGAGGCGGCGAAGCTCATCGTGGTGTACGCCCAGATGAGCGACGACGTGATGGTCGACATCGGACCCGACCAGCTGCCGTGGGTCAACGAGGCCTGGGGCCTGGGCAAGACGCGGGAGGCCGCCCTCCAGTCCATGCTCATGGCGGCGTTCGTCGCCGGAAACGTGAAGTCCCAGATCAAGAACGACCGGGCGGAGGATGACACCTACTCGGGCTGGATCTTCGTGATCGAGACCTACCGCCGCCTGCGCGCGAAGGAGCCGTTCCAGAGCGCCTCGATCGAGGACTTGGCGAAGTTGCAGGCCGAGGGGAAGCTCCTGCAGCACGCGCGGGACGTTCACATGAGGAGCGAGGAGGGCGACCCCGACGCGCCGAAGAAGCCGCCAGCGTAGGTTTCGGCATGGAGCGGGTCACCGGAATCGGCGGGGTGTTCTTCAGGGCCAGGGATCCCGAGGCCCTCAAGCGGTGGTACGACCGGAACCTCGGGGTCGACCTGACGCCGCCGGACTACGAATCGCCGTGTTGGCACCAGAAAGAGGGGCCGACGGTGTTCGAGCCGTTCCCCGCCGACACCGACTATTTCAGGGACCCGGCGAAGCAGTGGATGCTCAATTTCCGCGTCCGAGACCTGGACCTGATGGTGGCCCAGCTGCGCGCGGCCGGGATCGAGGTCGAGGTGGACCCCGTCCGGTACCCGAATGGCCGTTTCGCCCGCCTGAGGGACCCCGAGGGAAACCCCGTCGCGATCTGGCAGCCGGAGGGGACGATGCCCGGCCGCTAGAGCGTTTTAAATAAAACTGTA
>PLTZ01000074.1 GCA_003164715.1 Opitutaceae bacterium | reverse complement strand
ATTCGAACCCCCGGCACAGTTTTGACCATACAACGGTTTAGCAAACCACCATTGAGCCATTCCGCGTGATTCGTGTTTCCGCTTTAAAATACTCAAGATACGTGAATCCCCTCCCCTCCGAGATTATTTACGAAATCTGGCCTGATCTCACCATGGCGCACCAAAACCCACCGGAGTGCATAGATTAGGCGGGAAGTTCGCGTCTGGGAAAACTGAGTCGCTGCTCTGCCAGGCCCCCGACACCTATCTCGATGTTCTTAGCACCATGGGCCTGGCATCGAAGCCTGGTCCGCAATGAACGTGTGCGGGTTTTACCCCATCCCTGCTTCCGCCGCGCTAGGGTAGAGTAAGTGCCGGCCAGGCCGAGTCCAACACCGACCCGGTGACGGATGCAATTCATGCAACAGCCATTACTTCACCCGCAAGCGGATGAGAATCGGCTGCGAATTGGGCCTCCGCTACCAAGGGCAAGTCCACTTTCAGGCCACGATAACAAATCCAAGAAACGCAAATTCATTAACCCCTGATGAGCGGCACAGCCATACCCTCCAATCCTGGGACGGTTGTCTCGGTGCGTGGCAGCGTGGTGGATGTGCGGTTTGGTGAGCGCCTGCCGCCGATCAATTCGGTGCTGCGCGCGGGGAGGCAAGGGCAGATCCGCATAGAGGTATTGACCCAGCTCGATGCCCGCCGCGTGCGGGGCGTAGCCCTCACTCCGACGCAGGGACTGGCGCGGGGAATGCCGGTGGAGGACACGGGCGGACCCATGAAGGCGCCGGTCGGCAAAGCGATAATCTCCCGGATGTTCGATGTCTTCGGCAACGCCATCGACCGCATGCCCGCGCCGGCGGACGTCCAGTGGAGGAGCATCCACCGCGACCCGCCGCTGCTCTCTGAGCGATCCACCAAGTCCGAGGTTTTCGAAACGGGCATCAAGGCGATTGACATGCTGGTTCCGTTGGAACGCGGCGGCAAGGCGGGCATGTTCGGCGGCGCGGGCGTGGGCAAGACGGTGCTGCTCACGGAGATGATACACAACATGATCGGGCACGAGAAGGGGATCAGCGTCTTCTGCGGCATCGGGGAGCGCTGCCGCGAAGGCGAAGAGCTCTACAGCGGAATGAAGTCGGCGGGGGTGCTGAAGAACATGGTGATGGTCTATGGCCAGATGAACGAGCCCCCCGGCNNCGCGACGACGAGCACCGCGATGTCCTGCTGCTGATCGACAACATCTTTCGTTTCATCCAGGCCGGCATGGAGGTGTCCGGATTGATGGGCCAGATGCCCTCCCGACTCGGGTACCAGCCGACGTTGGGCACGGAGCTGTCCGGGCTGGAGGAGCGCATCGCGAACACCCAAGCGGGCGCGATCACCTCCATCCAGGCGGTTTACGTGCCCGCGGACGACCTGACCGACCCGGCAGCGGTGCATGTCTTCTCCCACCTCTCGGCCTCGATTGTCCTCTCGCGCAAGCGGGCGAGCGAGGGGCTCTACCCGGCGATCGAGCTGCTCCAGTCCAGCTCAAAGATGGCGTCAGCCGCAATCGTCGGCGAACGCCATTACAACCTGGCCCATGAGGTCCGCAAGACGCTCGCGCGGTACGAGGACCTCAAGGACATCATTGCGATGCTCGGCATGGAGCAGCTGTCGCCGGAGGATCGCACGGCGGCCGGGCGGGCCCGGCGGCTCGAGCGTTTCCTCACCCAGCCGTTCTTCACAACCGAGCAGTTCAGCGGAATCAAGGGCAAGACGGTGAGCCTCAAGGACACGCTCGACGGCTGCGAGCGCATCCTGCGCGACGAGTTCAAGGACGTCCCTGAGAGCGCGCTCTACATGATTGGGGCCATAGGCGAGGCGAAGAAGCCGGCTCCGCAGGCAAAGCCTCTCCCCGCAAAGGCCGAGCCGGAAAAGGCCGGGGCGGCCAAGGCGAAACCCGCGGAGTCCACGCCCGCAAAGGCCGGCCCCTCCATACCCGAACCCTCCAAGGTTGAGCCTTCCAAGACCGATCCCGCCAAGGCCGAGCCTGCAAAGGCTGGGCCCGCCAAGGTGGAACCCAGCAAGGTCGAGCCCCCGAAAGACGAGCCGGAGAAGGCTGAACCCGCCAAAGCCGCATGAATCTAAAGGTCCTGCTTCCTTTCCAGGTCTTCGCGGACAAGGCCAACGTGTCGCGAATCGTGGCCGAGACCCGCGACGGATCATTCGGCCTCCTGCCTCACCGGCTGGACTGTGTCGCCGCCCTGGCGCCCGGAATCTTCACCTACGAGACAACCGAGGACGGGACGGTATACCTCGCTGTCGACGAGGGCGTGCTGGTCAAGACCGGCGCGGACGTTCTCGTCTCGGTTCGCAGCGCCATCGCCGGCTCGGATCTCGGAGAGCTCCATGAGGCCGTGAAGCGGGAATACCTGACGCTTGACGAGCACGAGAAGGACGTCCGCACGGCGGTCGAAAAGATGGAGGGAAGCTTCATGCGCAACCTCCAGGAATTCAACCATGAGCGATAATCACCCCAGTCAACCCCCGAGGAAGGAGACGGGCCTCCTTGGGGCGGTCGCGGAGAAGACCGCCCGGAAGCTCAAGGCGCAGCGCGACGGGCCGCAGGGCGTCTGGTTCGGCCTAGGCATGTCGGGCCTGATCGGCTGGTCGGTGGCGGTGCCAACGCTCGCTGGCGCGCTCGTCGGCCTCTGGCTGGACCGCCATCATCCAGGGGGCCATTCCTGGACGCTGGCGCTGCTCGTCATCGGTCTGGCGATCGGCTGCCTCAACGCCTGGCACTGGCTGGCGCAGCAGAACAAGGCCATGAATGATGAACCGGAGGCCAAGGATGAATGAGGCGCCGCAGGTCATCCTGGCCCTTGTCGCGGGCGCCGGCCTCGGCGCGGTCTTCTTCGCAGGCCTTTGGTGGACGATCATCCGTGCGGTCGCGTCCAAGCGGCCGGCCGCCTGGTTCCTCGGGAGCCTTCTCCTGAGGACATTGATCGCCCTGGGAGGCTTCTACCTGGTCTCTCGCGGCGACTGGCGCAGGCTCCTGGCCTGCCTGGTGGGATTCGTCCTTGCGCGCCTGGTCGTGCTCCGGGCCACCCGCCCGCCCGCTGAAAGCAGTAGCAGGCTCATGAAGGAGGGCGGACGGTGAACCTCACCTCCGACCAGCAGATCCTCTGGCAGCACGGGTGGGTCAAGCTGAACGGCACCGTCGCCACGACCTGGGTCATGATGGCCGTAATGGCGGTCGGGGCGAAGCTTGTCACCCGGAAGCTAGTCACCGAAGGGGCGATATCGCGCTGGCAGGGCTCCCTTGAGATCGTGGTCACCGGGATCGAGGGGCAGATCAAGGAGGTGGGCCTGGACCGCCCCGAGAGATACCTGGCGTTCCTGGGGACGCTCTTCCTCTTTGTGGCGACGGCGAGCCTGTGCACGGTCATACCCGGCTTCAAGCCGCCGACCGGGTCGCTCTCCACGACGGCGGCGCTGGCCCTTTGCGTGTTCATAGCGGTGCCTCTCTTCGGCATCAGGGAGCAGGGATGGGGCGGCTACCTGAAGACCTACACGACGCCGACCTTCATCATGCTCCCGTTCAATATCATCAGCGAGTTCTCGCGCACGCTGGCTCTGGCCGTCCGCCTCTTTGGCAACATGATGAGCGGGGTGATGATCATCGCCATCCTCCTGACAATCACGCCCTACATCTTCCCGATCGCCATGACGGCGCTCGGCCTGCTCACGGGCATGGTCCAGGCCTACATCTTCAGCATCCTGGCCGCGGTCTACATCGCGGCCGCAACCCGCGTGCGGAAACCGATGCCCAGGCCCCCGGCCAAGGCCTCGGCCGCCCACTAAACTCACAACATCAGCATAAAAAAGGACTCCAAATGGACAGCATCACCCTAGTCGCAGTGACATCGATCGCCACCGCCGGCCTCACGACCGGCATCGGCTGCATGTGCCCGGCGCTCGGCGAGGGCCGGGCGGTTTCCACCGCCCTCACCTCGCTGGCCCAGCAGCCTGACGCCTCGGCGACGATCACCCGGACGCTGTTCGTGGGCCTGGCGATGATCGAATCGACGGCAATCTACTGCTTCGTCGTGTCCATGATCCTGATATTCGCCAACCCGTTCTGGACCCATGTCATCGCCAAGGTCGCGGGAAAGTGAGCCATGCTTATCGATTGGTTCACGGTCGCGGCCCAGGCGCTCAACTTCATCATCCTGGTGTGGTTGCTGAAGCATTTTCTCTACAAGCCGATCCTAAATGCAATTGACAGCCGGGAGAAGCGCATCGCCGCCGAACTCGCGGATGCCAACGCGAAAAAGGCCGAGGCGCAGAAGGACCGCGACGAGTTCCAGGAGAAGAACAGGGTCTTTGACGAGCAGCGCGCCGCGCTCCTCGGCAAGGCCTCCGATGAGGCCAACGCCGAGCGCGGACGCATTGTCGGCGACGCGCACAAGGAGGCGGACTCCCTGCGCGCCAACCAGGAGAAGGCGCTCCGAAACGACCTCGCGAGCCTGGGCAGCGAGATCACCCGGAAGGCGAGCGAGGAGGTCTTCGGAATCGCGCGAAAGGCGCTGACGGACCTGGCCACGGTCAGCCTCGAGGTGCGGATGGGGGAGGTGTTCACGCGGCGCCTGCGCCAGATGGACGGGAAGGCGAAGGAGACGCTTGCGGGCGCAATCAGGGCCTCGTCCGATCCGGTCGTCGTTCGCAGTGCGTTCGCAATGCCTGCCGATCAGCGTGCCGCGATCCAGAACGCCCTAAACGAGACGTTCTCGGCCGAGGTGCGGGTCCGCTTCGAGACGGCGACCGGGATACTCTGCGGGGTCGAGCTGTCCGCAAACGGGCAAAAGGTCGGCTGGAGCATCGCGGAGTATCTCGGGTCCCTGGACAGGAAGGTCGGCGCGCTTATTGACGCGCAGTCCGGGCCCGCGGACCGCCCGGCCCCGAAGCCGGAACCCGCCGGGACGCCTTCGGTGGAGTCCGGCGTGCCTGCCGGGGCCAAATGAGCACGCCGGCCAGCGTCCTGGATGCGGCGATCGCGCACGCCTTCACCGGTCTGCGCGAGGGCCGCGAGTCCTTTGCCCCGAAGCTGACGCCCCATGAGGTGGGCACCATAACGAGCATCTCCACGGGCATCGCAACGGTCTCCGGGCTTCCCGGCGTCGGCTTCGAGGAGCTGGTGAGGTTCCCGGGCGGCCTGCTTGGAATAGCCTTCAACGTGGATGAGAAGGAAGTCGGCGTCGTCCTGCTCGGCGACTACGAGGATCTGCGCGCCGGAGACGAGGTTGAGCGCACGGGGCGGGTCACCGACGTTGTCGTTGGAGAGGGCCTGCTGGGGCGCGTGATCGATCCGCTGGGCAGGCCCCTTGACGACAAGGGGCCGGTCCCCGGGAACGAGCGCTGGCCGGTCGAGCGGCCTGCGCCGGCCATCATGGACCGCGAGGCCGTCTCCGTGCCGTTGCAGACCGGCATCATGGTCATCGATGCACTGGTACCCGTCGGGCGGGGCCAGAGGGAGTTGATCCTTGGCGACCGCCAGTCGGGAAAGACCGCGGTCGCGATTGACACCATCTTGAACCAAAGGGGCAAGAACGTGCTCTGCGTCTATTGTGCGATCTGCCAGCGCGCCTCCGCCGTCGCAAAGGCCGTGGCCCGCCTGCGGGACGGGGGCGCCATGGACTACACCGTGGTCGTCGTCGCCGAGGGCAACGAGGCGCCCGGGCTGGCCTACATAACGCCCTACGCGGCGACGAGCATCGCGGAGTATTTCATGGAGAAAGGGCGCGATGTGCTCATCGTCTACGACGACCTCACGCACCATGCCCGGGCGTACCGCGAACTCTCCCTGCTGCTGCGCCGTCCGCCGGGCCGCGAGGCGTTTCCCGGCGACATCTTCTACATCCACTCGCGGATGCTTGAGCGCTCAACGCACCTGAGCAAGGAACGCGGGGGCGGCTCGCTGACCGCCCTGCCCATCATCGAGACCGAGGCCCAGGACATCTCCGCGTACATACCGACGAACCTCATCTCGATAACCGACGGCCAAATCTACCTTTCGCCCACGTTGTTTGAGCTGGGGGTACTCCCCGCGGTCGACGCGGGAAAGTCCGTCTCCCGGGTGGGCGGCGCCGCGCAGAGGGAGGCCTACCGCTCGATCGCGGGCGACCTGAAACTCGCCTACTCACAGTTCGCGGAGCTGGAGACCTTTGCGAAATTCGGGACACGGCTCGATGATTCCACCCGCCGGATCATCGATCACGGCCAGCGAATCCGGGCGTGCTTCATACAGCCGGAATCCCAGCCGGTGGCGATGGCGGAGCAGATCGGCGTCCTCTTCGCCCTGTCGGTGGGCCTGTTTGACAAGGTGCCCCTGGAAAAGATGGCGGAAGGCGTGCGTAACCTGCGGGGCGCCGCCGCAAAAATGCCGCCGGAGGTGGCCGCCCGACTTTCCACAGCCGACAAGCTGAGCGATGCCGACCGGAAGGTGATCCTGGACATTGCCACGCTGGCACTGGCCCCGCTCCAGCCTCCCCCTCCGCCGAAGCCCGCGGCCGAGCCAGCACCGGAAAAGAAGCCGGCCGGGGGTCCTGCTCCGGCCACAAAGCCTGCTCCGGCCGCAAAGCCTGGGCCGGCACCGAAACCTGCCAGCGCCGCCCCTCCGCAAAAGGAGCCGGCCATGAAGCCTGAGGCGACGGGAAAGCCGGCCGATCCTCCTGCATCCGCGCCGCAGCCCGCTCCACCGGCGAAGGCCGCCGACAAACCCGCACCATGAGCGGCGCCACGGAGAGCCTCGGCAAGAAAATCTCAACTGCCGGCGACCTCGAGGGCGTCGTGCGGGCAATGAAGGCGCTGGCGGTCTCAAGCATCGGGCAATACGAGAAGTCGGTCCAGGCGCTGGGCGACTACAACCGGACGGTCGAGCTGGGGATTGCGCTGTGCCTGCGCAAGCGCGGACCGCCTCCCTTCGTGCCTGCCAAGGCCCACCCGGACCGGGACACGGTGGGTGCCGTCGTATTCGGCTCGGATCAGGGACTTGTTGGGCGGTTCAACGAGGTGATCGTGGAGTTCGCGAAAGGCACGCTCGGAGGATTGCCCGGAAAGACGAGGAAGATCTGGGCGGTTGGCGAGCGCGCCCACGCGCTCATGGCGGACACGGGCCTCACCCAGGCCGGGACCCTGGCTGTGCCCTCCTCGGTCGGTGCGATCACGCCGCTCATCGGCCAGGTGCTGATCGAGGTCGAGCAGGCGATCGAGAAGGGCGAGATCGTCGATTTCTATCTCTTCCACAACCGACCAAAGTTGGGGTCCTCCTACGAACCCGTCGACAAGAGGCTCCTGCCGCTCGACCACGCCTGGCAAAGCAAGATTGCCGCGATGCCGTGGCCGACGAAGAGCGTGGCCGAGGTCATCGAGGGTCCCACGCCCGCGCTTCCCGCATTCATCCGCGAATACATCTTTGTCTCGCTGTTTCAGGCATGCGCCGAGTCACTCGCCGCCGAGAACGCCAGCCGCCTGGCGGCGATGCAGCGCGCGGAGAAGAGCATCGACGACATGCTCGTCGACCTGAACCGGAAGTTTCACCGTGTGAGGCAGGAATCCATCGACGAAGAGCTTTTCGACGTGATTTCCGGCTACGAGGCCCTCTTGGCGAAGGAGTGAGGGCCTGGCACCTGATCCGGAAAGGCTCCGCCAGGGGTCTATAGGGCCGGCCATGGAGCGATCGGCGAAGAGGCACCTGCCTTGGGGCAGATTCATCCGCTCCATGCCAAGCTAAAGCTCCATGGAATCGATGCAGCGGGCGAGCGTGACCTCTTGAATCTGGAAGGGATGGGCCGAGGCGATCCTCACAGCGAGCTTTGTGGCAGCGGCCTTTCGGATGTCTGAAATCGCCCGGCGGGGCACCTCAAGGCGTGCCGCTACTTCGCGGTCGCTCAGCCCCTCGGCGCACAACTCGAGCATTGCGAGCTCTTGCGGGCTGAGTGCATCGGGAGCCGACATGATTATTGGACGTGAGACCCGGTCCCCCTGACTGTCAATTTTCATGGCCCCCTGTGGGGTGAAGACCCCATGCCCGGCACATCAGCAGTCGCTGCCGCCCATGATAATCTAGGCTCCTGAAGACAAGCGCGCTGCGGCTGTGCTGTTCGGCGCCCCGGCCAGCATTGCTATGGTGGCAGCGAATCCCCACCCGGCGCGCTGGATTCACCCGTACGAAGATACCTTCAACCTTGTCCGTGATCGGGCCAAAGGTCCCGCCTACGATTATCCGCTCAACTCGCGGGCCGAAGGGCCTCCACTTTGCCGTTGTCGCCCCTGGTGAGCGTGCCGTCGAAGGAAAGCCAATCGCCCGAGCGCAACGACCTGTTCATTTTGCCGGGAACGATGATGACTCCGTCCGGACGGACCACGATGCCATTACGAAGCTTCATGGCGTCCTGCATCACCCTGGTCGTGCCGTTCCGGGTTATCATCACCTGCGCAAAGCTCTCGGTAAACCCGTCCCTCACAACGACAACAGCAGCCGGGCTGGTCGTGGTCACGACCGTGGTCTGGACTACTGTGTCACCGAATGAAGCGGATGCTCCGGCCAGCGCGAATATCAGGGCGAGTGAACTATAGGTCGTGGTTTTCATATTGATTGAATGCTCTTATAGTACAACCGACCACGCTGCCTTGGATCGGTTCCCGAGCCCCCCTATGAACAAGGTGGGGAGCAAGATAAGAGCTTCCGTTCAGCCCCTCAAGGCAGCTTGAAATGGCGGAGAGAGAGGGATTCGAATGCTGCCACGTGCGTTTCTCCCGGGCTAGCCGTATCGAAAACAGACGTTTTTGCCAGGGGCTAACACGAGGGGAAATGACGGAATTTTGGCTTCAGAAACTGATTCCGTTGGAATCTAGCGCCTAACGGGGGGACGGCGCTTGACTATCTGAGCCATATTGAGCTTTTTTGAGGCATGGCCACCGTTCAGATTCGCACCCGCATAGATCGCAATCTGAAGAAAAAGAGCGACGCCGTTCTCAAAAACATCGGCCTTGATACGGGGTCGTACGTTTCTATGGCGTTATCCCAGCTCGTGAATCGCCGCGGCCTCCCGTTTGCCGTTATGGAGCCGGACGCAGCCTACTTTGTGAACGAGTATGGTTTGAACCCCGACGAAGCGGCGAAAGCTGGAGCTATCATGAAATCGGAGTCTGCGCAGGCTCGCCGAACCGGAAAGCTCCGTGAGATTACCGCTGCGGATGACCTCGCTCCGTGAAATTATTGGCGACGCCGCGTTTCCTAAAGAGCGTCCCTCCAACCCGCCGACAAGACGTTTTGTTGGCGATGCGTGCCGCGGGTGCGGCTTTTGGGCACCCACATCTTCACGCAGGCATTGGCCTCCGACGAATTAGGCCATTTATGGAATGCCGATGTGGACTTGATTTGAGGCTAGTCTTTCAGCGCGAGAAGGACGGCCTCGTTTTCCACCTTTGCGGAACGCATAGTGAGGTTCAGGCCTTCCTTAAGAAGGCTCTTCATCGGGAAGTGGGGACATGGCGCCCGTAACGGGCTACCATGTCCCCGATGATAACTGAACTAACGCTTTCTGGATACCGTACCATCCAGGTAGAGCGCAAACAAGTTGAGGTGCGGTTCTACCTTGAGGCGGAAGAGACGCCCCGAGTGTGCCCTTGCTGCGGAGGCGATCGCCT
>PLTZ01000086.1 GCA_003164715.1 Opitutaceae bacterium | reverse complement strand
GCCAGGGCGGCGGACCCGGCCTGCCCTGTGTCCTGGCGGCGGCGCTTGGGGGCGCTACTTGCGTTTCACGATGACGCCGAAGCGCTCCATCAGCAGCAGGACGCCGGCGACCAGCGCCAAGAGCCCCGTGACCCAAATGGGGATGTTCAGGCCGAAAAGGAGGTTCAGGCCGAAGACAATGAGGAAGAGCGCCAGGATGATGTGTGCCATTGGGTGACGGGTTCGGGGGTTTCGGTCAGATGCGGGTCGTTATGACGAGGAGGAGGAGCATGAGCACCATGAACACGACTCCGCCGTTCGGGCGACAGCCCCAGCCGCGGCTGTGCGGCCAGATCGGCAGCGAGCCGAACAGAAGGAAGAAGAACACGGCCAAGACGATGGTTCCGAGATGCATGAAAATCTGTTCAGAGGGCGGGGTGGGGCGAGGGTGCCGGCCGCCGCCGGGCACTTTCGGACTTCCGCAGGGAAGTCGTGGCTTTGTCTGCGCAGACTGTAGCCGAAGCGCCGGCTTGGCGGTATGGGGTGTTGGCCTGCCGGCGCCCGTCGCCGCGCGGCCGCAGCCGCAATACGGTCTATGCCCTATACCGCGCGCGCCTCCCATGCCGTACCATCCGATTCCACGTGTACACGCGCGAAATCCCACCGGCCATTACCTCGGACTTGTGCCCATGACCTTCTCGGCAGCCCATCTCAAACGCTACAGGCAGATTGCGGGCCTGCTCTGGAAATACGGCCGCTCGGACATCGCGCAGCAGATGGCGGTGCCCGACGAGTTCGACCCGCAGGAGCTCAAGACGGGGCCGAGTGACGGCGCCCCCGAGCAGCTGGCCGACGACCTGGAGGCGATGGGGCCGACCTATGTCAAGATGGGCCAGGTGCTTGCCGGGAGGCCGGACCTCCTGCCCCGGCCGTACCTGACGGCGCTTGCCAGGCTTCAGGACAGCGTGAAGCCCTTCGCCTATGAGGAGGTGGAGCAGATCATCCTGACGGAGCTGGGGGTCAGGGTCTCCAAGGCGTTCTCCCGATTCGACACGGAGCCGGTCGCGGCCGCGTCCTTGGGCCAGGTCCACCTGGCGGCGCTTCGCGACGGCCGCCTGGTCGCGGTCAAGGTGCAGAGGCCCGACATCCGCCGCCAGATCGCCGACGACTTCGAGGTGCTGGCAGAGATCGCCGCCTTCGTCGACGAACACACGGAGATCGGCCGCCGATGCCGGTTCAGCGCCATCGTCGCCGACTTCCGCACCACCATCCAGCAGGAGCTCAATTATGAGCGCGAGGCGCAGAACTTGATCGCCGTCGGCAAGAACCTGAACGAGTTCAAGCTGATCGTGGTGCCCCAGCCCGTCCTCGACTTCAGCACGCGCAGCGTGCTCACGATGGAGTACATCAAGGGCCGGAAGATCACCACCATCGGGTCCTTCGGCAAGCAGGACATCAAGGGGGCGCTCCTCTCGGAGGAGCTGTTCAAGGCCTACCTGAAGCAGGTGCTCGTCGACGGCCTCTTTCACGCCGATCCCCATCCGGGCAACGTGTTCATCACCGACGAAGGGAAGATCGCGCTCCTCGATCTCGGCATGGTCGGGTACACCGGCCCGGCGATGCAGGAGCATCTCCTGAAGGTCCTCATCGCTGTGAGCGACGGAAAGGGCGACGAGGCCGCGGAGGAGGTCGAGCGGATGAGCGAGAAGACGGACGCCTTCGACTCGCACATGTTCCGCCAGCAGATCGGCCAGCTCGTGGCGTCGAGCCACGACCAGGGGCTAAAGGACCTGAACGTCGGCCGGTCGCTTCTCGACGTCAGCCGGCACGCCAGGGAAAGCGGCCTCTACGTCCCTAGTGAAATGGTCCTTCTCGGCAAGACCCTCCTGCAGCTGGACGAGGTGGGGCGCATCCTGGATCCCGCGTTCGACACAAGCGCATCGATCCGCCGCAACGCCGCTCGGATCATCGCGAGCCGCATGATCCATGAAACCACGCAGGGCGGCCTGGCCAACACGCTCCTCGAGCTCAAGGACTTCTCGCTTCACCTGCCCGCGAGGCTCAACCGGATCATGGACACGATATCGAGCGCCGAGCTGGAGGTGAAGGTGAGGGTGCCGGACGCGAAGATGCTCGTTGACGGGATCGAGAAGGTGGCCAACCGCGTGACGAAGGGCATCCTCCTCGCCTCGGTGATCATCGGCGCCGCGCTCATGATGCGGATCACCACGCATTGGAGCCTCTTCGGATACCCCGGCTTTGCCATGCTCTGCTTCCTCGCGGCGGTGGTCGGGACGGTCGTGCTCCTCTACAACATCTACGCGGAGGACCGCGCCAGCCGAAAGCATCGGCCGCGCTAGGGACGGACATGGAACACGGTCCGGACGCGTTGACAAGGGATTGCGAGCCGGCCGGAGGGCCGCCGCCGGCGGAGCTTGGCGGCCGGGATACGGCCGCGGTATCGCCCGTGAACTTCGTCCTCATCGCGTTCGCAACCATCGCCTTTCTCTACGTCGGCCGGCCCGTGGTCCTTCCCGTAATCCTGGCATGGATGGCGGCGACGACCCTGCGGCCCCTGGTGCGGTGGCTCTCTTGGATTCGCCTGCCCACGGCTTTCTCGGCCGCGGTTATCTTCTGCCTCCTGGTCGGCGCCCTGGGCGCGGGATTCCTGGAGCTGGAGCGGCCGGCGACAAGATGGATTAACGAGGCACCGGAGCGCATGACCGAGTTCAGGAAGCGGGTCCAGAGGATCTTCCCGAAGGCGCAGCACCTGAGCCAGGCGACGGCGGCGGTGAGCAACCTGGGCGCAACCGAGGCCGAGAAGAGGGAGGAGCAGAGGAAGACCCCCATGGTGGAGGTGAAGGACGAGCGTGGCACCGCCTCCATCCTCAACTGGACCGGAACCCTCCTGGCGGGCCTTGGCGAGGTGCTCGTGCTCACCTACCTCCTGCTCGCCTCGGGCGACCTGTTCCTCCAGAAGCTCGTCCGCGTGAACCCGACCCTCAGGGGGAAGATACGCGCCGTCGAGATCACCCGCGAGATCGAGGACAACATCTCGAACTACCTGTTCTCGGTCTCGGTGATCAACGTCGGCCTCGGCGTGGCCGTGAGCGCGGGCCTGTTCTTCCTGGGGGTGCCGAACGCCGCGATGTGGGGGATCCTCGCGGCACTGCTGAACTTCGTCCCGTACTTCGGCTCGATCGTCGGGGTTGTCATCCTTGCCGCCGTGGGCCTTCTCACCTTCGACTCGCCCTGGCGGGGGCTGTTGCCGGCGCTCTGGTTCATGGCGCTCCACCTCCTTGAGGCGAACCTCGTGACTCCGATTCTACTTGGCCGGAGGTTCACCTTGAACCCCGTGGCCATCTTCATCTCGCTGATTTTCTGGATCTGGCTCTGGGGGGTGCCCGGCGCGCTGCTGTCAGTTCCGATCCTCGTCTCGTTCAAGGTCATCTGCGACCGGATCCCATCGATGGCGCACCTCGGGGAGATGATCGGGCGCTAAGCCGGACCTGGGCCGTGATCCGCCCAAAGAACGGCTTGGGGCTACGTCCCGATCTGCTTCAGCAGGTCTATAGCCGGCTTGCTCCCGTGGTCCGCGGACCTCTTGAGCCAATAGACCGCAAGCTGCGTGCTCTTGGGAACCCCGAGGCCCGTGTGGTAGCTGAGCCCCAGGAAGTACTGCGCGTCCATCTGGTCCTGATCGGCCGCCATCCTCCACCATTTCGCGGCCTCGGCGACATCCTTGGCGACGCCCTCTCCCAGGAAGCAGCTGAGCCCGAGGCAGAACTGCGCGTCCGCAAGACCCTTGTCGGCCGCGATCCTCCACCACTTCACCGCCTTCTCCGGCTCCCTCGGGAAGCCGTGGTCGCCGTTGTAGCAGCATCCCAGCACGTACTCGGCCTTGACGTTTCCATTCTCCGCGTCCCTCTGCAACTGGTCGATCGGGCTGGCTGCGGCGGCCGCGTCCGTCGGCCGAATGTCATCGGCCGCGCCGCATCTTCCCGAGGTCCAGGCGGCAATAATCGCGAGGATCAGGGAACCCGAGACACAGCCGCGGCATCGCAACATCGCGGAAACATATAGGAATCCGGCCTCCGATTATGTCCGCTTCGCTCTGATAATGCCGCAGCGTTTGTCCTACAGGGAGGCCGCCGGGGAGCCGCGTGCGGCCCCCTCCTGCTCAGCTGGCCGAAACCGCCGCCGTCATGGGGACAAGGATCTCTATCTCGGTGCCCGAGCGGCGCCTGGAGCTTATCTTAAAGGTGGCACCCACGTAGCCGGCCCGCTCGCGCATGCTGAGCAGGCCAAGTCCCCGCTTCCCCTTGCCCTTCGCCTTGCGAAGGCCCGGTTCAAACCCGATCCCGTCATCGCCGATCGCCAGCCGGACGAATCCGCCGATCCTTCTCAGGCTCACCGTCACGTGGCGGGCCGACGCATGCTTCTCCACGTTTCGCAGGGCCTCCTGGAGGATGCGGTAGAGCGCCAGCTCCGTGTCGGCGGGCATCCTCGCGATGAGCTTCACGCAGGCCACGTCAACCGACACCCCCGTCCTCTCCGCAAACTTGGTTCCGGCCTCGCTCAGGGCGGTGGCCAGGCCCATGTTGTCCAGCACAGTCGGCCCCAGGTTACGCGAGATCCGCTCCACCTCCTCGGCCGTCTTGCCCAGCATCTCCCGAAGCCTCATCGCCTCCTTCTTCGAGGTGCCGTCGCGGGGAGAGAGGTGGTCCGCAAGGGCCTGGCTCCGGAAGAGCACCGCGCAGACAAGCTGGGTGATGTTGTCGTGCAGCTCAAAGGCGACGCGCCCGCGCTCGGCCTCCTGGACCTGGACGACGCGCTTCGAGAGGGCCCGCAGCAGCTCCTCGCTTCGCCGGGCCTCCGAGATGTCCGTCACGACGACGCCGATCGTCCTTTGGCTGGGGCTGCTCCCCCCCATGGGGCGCAGGGAGATCTGCACAGGCATCCTGGAGCCGTCGCCGGCGATCAGCATCACCTGGAACTTCGCGCCTGACTCACTGGCCCGCTTCAGATGGGTCTTGAGCAATGCCCGGTCCTCCGCCGAGAGAAAGCGGCGCATGGAGCTTCCGATCACCTGCTCCAGCGGCCTCTTGACCATCCCCGCGAAGCGCTGGTTGGCGTAGAGGATCATCTTGTCGGCCGTGAGCGCCAGGGCCCCCTCGTTCATGGTCTCTATGAGCACCCGGTAGGAGTGCTCGGCGCCCGCCAGCGTGAACACCCGGGAGCCCCCCTTCCCGGAGACCACCACCGCGTCCACCTCCCCGTTGCGGACCGCGCGCAGCGCTGCCTCCGCGTTCGCCAGGCGTGAGCGGAGGGCGGCGAGCTCCCGGTTCGCTTTCGGGGGTGATGGCCGTCCTCCTCGCATGGCTTTCAGACCACCATCTTGCCCTTCGCGATCGGGTCCAAGGTGAAGAACGGCCCCGCGGCGCCCGACATGCTGCCGATGAAGCGCCTTAAGGGGAGCGGCGAGTATTTGACGAGAGTCGGGGTCGCCACGATCTGGTTCTCGCGCGTCAGCTCGGGCTGCTGGTAGACGTCGATCACCTCCAGCTCGTAGTTGCCCTTCAGCTCCGCCTCGCAGATCTCGTAGACGCGCCGGAGCGCGCTTCGCGAGCGGGCCGTGGCCCCAGCCACATAGAGCCGCAGGATGTACTTCCCGTCGCTCTTGCTGGCCAGTGCCTTTTCGAAGGCCTTGGCGGAGTGCCTGTTTTTTGGGGTTCGCAGGGGCAAGTTTTGCTCAACCGGAGGGTCGCAGATCGAGGCCGACGAGCAGGCGTTCGGTGTCGGAAAGGTTGCCGATGATCGTCCTCACCGGGCTCGGAAGCCTGCGGACGACCGTGGGGATGGCCAGGATCTGGGCCCCCTTGGCCAGCTGGGGATGCTTATCCAGGTCGATCACCTTGATGTGGTAGCGGCCCTTCAGATGGATCTCGCAGACCTTCTTCAGGTTAAGGAACGCGGCCTGCGATTTGGGCGTCTGGTCGATCACGTAGAGGAGCAGCTGCCATATCTTCGAATGCCGCTTCGCTGTCTTATTCTTATTCATGGTCTTCCGTTCGCGAACTTGGGTTTGTCCCTCGTACCGTTCGACGTATGGGCGTCCGCTTGGCGCAGCCGCCCTGACGCCGCCCGCTCCGTGCTCAGGACGAGAGTTCTCGTTCCGACCTGCTGGTCGATGCGCCTCAATTCCACAGCCTCGGTCTCGTATTCGGAGCGCAGTGCGCCGATCTGGCGCTCAAGCACCTCGCGCTTGCGCCCGAGTTCGCGCTTGCGCCGGGCGGCCTCCTGGAGGTTGGCGAGCGTTGTCGCCTTCTCGAGCGCCTCCTGCGCGGCCCGGGCGGAGCCGGTAAGGACGCCGCTGGCGCCGATATAGGCGTCCACGAGGTCGACGCCGTTCTTCGATATAAGGAACTCGCGGACCTGGTTCGAGTGTGCCATGCCGCGGGCCTTGAGCACGTAGAGCACGCGGTTGCGCTCCCCGTTGCCCTCGAAGTCCTGCAGCAGGAGCCAGGTGTCCATGAGCGAGGACATGGAGGCCTCGCTCTGCTGCAGCGCATGGCCGCCCTGGGTCAGGCTTGTGAAGATCGTGGTGACATGCTTGGCCTTCAGGTAGTCGACCAGCCGGGTCACCATGGCCCTGCATTCGGAGGGCGTGCCCGAGTCCATGAGGCTGGTGACGGGGTCCACGATGACGACCTGCGGCCGGAACGAGGCGATCTCCTTGAACATGGTCGCCAGGTGCATCTCAAGGCCGTAGAGCGAGGGCCGCGCCGAGTGGAACCGCAGCAGGCCCCCCTTGACGAACGCATCCATGTGGAGGCCGATGGAGTGCATGTTGCGGATGATCTGGCTCGGCGACTCCTCGAATGAGAAGAAGAGCGCCCGCTCCCCGCGCCTGCAGGCTGCGCTGGCGATGTTGGCCGCGACAATGGTCTTGCCGGTTCCCGGCGTGCCCGTCAGCAGGACGCTGCTGCCGCGGAAGAAGCCCCGTCCACCGAGCATCGCGTCGAGCCGACGGACACCCGTCCCGATGCGCTCGTTCGATATCTTGTGGTTTAGCCCCAAGGACGTGATGGGAAGGACGCTTATGCCCGAGTCGCCGATCAGGAACGGGAACTCGTTCGTGCCGTGGAGGGCCCCGCGGAACTTCACGACCCTTAGTTTCCGCGTCGCAATCTGGTCGACGACCCGGTGGTCGAGCAGGATCACGCAGTCGGAAACATACTCCTCGAGTCCGTTGCGGGTCAGCTGCTCGCGCCCGCGCTCGGCCGTGATCACGGCTGTCACGCCCTTGGTCTTGAGCCAGCGGAACAACCGGCGCAGCTCGGCGCGGAGGATGGCCTCGTTGCGCAGGCCGGCGAACAGCGCCTCGATTGTGTCCAGTACGACCCGCTTGGCGCCAATGGAGTCGATCGCGTGATTGAGCCTGACGAACAGGCCTTCCAGATCATAGTCGCCGCTTTCCTGGAGCTCGCTCGGCTCGATGTGGACATAGTCGAGCACGATCTTCCTGCGCCTTACCAGGCCCGGGAGGTCGAACCCGAGCGACGCCACGTTGGCCGCAAGCTCCGGCTCCGACTCCTCGAAGGACATGAAGACGCCCGGTTCCCCGAACTCCACCACCCCGCGCACAAGGAATTCCGCGGCCATCAGCGTCTTGCCGCAGCCGGCGCCCCCGCAGACAAGAGTGGGCCTTCCCCGCGGCAGCCCGCCGCCCGTTATCTCGTCAAGGCCCTGGATTCCCGTGGGACACCGCGGCAGGGAGGGGTTCCGAGATGCGGGATTTGCAACTTTTTGCTTCATTCAATATTCTCCATTTCGGTAATGGGATAAGACAAACCGCATCTGGTCCGACGGCATGGGGTGTTCACCTCCATGGCCGCCTGGGCCGGGGATCCCTTGCCGGAGCGGAAATCCGCGTGGCCGCGAACGCCCAAGCGTGCCCCGCCGGCCCTGTGGCCCGGTGACGATGCGAGCCTTGGGGCTCGCCGCCCTTGGACGTCGCGCCGGTCGAGGGCAGAGCCGCGGGGGACGGCCTTGGGAGCGCGAGGACAGCCCTCGCGGAGGGTGAGGCCGTCAATCCGCGGGTTCGCGGATATGTGGGTCGGCCCGCATGCCATCGACGGGCCCTATTGCCCCCTTCCGTGCGGGCCAAAACGGTATCTCCGCCCGAACGGACGTGCCTATCCCCGGCTTGGACACGACGCTGAACTGGCCGCCGACCATCTCGACCCGCTCGCGCATGCCGGTCACCCCCAGACGGTTCCTCCATTCGCTGGTCTCCAGCCGCGCCACATTGAAGGACCTGCCGTCGTCGGCGACCTCCAGGGAGACGCTCGTGGGGCCCTTCAGGACGCTCACGTTGACGACGCTCGCGTGCGCGTGCTTGATGACGTTCACGAGGGCCTCCTGCGCGATGCGGTAGATCACCGTCCGCGCGTCATTGTTGAGGGTCTCGACGCCGGGGTCGGCCGACATCCGGATGGTGAGCCTCTTCGGCTTCGGAATGTCCCTTATGTAGGTGCGCAGCGTTGGTATGAGCCCGAGGTCATCCAGCATCGCGGGCCGCAGCTCGCGCGCGAACTGGTGCACGATCCCAACGGCCTTCTCCACCATCCTGCGCACGGGCCCGATCACACTCTTGATCCGGTGCGGGTTGGAGGCCGCAGCCTTTGCGAAGATCGCCAGCTGCACGTTGATGCCGAGCAGGATCTGGCTGACCTCATCGTGAAGCTCGCGGCTGATCTTCTTCCGCTGGTCCTCCTGCGCATTGAGCATCTCGTGGGTCATGAGGCGCAGCCTCGCCTGCAGGAGGTGCGCTTGCTGCAGAAGCGTTCGGAAGCGATCCTCGCTCTTCCTGAGCGCGGCCTCGCTCTCCTTGCGCAGGGCGACCTCCTTCTCGAGTTCGCGGTTTGCGGCCGCCAGGACCCCGATGTGCTTGTGCTCCTTCTCCGCCAGCCTGCGCGCCGAGATGTCGGAGACGACGATCCGGGAGAGCCTCGGCGAGCCGGTCGTGATCGGCGCGGATATGCCCGCGAGCTCCGCCCAGAGCGGGCCCCGGTTCTCCCTTTGCAGCTCCACCTCGCAGTAGTGCCTGCCGCTCCCGGCGAATATCCGGTCGATGAACTGCTGGAAGACGGGGCGATCGTTCTGGGTGACGAACAGCTGGAAGCGGCGGCCGGTCAGGCGGGACCGTTCCGCCCCGAGCAGGACGGCGCCGGCCATGTTCAGTTCCGCGATCAGGCCCTTCTCGTCCAGCGTAAAATAGCCCACGGGAGCGAAGTCGTAAAGGTCCGTGTACTTCTCCAGGGCCGCGCTTGCCGCCGCGTTGGCGTGGGACAGCTCCTCATTCTGCAGCTCCAGCTCGATCTGGTGAACCTGAAGCTCATGGAAGAGCCGCTGGGTGTCGTACATGACATTGGGCTCGCCCTCCTCGGCGGCCCTCTCCCCGAGCTGGCGTTCCGAACGCTGGCGCAGGCTCTTCGACCTGGACGGTGTCTTCTTCATCAATTGGGCAGCCTCTCCTTCCGTGTATGCCGCGGCCCGACAGGCGCCGGGGACGGTTTCGCGGAGGAATGCTCCAGGCGGTCGTGCCTCTCGCGGAGGTTGGCCTCCAGCTTCTTGGCGACGGTTATGTCCGCAAAGGTGATCACCACGCCGTCGATCCTGTTGTCCAGCGTGCGGTACGGCATGATCCGGGCCGTGAACCAGCGCCCGTCCTTCGTTGAAACCGCCTTCTCCGAAACGGCCAGGGTCCGAAGCACTTCCTGCGCATCCTGTTCCAACGCAGGATAGACCAGCTTGGATGCCAGGTCGGTGATCGGCCTGCCGACGTCGCCTGGTATGAGCTGGAAGATCGCCTTTGCCTGGAGCGTGAACCGTCGCACGCGCATGTCATTGTCCAGGAACACCGTCGCAATGTCGGTGCTGTTGAGCAGGTTCTTCATGTCATTGTTCGCCGAGGTGATCTCGTCGAGCTTCGACTGGAGCTCCGCGTTGACCGTCTGAAGCTCCTCGTTAAGGGACTGCATCTCCTCCTTCGATGTCGTCAGCTCCTCGTTGGTCGATTGCAGCTCCTCGTTGGTGGACTGGAGCTCCTCGTTCATCGCCCTCAACTCCTCCTGCGAGTTCTGCATCTCCTCGTGGTTTGCCTTGAGCTGTCCCCGGGCGTGACGGAGCTCCCATTCCAGATTCTTGCGCCTCGCGGTCAGCTCCGTGCGCACTCCAGTGCCTTCTTTCCCGGGAATTCCGGGCTGGGAAAGGGCTTCGCTGAACACGACGAGGACCATCCCCGCAAGCTCCTTGGGCTCCAGAACCGCCTCCACAAGGATGTCCACCGCGTGCGCGTCGTGACCCACACCGGACTTGACGGCACGAACGGTGACAGATCCCTTCGTCCGGACCACCTTCTGCAGCGCGCTTGTGAGGTCGTACCTAAGCCCCTCGCGGGCCATCGCGATGATGTTCCAGTTGGCCTTGCCTGCCGCCGGTTCCAGGTACTTCCCGGTGCGGCCGCTCACGTAGACGATGTCCCCCTGCTCGTTGACAAGCACCGCGGGAGGGGCGTACCGCGCTTTGAGCATCTGATCCGCCAGCGACTGGAAGCTTTCGGCCGGCCGATACGATTCGGCGGGTTCCTTAGGGCGATAGCCCGAGGCCGGCGTGAAGACCGCGGGGAAGTCCGGCGGGTCGCCCGGCACGCCGGACTCACACCGCCGGAAGATCCGCTCCTTTGCCGCAACCGCCGTGAACAGCTTCGTGAAGCTGCCGATGCTCTCGGAGCTCCCGAGAAACAGCACCCCGCCGGGATTGAGGATGTAATGGAAGAGCGGAATCAGGCGCTTCTGCAGCTCCGGCCCCAGGTAAATAAGCAGGTTTCGGCAGCAGAAGATGTCCAGCTTGTTGAACGGCGGGTCCATGATCAGGTTCTGCGGCGCGAAGACCACCATGGCCCGGATCTCCTTGTTCACCCTGTAGCCGTTGTCCTCCTTCACGAAGAACCGGCTGAGGCGCGCCGGCGAGATGTCTGCGGCGATGTTCGGCGGATAGAGGCCCTGGCGGGCCTTGTCGATCGCGTCGCGGTCGATGTCCGTGGCATAGATCTGCAGGGACAGGTTCCTCCTGGACTTGGACCTTTCCAGCGACTCCTTGAAAAGCATCGCGAGGGAATACGCCTCCTCACCCGTCGAGCAGCCTGCGATCCATGCGCGCAGCCCGGAACCCGCCGGCCGGCGGGCGAAGAGCGCCGGGAGCGCCTTCCTCTGAAGCTGATTCCAGGCGAGGCCGTCGCGGAAGAAGCTCGTCACCCCGATCAGCAGCTCCTTGAAGAGGATCCCCAGCTCCTGGGGATTCTCCTGCAGGAACCGGACGTAGGTGGATATCTTGTCGATCTGGTGGATGCCCATCCGGCGCTCCACCCGCCGATACAGCGTGTTCCTGCGATAAAGTGAGAAGTCGTGGCCGGTGTTCGAGCGCAGCAGGATGATCACCTTGTCGAGCGCGCTCACCGTCTTCTCTTCCATCGGGGCCTCAAATGCTCCCATCCGGGGCACGCGCCGCAGGTAGTCGACGAGCTTGATGGAAAGCTCCTCGGCGGGCGCAACGAAATCCGCGAGGCCGGCCCCGATCGCGCTGCTCGGCATGGCGTCAAACTTGGCCGAGGCCGGCTCCTGGACCATCACGACGCCCCCGCTCTCCTTGATGGCCTTCAGCCCGAGCGTCCCGTCGCTTCCCATGCCCGAGAGGATCACCCCGACTCCGAACTCGCGCTGATCCTCGGCGAGGGAGCGGAAGAAGAAGTCGATCGGCAGCCGCAGGCCACGGGGGGCCACGGGATCAAGCAGGTGCAGCTTCCCGTGGAGGATCGACATGTCCTTGTTCGGGGGAATCACGTACACGCATCCGGGCCGGACGATCACGCCGTCCTTCACCTGCACCACCTTCATGGTGGTGGTCCGCTGCAGCAGCTCGGGCATCATCCCCTTGAGCGTGGGGTCCAGGTGCTGGATGATGACGAACGCCAGCCTGCTGTCTGCCTGCACGTTGCCGAGAAACTGCGCCAGCGCCTCCAGTCCCCCGGCGGAGGCGCCCACACCGACGATGGCAAACGGGTGGCGCGCCATTGGCCGGGAAGGGGGCCGGTCCGACGCCTTCCTGAGCGGCCGGCGTCTTGCTTGGCTCGGTTTGGCTCGGTTCTTCATGGTTTGTTGTCCCAGGCGCCACTGTCTATCCGCACCGGGTCCGAGACAGGATAGCTTCGGAAGCAACGGACTGTCGAGCAAGACGCGGCGAAACGGCCCCCTATGGGGTGTTCACCCCATGGCGTCGCGGCGCGTTTCACCGGACTCGGCCCCAGAGCGCCCGATACGGGCCGATCCATTCTTCCAGGCTTGCGCCACGCGAGCCAAGCTCGGCCCGGATGCGCGCCTGAAGGTCCGGCTCGGCCGCCGCCAGCGGCTCCCAGAGAAGGAGCGCCAGCGAATGGAGTATCCGCTGGCGCGGATGCCTCCAGGGCCTCGGCTTCGCCCTCACGCGCAAGCCGTCGGCCCGCAGGTTGAGCAGGATGTTGAGGAGCCGCGAGGTGCCGGGGCACTTGTCACACGCGTCCTCCGCGTAGGCGCGCGCCGAGGGGAAGGTGCGGCCCAGGCGCCTCGCCTCCAGCCACAGCCAGCATTTCAGGGCGAATGCGGTGACGTCCGCGTGGCTGGCGGCCAATGACTCGCGCGGGACCTCGCCGGACCCGGGATGAAGCTTGAACTCCACGCCGGCGGCGTGGTGCCTGAGCGCCGCGTCGAACCACGCCGAGCGCTTGCCCTGCGCCAGGTCCCCGAGGAGGCGGTGGCGCTCCCTGCAGCTCCAGTGGTAGCTTCCGTGCGCGGTCAGGAGGGCGTCGCCGCACGCGAGCTGCGCCTTCGCGACATTGCGCCTGACGAAGTCTGCGGCGCCCGGCGTGAAGGTCTCCTGCTCGAGCTGGGCGCGGGCGAGAAGGAGGCCGGTGCACCGGTTCATGAGGAGGCGCGTCGCCTCCTCCTCGGGGATGCCCTCCGGGCCGGGTTGGGGTTCGGAGAAGGGCGACCGGCCGGCCGGGTCGCGGCTCCACAGGAGCCGGTGGCCGGCGGCGAGATCGTAGGAGAACATGCTGAGCGGCTGAGCCGCGAGCTCCGCGAGCGACGTTACCTTGAGCTCGATCTCCGCATCCGTGAGGTGCGTCAGGATCTCGCCCAGGACGGCCAGGCGACGGTGATAGAGGAACTCATTGATGTGGCGGTTGCCCCTGATGGCGACGTAGAGCTCGAGGTCGTTGTAGGGGCGGTCGCCGGCCCCGCCCCGAAGGACGCCGCCCTCCCCGCGGCCGTAGCCGCCGCCGAGAATCACAGCCTGGAGCTTTCGCGCGGGGATGAGCCCGCGGACCCCGCTCACGATGCGGGCGCACGCGCGCTCGAGATGGCGCTCGAGCGCGTCGTCGCCGTCAAGCGTGAACCTTCGGCGAAGGGCGACCGGGGCGCCGGCCAAGGGCGGCGCCTGCGGGGCGGCCGCATTTGCATTCGCGTGGGTCATAGTGTGCAATCGACGCGGTGCATCCGCCAGCCGGCGCGGAATCCATGCAGGCGCCCGAGGCGCTGCTGCCAGCGGACGGCGAGCGCGGGCCCGAGCTCGCGCAGGCGGCCCGTCCGCCGGCAGTAGAGGAGATCGCCGCACGCGTCCCGCAGCCAGCCGAGCAGGAGCGTCCGCCGCGCGTTGAAATGCCCCGCGGGGCCGGGCCACGAGGCGGCGAGCGCCCACGCCTCGCCGAAGCTGCGCTTGTAGGCCTGCCGGGGGGTGTAGTTGTGCGAGTGCATCACGACGGAGCCCGGGCAGTAGGCGACGCGGTAGCCCTCGGCGCGGCACCAGCGCGCGTAGTCGACGTCCTCGGAATACTGCAGGGTCTCGTGGAAGCCGCGCCGCGCCCAGGCGTCGCGCCTTAAGCCGCTGCTCACCATGCTGAAGAAGTCGTCCGAAAGGGCGGACTCGCCGGGGCCGTCGAAGCAGCGAGCGTAGTCGCGGGCGAAGGCGGCAGCGCAGCCCGGCCGCGGGACCTGGCAGCCGAACGCGGCCGCGACGCCCGGGTCGGCGAGCGCCGAGACGAGCGGCCCGAGCCAGCCGCGGCCCTGCGGGGTGGCGTCGGCGTTCAGGAAGATGACGCGGTCGCTAGAGGCGAGCTCCATGCCGCGGTTCAGGACCCGTCCCGGGCGGTACTCATGCGGCAGCATCTGCTCAAAATGCGCGGGCCCGGCCTGGCGGATCATGTCCACGGACCCGTCGGAGGAACCCGAGTCGAACGCGATCAGCTCCCAGTTGCGGTAGTCCTGGGCCTTAAGCGCGGCCAGCGTCGAACGGAGCGCCCAGCCCTCGTTGTAGGAACGAAGGACGATGCTGATGCGGGGCTCTTCCATGGCCCCAGTCTATCCCATCGCGCCGCGCGGCGGAAATGGGGTGGATACCGCCCATAATGGGGGTGCAGACCCGCTGGCCGCGGGGAGCGCCCATAGGTCAGAATGTTCATCCAATCGACCCAGCCGCATGACCATTCTTAAGAACGATTTGCCGATCGCGCTCTCGATCGGGATCATGACCTGGAACGAGGAGAGGTCCATCGGGCCGATGCTCGCCTCGCTCTTCAAGCAGTCGGTCTTCGCGCAGCTGGCCGCGCGGGGCGAGGGCTCTGAGATCGTCTGCCTCGCCAACGGCTGCACGGACGGGACGGTGGAGGTCGCCGATGAGGCCATGGCGCGGTTGCTCGGCTGGCATCCCGCCCGGTCCGGGCTCAAGGCCCGGGTTGCGACAATCCCCGAGCCGGGGCGCAACAACGCCTGGAACTGGTTCGTCCACGAGTTCTCGGCCCGCGAGACGCGCTACATCTGCCTCATGGACGCCGACATCATCTTCGACAATCCCCGCACGCTGGAGCTCGTCCTCGGGGCGCTTGAGGAAAACCCGCATTCTCGGCGGCGCCTCGGACTGGCCGTGCAAGGCCATCGCCGACAGGGCGCGCCCCTCCGCCCGCGAGCGGCTGTCTCTCGCGATGTCGGACATGACGGGGACGATAGAGGGACGCCTGAACGGGATGCTGTACTGCCTGCATGCGGGGATCGCGCGCAACTTCTACCTGCCTCGCGACCTTGGCGCCACGGACGACGGCTTCTTCAAGGCGGCGATCTGCACCGACTTCTTCTGCGCCCCGAGCGACCCCACCCGGGTGGTCTCGGTGCTTGGGGCGACGCATCTCTACGAGCCCTACCTGTCCCTGCGCGACGTGCTGAACAACCAAAAGCGCCAGATGATCGGCCAGACAACCGTCCACGTGCTCGTAGGGTACCTGATGACGCTGGCCGAGTCGGACCGGGCCAGCCTCGGCGCGACGCTGCGCGGCAACGAGCTGCGCGACCCGGACTGGTTCAAGAAGCTCATCGACGCCCACGTGGCCCCGCCCCGGAGGTTCTGGCGGCTGTTCCCGAGGATCCTCGGCTTCCGTTGGCAGCGCCTCGGCCGGATGCGCGGCATCCGCCGGCTGAACCACTTCCCGGCGGCCGCGGCCGGGTTTGCGATCACGCTGGTCGCGTGCTGGCAGGCCCTGCGGCTCCTTCGCTGCGGAATCACGAACTTCTGGCCGAAGACGGTGCGGCAGGCGATTCTGCCCGCGGCGGATCTCGGGTCAGGATGAAGGGGACACGGGCCAACGGATGAAGAACACCGTCCCACATGCCGAAGGGCGCCGCGCCCTGGACCTATGAGCCCCGCACACATGGTGGCCGCCGTGCTCATCGCGCCCCTCGGCGTCGCCGCCGTGCTGGCGGCGAGCTGGTCCCGGGTCGCCCGCGACGTCTTCTTCTTTGCGATGGTGAGCCTCGCCGTGCTCTCGGAGAAGATGGACGTGAACTTCTTCAGCGAGGCGTGGTACCGGGGCACGACGCGCGGGATTCAGGTCACGTTCATTGTCATCATCGCGTTCGGCCTGCTTGTCGGCTGCTGGGTCGGGCGCCGCGGGCCGGACCGGCGCCTGTTCTGGCCCGGCAGCCTGGGGCTGATCCTGCTCTATTTCTGCTACGCCGGCGTCTCGGTCGCCATGTCGGAGCCGAAGCTGTTCGGGGCGTTCGAGCTCTCGAAGATCCTCGCCAGCATCGTGGTCTTTCTCGCGGCGGCGTTCTACGTGCGGTCGAAGCGCGAGTGGACGATCCTGATCGTGGCGCTGGGCTGCGCGGTCGCCTTCGAGAGCGTCTGGGCGATAAAGCAGCATTTCATCACCGGCCTGGACCGCTCGGAGGGCTCGCTTGACCACGCGAACAGCCTGTCGATGTACCTCTGCCTGGCGGCGCCTCCGCTCGTCGCGGTCGCCACCTCGGGCTGGTCGCGCCGACTGAGGCTCTTCTGCGGGCTGTGCGGGCTGCTCGCGGCGGTCGGGCTGCTGCTGACCTATTCGCGCGCGGGCATCCCGGTCTTCGCCGCGGTGGCCGCGGGCACGATGCTCGCCTGCGCGTCGTGGAGGCTCGGCCCGGCCCAGATTGCCTTTCGCTCCCTCATCGTGCTCGCGGTCGCCGCGATGGTGGCGGCCGGCTGGGGCCAGATGGAGCGGCGCTACAACGAGGCAAGCCTCGAGGAGGAATACCTGGACACGACGGTCGACGGCCGGGGCGTCTACCTGCGCCTCTCCGTGGCGATTGCAAGGGATCACTTCTTTGGTGTCGGCCTGAACAACTGGTCCTACCGGGTGAGCCGCACGTACGGGCCGCGCCTCGGATACCGGTTCGACGACTACGACAACCTGATCTCGGTCTACGGAGCGTCGAACGACAAGGCCTTCGGCAACTCCTACCTCGCGGCGCCGGCCCACAACCTCGCGGCGCTGACGCTGGGCGAGCTCGGGGTGCCCGGGCTCTTCATCTTCGGGCTGCTGTGGCTTCGCTGGCTGACGATGGGGCTGCCCTTCCTGCTCCTGCCGCGGCGCGAGCCGATGCGCGTGATGGGCGTAGGGATCCTCTTCAGCATCTGCGGAATCTTCGGCCAGAGCCTGACCGAGTGGATCTACCGGCAGACGCCGATCCTGTTCACGTTCTACATCCTGCTGGGCGCCCTGGCCAGCCTGGCCCACGCGCGGCGCGAGGCGAGGCTCGAGAGGCGGTTGGCCGGGGCCGTGCCGATCGAGGAGCCCGCGAATGGTGCGGTTGCCGAGGGGGCCTAGCCCATGCGCGTTGCCCACCTGCTCCGCAAGTACAACCCGTCCGAATGGGGCGGCACAGAGTCGGCCGTGCTCCGGCTGACAACGGACCTCGCGAAGCACGGCGTCGACTCGGTCATCTACGCGCCGGAGCTCCAGGCGGACACGGGCTCCGCGGATCCCTTCGGGCTGACCGACTGCGCGGTGCGGCGCTTCCGGGCGCACGTGCCGGTCTGGGGCGTCTCCGCCGAGCGCAAGAGGCGGATGATCGCGGTCGGCGGCAACCTCATCTCCTTCGACCTGATGGGCTCCCTGTGGGGCGACGCCAATGTGGACGTGGTCCACACCCACGCGCAGGGAAGGCTGGGCGCCATCGCGCGCGTCGTGGCGCGCGGCCGAAGGCTCCCGTTCGTGATCAGCATCCACGGCGGCGTCTACGACATGCCGGCCGAGGTCCGCCAGGAGCTCCGCAATCCCGCCGCGGGCGGCTGGGACTGGGGCAAGCCTCTGGGATTCATCCTTGGGGCGCGGCGCCTCATGGACCAGGCCGACGCGATCATCACCTTCAATCCGCGGGAGGCCGCGCTGATCCAGGAGCGCCACCCGGGCCGGCGGGTCGTGACGGAGCCGCATGGGGTGCCGACCGAGCTCTTCTCCCGCGAGAGCAGGTCCGCCGCATTGGAGGCCTATCCGGAGCTCAAGGGCCGGACGGTGCTGCTCGTCCTGGGACGAATCGACCCGATCAAGAACCAGGATTGGCTGGTCGGCGAGACTGCGGAGCTCGCAAGGCGCCATCCCGGGGTCCTGATCGTGCTCGCCGGCGCCGTGACGCACCGCGAATATGGAGCCGCGCTCAAGGCGCGCATCGGCCGCGAGGGCCTTCAGGATGTCGTGAAGCTCGTCGGGGCCCTCCCGTTCGGGGATCCCCGCCTGATCGGGCTCCTGCAGGAGGCCCGGGCGGTGCTCGTGCCGTCGAAGATGGAGACCTTCGGGATCGTGATCGTCGAGGCATGGGCCGCGGGAACGCCGGTGGTCTCAAGCCGGACCTCGGGCGCAGCGGCGCTCGTGGAGGAGGGCGTCAACGGACTGGTCTTCGACTTGGATCGGCCGGCGACCTTCCACGCCGCCATGGACCGGGTCCTCGAGCGGCCGGAGCGGGCGGCGCAGTGGGGGGCGGCGGGCCGCGCCAAGGCGGTCGCCGAGTTCGACACGGCGATCTGCGCGGACCGCATGCGGCGCCTGTATGAGAACCTGATGGAGGAGAAGGATGCGCTACGTCATTCTTAGGGACGACGATACCAACGCGCTGACGCCGCCCGCGTGCCTCGAGCGCATCTACCGCCCGTTCCTCGGCCGGGGGATGCCCGTCAATCTCGCCGTGATCCCCGAGGTGCGCACCGACGTCCGGACCCCGGACGGCAGGCTCGAGGAGTATCTGACGGTCGAGGGATCGCCCGACCCGCGCCTCGCGCCGATCGGGCAGGGCCGCGCGCTCGTCGACTACCTGAAGGCCGAACCCGGCTACCACGTGGCGCAGCACGGCTGCCACCATGACCTCTTTGAGTTCGGCGTCTCCGGCCGGCCCGAACTCGCCTGCCGCCTCGAAAGGGGCGCGGAGGTCCTGCGCGAGGCGGGCTTCGCGCGGCCAGCGGCCTTTGTCGCGCCCTACGACCGTCTTTCGCGGGAGGCGTATATCGAGGTCGCCTCCCGCTTCGGCGTCATCTCGACGGGGTGGTTCGAGGCCCGGCGCCTGCCGCGGCGCTGGTGGGCGTCCTATGCGCTCAAGAAGCTCGGGAAGCGGCGCCACTGGCAAGCGGGCGGCAGATGCCTGCTCAGCCATCCGGGCTGCCTGCTCTCGTTCCACCGGCCCCGTGGCGGCATGCTGGAGTCGGTCCGTAAGGCCGTGGAGGGGGGCACGCTGACGGTCCTTGTCTCCCACTGGTGGGAGTTCTTTCGGGGGGGCGTGCCGGACGCGGCGTTGATCGGCGTCATGCACGAGGTGGCCGGCTGGCTTGCAAGCCGACCGGACATCCGCGTGGTCTCCTTTGGCGACGTGGCCAGCCGCCGGGTGCCGATCAATTAGCCGGCCTCTGCGCCGGGTGATTCATCTCCACCGCGCGCACGGCCTGGGCCGTCATGAGCTGATAGATGTGCGGAATCGCCGTTATCCCGGCCGGGACGTCGGAATAGTTCGTGAGCAGGCTCGCGTAGCTGTGGGGCGCGTCCGGGTGGTATCCGTGCATGGCGCGGATGGGGCGCTCGCCCATGTGGCTGGGAACGATGAGGACCCCCTCCTCGACCAGGAAGATCAGCTCGCCGAAATAGTGGTCGGGAAACAGGGCGCCGAGCTCGCTCAGCTCCGCGTCGGGCAGGATCCGGCCCTCGGTCACGCCCTTCAGGCACTCGGTGACCCTGGCGCGCGTCGTGGGGTCGAAGAACCAGAACCGTGCCATGGTCGAGTCATACACGACCGCGTAGTCCTTTCCCATCCGCAGCCCGAGCGCCTCGATGCGGCCCTTCAGGTCGAGAAGACGGTCGCAGTTCGCCATGCCGTGGTCGCTGAAGATCGTCAGCCGGACCTCCTTGTAGTGCGCGAGGGCGCAGGCCATGAGCTCGGCGAGCCACGGCTCGTAGGCGTTCAGCTTGGCCGGGACCTCCGGGGAGGTGTTGCCGACGTGGTGGAGGACCCCGTCCAGGTCGGGCCAGTACAGGAACCCGAAGTCGATCTGCTCCTTCCGGATGTCGGCCAGCAGGCTGTCGAGGTTCTGCCTCTCCCCGCGCTTGGGGTCGCTCACGTGCCAGGCGATGCCGCGCTCCTGCATGTAGTCAAAGATGTTGGGCCCGCGGTTCAGGCCGCCCGCCTGCAGGGGGTTCTTCTTCTCCGAGAAGTCAAAGAGCGAGATGTACTCGAAGGGTATGTTGTACAGGTCGAAGTACCCCCGGAACTTCAGGTGGACCTTGAGAAGGCGGGAGAGCCGGTGGCGGAAGATCCGCCTGCTTGTGAGGGCCCGCGGCAGCCAGCGCAGGTGGCGCAGGCCCCGGAAGGGCGAGTTCGCGGGGTCGTAGACGAAATAGCACCAGTTGCGGTGGTCCACCGGCCAGCGGCCCGAGAGGATGGACGGGATGCAGGCCGAGCTGTAGCCAAAGACCGACCTGAGCCGGCGGCGCTCGGGCGCGAGGGTTTCGGCGAACGGGTGGTCCTTGATGATCTCCCATCCGCAGGCGTCGACGAAAACGAAGAGGGGGAGAAAAGGTTTCATGGGGGAGGGGGGTTTCAGGCGGTCGTCGGGAAGAGGAAGGCGCCGCGGCGCAGGCGGACGCGCCGCCGGCCCGCGGGCACAATGCGCGCAACGCCGGCGCCCTCCTCGACAAGGATGAGGAACGCCTGGTCGTCGGACATGTCGGCATCGCCCCGGAAGCGGTTGAGTTCCGTCGCCAGCAGGTCCCGCACCTCGGTGGCGCTGCGGCCGGGGATCGCGTTGAGCCGCAGCCAGGTCTTGAGCCGCGTCTGGCCGTAGGTCTTTCCCGCCGGGTTTCGCCGGTCCGTGAGGCCGTCGGTATAGAGCAGCAGGGCTGCGGGCGTGCCCATGAGGGCGGTCATGTGGGGGTACTCGGTGTCCGGCATGACGCCGAGCGGCAGGCCCTTGATCTGCATGGTCGAAATGGAACGCCGCCCCTGCTGCACAAAGTGCAGGGGGCAGTGGCCCGCGCTCGCGGCCGTGAGCTTGCGGGTCTTCAGGTCGACGTGCACGATCTGCGCGGTGATGAACATGGAGACCGACGAGAGCTCCTTGTAGAGCAGGCGGTTCAGGCCGCCCATGAGCTGGGAAGGGTCGGAGCTTTGCGCCGCAAGGCCGAGCAGCAGGCCGCGCATCGTCGTGGCGAACAGCGCCGCCGGCACGCCCTTTCCCATCACGTCGGCGATCATGAGGAGGAGCGACTGGTCGTCCAGGGCGATGGCGTCGTAGAAGTCGCCCCCGACCTCGCGAGCGCTCTGCCAGCCGCCCGCCACGCTGAAGCCCGAGAGCTGGGGGAGGGTGCGCGGCAGGAGCAGCTGCTGGATCGTCTGCGCGATCTCGAGCTCGCGCGCGACCACCAGGTTTCGCACCTCGTCCTTCTGGCGCCTGAGGTTGAGGGTCTGGATCGCGAGGAATTCGGCGAAGGCGTGGATCACCTCGTCCTGGAGCCGCCCGAGGGGAAAGTCGCCGTTTCGCCGGCCGACGGCGATCGTTCCGACGAGTGTGCCGCCAAAGTGGAGCGGGCAGACGAGCCCCGCGCCCCCGGGCCCCACGGTGCGCAGCGGCTCGTGCGGGTCCGAGCTTTCGCGGTTGTCGAATCTCGCGGCCTTGAGGCTTGCCGCCACGGAGGCCTCTATGCTGGCCGGTGTACCGCCGGCCTCCGGAAGGTCGATGACCTTTGAGGCAAGGTCGTGCTCGGAGGCCGCGGTCACGAGGAGCCTCCTGCCGTCGGCGGAGAGCGTGCGCAGGACGTACCAGTCCGCGGAGGTGAGATGGACCAAGTCGACGAGGAGCCGCTTCTCGAAGCTTGCCGAGACCTTGTCGATGCGCCCGAGCTCGGCGCAGCAGCGGAAGACCGAGGAAAGGGTCTCGGAGCGCAGCTTCAGCTCCTCCGCCATCCTCGCCATCTGGGCCGAGGACTCCGACAGCTGCTGGCTGTACTTCTCGACCGATTGCGGATTGAAGGGGTCCAGGGTGACGGCGGCGGGGGCCGGGACGGCCCTGCGCTTCTTGCGCATGACCAGGGTGTTTTCCTTCGTCCCGCGCAGGTAGCGGACCTCGTCCATCACCGACTGGATGAGGAAGAGCCCGCGGCCGCGGTCGGTCAGCGGCGACGGTGCGGCGATCTTCTCCGGCAGGTCAAAGCCGGCGGTGTGGTCGGTCACCCGCAGCTCGATCTGCGACGGGGTGAAGAGCGCCTCGGCGACGGGCCTCAGGTTCCGGGCGTAGCCCTCCGCATACTCGACGGCGTTGTTGCTGGCCTCCGAGATGCACAGCTCATAGGAGAAGAGCTCCTTCTCGGCCACGCCCTGCTCGGCGAGGAAGGTGCGGATCGCGACCGAGACCGCGCGGGCGCTGGCCAGGTCCGGGGCAAAGGCGAGCCTGAGCGTCGCGGGCCGGGCCGGCTCGAGCAGGGGAGCGGCCATGGCTTTAGCGCCTGACGATCTCGAAGAGCTGCTGCATCTGGGTCAGCTCCAGCAGCTGCTCGATTTCCGGGACGGGGTTCAGGAGGCGCAGGATCACCCCGGGGCGCTGCGCGGTGGCCCGGTAGAGGGCGAAGAGCGCCCCGAGCCCGCTGCTGTCCATGAAGCGCGTCTTCGACAGGTTAATCTCGATCAGGCCGGGCGACGCGCCGAGGGCGGCCTGGACCTCGTCGCGGAAGGAGGCAGAGTTCTGGGCGGTAAGCTCGGGGATGTCGGAGATGCTCAGGCACTCTCCCTGGTTTTCGATTTTCATAGGACTTTGTCCGGTCGCAGGCCGGAAAGCTTCAGGTGCTGCGTGCGGTCAAGGGTTGCGCCGAGCGCGGCAATCAGCGTGCCCTGCGCCTCGGGGGTGCCGAGCGTCCCGAGCGCCCGGCCATAGCGGTCCGTGGTGGCCGCCAGACGGGGCTTGGCGAGGGAGCAGAGCAAGAAGGGGTCGGGTACGCGAAGCGTGGAGTCGGTCCTCCAGTCGATGAGCGTGCTTCCCCAGGCGAGCGAGTTTGCCACCGAGGTCATCGGGCCCACGGACGTGTCGGGTCCCACCCAGCTCTGGGTGACGCGGGCCCTGGCGCCGACGACGGAGCGGTCCTCGAGAATGGCGCCCCCTCCGACGGTGGCGCCTACCTCCACGACCACCTGGTCGCCCACCCAGCACGGGGCGATCAGCTCCGCGGAGGGGGAGACCCGGGCGCGGCTGCCGACCCAGACACCGGGCCGCACCTCTTTTATCCGGACGCGGGCCGGCGTGAGGGCCATGGGCATCCAGGCCGCAAGGGCTGCGAACCAGCTTGCATAACTCTCAAAGAGCGGCAGCTGGGGGCAGCTGGGGAGGTGGGACAGAAGGACAATGTCGTAGGGAGCGGGGAGCCATCCCGGCTCCCCCTGCGGGCGGTGCCTTTCGGCGGCCTCTTCGAGAGTGGGTTCAAAGTTCGATTCAATCACGCTGACGCTCACGCCCCACCGGGCCCCGTCGCCGACGGCTGCGAGCACCCGGTCGCCGCCGCCTGCGGCGAGGACCCGAATATGGCGGGCGCCCATGTCCGCCAGGTGCTCGATCCAATGGCCCGCGACGCAGCCGCCGAGGATGGGCGTCGTGGCGAGCGGCCCGGGCTCCCCCAGGTGCGGGACGGCCGGCCGGGACGCGGGGCAGATGAGAATCGCCTTCATCAGTAGGCACCCGAGCCGAAGACGACCGCCTTGGGGGTCCTTACCAGGATCCTGACGTCCTGGCGAAGGCTCTGGCTGTCGATGTAGGTGACGTCGAGTTTGACCTGGCCCGGGAAGTCGATCTCCGCCCTGCCGCTGATCTGCCAGATGCAGGTGATGCCCGGCTTGACCGAGAGGCGCCGGCGGTCGGCGAGCGTGTAGAGCGCGACCTCGCGCGGCACGGGCGGGCGCGGCCCGACGAGGGACATGTCCCCGATCAGGACGTTGTAGAACTGCGGCAGCTCGTCGAGGGAGAATCTCCGGAGGTGCCTGCCCACGGCGGTGACGCGCGGGTCGTCCTTGATCTTGAAGGTGACGCCTTCCCCGTGCTTGTTGGCCGCGAGCAGCCCGGCGAGAAGCTTCTCGGCGTCCGGGCGCATCGACCGGAACTTGTACATCTTGAATTCGCGGCCGTGGAGGCGAACGCGGGTCTGGGCGAAGATGACCGGGCCGCCGTCGAGGCGGATGAGCGCCGCGATCAGGAGCAGGAGCGGGCTCAGGATCAGGAGCGCGGCCAGGCTTCCGAGCACGTCCATCACTCTCCTCGCGACGTCGGCGGACCTCAGAGCGACCTTCCCCGCCAGGCGGCGAAGGGCGAACCGGGCGTTGAGGCGCAGAAGGCCGGTGCGGCTCTCAAAGGACGCGAACTGCCCGAGCAGTTCGGGGCGGACGCGCTGGGGCGGGACCGGCTTCATGAGAGGGCGGCCACGGCCTCGGCGGGCGCGCCGGTGCGGATAAACAGGCTCTCCAGGCCGCTGATGTACGCGTCGAAGCTGAACCGCTCGTCGGCCAAGTCGCGGCCCCGCTGGCCGAGGCGCCGGGCAAGCGCCTTGTCCTGCAGGAGCGTGTCGACCTTCGCCGCGAACGCGTCGCGGTCCTTCCACGGCACGAGGAATCCGCAGACCCCGTCGACGAGCCATTCGCGGATCGCGCCCGCGTCGAAGGCAACGACGGGCAGGCCGCACCGCATGGCCTCCAGCCCGGCGGCGCCGAAGGGCTCGGGCCAGAGCGAGCTCATCACGGCGAGAGAGGCGTCGCGGTAGTACTCCGCGACCTTTGCCTGCGGCACGAAGCCCGCGAACTGAAGGCGGTCGTCAAGGCCGAGCCGCGTGCACAGGCGCTCGCAATCGGCCCTCAGGTTGCCGTCGCCGAGGATGATGCACTCAAAGGGGGACTTGACGCGGGCGAGCGACTCCAGGAGCACGTCGACGCCCTTGCCCCGGATGATCTGCCCCGAGTAGACGATCAGGTTGCGCCTGCTGAACGAGGGGGCCTCCACGAACTGGATCGGCCGGGGGACGGAGGCGTGGATCTCGATCCTGCCGGAGTCGAACCCGTTGCGCAGCAGCTCCTCCCTCATGTAGTCGGAGGCCACGACCATGCGGTGGAACCTCTTGTTGACGGCGATCTCCCGGCGCTTCGCGAAGTAGCTGACCCAGCGCAGCGCAAACCCGCCCTTCCTTCCCCGGGCTACGTTCGCCCCGCACGGGAAAACGCAGTAGAGCGAGGCGGCCCGCTTGCATATCCGGCGGGTGAGGACGTGGTACTTGTAGCTTCGCATGCAGTACAGGTCGTGGTCATGGACCATGCGGATGACAGGTGTCCCGCAGTCCGCCAGCAAGGCCAGCACGTCCGGGTTGGAAAACTTGTTCAGGTAGATGACGTCGGGCTCGAACTGCGCCAGCGCCAGCCCTATGCCGCGGGTGCCGGCGGACTCATCAAGCGCGATCCGGTACGGGAACGCCTCGCGCCACTCGGGCTCGTCGCGGCCATGGCGGCCGCCGTGCGCGAGGCCGAGCGTGTGCCCCCGCTTCCGGAGGGCCTGGGCCGTCGCCAGGATGTTCACCTCCGCGCCGCCCAGGGCCCCGATCCTTTCATGTACGTATAGCAGTCGCATAGTCTGGTGAAGATAGTGGAGTGGTGGAGGGACAGAACGTGCCCGAACTACCTAGACCCTCGTCCATGGGCGCCTGGAGCGGGGGTGAACACCCCAGAAATGCGCGGCAAATGCCCGCCTTCGGGGCGGAACAGGCAGGTCCCGCGGGATACTAAGCACTCCCGACCCGATGCATCCATGCTTCCCGATGGCTGAACCTGCCCAGAGCCTTCCGATTACGTACCAACTGGCTCTGCGGGAGCATGTTGCGCGGCCTAGCAGGTCCACCCTCCGCCTGGCGTCCGCGCTCGGCACTGCCGCGAGGGACGGGGGGCTTGGGATTTCCGGCCTGATAGGCCTCCACCACCAGGCGCTCGCCGAGGGTGCGGCGGCGGACGGCCATCCTTTGGTTGCGGCCCGCTTTGCGCCGGCGCTCGACGCCTTTCTCATGGAGGCCCTGTTGCCGTTTGGCGTGGCCGAATGCGGCCCGGGCGGCATGCGCGAGACGCGGCTCCGGGCGCAGGTCGACTGCAAGGAGGCGCTCGCCCTGCGAAACGCCGAGCTCGAGGGCGAGATCGCCGAGCACAGGAGGGTCGAGGCCTCGATGCAGGCGAGCAAGGACCACTATTTCCAGCTCTACCAGAAGGCCCGGGCCATGGAGGCGAGCCTGCGGGAGCTCTCGGCGCAGGTCCTCTCGGCCCAGGAGGAGGAGCGAAAGCGCATCAGCCGGGAGCTCCATGACGAGATCGGCCAGGCGCTGACGGCGATCAACGTGACGATCGCGATGCTCAAGAGGCAGGTCGCCTGCGACCCGGCGTTCCAGCGCAACGTGGCCGACGCGGAGCAGCTGCTTGAGCGCACCATGGAGACCGTTCACGCCTTCGCCCGGGAGCTGCGCCCGGCGATGCTCGACCACCTGGGCCTCCAGTCGGCCCTTCGCGCCCACATCCTGGCCTTCACCCGGCAGACGGGCATCCGCACGGAGCTTGTCTCGCATCCGCTCGTGGCCCGCCTTGACGAGAGGCGCGGGGAGGTCCTCTTCCGCGTGGCCCAGGAGGCGCTCAACAACGTGTTCAAGCACGCGGGGGCGACGGCCGCGAGGATCGAGTTCACCTCGACGGGCGGGTCCCTCAACATGGAGGTCGGCGACAACGGCTGCGCGTTCAACGTCGGGGAGCGCCTTGGGGCGAAGCGAAATGGCTGCCTAGGCCTCCTCGGCATGCAGGAGCGCGTGCGCCTGGTGAACGGGAGCTTCTCGATCGACTCCGCGGCCGGCAGCGGGACGCGGGTCCGGGTGGCGGTCCCCATCCTTCCCCAGCCAAAGGCCCGGAACGGCGGCGACGCCCTCCTTGCGGCGCTGACCCCCCATCCGGATGCATACTCAAACCTCTATGAAGAAGATATCTGTTCTGTTGGCTGAGGACCACGTGGTCGTACGCCAGGGCCTGCGCTCGCTGCTTTGCGCCGAGGCGGACATCGAGGTCGTGGGCGAGGCGGGCGACGGCCGGCTGGCGGTAAAGATGGCGCGGGAGCTGCGTCCCGACGTCGTCGTCATGGACATCGCGATGCCGCTCCTAAACGGCCTCGAGGCCACGTGCCAGATTGTCGGCGAGGCCATACCCACCCGGGTGCTGATCCTCTCGTCCTACGCCGACGACGAGTATGTCCACCAGCTGACCGAGGCCGGCGCCTGCGGCTACCTCATCAAGCAGTCGGCGGCGAGCGAGCTGATCAGGGCCGTCCGCGAGATCGCCAGGGGCAACGCATACTACAGCCCGTCGATCCTGAAGCGCCTGCTCGAGCTCTACAGGGGATTCTACGTCAAGAACAGGCTGCTTGGCCGCGGGGACGGGCATCTGACCAGCCGCGAGCAGGAGGTGCTCCAGATGGTGGCCGAGGGCCACGTGAACAAGCAGATCGCGGGAGTGCTCAGCCTGAGCATCAAGACGATCGAGAAGCACCGCCAGCAGCTGATGGACAAGCTGAATATCCACGACGTCGCGGGCCTCACCCGCTATGCCATCGCCCACGGGGTCGTCGAGAGCATGGGCCGGATAAGGGGAGTCCCCGAGACCCTTTCCGAGTCCGAGCCCGGCGCCGCCGCGGGGTCGCGCGCGCCGCAGGGCGTTACCGTTCCCGCGCACACCTAGCGCGAGCGTCCGGCGGCGTCCCAGGTGGCGCCTCCGTCCACCAGTGAATAGCTCATGCCGCTCACCGTGGAGCTCTCGAGGCCGACCGAGCTTGCCGGCACCGTGAGCCGCACCCAGCGGCCGGCCGGCGGCAGTGCGCCTGCCGGGAAGCGCCCGGCCGACCCGCTCCTCCCGTAGGTGATCGTGTTGGCCCCCCAGTAGGCGCGGTGCTCCCACGAGGAGCCGTCATTCCACGAGAGCATGATCTCCCGGGGGGGATGGGCGGGATCCAGGAGGACCCAGGCAAAGAGGCTGTCGCCGGCCTTGACCTCGAGCGTCGCGCCGGCGCCGGTGAACCCGTGCTCGTGCAGGCCGGCGTGCAGCCCAGAGCGGTGCGCGAGGGGGCCGCAGCCCGGCGCGGGGTCGGCTGGGACCCAGTCCCATCCGTCGCCCCCGTCCGGCGAGGGGACGGCCCCGGCCGGCACGGCGCCGTCCATCCATGCGACGACGGCGCTGTCGGCCTCAAAGGAGGCCGCCGCGAAGGCGCGGCGGCCGTCAGGCCACTCGACCTCGGCTTCGACCCACTGCGCGCCGCTGTTCTTCGGAGCTATGGTGTAGGCCGGTCCGAAGGCCGGCTCCTGGTCCCGGGCCTCCCAGACGATGCGGGCGAGCGCGAGGCTCTCGCCGGGCACGTCGAGGCGCAGCGTGACCGGGGCGCGGAGCGGGACGGTCGCCTGCGGCAGGGCGACGACCGCGCGGGCATACGTCCATTTCCGGTCGGAGGCCGCGGACCGTCCGGCCAGGTAGGACGCGACCAGGAGGCTCCGGGCCTGGTTCACCGTGATGAACTCGGTGGTCACGTTGTAGGCGTCGCTCCATCGGTCGTAGAACGGATACGGTCCCTCTGCGGCGTTGTCGTCAGGATAGGTCGCCTCGCGAAGCTTGCCCCCGTAGGCCGGCATGTACTGGAAGGCCGCCTGAAGGTTCCCGATCGGGATCCCCGAGGGCGGGAGCACGCGGCGGTCGTTCTGCGCGAACTGGTCCACGATCTCGCGCTGGCGCCGGATCCCGAGGCCCGTCAGGTAGGCGACGTTGACGGGGTTGCAGCCGCCCTCGTAGTTCATCGCCCCGACCAGGGCGTCGATGTAGGCGGGCTTCGGGTCGATCGCGCAGGCGACCGCAATGTCGGAGGCCTGGTCGAGCGAGAAGTACCAGCCGGCTGCGTTGACCGCCTTGGTGGGGAGCGGGAACGGGGTGGCGTAGGCGTTCTTCGCCGACCAGGAGAGCGCGTCGTTGGCCGCGGCCAGGNNGGCCAGGTACCGGCCGTCGAGGGCGGCGGCGGGCAGCCGGCCGCTTCGGGCCGCGAAGGCGTAGCTGCGGATCGCGTTGCCCCAGCTCTCGGACATGCGCCACCAGCCCCAGCGGAAGGTCGCGGGGTCGGCGGGGTTGGGGAACCATTCGAGCAGCCGCTGGCGGAACTCGGCCTCGCCCGTGGCGAGGTAGAGCTCGCACGCGGCCCAGGCCAGCTCGTCGTCGTGCGTGTAGCGGTCGCCGTAGAACGTGATCTTCTGGTAGGCGCCGGCCTTTCCGTACCGGGCGATCGCCGCCGTGAGGAACCGCCAGCCGAGCCTCGCCTGGTCCAGGTAGCGGGCCGCGGCCCCGGGGTAGTGCCGCCGAAATTCCGGCGAGGAGGCGCACTGTGCAAGCGCCGCGACGGCGGCCGCGGTCGCCGCCGTGTTCTTGGGCCAGACGACCTGGGGGTCGCCGTGGTCGGGCGTGACGTTCGACTCGTATTCGCGGTCTCTTGGGTACACCAGGAAATAGAAGCCGCCGTCGCCGTCCTGCAGCTTGGAGACGTAGTCGGCCTCCCACTTGGCCTCCTCTAGGACGTCGCTTGTCCCGTCGCCGCTCTCGGGGATCCCGAGGTTGTCGAGCTTCGCGACTCCGGGGATCGAGTCCACGGAGAAGATGAGGTAGTGGATCAGCTCGGCGCTGTTGATCGTGTAGCGGCTGTAGTCGCCGGCGTCATGGTGGCCGCCGGAGAGGTCGACCGTTCCCCGCCTGACGAAGGGATAGAGCTGGCTCGCCTCGCTGGTGAGCGCCGGGGCGGTCTGGGGAGGGTTGTCGGGGTTCGCGGCGCCCGCGTAGTCCGCGATCCTCGCCCAGGTGAACGCAAACCTTCCGTCCGACTGCACGGGGACCTGCGCCCGGGCGGTGTGGCAGGCGCCGTGGACGAAGCGCGTGTAGGGCAGGGCGCTCGCGGCCCCGCAGCGCTGGCCGTAGAGGCCGAGGGCGTAGGAGCGCGCGAAGGCCATCGCTATTCCGTCGTCGATCAGGAAGGGAAGCGACGCGCCGAGCCCGGGCACGAGGAGCCGGTATTGCCCGGGAACCGTGAAGTCGCTGAAGTCGGCAACAAGCACCTTCTGGTACGGCGCCGGGCTCGTCCTGTAGCCGATGTCCGGGCGGGGCGTGAGGCTGCCAGTGTAGACCGGCCTGCCGCTGCGTGCGTCGATGAGCGCGAACCCGGACGGGGGAATATCCATCTCCCCCATGTCGCCCAGGTAGTAGCCGATCATCGCCTTCTTCGGAAAGCTGGGGACGTAGCCCTCCTGGTTCACGTGGATCGCCGGGCTCGTGCGCAGCGGGTCGAAGGCGGCCGTCGCGACCGCGGGCGCGCTTCCCCAGCCGGCCGAGGCAGAGCTGACCTCGACCTTCTGCGCCGCCCCCGGGGGATCGATGGCGCGGGCGAGGCGGATGTAGAACTCGGTTGCGATCCTCAGGTCGCTATGCGCCAGCGGGGCGTAGGCCACGCGGCGCTTGGCCCCCACGGCCGCGACCTCCGCCCGGATTCCGCCGACCGTGACCCCAAACAAGGGAGCCTCGGGCGGCCCCTTTGCCGCCGCGGAAATGAGCGTGAGCTCAAGGATCGACGGCGAGAGGATCCGCAGCGTGGAGTCCCCTACGGCGGGCAGCCGCAGCGACTGCGCGTCGACATCTTCTCGAAGTTGCCCGCGGAGCGCGGACGCCGGGGGAAGCAAGCACAGAAGACAGCAGGCGAATAGACGGCGATTCGGCACGCGGCCCTATCCTACGCCGCGATGAACGCCGGGGCCATGGGGTGCTTACCCCTTCTGGCCCCGGCGGTAGTCCAGCAGAGGAATCGGGCCGGCGCGGTCCGCCGGCGCTTCAGCCGCGGCAAAGGGGATACGGTCCGGTAGGTGCATGATGGCCATGTTAGGACAGGGTGCGCATCTCGGAACCGTATGCTTGGGTAAGGGTTGAAACCCGCGCCTGCGGGATCAGGGGCTTGCGGACGACCGTCCGATCGCGTCCCAGGTGACGCGCCCGTTGTAGAGCGAGAAACCCATGCCGCTGACGGCGGAGCCGGCGAGGCCCACGGCGGCGGCGGGGACCGAGAGCTTCACCCACCCCCCGGTGGCGGGAAGCACCCCCGCATAGTGGCGCCCGGCGGTCCCGTTGGCGCCGTACGTGATGGTGTTGGCGCCCCAGTACGCGCGGTGCTCCCAGGACGAGCCGTCGTTCCAGGCCACCAGGATCTCCGAGGGCGGGTTCGCGCTGTCCAGGTAGACCCAGGCAAAGAGCGTGTCGCCCGCGTAGACCTGCATCGGCGCGGTGGCGCCGGTGAACGAGATCTCGTGCAGGCCGGCGGCCAGGATGGTCCGCGCCGCGAGGCTTCCGGACTTCGGCGCCGGGTTGGACGGCACCCAGTTCCAGCTGTCGCCGCCGTCCGACGACGCAGTCGCGCCCGCGGGAAGGGCGTCGTCGATCCAGACCTGGAGCGGGCTGTTGGCCTGGAAGTCGGCTTGCGCGAACGCGCGGCGGCCGTCCGGCCACTCGACCTCGGCCTCGACCCACTGGTCCCCGTTGTTGACCGGCGTGACGACGAAGGTGGAGCCGAAGGCGGGCTGCTGGTCGCGACCCTCCCAGACGATGCGGGAGCCGGTCAGGTCGAGGCCGGGCACCTGCACGGTGAGCGCAAGGGGCGTGTTCAACGGGACGGTTGCGCTCGGCACGGTGATGGTCGCCACGGGGGCGGTCCATGAGCCGCCGGAGCTGGAAGTGAGGGATGCGAGAAGGGCGGTGGCCATGAGGCTGCGCGCCTGGTTCACCGTGATGAACTCCTGCGTCACATTGTAGGCATCGCTCCAGCGGTCGTAATAGGGATAGGTGTTGGTCGAGCCGCTGTCCGTCGGATAGGACAGCTCCGACAGCTCGGATCCGTAGCTCGGGAGGTATTCGAACGCGGCGGTGACCTGGCCCAGCGGAATGCCGGAGGGGGGAAGGATGCGGCGGGAGTTCACGGCGAACTGGTCGACGGTGTTGCGCTGCCGCTTGAGGCCAAGGCCGGTGAGGTACGTGACATTCACCGGATTGGTGCCGCCCTCATAGTTCATGGCGCTTACAAGAGCGTCCACGAAAGCAGGCTCGGGGCTCACAAGGTAGGCCACGGCGGCGTCCGATGCCTGATCCAGGGAGAAGTACCAGCCACCTCCAAGGACGGCCTTTGTGGCCGGGGCGAACGGCGTGCCGTACGCATTGTCGGCCGCCCACGCGACTACATTGTTGCCCGCGGCCACAATCTGGGCCTGGCACGCGGCAAGGTACGGGGCGTTGAGGTCGGATGCAGGCAGCCGTCCGCTCGAGGCGGCGAAGGCGTAGTCCCTGATGGCGTTGCCCCAGCCCTCGGACATGGACCACCAGCCCCAGCGAAAGGTCGAGGGGTCGGCGGGGTTCGGGAAAAGGGCGAAGAGCTGGGTCTGATAGGCTGCCGTGCCGGTGGCGGCATAAAGGGCCGAGGCCGCCCATGCGAATTCGTCATTGTCCTGCCAGTCGTCGGAGTAGAAAGTGAGCTTCTGGTACCGGGAGGCGCCGTACCGGGCGGTGGCCGCCTGGAGGAAGGCCCATCCCTTCTGCGCAGCGGCCAAATATGCGGCGGCCTGGGTCGGGTAGTACCGCTTCATGGCGGGCGAGGATCCTGCCTCGGCCAGGGCAGCCGTTGCCGCGGCGCTCACCGAGGTGTTCTTTGGCCATACGACCTGTGCCTCCCCGTTCTGGGGAAGGGAGCTCTCGTATTCCTCGTTGATGGGGTAGACAAGGAAGTAGAAGCCGCCGTCTGCATCCTGCATCTTGACCAGGAAATCGGCCTCCCACTTGGCCTCCTGCAGGACGTCGGGGATGCCATCGCCGCTCTCGGGTATCCCCAGGTTGTCCAGGGTCGAGACACCGGGTATGTTGTCCACGGCGAAGATGAGCTCATGGATGAGTTGGGCGCTGTTCTCGGTGTACTTGCTGTAATCGCCGGCGTCCCAATGGCCGCCCGAGACGTCAACCGTGCCCGTGTTGACGAAGGGATAGAGGGACGTTTCGTTGCTGGTAAGGTTCGGGGCCGCCTGCGGGAACTGCATGGGGGGGCTGTCCTGCGTGGCCTGGGAGGTGTAGCTCTTGATGCAGGTCCACGTGAAGGCGAACGCGGGGCTGTTGTCCGGAACGGGCACCGAGGCTGGCGCGGTATGGTCGGCGGAGCGGGCGAAGCGCGTGTAGGGAAGGCCCACGGCCATTCCGCTGCGCTGCTCGTACATTCCCAGGGCGTAGGTGCGGACCCAGGCCATCGCTATGCCGTCGTTGATCAGGAACGGCAGCGATGTCCCCATGCCCTCGACCTGGATCTGGTATTCGCCGGGGGCCGTGAGGCCGCTGAAGTCCGCGACGAACACGTGCTGATAGGGCAGCGGGGTCGTCTGGTAGCCGACGTCCTCTCGGGCCGTGAGCGGGCCCTGGAACACGACCGCATTCGTGGCCACGTCGATGACGCTGAAGGCCGTGGCGGCGACGGGCATCTCGCCCATGTCGCCCAGGTAGTAGCCGATCATGGCCTTCTTCGGAAAGCTGGGGACGTAGCCCTCCTGGTTCACGTGGATCCCCGGGCTGTAGCGCAGGGGATCCGCCGTGACCGCGAAGCTCTCGGTTGCCGGCCAGATCTGCCCGTCCGGATCGGTGACCACGACCCTCTGGCCGTCGGCCACGGGGCTCGCGAGCTGCAGGTAGAGGGCGTTGTCGATCCTAAGGTCGTAGGTCTTGAGCGGCGCGCAGAGGACGCGGCGCCTGAAGCCCACGGCCGTGGCCGCGACCGTCGTACCGCCGACCGTCACGGTGAACTGGGAGGCCGACGGCGCGGTGGACTGGCCGCTCGCGTTCACGAAGTTCCAGCTGGCGGCCTGCGCGGGATCGGGCGCCTTCGTGGTGATCTCTCGAAGCTCGAGAAGCGTCGGAGTGAGCACCCGAAGCGCATGGTCGCCCACGGCGGGCAGGATCAGGTTGGTGTCGTCCATCTCGTTGCCTGTAAGCTCGCTGCCGCCTCCGGCCGGCGGGTTCGGCGCCGGGACAATCGGCGCAGCGGGCGGTGGGGTGCCAACGGGGGACCCGCTGGGAACGATCGTGATCGCGGCGGTGGCGGCCGCGCCTACTGTGTAGGAGGGGCTTGCCGAAAGCGTGAAGACCGCCGTCTCCGGGTGCGCCCCGGTGGTGTTGGCCTTGGCCGTGATGGCAAGCGTCGTTGACGAGGAGCCTGCGGGAATCGTCACCGCGACCGGCATGTCGCCCTGGGGGAGCCGGTAGTAGTCGGTCCATTTGACCGCCGTGCCCGAGAGCGCGAAGGCGATGGAGAGACTGCCGGCGGTGGCGCCGGTGCGCGAGAAGGTGAGGAGCCCTGGCGCCGCCCCGCCGATGGCCGTCGTTGGAACCGTCGCGGCCAGGGTGATGGTCGGCAGCGCTGCGGCCGCGGCCGCAATCGTGATCGTGGCGGTGGCGGTGGCGCCTACGATGTAGGAGGGGCTTGCCGAGAGCGTGAAGACGGCCGTCTCCGGGTTCGCCCCGGTGATGTTGGCCTTGGCCGTGATGGCAAGCGTCGTTGACGAGGAGCCTGCGGGAATCGTCACCGCGACCGGCATGTCGCCCTGGGGGAGCCGGTAGTAGTCGGTCCATTTGACCGCCGTGCCCGAGAGCGCGAAGGCGATGGAGAGACTGCCGGCGGTGGCGCCGGTGCGCGAGAAGGTGAGGAGCCCTGGCGCCGCCCCGCCGATGGCCGTCGTTGGAACCGTCGCGGCCAGGATGATGGTCGGCAGCGCTGAGGCCGCCGGCGCGATCATGATCGTGGCGGTGGCGGCCGCGCCTACGGTGTAGGAGGGGCTTGCCGAGAGCGTGAAGACCGCCGTCTCCGGGTTCGCCCCGGTGGTGTTGCCCTTGGCCGTGATCGCCAGCGTAGCCGAAGACGAGCCTGCGGGAATCGTCACCGCGACCGGCATGTCGCCCTGGGGAAGCCGGTAGTAGTCGACCCATTTGACCGCCGTGCCCGAGAGCGCGAAGGCGACGAGCAGGTCGGCGCTGGTGTCGCCAGCCCGCGAAAACGTGATGAGGCCCGTTGACGAGCCGTCAAGGGCCGCGGTGGGGACGGTGGCGGCCACGGTCACCACGTCCAGGGTGGCAGCGCCGGAGGCGCTGGTGAAACTAAGCGCCGCCAGGGCGATCAGCAGACAGGGTAGGGCGACGGTTCCAGCCGAAGGGGGTCTCTTCATTGGACCCGCAATCATGCCGAATCCCGGAAGGCTCCGGTAGCCGTGTTGGTCTGATTATTATGTCAGAATTTTGGCCACGCCCATGTCAGATAATGGCTGGCGCCTGTGTCAGTGTTTGTCTGACAGGGGGTTGCCCGGGCGGCGGGCGCCGGGGCCTTAGCCTCGCGGACGTTACGGCGTCAGGTTGACCCCGACCGTGAGGGGCTGGGCCTTGCTGGAAATCGTGTACGCCCCCTCATTCACCCCGACCGTGCGGACAAAGGTGTCGACGATCAGGTTCGCATAGCGCAGGAGCACGCGCTCGGGCGTGTAGGGAACATAGACGATATCGCCGGCCTCGAGGCGCACGTCGGGTGCCTGCCCCTTAAGGACCCGGTTCACGGCCACGATCGCGATCTGCGGATGGGCGAGCGAGCCCCGGAGTATTGCGACGTTCGGAAGGCAGGCTCCCGGCACGGTGCCTCCTGCGAGCGCGAGGGCCTGGACCACGGTCAGCGCCCCGCCCATCCGCTCCGAGCGCGGCTGCAGCACCGCGCCCAGGACGTGCACCTCCGCGCTTCGGTAGGAGGGCACAAAGATGAAGTCGTCCGGCTGGAGGTAGACGTTCTGGGAAAGGTCGCCACCCTGCAGCAGCCGCGCGAAGTCGACCGGCACCCGGTGGCCGCCCCGCACGAGGAAGCTGCGGGACAGGTCCGCCGCCTCGGAGTACGATCCGCCCGGCTGCGTGCTGACCCCGAGGCCGCCGGCCCCGGCCACGGCGTCGAGGAGCGAGGTGGGCCCCCCGAGGGCGTAGACCCCCGGGCTGTTGAGGCGGCCGAGCACCCAGATCTTCTGGCTTGCGACCGAGCGCAGGACCAAGGTGACGACCGGCTTTTCACGGACATATCTCCCCCATGCGTCCGCCAGGCGGTCGCGGGCCTCGGGAAGGGTGAGCCCCCACACGTCGATGCCGGGAAGGATGTCGTAATAGATCCTGCCGTCGGGCCCCACCGTAACGGTGGCCTGGGTGGCGACGCCCCCTGCGACTTCGATCTCGAGGACATCGCCGGGCCCGAGGCGGAAGGGGGTCCCCGGGGGCTGGAGCATCGCCAGATCGAGCGCCTGCTCGGGCAGCGGGAGAAGGTCGGCGGCGGCCGCCGCGGGGGTTCCCGGCCTCGCGGCCGGCATCGGGTTGCTTTCGCAGCCCGCGAAGCCGAGGAAGCCGGCGAAGAGGAGGGGGATGAGCGCCGCGCGCGGGGGATGCGTCATGGCTAGGGTTTGCGGATGATGCTCGGGCCGACGTTGAGCCCGGCCCAGGTGACGACCGCCGACTCCACGAACGCCGCGGCGGCGTGGTCAAGGAGCTCCTCCGCCCGGATCCAGGGCCGGTCGGACACATAGACCAGGTCGCCGGGCTCGAGCGCGAGGTTGGGCGAGTCGCCCATGAGCGCGCGGTCGATGTCGACCCTGAAGGCCACGGGATGGTCCAGGGAACCGCGCACCACCAGCACGCGGGCCTTCCAGGCGCCGGGGGTGAAGCCGCCGCGCGAGACGATGGCCGAGAGCGCGCTCACATTGGCGTCGTAGGCCACCGGGCCCGGCAGGCCGACGGCGCCGAGGACGTAGATCTGCCCCGAGCCCGAGGCCGGGAAGTAGAGGTAGTCGTTCGGCTCCAGGGCGGCGTTCTGGGTGAGGTCGCCCCGCGTGAAGAGGCGCTCAAAGTCGACCGGCACGCGGCGGCCGCCCCGGGCGAGGAAGCTTCGCGAGAAGTCGACCGCGTCCACCGTGTCGCCGTTGGACACCCCGGTCTCAAAGCCGCGCGCGCGGGAGACCGCCTCGATCACCGTCGTCGGGCGGTCGAGGGTGAACACGCCCTTCTGCACGACCGTGCCCAGCACGTAGTACTTCTTGCTGCCGTAGGAGACGGGCGTGACGTAGGCCTCCGGGGCCTGGCGGAACCGGCCGAGCTCGGCGTTCAGGCGGGCGCGCAGCTCGTCGACGGTGAGCCCCGCGGCGGCGATGTTCTGCGCCTCGAGGTAGGAGATCGTCCCGTCGGGCCCGATCGTCACGTTCTCGCGCGTGAGCTCGGGGAAACCGGAGAGGTGGAGGCTGAGGACGTCGCCCGGCCCGAGGGTCAGGTGTTCCTGCCAGGCCGCGCGCGCTGCGGGGAGGTAGGCCGAGAACGAGCTCGGCGCGTCCGCGGGCGCCTCGGCCGCGCCCCGGGCGTCCGGCGCCGAAGCCAGCGCGCACGCGAAGAGCGCCAGGGCGCCACTCCCGAGCCAGCGGCCGAACCGGCCGCTAAGCGGCGTGGCGCGCTCCCGGTTGAAGACGGCGCCCACGAGGTTGCAGCGGGCGTGGCGCAGGGTCTCCAGGTCGGTCAAGGTCTCCGCCGCGCTGGTGCGGTCCCCGTTGACCAGCCAGGCCAGGTTCGGGAGCGTCTTCGCGAGCAGCACCGACTCGGCCACGAGGGCGGGGGGCAGGTCGACAAGGATCACGACATGGTGGACGGCCCCCCAGGCCTCGAGGGCCGAGCGCCACTCCTTGCGGCGCTCGAGGTTCCATATCCAGCCGGGCAGCGGGATGCTCACGACCGGCGGGCATTCCTCGCTTGTCAGCCTCGTGACCACGTGTCCGGGCGCCGACAGGTCGCCCTCCATCATCGCGGCCCGCCGCCGTGAGTCTTCAGTCGAGGCGGATGGCAGCTCCCGCGTCCCGGAGCCTGCGGGCAGCGCCGGGGCCTCCTGCGCCGGCTGCGCGACGATCGTCAGCACGCGGAATCCGCAGCTGTGGGCGGCGCGCGCCAGGAGGCCAATCCATGTGGACCGCCCGTCGCCGGCGCTGGCCGAGGTGACGCCGCAGATCATGCCGTCGCCGTTCAGGGTGTTGAGCCGTCCCTGGAGCGAGGTCCAGGCGCGGAACGCCCACTGTTCCTGGTCGGCGGGCGACATGAGCCTCAGGTCGCCGAGGGTCGAGAGGAGGGGAAGCCCGGTGACGCGCCGCACGTCGGTGCGGGTCTTGATCCGGTTGTCCAGGAATTCCCCCAGCAGGACCTGGGCGGCCGAGCCGAAAAGGCCGAGGACCGCGCCAAGGCACGCGAAGAAAGCGATCTGGAGCCGGTAGCGCTGCAGCCTTGTCGGGTTCACCGCGGCCGACAGGAGGACGCGGAAGTATCCCGGGGGATTGTCGCGGAACGGCTGGATCGCCCTCTGGCGCTCGATCAGGAGCGCGCGGTTGGTCTCGAGCGCGCGGACCCGCTCGCTCATGGCGACCTCCTCCGGCGTGACCCTGCCGTAGGACTGGGCGGAGAGGGCCGGCGCGGGCGCCATCCGGGAGCGGGGCGGCGCGGTCCCCGCGGGCGGGGACGAGGTCTGGCGCTGGTCCGCGTTGAGGGCGGCGAGCCTCGCGCGCTGCTCGCGCACGAGGGGATGGGCGTCGGTGTAGCGGACCAGAAGGTCGTCCAGCTGCTCGCGGGCGGCCTCGATTCGCTGCGTGAGGCCGTCCGTGGACTCCGCGGCCGCGTCCGAGCTGGAGACAAGGGAGGCCACGTTCGCCTCACTCGCGGCCGGGATCGCCCGGCGCGTGGCCGCGATCTCGACTTCGACCTGCGCCAGCTGGCGGTTCAGGTTGTCGCCGACGTCGACCGCCTCCTCCCTCTGGAGCGTCTGGGTGTAGGCGATGGCCGCCGCGCAGTAGCGGTTCACGGTGTCCATGGCCGCGGCGGCGGTGTTACCGGACGCGGCGACGGTCACGACGTCGTTGTTTCTGTCGAGCGTGACCTCGAGGTGCTCCGAGAGCTCCTTTGCGGACAGGGGTGGACTTAAGTGGGAACCGACCTCCTCCAGGAGGCCCGGCGCCTGCAGCATCACGACCAGGCTCGGCGCGGCCAGGGCCCTGGGGTGGTACGCGTCCTCGACGCTGGAGGGCTCGTAGCGGATGAGCTGCGCCGTGGAGGTGAAGGAGCGGCTCCACACGATGCTGGCGAGGACGGCGCCTAGGGCCGCGATGATCACGGTCCATGCCGCGATCCAGCGCCAGCGGCGCGCCACGATGTCAAGGACGGCCCATGCGCCGAAGGGGGAGGGCAGGAATTCCCTGCCGTGGGATTGGTTCATAGTGTGCATCGGTGCGTTAGGGGCCGTAGAGTGTTTGGACGCGGCGGGATCCGAAGGGCTCCACGAAAGGGGGCGGGGCATTTGCCTACTTTGCGCCGGGGGCCGGACCCATGTCCACGGAGCGGCGCTCCACGAGCTGGTTCTGGAACGCGTAGTGTACGAGCTCCGAGTTGTTGGACATCCCCATCTTCTCAAGGAGCCGCGCGCGGTAGGTGCTCACGGTCTTGACGCTGAGCGAGAGCTCGCGCGCGATCGCGCCCACGGGCTTGCCCGAGGCGATGAGCCGCAGGATCAGGAACTCGCGGTCGGACAGGTTCTCGTGAGGGGCGGCCTGCACGTCGTGCACGATCATCGACGCCAGCTTGTCGGCGAGGGCGGCGCTCACGTAGCGGCCGCCGGCGACGGCCTTGTTGACCGCGCCCACGAGCTCCTCGGGCGCGCTTTCCTTGGTCATGTATCCGGACGCCCCCGCCTTGAGCAGGCGGACGGCGAACTGGTCCTCCGGGTGCATGCTCAGGATGAGGACCGGCAGCTTCGGTCGCGCCCGCTTGATCTCCTTGAGGACCTCGAGGCCGCTGCGCCCCGGCATCGTCAGGTCGAGGATCACCACGTCCCACGGCTCCTTCCAGACGCGCTCGAGCGCCTCCTGGGAGTTGGCCGCCTCGCCGAACACCGAGCGCTTGAAAGCCGCCGCGAGGATCTGCTTCATGCCATGGCGCACGACGGCATGGTCATCCGCGATCAGGATCCTCATGGGGCGCCCCCTTCCCCCGCCGAGGCCTCGGGCATCGGCACCCGCATGGTGACCGTGGTGCCCCGGTCCGGCAGCCCGAAGAAGAACACCTGCCCGCCCACCTGGGCCACGCGCTCCCTCATCCCAATGAGCCCGATCGAGCGGGCGTGGACCACCTCCTGCTCGGAGATGCCGCGGCCGTTGTCGCGCACGGTCAGGACGAGCTCGTGGTCGACCTGCGCGAGGCGCACGTCGACCCGCGTCGCCTTCGCATGGCGCACGATGTTCGTGAGCGTCTCCTGGAAGATGCGGAAGCACATCGTGTTGAACTCCCGGTCCCAGATGGTCTCCTTCACCTCGATCCGCACCTCGCACCGGATGGAGGTGCGCTCCTGGAATTCCGCGGCCTGCCACTCGATCGCCGCGGCGAGACCGAGGTTGTCGAGCACGCCGGGCCGCAGCTCGGTGGCGATCCGCCGCACCGTGAGGATCGTGTCATCGACGCGAGCCGCCATGGCCTTGATCTTGCGCTGCACCGCCCGCTGGCCGACGGTCTTGCCGGAGAGCAATGAGAGATCGAGCTTCAAGCCGGTGAGCGCCTGCCCGAGCTCGTCGTGGACCTCGCGGGCGATGCGCGTGCGCTCCTCCTCCCGGACGAACCGCAGGTGGCCGGTCAAGGCCCGCAGCTGGTCGTGGGAGCGCCGCAGCCGCTCCTGGGCCTTCTGGTTCTCGCGCCTCTGCGCGGTCTCCCGCAGCGCGCGGTTGACCGCGCTCGCGAGGCGGGCGAGCCGGGTCTTCAGGACGTAGTCGGTGGCGCCCTGCTTCAGCATCTCGATCACGAGCTCCTCGCCGAGGACGCCCGTGACGAAAATGAAGGGGACGCCGGGGGCGAGTTGCTTGGCGATCTCCAGGGCCGCGCTGCCGTCGAAGGCCGGCAGGAAATAGTCCGACAGGATGATGCCGGGCTGCTGGTGGTTGAGCTCGGCCTCGAACGCCTCGCCGGACTCGACGATCGCGAGCGAGAAGTTGAGGCCAGAGTCCAGCAGCGTCTGCTGGATCAGCTCGGCGTCGGGCTCGCTGTCCTCGACGAGGACGATGTGGAGCGGCGCCACCGCCAGCGGCGCCGGGCCCTTCGCGGGAAGGCGGGAGCGCCGCCCCGCGACAAACGCGTCCAGCGCCGCCGCCCGCTTCACCGGCTTCATTGCGGCGTGGGGGTGCATGGGAGTTCCGGCAGCTCGCCGGGCAGGGAGAAATAGAACGTGGCGCCGCCGTCGGGCACGGCCTCCGCCCACAGGCGGCCGCCGTGGCGCTGGATGATCCGTTGGACGTGCGCCAGCCGGATCGCTCCCCCCCTCGGCGCGGGGGAGGAGGGCTGCCGCGGGACCGGGTCGAACAGCATCCGGCGGTGCCTCATGTCGAAGCTGGCGCCGTTGTCGCGGACGAAGAACACGAGCTCGCCGTCGCCGGGCTGCACACCGATGTGGATGCGCGCGACCTCGCGGGCCCGCGTAAAGTGGAGGGCGTTGGACACGAGGCTCGTAATCGCCTGGCGAAGGAGCGCCGCGTCGGCCTGGACGGTCGGCAGGCGCCCGATGAGCCAGATGACCCGCCGGTCGCCCTTCCCGGCGTCGAGCTCGTGGACCACCCTCTTCACGAGCAACGCAAGGTCGGTTGGCGCGGGGTGCATCTCGGCGAGGCCCGTCCGGGAAAGCGCGACGACCTCGTCGATCATGTGCCCCATCTGGGCGGCGGCGGTCGAGATCCGCTCCAGGTAGTGCCGGCTTTTCCCGCCCAGGACCTTGCCCGAGTCCCTCGTCAGCAGCTCCACGAACCCGCCGATCACTTGGAGCGGCGACCGCAGGTCGTGGGACATCGACTGGGCGAGGGTGTCCATCTCCTCCCGGGCGCCGGCCAGCTCCTCGGCCTGGCGTGCGACGCGGCGCTCGAGCGCGGCGTTCTGCCGTACGAGCTCGTCGGCCGCGGGCCTCGGCGCCGATCCGTCCCTTTCAAGTTGTTCGATCACGGTGGAAATGGGACGGCGTGCCGCCCCAGGTTGGGTCGAGTGTAGCCCTGGCCCCGTGCGCCGACGAGTGGGTCGGAACCTTATCTTGATGCGGGTCAACACCCCACGGGGGGCGCACCGCATCGGGGAGCGCCTCGCGGGCGCCGGCCCGCAGGTAGACCCCCAGCGTGGCCCTTGCCGTCGCCTCCCAGGTGAATTGCCACGCGCGCAAGAGGCCCGCCGTTCGCAGCTGGTCGCGCCAGGAGGGATCGGCGGCGGCCCGGGTCAGCTGCGCCTGGATCTGGCCCACATCAAGGGGTTCCAGAAGTCCGGCGGCGTCCCCCACGGTCTGCGCAAGGGCCCCGGCCCGGGACGAGAGGACCGGGCAGGCGCACGCCATGGCCTCAACGGGCGGCATCCCGAAGCCCTCGTAGAGCGACGGGAAGACGAAGCAGTCGGCCGCGCGGTACCACTGCGGGAGCTCCTCCTGCGGCACGAAGCCGAGAAGGTCGATCTCGCGGGCGAAGGGCGAGGCGCGGACCCGCTCGCGGATGGTTTCCGAGCCGTGCCAGTCGCCGCCGGCCAGGACGAGCCGCCACGTTGAGCCGGTCGCGGCCTTGAACCGGCTGAAGGCGTCGATCAGCCGGGCGTGGTTCTTCGCCGGTTGCTCGAGGCGGGCGACGTAGAGGAAGAAGGGGCCCGTGATTCCGCGCCGCGCGCACACGGCCCCGCGGGCGAGGGCCTGCGGCCCGGGGTGGAACTGGGCGTGGTCGAGGCCGTTGGGGATCACGGTCATCCGGGTTGCCGGCACGCGGAAGAGGGATCCGACGTCGCGCGCGGTGTCGGCGCTGACGGCGATGATCCGGTCCTGGCGCCCCGCGAGCCGGCGGGCGACAACCCGGCAGTAGAACATCCGCGCCGCGTCGTACTTCCCCGCCATGTGGAACGGCGCCAGGTCGTGGATTGTCGCGACCAGGGCGCAGGGCCTCGCCCAGAGCATCCGCCGGTAGCTCGGGACGTGCAGGACGTCGGCTCCCAGGCGCCCAAGGAGGCGCGGAAGCTCCGCCTGGTGCCAGAGGATGTCCCGGACCGGCGGACGGTGCCGCTCGGGCACGGCCACGAGCCGCATCGGGCCTGCGGCAAACTGAAGGAGCGGCAGGTCCTCCTCGAGGACGAAGAGCGTGAACTCGTGCTCCCCAGCCGCAGGGAGGAGCGCGCGCACCAAGGCGAGGACATACTGCCCCACGCCGGAGCGGCCGCGCTGCATGACGGAGGTCGAGAGCGCGATTCTCATGGCCGCCCCTTGGGCCGCGCCCCCGCGCCCGCGCGGCGCTGGCGCCAGCGCTGGAGCATCACCGCGGGAAAGAAGTGGATCAGGTCGTCGGCGTAGCGGCGGGCGAGCCGCCGGGGCTCCTGGAGGAGCCGGAAGAGCCACTCGGTGCCGCTCCTTTGCATCCAGGCGGGGGCCCGCGCCATCCGATCGGCGAGGAAGTCGATGGTCGCGCCCGCCCCAATCATGACCGGCACGCCCAGTTCCTTGCAGTGAAGGGACATCCACTTCTCCTGCTTCGGGCAGCCGAAGCAGACGAGCATGACATCCGGCCTGGTGGCGCGCACGCGGGCGGCGATCTCGGCATCGTCCCCCTCGCCGAGCGGCCGGAAGGGCGGCGAATAATGCGCGACCGCCGGGAGCGCGGGGTACGCGGCGGCGATCCGGCTGACGGCCTCGGCCGCCACGTCGGGGCTTCCGCCGAGCAGGAAGACCCGCCAGCCGAGGGCGGCGGCCCTCTCGAGGAGACTCGGGATCAGGTCGGACCCGGCCACGCGGGCGGGAAGGCTCCCGCCGAGCCAGTGCGAGGCCCAGACGATGGGCTTGCCGTCGCAGAGGACCAGGTCCGCGCAGACGAGGATCCGCCGCAGGTCCGGGTCGCGCTGCGCTTTCACGAGAAAGTCGACGTTGGGCGTCACGACGTAGTGCGCACCGCCGTCGCCCACCATCGCCGCGACGCGGTCGACCGCGCCCTCGAGCGTCAGCGCGTGGAAAGGGACGCCCAGGATGGCGATCAGCTCCTCGAGCTTGGTCGGGAACGCCGGCAGTTGGACAGTGAGCGACACCTTCCCTTGGACCGCGCGGGGCGCAGGCGGGAGATGGGGTCAAGGACCCAATTTGGTCTGGGCGGGCCGCCCAAAGGGCCCCCGGGCTGGGGTGGACACCCCCTATCCGCGCGCACCCGCGGGCGGCTATTTTGATGCGCATCCATGACGCTCCTGCGATTCCTAGTCCGCTACTCGCCTGCGATGGTCGTGTGGACGTCGCTCGCGGCGCTCCTTAGCGGCGCGTTCAGCACGGGGCTCCTTGCGCTGATCACGCTCGCCATGAACCGCCACGGGAGCCTCGGCGCGACGCTGGTCGTCGCCTTCTGCGCCCTCGGCGTCGGCCGGTTTCTGACGAACGCGCTCGCGCAGGTGACGCTCGCGCATTTCTCCCAGGCGACCACGGCGCGCCTGCGCCTCGACCTCGTGGCAAAGATCCTCTCGGTGCCCCTTCGCCAGATCGAGGAACTCGGCGCGCCGAAACTCATGGTCGCCTTGACCGAGGACATCCTCGAGATCACGCAGGCGACGCTCAGCATCCCGATCTTCGCCTTCAACTCGGCCGTGCTCCTCGGCGGCGCCGTGTACCTTGCATGGCTCTCGTTCCCGGTCTTCCTCGGGATGTTCATCTTCGGGGTCGTGGGCGCCGTCACCTACCGCCTGCTGATCCGCAGCGGCTTCAGCCACCTGGTCGCGGCACGCGATGGCCAGGACCGACTTTTCCAGCACTTCCGCTCGCTGACGGAGGGGATCAAGGAGCTCAAGCTGCACCGCGCCCGCCGCGAGTCCTTCCTCAGGGAGGACGTCGCGAGGGCCGCCGCCGTGTGCCAGAGGCACAGCGTCGCGGCCGAGCTTCGCTTCATCCTCGCCCAGAACTGGAATCAGATGCTCTTTCTGGGCCTGATCGGCCTCATCCTCTTCCTCTTGCCCCGCATCGAGGCCGTGAGCCAGCAGGCGATGACCGGATACGTGATCGCCACGCTCTACCTGATGGGGCCGCTGGCGGGCCTTCTCGGAAGCCTCTCGGTGTTCAGCCGGGCGAACGTCTCGCTGCGGAAGGTGGAGGAGCTCGGGCTGGCGCTTTCGGCGCTCCCGGAGGACAATGGAGCCCCGTCGCCGGGCCGGTTCGCGTCGGTGCCCTTTGAATCCCTGGAGCTCGTCCAGGTGATGCACAGCTACCACCGGGAGCGGGAAGACGACAGCTTCATGCTGGGGCCGATCGACCTGGCGATGGGGCCGGGCGAGCTCGTGTTCCTTATCGGCGGCAACGGCAGCGGGAAGTCGACGCTCGCCAAGGTGATCACCGGCCTGTACCCGCCCGCGGGCGGCGAGATCCGGCTGAACGGCGTCGTGATCGGTGACAAGAACCGCGACGACTACCGCCAGTGCTTCTCCACGGTGTTCTCGGACTACTTCCTCTTCGACCGGATCGTCGGGGCCACCGGCGCGGACGGCGACCGGCGCGCCCGGGAATACCTCGAGCGCCTGCACCTGAACCACAAGGTGTCGATCAGGGACGGCGTGTTCTCGACGACGCTGCTCTCTCAGGGGCAGCGCAAGCGCCTGGCGCTCCTGTGCGCGTACATCGAGGACCGGCCGTTCTACCTGTTCGACGAGTGGGCGAGCGACCAGGACCCGCTGTTCAAGGAGGTCTTCTACTCCCAGCTCCTTCCGGAGCTGCGCTCGCTCGGCAAGGCGGTCCTCGTGATCACGCACGATGACCGCTACTTCGACCGCGCAGACCGCCTGATCAAGCTGGACTACGGCAGGATCACCCACGGGCACGGGGCCGGGCTTGAGCCCGCCATCCCGGCATAGGCTGCGGGACCCCGGGCCAAGTAGGGCAGGACCCCAGCAACCGGGGGCGGGTGCGGGGCCTCTAAGCGGTTAACCCATGGGACAAGCTATGACCAAAAACCGCTCGATTACGAAAACCGCCGCATCCTCGGCAAGCGCGCGCCGCGTCGGCTGCATCATTGCGGCCGCTGTCGCGGTGCACCTGGCCGGGGCCCCGGCCCATGCGTCCATCTACGAATTCTCGCTCCTTGCGGGGGACGCGAGCGCGCTCGACCACACCGACGGGACCGGGACCAACGCCCGGTTCATGAATCCCACGGGCGTCGCCGTGGACGGCGCGGGCAACATCTATGTTGCGGACGGGGGCGACCACACCGTGCGCATCGTGACGGCGGGCGGCGTCGTGACGACCTTCGCGGGCACCTCCGGCCTGGCGGGAAGCAGAGACGGCCCGGCCACCTCCGGCGCCCTGTTCCTGTACCCCTATGCGGTCGCCGTCGACGCCGCGGGCAACATCTATGTTGCGGACAGCGGCAATAACAACATCAGGAAGATTTCGGGCGGCAGCGTGAGCACCCTGGCGGGGAGTACGGTGGGAATCGCCGGCAGCACGGACGGCACCGGTGTCGCCGCGCTCTTCAATGGGCCGGAGGGAATCGCGGTCGACGCGACGGGCAACGTCTACGTGAGCGATACGAACAACAGCACGATCCGCAGGATCACCGCCGGCGTCGTGACGACGCTGGCCGGGGCCGCGGGGCAGACGGGCGGCTCGGACGGCGCCGGGGGCGCCGCGCGCTTCTACTATCCGGCGGGCATCGCCGTGGACGGGGCCGGCACCGTCTACGTCGCGGACCTGGACAACAGCGCGATCCGCAAGGTCACGCCGGGGGGCTCGGTATCGACCCTGGCGGGCAGCACGGGCAGTTCGGGGACCCTGGACGGCCAGGGTAGCGAGGCCCGCTTCGACCACCCTTCGGCGGTGGCGGTCGACGGCGCGGGCTTTGTCTACGTAGCCGACACCTCCAGCCAGACCGTGCGGGAGATCTCGCCCGGGGGAAGCGTGTCGACGCTCGCGGGGTTTCCGAGAGTCGGCGGCAGCACCGACGGCACAGGGGCGGCGGCGAACTTCTTCTATCCGGGCGGCATCGCGTCGACCGGCTCCGGCGTCATCTACGTCGCCGACACGGGCAACCACACGATCCGGGCGATGAACACCCCGGGCGCCGTGACGACGCTCGCGGGCAGAGCCGGGGTGAAGGGCGACGCCGACGGCACGGGCAGCCAGGCGCTCTTCGCGTACCCCTACGGGATCGCGATCGACGGCTCCGGGCACCTCTTCGTCTCCGACTCGAACAACAACACGATCCGCGAGGTGACCACGGGCGGCGTGGTGACGACGCTTGCCGGCTCCGGCGGGTTTCCCGCCGGAAGCGCCGACGGCTCGGGCGGCGCCGCGCGCTTTAGTAGCCCCGCAGGCGTGGCCGTGGACGGCGCCGGCAATGTCTACGTCGCGGATTCCGGCAACTCCACCATCCGGAAGATTGCGCCCGGTGGCGCGGTGACCACCTTGGCCGGGACGGCGGGCTCCACCGGCAGTTCCGACGGCCTGGGCGGTGCGGCGCAGTTCAACACGCCCGAGGGCGTCGCCGTGGACGCTGCGGGCAATGTCTACGTGGCGGACACCCGAAACGACACCGTACGCAAGATCACGCCGGGCGGCCAGGTCACGACCCTGGCCGGCGTGGCCGGCCAGACCGGCAGCGGCGACGGCGCCGGCGGGTCCGCCCGCTTCAACGGGCCGTACGCCGTGGCGGTCGACGGCTCGGGCAACGTCTTCGTCTCGGACTTCTTCAACGCGACCATCCGCAAGATCGACGCCTCGGGCACGGTCTCCACCGTCGCCGGCACGGCCGGCGCCCTCGGCTTCTCGGACGGTATCGGCGCCGTCGCGCGGTTCAACCAGCCGTACGCCCTTGCGCTCGACGGCTCGGGCGATGTCTTCGTCGCCGACACCTACAACCGCGCGGTGCGCGAGATCACCCCGGGCGGCTCGGTCGCGACACTCAATGGCACGAACAACTCGTGGTGCCGCTTCTACTATCCGCAGGGCATCGCGGTGGACGGCTCGGGGACGCTCTATGTCGCCGACGGCGACAACCAGGCAATCATGGAGGGCATGGTCGTCGCCGCGCCGCCGGGCGGCATTACGGTGCAGAGCCAGTCGGTCACGTCGGGCCAGAACGCCAGCTTCTCCGTCACCGTATCGGGCTCCCCCGTGACCTACCAGTGGCAGACGTCGGCGGACGCGGGAGCGACGTGGAGCAACCTAAGCGACAGTTCAACCTTCAGCGGCTCGACGACCGCCGCGCTCACAGTCACGGACCCGGCGGTCTCGCTGAGCGGCGACCTCTTCCGGGTGCAGCTCGCAAACGCCGCGGGCACGAACGTGAGCGGCACGGCCACGCTCACGGTGTCGGCCTCGATCGGGGGCGGGTCGTCGGGGGCCGCCCGGCTCATCAACATCGCGACGCGCGGCGAGGTCGAGACCGGCGGAAACATCATGATCCCCGGCTTTGTGATTGGGGGCAGCGGCACCGAGACCCTCCTCATCCGGGCCGACGGGCCCGCCTTGACGGCGTTCGGGGTCGCGGGAGCGCTCGCGCAGCCGAGCCTCGAGCTGACCGCCCAGGCGACGGGAGCCACGCTGGCCACGAACACGGGCTGGGGCACGAACACGAGCCCGACCCCGGCGCAGATTGCAAGCGTCGCGGCCCAGGTGGGCGCCTTCGCGCTTGCGAGCGGGAGTGCGGACTGCGCGGTCATCGTGACGTTGCAGCCTGGAGCCTACACGGTGCAGGTCTCGGGGGTCGGCGGCACGACGGGAGTCGGCCTGGCCGAGATCTACGAGGTGTCGTACACCGGGACGGCGCGGCTCGTGAACATCGCGACCCGGGCCCAGGTGGGCACCGGCGGCAACATCCTTATCCCGGGCTTCGTGATCGGAGGCACGGGCGTCGAGCAGCTCCTGGTCCGCGCCGATGGCCCCGCGCTGACGGCCTTCGGGGTCTCAGGGGCGCTCGCGCAGCCGAGCCTCACGGTAACGGTCCAGGCGACCGGCAGCACAATCGGCACCAACACGGGCTGGGGCACGAACACGAGCCCGACCCCGGCGCAGATCGCGAGCATCGCGGCGTCGGTCGGGGCGTTCGCGCTCACCGCCGGCAGCGCCGACAGCGCGCTCGTCGTCAGCCTGCAGCCGGGCGCCTACACGATGCAGATCTCCGGGGTGGGCGCCACGTCGGGAGTCGGCCTGGCCGAGGTCTACGAGGTGCCCTGAAACAGGGATGCATCCCATGGACCAGGGAGCCCGAAGTTACCGCGGCCGGCACCGGGGGCGGACGCCGCCGGTCACGGGACGCGGCAAAGTAGGGGAGTGCCCCATATCGGCGAAGCAGGCCGCGCTATAAATTCCAGACAGAACCCATCCGTCCATTTCCTCGCGCCCATCGCCTGCAACCGGGCGCCGGGCCCAACCCACGGTCCCCATGAAACGACACTCCTCCCCCCTGTTCCGCCTCGCCACGCTCGCGCTCGCCTTCCTGGGCGTCGCCACCGAGGGCCGCGCGCAGACCATCCTCCCGGACCCGACGGAGGGTCAGGCCTACGCGTTCGCGATCGTCACCAACCCGCCCCAGCCCGCGGGAACGACCTACACAGCGGACGGGCTGCCGCCGGGGCTGTCCATGGGCACCTCGTCCGGCGTCATCAGCGGCGTGACGGACGCCGTCGGCCTGTACAAGGGCACCCTTTACCTCTCGCTCGGGACCTCGACGAGCCCCTTCCCTTACCAGATCACGGTGGATCCCGCGCCGGGGACGCCGACCATCACGAGCGGGGGCGGCCCCGTCGGGACGGTCGGGATCCCGTTCGCCTACACGATCGAGGCGTCCGACGGCCCCACGAGCTACAACATCGCCCAGCTGCCGCCGGGACTCACGTCCTCGGGCGCCGAGATCAGCGGCGTGCCGACGACCGCGGGCCTCTACTTCACCTCGATAAGCGCGAATAACGCCAGCGGCCAGGGGGCGATCCTCGTCCTCATGTTCAAGATCAGCTCCGCGGGGCCCATCCCCCAGATCACGAGCGGGCTCCTGTACGCGAGCCCGGTCGGCTCCCCCTTCAGCTTCACGATCACCGCGACGAACAGCCCGACGCTCTTCTCGGCCGCTAACCTTCCCGCGGGCCTCTCGATCGACACCTCAACAGGCGTGATCAGCGGAACGCCGACAGGCGCCGAGGTCGCGATCGTCCCGATCCTCGCCTCCAACACCTACGGGAGCAGCCTTCCCCTGAACCTGATCCTGACGATCGGGAACTTCTCCTCCATCACGAGCGCGGCGGTCGCGACGGTGCCGGCCGGGAGCGCCTTCTCCTACGCGCTCACGGCGAGCAACAACCCGCTGAGCTACACCCTGACGGGGCTGCCGGCCGGGCTCTCGGTGAACACCGATAGCGGGGCCGTCACCGGTTCGCCGACCACGGAGGGCACCTACACGCTGACCGCGAGCGCCGTCAATTCGCTGGGCACCGGCCCGTCCATGGCCATCACCCTCACCGTGACCGACCCGGTCTCGGGCGGCTCCGGACCGACCGCGCCGCTGATCGTCTTCCCGCCGCTTGCGCTGTCGACCACCGTGGGCTCCACGGCGCAGTTCTCGGTGTCGGCGGTGGGCTCCGGGGTGCTGAGCTACCAGTGGTCGCTCGGCAACACCCCCATCTCCGGCGCAAGCTCCCCGACGCTCCAGATTGCGAGCGTCAAGGTGAGCGACGCGGGCTCCTACACGGTCACCGTGACCAATGCGGTCGGCACGATCGTCTCGGCGCCCGCGAGCCTCACGATCCTCTCGATCGTGGTGCCCCCGGCCATCACGTCGCAGCCCTACAAGAGCACGGCCACCGTCGGCTCCGCCGCGAGCTTCACGGTCGGGGTCTCCGGCACCGGGCCGATCAGCGTCCAATGGCTCCTGAACGGGGCGCCGATCGCGGGCGCCACGGCGCAGACGCTCACGCTTGCGAGCGTCCAGGGGACGGACGCCGGCACCTATTCGGCCGTCGTCACGAACGCCGCCGGGTCCGTGACGAGCATGGGCGCCGTGCTCCTCGTGTCCGAGACCGCCTTCGCGCCCATCTTCCAGTACCAGCCGAGCCCGACCACAGTGAACGCCGGAGGCACGGCAACGCTGCTGGTGGGCGTCGTCGGTTCCCCCCCGCTCACCTTCCAGTGGTCGAAGAACGGCGCCGTCATCCCTGGGGCGACGGGCCAGGACCTCACGTTCCCACGCGCGGCGCTCTCCGACTCGGGAACCTACTCGGTCGTGATCACCGACCCCGCGGGATCGGTGACGAGCTCGAGCGTCACCCTCTCCGTGACGCCGGCCGGCGGCCCGCCGGTCGTCGTGGCGATCGTCCTCCAGCCGGCGCCCGTCTCGACGACGCAGGGCGGCTCCGCGACCTTCACGGTGGCGGTGACGGCTGACGCCACCGTCGCGTACCAGTGGCGCAGGAACCAGGCCCCTGTCGCCGGGGCCACGGGGCCGTCGTTCACCATCTACGACGTGCACGCCTCGGACGCCGGGACCTACGACGTCGAGGTGGAGAACGGGTTCTCGGCCACGATCTCGGTGCCGGTGCTTCTGACGGTCAACCCGGTGGCCGTGCCGAGCCAGCTCACAAACGTGTCGGTGCGCGGCTTTAGCGGCGCAGGGAGCCAGACGCTCATCGTCGGGCTCGTGGTCGGCGGGACGGGCGCTGAGAACGCGCTCGTCCGTGCGGTCGGCCCCACGCTCTCCCAATTCGGCCTCACGGGCCTCCTCGCCGACCCGCAGCTCGTCCTCTCCACCTCGACCGACGCCACGGTGGCGTCCAACGACAACTGGGGCGGCTCGTCCGCACTCTCCGCGATCTTCGCGCAGGTCGGCGCCTTCGCGCTCCCCGCGGGCTCGCTCGACTCGGCCGTCGTGGCGCCCCTTCTGCCGGGCGCATACACCGCGCAGGTCAACGGCGCGAACGGGGGGACGGGGCTCGTGCTCCTGGAGGCCTATGACACCGACACCTCCGCGGCCCCCACGACGAGCTTCATCAACGTGTCGGCGCGCGGTTACTCCGGCACCGGGGCGAGTGTCCTGACCGTGGGATTTGTGATCACCGGAACCGCGCCCCGCACGATCCTCATCCGCGGCGTGGGCCCGACGCTGACCTCATTCGGGGTGGCCGGGGCCCTGGCGGCGCCGCAGCTCTCCGTCTCCGACACGAACCAGAACGTGGTGGCCTCCAACAGCGGCTGGGGCGGGACCGCCGCGCTCCAGGCGGCGTTCGACGCCGTCTCGGCGTTCGCGCTTCCCACGACCTCGGCGGACGCGGCCGTCCTGGTGACGCTTCCCCCCGGCGCCTACACGGCGGAGGTGAGCGGCGCCAATGGGTCGACCGGCGTCGCACTCCTCGAGATGTACGACATGCCGTGAGCGGGTCGCGCGGCGCCTTTTTCTGCTGATGGGCGAAACCCCAAGCCTCACCTGCCGCCTGTGCGGAGCCGAATACCGGGCCGTCGTCCTTGAGCCCGGCGAGAGGGCGCTCTGCGTGCGCTGCGACACCGTCCTGGCGCAGGGCTCTCGGCTGGGGCCCGACACGGCGCTCGTCTTCTCCCTCACGGGGCTCATCCTCGCGCTGCCCGCCTCGCTGCTCACGTTTGTCAGCGCCGGAAAGCTCGGGGCCGAGCGCCTGAGCAGCCTCTTCACCGGGGTGGCGAGCCTGTGGGGCGGCGGGATGCGGTCCCTGGCGGTCCTTGTCCTTCTCTGCGGCGGCCTGATTCCCCTGGCGCTCCTCGCCACGCTGGCGGCCGTGCATGCCCAGGCCCGTCTCGGCTGGCCGAAGGCGGACCTGCGGCCCCTTGTCCGGTTCGCCCACGCCCTCGGGCACTGGGCCATTCCCGAGGTGCAGGTGCTGGCGGTCCTGGTCGCCCTCATGAAGCTCGGGAGCGTGGTCGACGTCCGGCTTGGCCCCGGGTTCTGGTGCTACTGCGCGATGGCGCTCTCGCTCCTGATCGCGGAGCGCAGCTTCGACTTCGACTCGAGCGCCCCCGCTGGCGGATCCGGCGCCGCGACAAAGCCATGAGCCGCCCCGTCGCGCGCCTCGGGCTCAGGAGCAACTCGACCGCGGCCGCGCTGGCGCTCGCGGCCGCCGCGATGCTCGTGCCGGCCAACCTGCTTCCGGTCCTAAGCACCGAGAGCTCGGGCAGCGACCGCAGCGACACGATCTTCTCCGGCTGCGTGGAGCTTTGGAAGCAGGGCCTATGGGCGATCGCGCTCGTCGTCTTCACGGCGAGCATCCTGATCCCGGTGCTCAAGATCGCGGGGCTCTGCCTGCTGCTCCTCGGGGCGCGCCGCGGCGACCCCGGGCAGTCGCGGCGCCTGACGCGGGTCTACGCGGCCCTCGACTTCATCGGGCGCTGGTCGATGCTCGACGTGTTCCTTGCGGCGTTCCTCACGGGGCTCGTGCAGTTCGGCGAGTTCTCGACCGTGACCCCCCGAAGCGGCATTGTCGCGTTCGCGGCGGCGGTGGTGCTGACCGTGCTTGCAACCCAGGCGTTCGATCCGCGCGTCCTCTGGGCCGCCGACACGGAGTCCCAGCCATGACCTCCGCCCCCTCGCCAAGGGTCTCCCGCGCCCGCGCGTTTCCGCTCATCTGGGTGGTCCCGATAGTCGCGATCGCGATCGGGGGCTGGATGGGATTCCGCGAGCTGCGCGACCGCGGAAAGGCGATCACGATCGACTTCGCCGACGGCTCGGGCGTCGAGGCCGGGAGGACCGTGCTCGAATACAAGGGGGTGTCGGCCGGGACCGTGGAGGCCGTGGAGCTGCGCCCGGGGCTTGCCGGCGTGAGCATCCGCCTGCGCCTGACCCGAAGCGCGGAGTCGCTCGCCAGGGCGGGCGCGCATTTCTGGATCGTGCACCCGGAGATCAGCTTCTCCGGGGTGAAGGGGCTCGACACGCTCGTCACCGGCGTGCGCATCAACGTGCTGCCGGGCGGCGGACCGCCCGCCGCGCACTTCACGGGCCTCGACAAGGCGCCGGTCCCGGAGGTCACCGACGAGGGCCGGGCCTTCATCCTGCGGACCGACCGGCTGGGCTCGCTCACCTCGGGCGCCCCGGTGTTCTACCGGGAGTTCAAGGTCGGGAAGGTGGAGGCGAGCCGGCTCTCCCGCGATTCGACGTCGGTGCTCATCCGCGTCCACGTGGACGCCCCCTACGGCGACCTCGTGCGCACGAGCACACGGTTCTGGAACACCGGCGGCTTCTCCTTCAAGGTGAGCCTCTTCGGGGGGGCCGAGCTCAAGGACACCTCCCTCGAGTCCCTGGTGACCGGAGGCATCGCCTTTGCCACGCCCGACGTGGGCGCCGTCGCCCCCGCGGCGCCGGCCGGCGCCCAGTTTGCCCTCGCCTCCGAGCCCAACCCCGACTGGCTCAAGTGGTCCCCTAAGATCCCCATCCGTTCGCCCGACACGGCCGATGAATCGCAGCCCAAGGGCGGAATCCTGGACGAACTCATCAAGCCCTAAGCGGAAGCGGCTCCGGTCGCGCCCCCCCGGCGGCGGGGGGCTACACCCCATGGCAGCCTGAGTGATCCCACGATATGCTAGGGCCGTGAGATATCGAAGGCATGATCGCGTCCGGCTCCTTTCGCAGCTGAAGCACCTTGTGGCCGACATGTTCAGGCTCGATGTCCTGATGCCGGACGGCATTGCAGACGACGCGCCGCTCGTCGGCGGCAGCCTTGACCTCGACTCCTGTGATCTGCTCGAACTCGCCCTCTGCATCGAGGAGACGTTCGGAATCGCGATGCGCCGCAATGAGGAGTCGCGCATCGCCCGCGGCAGCATTTCCGACCTTGCCGACTTCATTCTGGTCCGGAGGCTGGCCGCGCGGGTTCCGGAGGCCGGGCGCGCCCCCCTCGTATCCAGCCCCCTTGCCCCAAGGGTCCTCGCCTAGCGTGGCCACCGATGGACAGAAGCACCCTGGCCTTCTCGATGGCGGTCCTTGGCACCATGTGCTGGGGCGTGTGTTTCGTGTGGATGTACCAAATCTCGGCGAAGCAGAATCATCTCCTCGACAAGCTCGGCGAGCAGGGCAAACGCATTGAGAAGCTCTCCCGGATCGAGCACGACCTCATCAAGGAGGTCCATCCGCAGGTCAACGAGATCAAGGAGGAGATGAGCGAGGTGATCGCGGCGGTGAAGGAGAACACCGAGGTGCAGGCCAATGGGCCACGGCGCTGACTAGAGCAGGTTTGGCGCGCGGCTTCACGGGCCCGATCCTCTTGAAATGCCCGGCCGCATGCTCCAGCATCATGGGGCCGAGGGCAGGAGCCGCGCCCCTTTTTCGGGCTTTTCCCCCAACCTATGCACCTCCAACGAACCCCAGGAACCCATCCGCGCCTGCCCTCGGCGTTTGCTGCGCGAGCCGTCGCGCTCTCTCTTCTCCTCGCCCTTCCGGCATTTGCGGCGCAGGGCGCAGGCCTCAACGGCTCCTGGAGGATGGATGTCCCGAAACCCTCGGGCGTCACGCTCCACACCTTCCTCGTGCTCCACGAGGACGGCGGCCGGGTCTCCGGGACCGTCTCCCCGAACGGCTCCGGCGAGATCCAGATCCGCGACGTCCGCAGGGAGGGCGACGACGTCGCCTTCAAGATCGACTGGGGTTGGAATTTCCGCGTGCGGCCCGAGGGGCCGAACCTGCACGTCGTCATCAGCTATGACGGCGGCGGCAGGGACGAGGCGGTGGCCGTTCCCGTGTCGGCCGAGGAGATGCGCGCCCCGCAGGCGCTGCCGCTGCAGCCGGTGCGCGACCTGGCCGACAACGGCCTGGCGCGGACGCCGCCCATGGGCTGGAACAGCTGGAACCACTTTGCCGAGAGGGTCGACGACCGGATCGTGCGCGAGGCGGCCGACGCGATGGTGAGCTCCGGCATGAAGGACGCGGGCTACGTCTGCGTGAATATCGACGACACCTGGGAGGCGGGGCGCGACGCCCAGGGCAACATCGTCCCGAACAAGAAATTCCCGGACATGAAGGCCCTTGCGGACTACGTGCACGCGAAGGGGCTTAAGCTCGGGATCTACTCGTCGCCCGGCCCCGCGACCTGCGGGGGCTACGAGGGGAGCTACGGGCACGAGGAGCAGGACGCGCGCACCTACGCCGCCTGGGGAATCGACTACCTCAAGTACGACTGGTGCAGCGCCGGGCGCATCTACCCGAGCGCGCAGATGCGGCCGGTCTACCAGAAGATGGGCGACGCCCTCGAACGCTCGGGGCGCGCGATCGTCTTCAGCCTGTGCCAGTACGGCATGGAGGACGTCTGGACGTGGGGGCCCGGCGTCGGCGGCAACCTCTGGCGCACCACCGGCGACATCGCTGACAACTGGAAGTCCATGTCCACCATTGGCTTCAACCAGGGGCGCCTGGCCCCTTACGCGGGCCCGGGCCACTGGAACGACCCGGACATGCTCGAGGTCGGTAACGGGGGCATGACCGTCACCGAATACCAGACGCACTTCAGCCTCTGGTGCATGCTGGCCGCCCCCCTCATGGCGGGCAACGACCTGCGCACCATGTCGGCCGACACCCGCGGCATCCTGACGAACCGCGAGGTGATCGCCGTCGACCAGGATCCCCTGGGCCGCGAGGCGACCCGCCTCCTCGCCAAGGACGGCGTCGAGGTCTGGACGAAGCCGCTTCAGGGCGGGGGCCTGGCCATCGGGCTCTTCAACCGCAACGACGAGGAGGCGACGGGCTCGTTCACGTGGGCGCAGGCCGGAAGGATCGCGAGGCCGGCGGTCGTGCGCGACCTTTGGCGGCACAGCGACGTGGCTCCCGCGGCCGACGGCTTTGGCGCCGCCGTGCCCGCGCACGGGGTCGTGATGCTGGCTGTCAAGTGACGGGGCGGAAGCGCCCTAATTTGAATTTGTCCCCGGCTCTTCCGGGGATTGGCTGACCCTCGGATTTGGCCGACCGGCACGCGGCTGGCGGCGCGCTCGGCAGGCCTCCCTTCCTTCGGGTGTTTCCGCAGCCGGAGTCTTTCCTTTCGCGGTCAGATTCCCCCGTTCAAGACGGCGCGGCAGCGAGGATGCGCCAAACCGATCGCGCGATCATGAGCTCCTCGTCCGTGCGAATGACCCGGACCGTAACGCGGCTGCCTGCCGTGGATATCACGGGGGCATTCTTTGCGTTCAGGGACTCGTCCAACCCGATGCCAAGGAAGTCCAGCCCCTTGCATATGCGCGCCCGGACGGACGGGCAGTTTTCGCCTATGCCGGCGGCAAAGATGAGCGTGTCCAAGCCGCCGAGCGCCGCGGCATATGCGCCCACCCACTTCTTAACCTGGTAACAGAACAGCTCCACGGCTTCCGACGCCCGGATGTCGGTTGCCTCCCGCAGCAGCAGGTCCCGCATGTCGGGGCTGGTTTCCGAGACTCCGAGGAGGCCCGACTCGTGATTCACCATCGCATAGAACTGCTTGGGACTAATTTGTTCAACTCGTGCAAGATACGGAGCCAGGCCCGGGTCAAGATCGCCCGAGCGCGTGCTCATGGGCACGCCTGCCGTGGGCGTGAACCCCATGCTCGTGTCGATGCTCTTTCCGCCAGCGACTGCCGCCAGGCTGGCTCCGTTGCCCAGGTGGGCCAGGATCACGCGTGCCTCGGCCGCCTTCGCACCCGCCACCTTCCCAAGCTCCTCCATCAGGTACGCGTAGGACAGGCCGTGGAACCCATACCGCTGGACTCCCTTCGCGTCGAAACGCCGTGGAATCGCAAGAATCTTGGCCACCCGCGGCATGGTGTGATGAAACGCCGTGTCGAAGCAGGCCACCTGCTTGAGATCGGGATGGCGCCGACGAATCGCCTCAATGAGTTCGATCTCGCGGGGCAGGTGGTCCGGATCGTAGGGCCTGAGCCGGTGCAGCTCGGCCAGGAGCTCCTGGGTGACGATCTCCGGCTGGGTGTGGCTCATCCCATGGACCACGCGGTGTCCCACGGCCGTGATCGACGCCAAGGCGCCCCGCTCGGTTAGCCAATCAATCAGGATCTCCGCAGCTGACCGGTGATCGGAAGCCGAAATGGGGTGGCTTCCATTCTCGTTCTTCGCCAAGTCCTTGAAGGTCAGGATCGTGTCGGGAAACCCGATCCGGTCGATCTTCCCATCGAGGCATCGTTTCAGCGGCTCGCCGGCCTCGAAGAGGGCGAACTTGATGCTCGACGATCCCCCGTTGGCGATGAGGAGGTGATTCGTCATTTGCGCGTCCACCGGACTTGGCTCGAATCTGGAGAAAGGGTCATTCGAATTGAAACGGACGTGAGCATATCAATACCCGACGCCCTGCGCAAACCATGTCCTCCATAAAACGGTTGTCATAACCCGCGCGAAGCCTGTCGCGAAGTAGTCCCGATGTTGACAACGCGCCCGAGGCAGGCCTCGGCTTCGGTCGCGGGTCAGCCTCTTTTCTCAAAAGGGTAGAGCCGAATCGGGAGAACCTTCCTGTATCCGACGAAGTCATTGTCGTCAGTGAAGATTGAAAGGTCGTATCGAACTGAAACGGCGCAGATGACGAAATCGGTGAATGGGCCCTGGATGCCCACCGACCGGCATTGGTCATAATACCCGGCAGCTTCCTCATAGTCACCCGTGGCGATTTCGAGATCGGGGAACAGGCGCAAACGATCCCGAACGGCCTCGAATCTTGAGCGTTCACGAATGCCTGAAAGCAATTCCTGCCGTATCGGGCCAATGATTTCGACAAGGCCCTGGTTAACCAGTCTCAACAATTCCTGGCGGTAGGATCCGGCGACATCCTCGCCTCGCCTGAACGCGGCCGACCAGATCGGCGTGTCCGGCAACATTCTCACCGGTTGGCCCTCAGTTTCTTGTGATCGAAGTCGGGCGAAAACTCGACGGTGCCAAACAGGCTCGCAATGCCGCGCTGCTCCCGATGCCTGAGAAACTCAGACAGCGCCTGGTTCACGGTGTCTTCCCCGCGCTTCCCCGCGCGCGCGATGGGCGAGGGTGCCCCGCCCAGTTTGCAGTGGAAGCGCCGCTGCGCGATGTGCTTGAATGCCCTCCCCGCCCATGACCACGCAACCCGCCGCCCCCCAAGACGCCCCGGGGCGGGAGGCGATGCTGCGCAGGCGCGCGGACCTGCGGCTCTGCCTAAGGTACTGCACGAGCGAGGGGATTGTCGCCATGCCGATCGTCACGATGGCGCTGCCCGGGAGCATGGCGCTCTCGGCCCTGGTCACCAAGGCCTTCCCGCTGCCGGCGACCTTGATCGGGATCCTGGGCTCGCTTCCCTTCGTCGGCAACTTCCTGCAGCTCTTCGCCTCGCCGTTCCTTCTCAGGTGGAACCCCCCCAAGGCGGTGATGCTCGCCGCCGAGATCCTCCACCTCGCCAGCTGGGTGGCCCTCGGGTTCATGATGCCGTGGATCCCCCGGGCCTCCCCCGCGCAGGCGGGCCTCTGGATCGTCGCCTGGTTCTTCATTTCAAGCTGCTTTGGCGCCGTGGCGGGCGTCTCGTGGAGCACCTGGATCGAGGAATGGGTCCCGGCCCGGATCCGCGGGAAGTTCTTCGGCAGGCGAAACCAGATTCTCCAGCTCTCGACCGTCTGTTTCCTCATGGCCTCGGGCTGGGTGCTCTCGAGGTGGGACTACTCGGTCGCGGCGTTCCAGGCCGTCATCTTCGGCTCGGCGTTCCTAAGGATCTTCTCGCTCAGGTGGCAGTGGCTGAGCCCGACCGTCCCGCACCGCCCGCCGCCCCCGGCCCGCGAGTCGCTTTCGGGCCAGATCGCCGTCATCCGCGCCTCGGGCTCCTTCCTCGCCTTCGTCCTCTTCGGCGCCGTCTGGAGCTTCGCCGCCAACTGCTTCGGCCCCTTCTACACCATCTTCATGTTCGACGGGGTGGGGTTCTCGGCGCTCGACGTCGGGGTCGTGACGGCGCTCTCCCAGGTCGGCGGCGCCCTGTCGCTTCCCGCGTGGGGCCGCCTCCTCGACCGCTACGGCAACAAGTCGGTCATGGTGTTCTCGCTCATCCTCTGGCAGCTCTCCATGTTCCTCTGGTGCTTCATTAACCCAGGCAACCGGGCGGTCCTCTACGGGCTCTGGACCTGGATCGGGGCGACGAGCGCGGGGTTTGTCCTCGGGCAGTTCACGATCCTCCTGCGCCTCATCCCCTCCGCCGCGAAGAAGCTCGCGATCGGCTTCAACCTGGCCGTCGGGTCCCTTGTCGCCGCGATCGCCCCCGTCCTCGGCGGTTGGGTCCTCTCGAACGCCCCGGCGGGGTGGGGAAGCCCGCTTCGGGTCTATCACATGTGCTTCATGGTCCAGCCGATAGTGGCCCTGGCGGGGGCCTTCCTGCTCCTTCGGGTCCGGGAGCCCGCCGCCAGCCCCTTCTCCCGGGTCGTGGGCGCCATGCGGAATATTCGAACCTTGGGCGGCGTGCTGGGTCTTAGTTTCCTCGTGAACTATGTCTTCACCGACCGGCGCGACCGGGAGGGAGGCCCCTAGCCGGCGCCCCGGATGAAACCCATGGCACCCGCGAGCGTCTCGACATTGCCGGCCCTATGTCCAATCCTATGCAGGTCATGCGCATCACCCAAGACTCCAAGCGCCGCGGCTTTACCCTCATCGAGATCCTGGTCGTCATCGCGATCATCACGTTCCTCGCCGGGCTCACGATCGCCAACGTGGGCAAGCTCTTCGGGGGCTCCCAGGTCGACATCGCCAAGCTCTTTGTCACCCAGAGCATCAAGACCCCGCTCGTCACCTACCGCCTCCACATGGGCGGCTACCCCACGACGGACGAGGGGCTCCAGGCGCTCATGGTGTCCCCCGCGAACCACGCCGACCGCTGGCGGGGGCCGTACCTCGCCGAGGGGACCAAGATGCCGCTCCTTGACCCGTGGGGCGAGCCCTACCAGTACCGCTATCCCGGCGTCCACAACAAGGACAGCTACGACATCTGGTCGAAGGGACCCGACAAGACGGACGGAACGGATGACGACATCGGAAACTGGTGAGCGCGGCGGCTTCACGCTCATCGAGGTCCTGCTGGCGATCGCGCTCTTCGGGCTCCTCAGCTGGATCTTCGTAGGCGCCTCCAACGCGCTCTTCGCCGACAAGGGCCTCTCGCCGGACGAGCAGTTCTGGGCCGCGTGCGCCGCGGCGCGCAAGGAGGCGCTCGAGGAGCGCAAGAGCGTCCTCCTCACGGTCGAGACCAAGGACCCGAGGACGCGGGGCTTCTACCTGTACGACGGCTCCTCGAAGGTGGCGCTGCCGCTCTCCGGGCCCGAGGACCTCGTGGTCGACTTCCACCCGGTGCAGTCGGACTCGAGCTCCTCGAGCTTGATCGGCGGGACGCTGGTCGAGACCCAGCCGCTCGCCGCGGCAACCTTCTACAACGACGGGACCTGCACGCCGTTCCGGGCGCAGGTGCGCACCGCGGCCGGCGCGCATCTGCTCGCGGTGGACCCGTGGACCTGCGCGCCCATGCTCACCCCATCCGATGCGACGTTCTAGGGGCTTCACGCTGCTCGAGGTCCTGGCGGCCCTCCTCATCTTCACCCTCACGGCCGTGGTGCTCGGCGGGGCGTACCTGAACGTGCTCAACAGCTACGAGGCCGCGCAGCGCTCGAACGCCAACGACGACGACGTCTACTTCGCGAGGTCGCAACTCCTCGCGCAGTCCGACCTGACCCAGGCCGGGGCGGGCTCGGAGTTCGACGACAACGACCGCCACGTCAGGTGGACGGCCGAGATCGAGCCCGCGAACACGACCGACCTGTTCACCGTGACCTTCACCTGCGTCGTCTCGGAGCCGTCGGCCGGCCAGCCGCGCACGACCGTCGAGACCTTCATGCTGCTTCGCCCGACGTGGTCCGACCCGGCGGCCCACAGCACGCTCCGGGCGAACGCCGCGACCCGGATCGCGCAGGCGCAGGGCAAGCTCCCCAAATGACGCGGCGCGGCTTCACGCTGATCGAGGTGGTCCTGGCCATGGCCCTCGTGGGCCTGGTCCTCGTGGGGCTCAACACGTTCATCTTCTCGATGAGCGAGCTCTGGGGGAAGAACGCCGACGTGCGGCTCTTCGACCAGCACGTGCGCGCCGTGACCCGCTTCCTGCAGCGCGAGATGATCCGGGCGACGCTGCCGCCCGCGGCCGCGGTCAACGCGACGCCGGTCGGCGTCCAGAAGATAACCCCGACGGGCGCCTCCCAGGACAACCTGGTGACCTACATGGAGCTCTCCGGAAACCGGATCCTCTCCTGGCCCGAGAGCCCGCTTCCCGAGGTCTTCTGCTCGCTCCAGGTGAGGCGGGACAAGGGCCTCTTCATGCTCTGGCACTCGGACCTCGAGAACCACTTCAACGACGACCCGCCGCGCGAGACGCTGGTGTCGCCCTTCGTGACGGACCTCTCGTACGACTACTTTGACACGGACTTCAACAAGTGGACGACCGAGACGGCGATCCGCACCGACAGCTCCGGAAACCCCGTCCCGCCGCAGCGCCTGCGCCTGAAGTTCGCCTACGAGAAGCTGACGCGCGAGGCCCTGGTCATCGTGCCCGCGGTCGCGCAGGGGCTGCCCAACCCATGGTGAGACGCGGCGCACACCCCCTTCGCGCCCCGGCGGTGCGCTCCTCGGTCATCGTGCTCGTCCTTGTGTCGATGGCGTTCACGGCCGCGGCGCTGACCGCCTTCATCCAGAAGGCCGGAAACGATCTCCTGGTGGAGATCCGCCAGGCCGACGCGAAGCGCCTGCGGCAGGAGGCCTTCTCGGCCCTCGAGGTGACGCTGGCGGTCCTCGAGGACTTCCGCCAGGCCGACAGCGGGCTCCACAGCGCCGCGGAGGGGTGGAACGACCCGCTCGGCTGGGCCGAGTGGACGCCCTCCGAGGGCCGGACGGTCGAGGTCACCTTCCAGGACGAGAGCGGCAAGATCCCGCTGCGCCACGCCGACATCACCACCTTGACGAACCTCTTCCTCTACTGGCAGATGCCGCCCGCCGACGCCGAGAAGCTGGCGGACGCCCTGGAGGGGTGGATGCAGAGCGGGTACGTCTACACGACGGCGATCACGCCCGACTACGACGACGCCCTGATCCCGTACGCGGAGCCGGAGCGGCCGATGCGCTCCTTCGGCGAGCTGGCAGGCGTCTACTACGCGAAGGATGTGTTCTTCGACGAGAGCGGGCTGCCGAACGGGCTCTTCTGGAGGTTCGTGAACGACGTCTCCATCTTCAACTATTCGCAGCCGAACGCGAACGGGGCCAACGAGGACGTGATGGCGTCGGTCGGCCAGTACACCGACGCCCAGCGCCAGCACATCGGCGACTACCTCTCCGGCACCGGCCAGTACGCGCAGCAGGGCGCGAACTACTTCCAGAACTCGGGCACGCTGGCCGCCGTGGCGGGCCTGGGCGGCAACGCGAACGTGTTCGGGACGACGATCTCGGCGCTGCGGATCAACATCACCGTCCACGACGGGCGCTCCCAGTACCGGCTCTCCGCGGTCGTGGCGCCCCAGGGCGGGGCGACCCTCAACATGACGAACGCCACGAACCCCACCGCGGCCGCGAGCGCCTCGTCCGCAAGCTCCCCCGCAAATACCTCCGTGACGAACACGGCCCAGCCGTCCAGCACGGCCACGAGCGCCAAGACCGCCGCCGCCGCCTCGCAAAGCATCAATTATCCCTTTACGATCCTTGAAATGCTGGAAGATGATGAGATCCCGCAGCCATCCCCCGCCGTCCTGCCCAATTCCTGACCATGTGCGCATCGCCCTTTGACTTCCTGCGCGGGGGACCGCCAGCACCCCGGGTGGCCATGGTGCCGGACGCGGTCTTCTTCTCTCGCGCGATCCCGGTGCCGGCCGGGGCCTCGCGGGACGAGGTCGTGGCCCAGGTCGGCCTGGCGCTCGAGTCGCTCTCCCCCTTCCCCCTGACCCAGCTCTACTTCGGGTACTACTGGCCGGCGGGGGCCGACCGCGCCCTGGCCTACGCGTCCTACAGGCGAAGGTTCACGGCCGAGCAGCTGGCGGCCTGGGCGGGCGCCGAGCGCGTGATGCCGGCGTTCGCCGCGGTCCTCGGCTACCCGGCGAAGCCGGCCACGACCGTTCTCCTTTCCTCGGCCGAGGGCCTGACGGCGGTCCACTGGGACAGGGGCCCGGTGCCCGCGGTCGTGCTGCACGAGGCACTCCCGCCCGACGGGGGCGAGGAGGCCCGCGCCGCGGCCCGCTCGAGGCTCATCAGGGCCGCCGGGGAGGCCGTGAAGGTGGTCGACATTCCCTCGCCCACGTCCGCCGTCCCCGGGGGAAGCGACCGCGAGCTCCTCTTCGAGGTGGGGGAGCTCCGCTCGGCGCTCCCCGCGGACGTGGCGGCGGCGCTCGACATCCGGGACAAGGCGGACCTGGCGGCGCTCGCGAAGGCGAGGCGGCGCGACATGCTCCTCTGGCGCGCGGCCACCCTGGCCGTCGTCCTGTGCGTCCTCCTGACGCTCGGGGAGGTGGCGCTCTTCGGCGCCGGGCTCTGGCAGAAGACGCGGATCGCGAAGGTCGCTGCCCAGAAGCCGACCGTCTCCCACATCATGGAGGAGCAGGACCTGGCGGGGCGGATCGATGAACTCTCCACCAAGCGCCTCCTGCCGCTCGAGATGATCTCGGCTGCCTCGCCGGAGGTCGCCATGCCGAAGAACCCGCCCGCGATCCAGTTCCTGCGGGCGACGACCCCCGCGCAGAACACGATTCAGATCGAGGCGCAGACCAACAACGCGGGCGAGATCGCCGGTTACAAGACGGCGCTCGAGAAGCTGCCGAGCGTCGACCGGGTCGAGATCCGGGACCAGCGCGCCCGCGACAACGTCGTGACCTTCACGCTTGTCATCACCTTCAAGACCGGGGCGCTCCAGCCCGCCGCATCATGATCCGCACGCTGCGCGCCTTCTTCCTCGCCCGCCTCCTCAGGGAGAAGGTCCTCCTCACGGGGTTCGTCGTCATGGTGGCCGCCGTGTGGCTCTCCAGCATCTCGGGGCGCACCGGCCGGTTCGTCCGCGAGGTCCGCGCGACCACGTCCGGCCTGAACGACCAGCAGCTCTGGCTCTCCAACAGGGCGTCGATCGAGGCCCAGGCCCGTGCCTCGGCGAGCCGGCTCGACGCGGTCAAGACCCTTGACGCCACGAGGCTCCTGGCCGAGGTCTCGGCGATCGCCGCGGAGACGGGGCTTAAAAGCACGACCAGCGGCGAGACGAAGGACGCGAGCAGCGGCCAGCTCTCGGTGCACACGCTGCAGTTTAACGTGACCAAGGTCGACTGGGCGACGCTCAAGCAGTTCTACCTCGAGCTCTCGAAGCGCTCCCCTTACATCGGGATCGAGCAGTACTCCATGCAGGTCGACCGGGCGAACCCGGCGCTCCTGAACGCGAATTTCCAGATCTCGTCGGTCGAGATTTCGCAGAAATGACGCGGCCGGCGCACCCCCGGTCACGCTAGAGCCACCCGGCCCCCCATGGCCATCGTCTCAAGGCAGGAGCGGGCGCCCGACGCGGTGCCGACCCGCCGCGGGGCGGACCTCCCCTTAAGGCGCCTCGCGTTCCGCGCGATGGCGACCCAGTGCGAGGTGCAGTACACCGCGCCCGCCGGAAACGACCAGGCGAAGCGGTTCGAGGCCGCCGCGCAAGGGTGGGTGCACGCCTTCGAGGCCAAGTTCTCGCGCTTCCAGCCCGGGAGCGTCGTCAGCAAGATCAACGAAGCGGCGGGCAGGGAATGGGTCCCGGTCGACGCGGAGACCGAGGGGCTCCTCTCGATGTGCGACACCCTCCACTTCATGACGCGCGGGATCCTTGACCCGTCCGCGCTGCCGCTCATCCGCATCTGGGACGGGAAGGCAGATCCCCCGGCGATCCCGACTCCCGAGGCGATCGCGGCGGCGCTTAGCCTCGTCGGCTGGACCAAGGTCAAGCGGGAGCCGGGCCGGGTGTTCCTGCCGCAGGAGGGGATGGCGCTCGACTTCGGTGGGTTCGGCAGGGAGTACGCGGTCGACCTCGTGTCCCTGATCGCGAAGGACCACGGGATCCTGGACTCGCTCGTCGGCTTCGGACGCGACCTGCGCGCGACCGGGGCCCCTCCCGGAGGGGCCGTTTGGCGGATCGGGCTCGAGGACCCAGGGAACCCGGACGAGACCTTAGGCAGCGTGGGGTTAACCGGCAACGCGGTCGCCTCCTCGGGAAACGACCTGCGCCCGTCCGCGCTCGAGGGCCGGCGCCATGGCCGCATCATCAATCCCCGGACGGGCTGGCCGGTCGCCAACGGCTGCACGCAGGCGACCGTGATTGCGGACACGTGCCTCCAGGCCGGGATGCTCTCGGTGTCGGCCTTCATTGCCGGGGTCGAGCAGGGTCTTGAACTCATCCGCTCCTGCCCCGGGGCCGAGGGGATCATTCTCACCGGCAGCGAGCGGGCCCAGACGCGGGGCTTCTTCAACTTCGTCGCCTCGACCTGAAGGCGTTTCGCCGTGCGGCCCCGGCGTTCAAGGGGCTGCACCTCCCCATGGAAACTTCCCTGAGGGCAGCCCTTTAGACCCGCGGCTGTGTGGACTCGCATGCTGTCAAAGCGCACGCTTCTGAGCGCAAGCCGTGACGCGGGCGGGGGTGCCCTCACGCACCGTTGCGCACAACAACGCCGCATGTTCTGCGCGGATGTCCCGTTTCCCCTGAATCGAGACGACCTCGTTTTCCCGGAGGTCGGGTGTCGTCCCCAAGCTCCTCGTCCCTAATGGAACCTCCGACGTTCCGTGTCGACAGAGTCAGACTATCGCCGCGCTTGCCTCGCGGATTGGAGAATCTGAAACAGGGCAACCATGCTGACGGGTTTCCTGTGGCAACCTTGGAAGCCCGATTCAAACGCCTTTTGGGCTAGGCCCTCGTCCCACAATGCAGTCACCATGTGGAGACAGGGTTGGGTCCTGTTCGCCGGCAAGTCCAGCGCCGCTAACTTGGACGGCAGCAACATGCCCGAATCCAGCCCAAGCTGGTAATCCACAACCACGATATTGAACGCGTTTGCCGCAAGCAATTCGAGCGCCTCTGCCGACGTTCTTGTGGTTACCGGCACCACTCCGAATTCCCCAAATGCCGAAGCCATGGCCTCCAATTGCATCGGATCATCATCGACAACGCAGACTTTCATGTCGCTAAAGTCGGGACGGGAATCCGATATCGCCCCTTCCGGCTGCAACGGCCCCTGTGCGGTGATGTAGGGCAACTCGACCCAGAAGGTTGAGCCCTCATCGCGTTTGGTCTCAAAACCCACCGAGCCGCCGGAGAACTCAGCAAGCTCCTTGCACAATGCAAGCCCAAGCCCCGCACCCGGAGTGCTATCGTTCTCGGAACGGGAGCTTTCCCGAACAAACTTCGAGAAAAGCCTATCCTTGAGCTCCTCGCTGATGCCGGGCCCGGTGTCGATCACCTCAAACCGCAGGCGGCAGAGGCCTTCGGCCTGCAGCACCACCCTTGCACGCAACGCAACACCGCCCCTAACGGTGAATTTCAGGGCGTTGCTAAGGTAGTTTATCAGTATCCGCTTGCTGTGGGTCTTGTCCCCGCACAGCACGAGGTTGGCGGCCGGCCCGGGATCGACGTCGAATGCGAGGCCCTTTTCGCGGGCAATGTTGTCGAAAATGCTGGCGACCTCCGAAATTAACCCAGCGGTAGTGAATTGCTCGAGC
>PLTZ01000017.1 GCA_003164715.1 Opitutaceae bacterium | reverse complement strand
TCAGGATCTCTATAGGTCTGACTGCGCCCTCTCTCTTGGGGGGTTGACAAGGGCATCCCCGGCTGATTGATAGACCCTCCTTTCCCGAAATGAGCACCACCGAGCAGAAGCAGCAGACCCCAACGCCCGCGCAGATACCGTTCACGGATCCGCCGGCCTGGGTCCGTTTCGTCACCGACACGGGCAAGATCCTGCCGCGCAAATACACAGGCCTGTGCGCGAAGCACCAGAGGGCGGTCACCCGCACGATCAAGCACTCGCGCAACATGCTGCTCACGAAGTGAGCGGCGGCTCGGCGAACCGATGATTGCCGGAGCTCGAAAAGCTCCGGCCTTTTTTTGCCCGGATTGCCAGACCCTTCCCCTAAACGCCGACCATGGCCGCATCCGCCAGGACCTACCGGGGCACCCCGCGAAACCTCGCCCTGCTCGCCCGGCTCCTGAGGGCGGGCGGCCTGGTCGCGGTGCCGACGGAGACGGTCTACGGCCTTGCCGGTGACGCGACGCGGGCGGCCGCATGCCGCAGGATCTTCGCGGCAAAGGGAAGGCCGTACAGCGACCCGCTGATCGTCCACATCGCCTCCCTGCGGGATCTTCGCCGCGTGGCCCTCCCGAATCCCGCGGCGCTCAAGCTGGCACGGCTCTTCTGGCCGGGCCCGCTCACCCTCGTGCTCCCGAAGACGAGCGCTGTGCCGGACGAGGCCACGGCCGGCCTTCCGAGCGTCGCCGTGAGGATGCCCGCCCATCCGCTCCTGCGGCGGCTGATCCGCCTTGCCGGCGTGCCGCTCGCCGCCCCGAGCGCGAACCCCTTCGGGTACGTGAGCCCGACGACGGCCGAGCACGTCAGGAAGAGCATGGGGTCGAGGATCGGGCACATCCTGGACGGGGGCCCGTCCCGGATCGGGCTTGAGTCGACGATCGTCGATTTGCGCGACCCCCGCCGCCCCGCCCTCCTGAGGCCCGGGGCCATCACGCGCTCCGCGATCGCGAGGGCGCTCGGCGTGCCCGTCGCGAGCTCCAGGAGTTCGCGGGCCGGGGGCCGCGGGCTCCTCGCCCCCGGGCAGATGCCGCGCCACTACAGCCCGCGGACCCGCGTCGTCCTCCACACGAGGCTCACCGCGCGCGCGGCCGCCCGGGGCCCGGCGGACGAGGCGTGGCTGTTCGTCTCAAGGCCGCGCGGCGCGAGGCCGGGGCGAGGGAACGTGTTCTGGCTCGACGCCGCGGGCGACCTGCGGCGCGCGGCGCGGCGGCTCTTCGCGGCGCTGCGCGAGCTGGACGACGGACGCTTCCGGCGGATCCACGTCGAGCGCCCGAAGGGCGGCGGCCTCGCGGAGGCCCTGAGCGACCGCCTCGTGCGGGCGTCGTCGCGGTAGCCTACCGGACCACCTGCGCGAGCTCTGTGAGAAACCGCTCGTTCTGCTCGGCGGTCCCGACCGTCACGCGGATCCATTCGGGCAGCTCGTAGGTCTTGAGCGGCCTGACGATCACGCCGCGCTTCTGGAGCTCCTCGAACACCCGCGCCCCGTCGCCCACCTTGACGAGGATGAAATTCGCCTGGCTCGGGACGTACTCGAGCCCGAGGCCGGCGAAGCCGGCCTCCAGGCGCTTCAGGCCCTTCCTCGTTTCCCGCACGCACATGCGGACGAACTTCCGGTCGTCGAGCGCCGCCACGGCCGCCGCTTGCGCGATCGCGTTCACATTGAACGGCTGGCGGACCCGGTCCAGAAGCGACGCCAGCGGCGCGGTCGAGTAGCCGTAGCCGATCCGCAGCGACGCCAGGCCGTAGGCCTTCGAAAAGGTCCGCAGCCCGATGATGTTGCGGCCCTCGCGGATCAGCGGGCGGATGTCCGGCGCATGGTCCGCAAAGTCGCAGTAGGCCTCGTCCACCACGCAGACGACGTGGTCCGGCAGCGAGCGGACGAACGAAAGGAGCTCCTCCTCGGTGTTGACGGTGCCGGTCGGGTTGTTGGGGGTCGAGACGACCACGACCTTCGTCCGCTTCGTGATGGCGCCGGCGAGGCCCTCGAGGTGGTTCCTGAAGTTCACGAGCGGCACCTCGATCGGCATCGCCCCGAAGAGGATCGCCACCAGCCGGTAGACCACGAACTCCGGCATGCCCATGACCACCTCGTCCCTCGGCGCGATGAAGACGTGCCCGAGGAGCTCGATCACCTCGTTCGACCCGTTGCCGATCACGAACTGGTCGGGGGAGAGGCCGTGGAACTTCGCAAGGCGCTCGCGCAGGGCGTAGCAGCCCCCGTCGGGGTACAGCTGGCCCTCCTCGACCGCCTTCTTGGCGGCCACCACCGCCAGCGGCGATGGCCCGAACGCATTCTCGTTTGAGGCGAGCTTGATGATGCCGGCCGGGTCAAGCCCCAGCTCGCGGGCCACGTCGTCGATCGGCCTGCCCGGCACGTAGGTCGGATAGGTCAGGACGAGGTGTTTGGCGAGTTCCGCGGGTTCTCTCACGGTCGGATGGCGCCCATTGGAGCCTATTGCCGACTCCAGCTGAAGCCCAAAAGGGGTTCGCCAAGCGGGCGCGGCGGGCGCTAGGGTCTCCCCCATGTCGATGCGACCCGGCCCCCTCGCGCGCGCGGCCCTCGTCGTGGCCGCGGGGCTCGCGCTCGGCGCCCCCCACCCCGCGTTTGGCGCCGACACGCCGGCCCGCAAGGTCAGGGTCGACGTGGGCCAGATCGCCGGCGCCCGCTTCGCGATCGCGAACCCGCCGGGCGACTGGAACCACCGGCTGCTCCTGGTCGTCCACGGTTACCGCCCGGAAGCGACGCCGCTCGTGGCTGACCTCAATCCCGAGCGCGCCTCGAACAAGGCGCTCCTCGACGAGGGCTGGATGGTCGCGACGACCAGCTTCAGGCGCAACGGGCTCGTCGTCGCGGACGCGATCGCCGACCTTGACGCGCTCCGGAAATTCATCGCCGACGAATACGGGGAACCCGAGCGTGTCCTCCTGGAGGGGGAGTCGCTGGGCGGCCTCATCGTCGCGATCATGGCCGAGCGCGAGACCGGCCCCTATGACGGGGCCGTCGTGTTCGACGCCACGCTCTACGCGAAGGAGGTGAACGGACAGGTGGGCCTCACGCTCCTGCCGAGGATCCCGCTCCTCTTCGTCGCGACCCTTCGCGAGGCCGTCCAGTCGAAGGGCTACCTGACCGCGATCGTGGCGCGCCCGCCGCCGGTGGTCCCTCCGGCCCTCTTCCTCATCTCGCGAGAGGGGCACGACAACATCAACCAGCCCGAGCGCCTCTTCGCGCTGCGCGCGCTGAACGCCTGGGTCGACCGCGGCCCGGACGCGCTTCCCCGGCCGAAGGACCAGGCGCGGTACGTGGACGCCACGATCGAGCCGGACCCCGGCCCGTCGACGGCCGTGGCCCACGCGGGAGGGCGCGGCTTTGACAGCAAGGTCGCCGAGGTCGACGCGGTCTACGGCAACATCCTCCTCGAGGCGCAGGCCAGGGACTTCGCGGACGCCGGCATCCCCCCGATGACCTACTGCACGGTCAGGGCCGGCGACAGGGCGTATCGCGCGCTCTACGGCCGCACCTACACCGACGTTAAGAAGGGCGAATGGGTCGCGTTTCCGGATGCGGACGGCCGCACGGTCCTCTCGCGGGTCCTCGCCGACGCCGCCGGCACCGCGGTCCTGAAGGTCGGCGACACCGTGAGCCTCGACCCCGTCGAGCCCGGCGGCGCGCCCCTACCCTAAGCCGCGGCTCGGGACAAAGACGCACTTCATGCCGGCGGCCTGCGCGGCCTGCATGCCGGGCTGGCCGTCCTCGAACACGAGGCAGCGCTCGGGGGCGACGCCCATGAGCTTCGCCGCGAGAAGGAACATGTCCGGAGCGGGCTTGCCGTGCTCGACGTCGTCGGCGGTGACGACAACCGGGAAGAGGGGCGCCAGGCCCGTCTTCTTGAGCGTGCTCGTCACGACGGCCCGGTCGCCGCCCGAGGCCACGGAGACCGGACTCGTCTTGCTCGCCCTCTTGGCGAACTCGACGACGGCCCCGATGAGCTCGAGCTTCTGGAGCGAGCCCATGAAGATCCTCTCCTTGTCCTTGTAGACGGCCACCGGGTCCAGCTTCAGGCCGTGGTGCTTGCCGAGGAGTCCCGCGACCTTCTTCGAGGGCACGCCGCCCAGCGCGTAGAAGTAGTCCTTGTCCAGGTGCCCCTTGAGCCCCACCTTCACCAGCGCGGCCTCCCAGGCGAGGTAATGGAGCGGCATCGTGTCCACGAGGGTGCCGTCCAGGTCGAAGATGTAGCCGCCAAAGTCGCCCTCAGGGATCTGTAGATGCATGGAATCGGGCAAGCACGCCCGAAACCGCACGGCCCGCAACCTCAAAAAACGCTCGTTAGCGCGAGGCTGCGCCCTACACTGGGCCAAACTCCCCCCAACCATGAAAAAATACCTGGTCGAGTTCATCGGGACCTTCTTCCTCGTCTTCACGGTAGGCGCCACCGTCATCTCGCCCGGGGCGGGACCGATGGCCCCCCTCGCGATAGGCGCCTCGCTCATGGTCATGATCTTCGCGGGCGGCCACGTCTCCGGGGGGCATTTCAATCCGGCCGTGACCCTTGCCGTGTGGATCCGCGGCAAGTGCGACACAAAGGACGTCGTCCCCTACTGGATCGCCCAGATCGCGGCCGCCCTCGCCGCCGCCTGGCTTATCGGCAGGATCAAGATGGCGGGCGCGGCGATGCCGCTCGCCCTCGCGAGCTGGAAGCCCGCCTTCGTGGCCGAGTTCCTCTTCACGTTCGCGCTCTGCTGGGTCGTGCTGAACGTGGCGACGTCCAAGGGGACCATGGGGAACTCCTTCTACGGCCTGGCGATCGGCATGACCGTCATGGTCGGCGCATATGCCGTCGGCCCTGTCTCGGGCGGCGCGTTCAACCCCGCCGTCGCGACCGGCATCACCGTGATGGGCCTCTCCTTCTGGGGGAACTACTGGGTGCTCCTCGCCGGCGAGGTGGCCGGCTCGATCGCGGCGGCGACGGCCTACAAGGTCGTCAACGGCAACGATTGACCTAGGGCCGCGGCGCCTAGCGCCTCGCCCCGCGGTGGAGCCGGCTGGTCGACGTCTTCGGCACCGCCTCGTCCAGGATCTTCTGGTCGAACAAAGCCGAGTAGACGTACGGGAATCCCTCGACCTTCTTGCGCTCGACGGAGGCCCCGATGAACCGCTCAATGCTGCGCGCGTCCCTGACGTCGTCCTCCGTAACGAGCGTGAAGGCCTCGCCCGTGTGGTGGGCGCGCCCCGTGCGGCCGATCCTGTGGACATAGTCCTCGGCGTTCTCCGGGACGTCGTAGTTGATCACGTGGGAGATGCCGCGGATGTCGAGTCCCCGGGCGGCGATGTCGGTCGCGACCAGGACCTCGATCTTGCCGCTCTTGAATGCGTCGAGGGCCTCGACCCGCTCGCGCTGGTTCCTGTCGGAGTGCATGACGCCGACGCTGTGGCCCTTCTGGACAAGCCTCGCGGCGATCCGGTCCGCGCCCATCCGGGTGCGGCAGAAGATGAGGACGCTCTTGAAGTCGGTGCGCTCGAGAAGAAGCTGGAGCAGGTCGAACTTCTGCTGCGCGACGACCGGGTAGAAGCAGTGCGAGATCGTGTCGGCGGCGGAGTGCTTGCGGCCGATCTCGACCTTCGAGGGGTTGCGCAGCGCCCAGCCGGCAAGCTGCTCAATCTCCGGGGGAAGGGTCGCGGTGAAGAAGAGCGTCTGGCGGTTGGCCGGGCACTTCTGGACGATCCTCCGGACGTCGGGCAGGAAGCCCATGTCGAGCATCCGGTCGACCTCGTCCAGGACGAGGATCTCGATCTTGTCGAGCGAGCAGTTGCGCTGCTCGAGGTGGTCGAGGAGCCGGCCTGGCGTCGCGGCCAGGATGTCCATGCCTCGCTTCAAATCCGAGGTCTGCTTGCCGTAGCCGACGCCCCCGTAGACGATCGTGACCCTCAGGTCCGTGAACTGGGCGTACTTGTGGAACGCCTCCTCGACCTGGAGCGCAAGCTCGCGGGTCGGCTCGAGGATGAGGCAGCGCATCGCCCCGTGGCCGGCCAGGCGCTGGATGATCGGAAGCGCAAAGGCCGCGGTCTTGCCGGTGCCGGTCTGAGCGGAGCCGATGACGTCCTTGCCCTCGAGGATGAGCGGGATCGCCTGGACCTGGATGGGGGTCGGCTCCGTGTAGCCCTTCTCCTGGACCGTGTAGGCCAGGGCGTCGCAGAGGCCGAGCTTTGAGAAGGCGGTGTCCATCTTAGGGATGTCCACCGGAATGGCGGGCTTCTCGACGACGTGGCCCGGGTGCTCGAAGAAGTCGTCGCGGGCGGGCTTGGCGCGGCGCGCGTCGCCGTACCTTGCGGGGCCGGACCTGATGGGGCCGCGCCCCGCGGGGCGCCGCTCGTCCTGCCTCGGCCGGGAATCATGCGGCCGGGAGTCATGGGGCCGAGCCTCGGCGGGCCGAAATGGCGCCGGGCCCCCATGGGAAGGACCCTGCCCCTGGCCGCGGCCCTGTGGCCTTGGACCCTGTCCCGTCGACCGGGGGCCCGCTCCCGCGTGCCCGGGCTTGCGTGGAGCCGCCCCGCCCTGCGGGCGGTGGGCGCCGAGCGGCGCGACCGGTGTGGGCTTCTTGGCGGGGGCTATTGTTTCGCGCAGCCGGGCAATGAACTTACGTAGCATGATCTAGATGAAAGCGTCACAATCCCCGCATTCCCACGTTTTTGCAATCCCCCACTTCGGCGGACACTGATTTCATTCGCGCTTGGCAGGGCATGGGACGGCAGCATGATCGGTTTCGCCGACCGGCCTGCAATGAAACCCGACGTCCTCTGGTTCGTCCAACTTGGCATCGACCAAGGCCTCTTTACCCGGGCACAGTGCGTCAAGATCAAGGCCAAGCTCGGGGGCGCGCCCAGCATGCTGGACTTCGCCCAGACGCTGATCGACGAGGAGCTGGTCACGGGTGTCGAGGGCCTTGAGAAACTCGCCGGCCTGGCGGCGCTGCAGGCGCAGAAGGGGCCGCCTGCGCATGATCCTTTCGTTGCCGCCGCCGAGCGCGTGCAGCCCCTCGTGCTCCACGCCCCGAAGAAGTCGGGGCCGGCCGGGCCGCCCACCTTCGCGTTCGACTCCGTCGCCAGGATGGACGACGCCCAGCTGGGCGCGGGCGTGAAGGAGCTTCTCGGCTCGACCGTGCGGTACGGGGCCAGCGACCTGCACCTGTGCACGGGCAGGCGCCCGTTCGTCCGCAAGGACCGCGTGCTGACCTTCATCAGCGAGCATACGCTCACCGCCGAGGAGGCGCTCCGGCTGAACACCGTTCTTCTGACGCCGGAGCAGAAGAAGGCCTTTCTTGAGAAGCATGACCTCGACTACGCGCTGGCGATCGTCGAGCCCGAGCGCTACCGCGTGAACCTGATGGTCCACAAGGAGGGATCCGCGGGCTCGTACCGGATGGTGGCGCACGAGATCAAGTCGATGAACGAGCTCGGGTTCGAGAAGCACCTCGACACGCTCAAGAGGCTCCTGAGCTACCACAACGGGCTCGTCCTGATCACCGGGCCGGTCGGCTCGGGCAAGACGACGACCCTCGCGTCGATGGTCGCCTACCTGAACGAGACCCGCAAGGACCACATCATCACGGTCGAGGACCCGATCGAGGTGGTGCAGAAGGCGAAGGGGTGCAGCGTCACCCAGCGCCAGGTGGGCGAGCACACGAACTCGTTCTTCACGGCGCTCAAGGGCGCGCTCCGCGAGGATCCCGACATCATCGTGATCGGGGAGCTGCGCGACCTCGAGACGATCGAGATGGCCGTCAGCGCGGCCGAGACCGGCCACCTCGTGATCGGCACCATGCACACGAGCGACGCCGCGACCACCCTCAACCGGCTCTTGGACGTATTCCCGGCGGCCCAGCAGACGCAAATCCGCGCGAGCGTCGCCGAGAGCCTGCGCGGGATCATCTGCCAGCGCCTGCTGCCGGCCAAGGAGGGGGGCCTGGTCATGGCGGTCGAGATCCTGGTCAACAACGTGGCGATCTCCAACCTCGTGCGGGAGGGCAAGACGACGGGCCTGAGGAACACGATGGAGACCGGCCTGCGCGACGGCATGTGCCTGATGGACAACGTGATCTTCGGCCTCTTCCAGGAGGGAAAGGTGTCCAAGGAAACGGCGCTGGCGAGCATTTCGAACCGCGTGCTCCGCGCAAAGATCACCTAGCCCCATGGCCCAGATCGACACCCTGCTGCGGATGATGGTGGAGAAGGGAGGCTCGGACCTTCACATCATGGTGGGCCAGCCGCCGAAGGCCCGGATATCGGGCTCGATCATCCCGATCGGGGACCAGCCGCTCAACGCCGCCGCCATCGAGGATTTCCTGCGGGAGATCGTACCGGAGCGGCGCTGGAAGGACTTCCTCGAGCGCAGGGACCTGGACCTCGCCCACGAGATCGCGGGTTTCGCCCGGTTCCGCGGCAACTTCCTGTACAACCACTGGGGGCAGGCGGCGGTGTTCCGCCAGATCCCGGCGAAGATCCTCTCCTTCGAGGAGCTGAAGCTCCCGGAGGCGATCAAGAAGCTCTGTCACCTGAACGAGGGCCTGGTCGTCGTGACGGGCCCGACGGGAAGCGGCAAGTCGACGACGCTCGCGGCGATGATCGACTACATCAACACGAACATGTGCCGGCACATCATCACGATCGAGGACCCGATCGAGTTCGTGCACCCGGTGAAGAAGAGCGTGATCGTCCACCGCGAGGTCGGCGAGCACACGGAGACGTTCGCCACCGCGCTGAAGGGGGCGATGCGCCACGACCCGGACATCCTGCTGGTGGGCGAGATGCGGGAGCTCGAGACGATCAAGCTCGCGCTCAGCTGCGCCTCGATGGGCATGCTGGTCTTCGGCACGCTGCACACGAACAACGCCCCGAAGACCGTGGACCGGATCATCAACGCGTTCCCGGCGGACGACCAGAACCAGGTGCGCGTCATGCTGGCCGGCTGCCTCGCCGGGATCGTCGCCCAGCTCCTCTGCAAGCGCGTCCCCAAGGGCCGCGTCGCCGTCCACGAGATCCTGCTCCAGCACGAGTCGCTCGCCAACACGGTCCGCAGCGGCCTGATCGCCAACATCCGGCAGATCATCGAGGGCGGGGGCAACGAGGGCATGGTCCTGATGGATGCGAGCCTCATGGCCCGGCTCAAGGAGGGCGTGATCGAGGCGAAGGAGGCCTATTTCAAGGCGGCCAACAAGGCGGCGTTCGTCGGGCTCCTGAAGCCCGGGGAGCTGGACCTCGAGGAGACCCACTAGCCCTCGCCATCGGGCCGGGGCCTCGCGGTTGAAAACGGGCGCACACGGCTCGCAACCGTTTTCATCTGAAATGCGTCAACACGCTTTCAATCATTTGCAACACTTGTGCATGGGCCAAACCACACGTTCCCAAGGAATCTCCTTCACCCATGAAATGTGGGCGCGCATCCAGGCGCGCTGCAGCGAGCTCAAGTTCGGACGGAGCCAGTATTTTCAGATGCTTGTGGAGAGGGACCTGCATTTCCTGCCCGACATCCACGCGCACAAGTCCGACGGCAAGTGGCACTTCTACCCCGAGGCGGGGTCGGCCCGCGCGGAGGAGGGGCACCTCAGGGCCGCCGAGGACCCGGATCCCGGCGCCCAGCCCGTGGGCCGGGCGCGCAGGCGGCGCCGCTAAACCGATTAATCGGTTGCGGCCGCGGCCAATTTGGGCGGCGATTACGGGATGATCCCTCCGCCCCCGAACGAAGCCATCGAGTCCCTCGCGTCCATCCTCGGCGAGGACTCGACGCGCGAGATCGTCCGCCTGTTCCTCTCGGACTTTCCGCAGTCCGTCCGCCGGCTGAGCTCAGGCAGCCGCGAGGAGCAGGTCGTGATCGCGCACGGGCTAAAGAGCAGCGCGCTCCACATGGGCGCCACCGGACTGTCGCAGCGGATGGCGGCCATCGAGAGGAAGCTCTCGGCGACGCCCGAGGCGCTCTCCCCCGAGGAGGTCTTCGCCGCCCTCGCGGAGTTCGAGGCCGTCGAGCCCGGCCTGCGCGGCTACGCGGGCTCCTGACCGGCCGGCGCCCGCCGGCGCGTCAGGACTTCACAATCCCCATCTGGATGCACCAGCGCACGAGGCTCGCGACCTCCTTCACGTTGATCTTGTCCATGATGTTCGCCCGATGCTTCTCGACCGTGCGCACGCTCAGCTCCAGCCGGTCGGCGATCTCCTTCGAGGAGAACCCCTCCGCCACGAGCCGGGCCACCTCGAGCTCGCGCCCGGAGAGCGTCTGGACCGCGCCGACCGAGGTGGTCTGGGGGCCCGCCTTGACGGAGGGCGCCACCGTCGGCTGGTCCCCGGCGCCGGACGTCGCCTTCGGCGGGACGTGGGCGGCGAAGAACATCCCGCCCGCGACGACCGACTCGATCGCCTGAAGCAGGTAGTTTATCGGCGCGCTCTTGTCCACGAACCCGTGCACGCCCTGCGCGATGAGCCTCGCGGGCAGGTCGCCGTCGGGATGGCCGGTCAGGACGAGAATCCTCGTGTTCGGAAGCTTGGCACGGACCTCGCGGACCACCTCGAGCCCGTGCATCCCGGGCAGGTAGAGGTCGACGATCAGGAGCCCCGGCGGATTCTTCAGGCAGAAATCGAGGCCTGATTTCCCGTCCTTGAACGCTCCGGAAACGACGAGCCCGCGGATGCGGCTGAGCGCGGATGAAAGCATCTGCCGAAATACGATCTCATCATCGATAATGACCGTTCGTATAGGCACGTCGGATGCAAGCTTACTGCTGGGGCGACCGGGCGCAAGCGCAAGTCGGCCGAACAGGGTTGTCCCGGCGCCGCGGGGGCGTCACACTCCGGGCGTGAACAGCCTCCCGCTGCTTGCGCCGCTCTTCCTCGCCTTCGAGATCTGTCAGCTGGTCATGTGCGAGCGCTACGTCGGCATCAAGCAGATAGCCCGGGGCGCCGACCCCCGCGAGATGGGTCCGGGCGAGTTCGTCGCCTTCGCCTGGATCGTGTGCATCATCCTGTACGGCATCTGGATGGCGGTGCTCCTGGCCGTCCCGGGGGTGCGGGTCTTCGCGCTTGCGCTGATCGCCATCTCCGCCGCCGGGTACGCGGTGCGGCGCAACTGCGGGCTCAACTGGATCCTCGTCGTGCTGACGATCGAGGGCTGCATGCGGGTCGCGGCCCTCGCCCCCCTCTCGGAGCTGGCGTGGATGCGCGTCTAGCCCCGGGTTGCCGATGCCCTTCAGGGAATTCGAGCGGCTCTCGCCCAATCGGGACGAAACGGCCCACGAGCGCCTGGGCGTCCTCTTCCACCACAGCGGGCTCGGCTTTGACGAGACAATAGGCCGGATGCTCGACCCGGCGAGCCGCGTGAGCTACCACTGCCTGATCGACGGGGACGGGACCCGCTGCACGCTGGTCCCCGACACGCAGGTCGCGTGGCACGCCGGCGCCTCGCAGTTCATGGGCCGGGAGCGCTGCAACGACTTCCTGCTGGGCGTCGCCTTCGCCGGGGACACGTACCAGGTCCCGCTCTCCGGCCCCCAGCTCGCCTCGGCCCTCGAATGGCTGGCCGCCCGGTGGGCGCCCCTCGGCTGGGGGCCGGACCGCATCACCGACCACCGCCAGACTTCGCCGGGCAGGAAGCGCGACCTCAATCCCGCGGAGTGGGACCGGCTCTTCGCGGCGGTCTTGGAGCATTTCGGAAGGTGCTCGCACTGAGGCCGCTTGCATGTTGAAATCCCCCCGACTCGAAGCAGAAAAACTCAGCTGCCGTTCTTATGAATCTTCCCAGTGAAACCCCAAGGCTGCCCAAGTGGATCTTCCTGTTCGGGGCCATGGTCCTAGTGGTAGCCGCCTGGCTCATCTACAGCTCCTCGGCGCACACCTCGACCATCGTCGCGCTGGTTGTCAGCGCGTGCGCCCTGAGCGCGGCCTGGCTGGCGGTCATCCCCTTCATGGCCGACTACGCGCACCGCCAGGACGAGGCCCTCGACAACCGCCAGCGCTCGCTCCAGGCGCTGTCCGTCACCGTGGCCTCCGTCTCGGAGCAGGTCTCGATAGCGGCGACCGGGCTTCAGGGGATCGCTGAGGCCGCCCAGGACAACTTCAGCAAGTCCGAGCGGCTCTCCCGTCAGATCGAGGAGAAGATTGCCCAGCTTGACACCCGCCTGGCGGGCGCGCGCAAGGACGACGGCGAGGTCGCCGCAAGGCTCGAGGCCACCGCGAAGAAAATGGCGGAGCTTGAGGCTAACCTTGCGAGCGCGACGAAGGCCGACGGCGAGGCCGCCGCAAAGCTTGACTCGGTCGCGAAGCGGATAGCCAAGGCCGCCGCCGAGTTCGACGCCGCGGTCTCGAAGGCCGCTGAGGCCGCGAAGGCCGTTCCCGCGGCCCCGGCGGTGGTTGCCGCGGCGACGCCCTTGATTCCGGAAATCCCCCCGGTGATCGCAAGCAGGATGGTCGAGATCAAGCCGGCCGTGCTGAAGTCGGATCATCCCTTTGAGGTACCGGCCGCCCCCCACGCGCCCGCCGCGGCCCCCGCCGCCGAGGAGAAGCCCGTCGCAGCCCCGGTGGCCGAGAGCGCGCCCGCGACCGAGGCCGCACCCGTGCCGTCGACCGAGCCCGCAGCGGCCGCCGCAGTTTCGCCGGAGGCGCCCAAGCTCCCGCGCAAGCGCAGCCCGCGGAAGGCCGCGCCCGCACCCTCACCCGCGCCCGCACCCGAGGCGGCCGCGCCGGACCTCGTCCTTGAGTCGCCCTCACCCGCCGAATCCGCGTTGTTCCCCGCGCCCGAGGTCTCGGAGCCCGCGGTGTCCGCGGACGGAGCCACCCGGCTTGTTGTCACGGCGTACATCGGGATCGGCAACCGGCTCTTCATCCGGGGCGACGGCCCGGGGCTCAGCTGGGAGAAGGGCACGCCGCTCAGCTTCGTCTCGATCGGGAAATGGCGCTGGGAGACGAACGACGCCACGGCCCCGGTCCGGTTCAAGCTCTACAAGAACGACGAGACGGAATGCGCGGGCCTCGGCGAGCGCACCGTGGCGCCGGGGGCCCAGCAGGAACTCACCGCGTCCTTTTAGCGACCGGCGCCCTGAGCGCCTTCTTCTTGAGGCGCGCGAGCTCGGGCAGCACCACGCGCTGGTAGCACTCGGGGCACACCGAGTGGCTGATCTCCGTGCCTGTGCGCTCGTTGATGTAGCTCTCGATCTGCTGCCAGTAGTTCTGGTCGTCCCTGATCTTCTTGCAGTAGGAGCACATCGGCATCATCTCCTCCAGCCGGTGCACCTGGGTCGTGTACTTGAGAATGCGCTCGGCGACCCGCAGGCGCATCCAAAGCTTCGACATGTCGATCGGCTTGGTCAGGAAGTCGTCGACGCCCGCCTCCGCCGCGACGCGGCGGTTCGAGACCGTGGCTCCGGTCGCCGTCAGGAGGATGAAATAGACGTAATCGTTGCCCTGCTGGGCGCGGAACCGCTTGCAGAGCTTGAGCCCGTCGAGCTTCGGCATCTGCCAGTCGCACACGGTGACGCGCGGCTTCTCGCTGAGCCACGCCAACCACGCCTCCTCCCCGTCGCGGGCCTCGATCACGTCGTGGCCGAGGCGTTCCAGCGAGCGCCGCAGGATCGCCAGGGACATGGGGTCATCTTCGACGGCAAGGACCTTCATGGGGGGTGAGGCTATACGCTAAAGCACACCTTGTTCCAAGCAGCAATCGGCGCGCATCGGGCCCGCGTCAGGTCCGTCCCAGCGCCCGCCGCAGCTCCTCCGGCGTGCGGGCCGGCGCGCGGCACACGAACTCCTCGCAGACATAGGCGGTCGGCGCGGCGTCGCGCGCGCCCATCTGCTCCATCCACGGGGAGCGGGCCGCGAACCAGGCCCTCGAGCCCCCGGTCCCGTCGAGGGCGATGAGCGTCCTGCGGGGCCCCAGGGTCTCGCGCACGACCGCGGCCAGCGCCGCGAATCCCGGCGCCCCAGGGCTCCCGGAAAGGACGACATGGCGGGGCGGCTCGAGCGCGGACTCGAACGCGCAGAGTAGCTGCGGCATCGCGTACGGGGCCTCCTCCCACCGCCCCCGGAAGGCGGCGAGGGTCCGCCTGGCCCGCTCGAGCATGGCCTCGCTGCCGGTGAGCGAGGACAGGCGCAAGAGGTTCATCGCGGCGGTCGAGCTGGCCGCGGGCTCCGCGCCGTCGTAGTCCTCCTTAAGCCGCACGAGCACGTCCGCCGCCCCGGCCGCCGAGTTGAAGTAGCCTCCCCTGGCGTCGTCCCAGAAGCGCGCGTCCATGGCCCCCTGCAGGCCCTCGGCGCGCCTCGCCCAGGCGTCGTCGAACGTGGCCTCGTAGAGGTCCAGCCACGCCTGCACGAGGAAGGCGCAGTCCTCCGCGAACCCGGGCCCCGATCCCGATCCGCGGCGCCACGAGCGGCGCGGCATCCCCCCAGGCAGGTTGAAGAGCTCGCGCAGGGCGAACGCCGCCGCGCGAAGCGCCGCCGCCAGGTAGTCCGCGCGCCGCTCGCCGAGGGATTCGGCGGACAGCACCGAGGCGCGGGCGAGGGCCGAGATCATGAGGCCGTTCCAGCCCGCGACGACCTTGTCGTCGAGGTGGGGCCGGCGCCGCACAGACCGGGCGCCGTGCAGGCGCCCGAGGCAGGAGACCAGGAGGTCGCTCGCCGCCCCGGGTTCCATCCCTAAGGCCCTCGCGGTATCGGCCAGGGGGCGGACCTGGGCCAGGATGTTCCTGCCCTTGAATTCGCCGTGGGGGTCACGCTCCGGCGGGACGTTCCCTTCCGGCTTCACCCCGTAATGGCTGGCGACCATCGCCGCGTCGGCGCCGAGCACGCGCTCCACCTCGGCCGCCGTCCAGACGTAGAACGCGCCCTCGACCGGCTCCGAGCCCTCGCTCTCCTGCGAGTCGGCGTCCTCCGCCGAATTGAACCCGCCCTCGGGACCGGTGAGGTCGCGCAGCACATAGTCCAGGGTGTCCCGCGCGAGCCAGGCGGTCTGCTCCTGGCCGGTCGCCTGCCACGCCCCGAGCGCGCACATCGCGATCTGCGCCTGGTCATAGAGCATCTTCTCGAAGTGCGGCACGAACCATTCCCCGTCGACGGAGTAGCGGTGGAAGCCGCCACCCACGTGATCGTGGATGCCCCCCTTGGCCATCGCCGCGAGGGTCCGAGCCACCATCCCCGCGGCCTCCATCCCGGCCTCGCTCTTCAGGCCCTGGAGCGCGGCGCACCGAAGCAGGAACTCGAGGTTCGCCGGCCTCGGGAACTTAGGCGCCCCCCCGAAGCCCCCGTGGACGGTGTCGAAGCTCTCGGCGTAGTACCGGTAGGCCTTCTCGAAGGCCGCGCCCGCGGCATGCGCGAGCGTGGCGACCGCGCCCTGTGGCGCCGCCCCCTCCGCGGCCTTCTCCCTGAGGGAGGCGACCACGCGCTCGGCCTCCTCGACCAGCCGGGCCCTGTCCTCCCTCCAGCCGCGCGCGATCGCATCGAGTATCCGGGGGAAGCCGGCGCGGCCCTGCCGGTCCTCGGGCGGAAAATAGGTCCCCGCGTAGAAGGGCTTCAGGTCCGGCGTCAGCCAGACGCTCAGCGGCCATCCGCCGTGACCCGTCAGGCCCTGGAGGTACGCCATGTAGACCCGGTCGACGTCGGGCCGCTCCTCCCGGTCGAGCTTCACCGGCACGAAATGCTGGTTGAGCGCCGCGGCGATGCCGGCGTCCTCGAACGACTCGTGGGCCATCACGTGGCACCAGTGGCACGTCGAGTAGCCGATCGAGAGGAATATCGGGCGGTCGCCCGTCCGCGCGGCCAGGAAGGCCTCCTCGCCCCAGGGGTACCAATCCACCGGATTGCCCGCGTGCTGCAGGAGGTAGGGGGAGGTCGCTCCCGCGAGGCGGTTCGGCATGCCTCACTCCCCGAGCACCCAGGCGAAGATGAGCGGCGCCACGATGGTCGCGTCGGACTCGATGATGAACCTGGGCGTGGAGGCCCCGAGCTTGCCCCACGTGATCTTCTCGTT
>PLTZ01000022.1 GCA_003164715.1 Opitutaceae bacterium | reverse complement strand
GTTGGGGTCCGTGTCCAAAAAGAAAAAATTCAACGACAGGCCCTTCGGCTACCACCAGGAGATCGAGCTGACGATTTCGACGCTGACCAACCTGGGGATCGGGCTTGGCCGCATGGACCTCGAGGGCTCGGCGGGCGGGCGCAAATGGGTGGTCATGGTCGCCTTCGCGCTCCCGGGGGAGCGCGTCCGGGCGAGGGTCTTCCGCAACCACGCGAACTATTCGGACGCAGACCTTCTTGAGGTCCTTGAGGCCTCGCCGGACCGGATCCCCCCCAGGTGCGCCCTTTTCGGCCGCTGCGGCGGGTGCCAGTACCAAAACCTGCGCTACGAGGAGCAGCTCGAATGGAAGCGCCGCCAGGTCGCGGAGCTGATCGAGCACATGGCGGGGCTCACCGTCGCCGTCTCGCCGGTCATCGGCTCGCCCCAACCCTACGGCTACCGCTCGAAGATCACCCCCCACTTCAACGCCCCGCGCGCAGGTTCCGAGCTGGCGATCGGGTTCCTCAGGCAGGGGACCCGCTTCGATATTGTCGACGTCCCGCGTTGCGAGATCGCGACCGACGCGATCAATGCCCGACTGGTCGGCGCCCGTGCCGACATCCGACGGCAGTCGCAAGAGGGCACCTTCAGCCGGGGGGCGACGCTGCTCTTGCGCGACGCCGGAGGCGTGGTCACCACAAGCCACGAAGAGCGGGTGGTGGAGGCTCTTCCCTTGGGTCCCGGCGAAACACTCAGGCTCGGCTTCCTTGCCCGGGACTTCTTCCAGAACAACCCGTTCATCCTTCCGGCCTTCGCGGGCTACGTCCGTGACCAGGCGCGGTCGAGCGGGGCCCGCTTCCTCGTGGACGCGTACTGCGGGAGCGGGCTCTTCGCCCTGGCCGCAGCCAGGGCCTTCGAGCGCGTCGCCGGGGTCGAGCTGAGCGAGTCGTCGGTCGCCTTCGCGAGGGAAAATGCCGCTACAAACGGGATCACCAACGCGTCTTTCCTCGCAGGGGACGCCTCCGCCATCTTCTCGGGCCTCGGTTTCCCCGGCGAGGACACGGCCGTGGTGATCGACCCCCCGCGCAAGGGATGCGACGAGGCTTTCCTCAGCCAGCTTTTTTCGTTCGGCCCGAGGGCCGTCGTATACGTGAGCTGCGATCCGGCAACGCAGATGCGCGACCTGAGGGTGTTCCTGGCGGCCGGGTACTCCCCGGGCGCCGTCCAGCCCTTCGACCTGTTCCCGCAGACCCGACACCTGGAATGCGTGATCACGCTCGCTCGGCCCGGGTATTGCCAAGGCGGGGGAGCCTTACGATGATCCTCCTATGAGCACCACGGCCGCGGCCGCCCATTCCTGGAAGTTTGTCCGCAGCGGCGGGCTGGACCAGGTCTCGCTCGAGACGGGGGACGATCTGAGAGCGCTCGGTGGGCTGGACCAGAAGCTCTGGGTGGCCCTCAGCTGCCCCGTCAAGGGCCTGCAGGTCGACGAGCGCACGCTGGCAATCATCGACGCGGATGGGGACGGCCACGTCCGGCCGCCGGACATCATCGCGGCCGTCTCGTGGGCCTGCGCGCGGCTCAGGGATCCGGCCATGCTGCTCGAGGGCGCGGAGATCCTGCCGTTAGCGGCCATCGGGGACAATCCCGAGGGCCGGGCCGTGTCGGACGCCGCGAGCTGGATTCTTTCAGCCCTCGGAAAGCCCGCCGCCGTCGCGGTGTCGGCCACTGATGCGGCCGAAGTCTCCAAGTCCGTGGCAAAGGGCCCGCTGAAGGGCGACGGCGTCCTCAGGCCCGAGGCCGCCCCGGATGAGCAGACCCGCGCCTTGATCGGCGACATCGCATCCTGCCTTAAGGAGGTGACGGAGTCCTCCGTCGCCTCGTTCTATTCCGATCTCGAGGCTTTCAAGGCGTGGCACGCGGCCGGTGGCGCAGCGACCGCCGCGGGCATCGGGCCCGCTGCGGCCGAAGCCTTCCAAGCGGTGGCCGCGGTGCGCGCCAAGGTCGTGGACTATTTCACCCGCACGCAGCTTGCCTCCTTCGACCCTTCAGCGGTCCCCGGGCTCAACCGCGACGAGGAGGCCTACCGAGCGCTCTCGGGCGCCGACCTGGCGGCCGATTCCCCGGTGCTTGAGGCGCTTCCTCTTGCCCGGATCGAGGCGGGCCGGCCGCTGCCCCTTCTGGAGCGCGTCAATCCCGCCTGGGCGGGCGCCCTGGCCCGGCTTCACGACGCCGCAGTCGTTCCCCTTCTCGGAACCGGCATCACCGCGCTCACGCCCGCGAACTGGGCCTCCCTTGGGGAAAAGCTGCGCCCCTACGAGGCATGGATCGGGACAAGGCCAACGTCTCCCGTCGCGAGTCTGGGCCTCGAGCGCACCGAAGCCATCCTGGCCGGCACGGGCCGAGAGGCGCTGGCGGACCTTTTCGCCGAGGATAAGCTGCTGGCGCCGAGAGTCGCCGCGGCCGCTGATGTCGAGCGCCTCGCCCTCTTCTACAGGGACCTGGGGACGATCCTGAGGAACTTCGTGAACTTCTTCGACTTCTACTCGAGGTCACGGCCCGCCGTCTTCCAGGCGGGCACCCTGTTCCTGGACAGCCGCTCCTGCCGGCTGTGCATCCAGGTGGACGATTTCGCGGCGCATGCGGTGTTTGCAGCCATGAGCCGCGTCTATGTCGCCTACGTCGAGTGCCGCCGCAAGGGAGGCCAGACGATGAGGATCGCGGCGGCCTTTACGCAGGGCGACAGCGACTACCTCTTCGTCGGGCGAAACGGCGTCTTTTACGACCGCGCCGGCCGTGACTGGGACGCCATGATTGTAAAAATATCCGACGCGCCGATCAGCATCCGGCAGTCGTTCTTCACCCCGTACAAGAAGGTCTCCTCGTTCGTCGGGGACCAGATCGCGAAGTTTGCCGCGTCAAAGGACAAGGTGGTCCAGGACAGTTTCGAGACGGCGGCTGTGCTGCCGGTGGTCCCGCCGCCCCCCCAGTCCCAGTCGTTCGACATCGCCAAGTTCGCCGGAATCTTCGCCGCCATCGGGCTGGCGATCGGCGCAATCGGCGGGGCGCTGGCGAGCGTCTTCAGCGGGCTCCTGCACCTGACGCCATGGATGTGGCCGGTCGCTGTGGCCGCCGCGCTGCTGATCATCTCCGGTCCCTCGATGCTCCTCGCGGCGCTCAAGCTTCGCCAGAGGAACCTGGGACCTCTCCTCGAGGGGACCGGCTGGGCGGTGAACGGGCGGGTGAAGATCAACATGCCCCTCGGAGCCGCGCTGACCGACCGCGGCGTCCTTCCGCCGGATTCCACGCGGCTCACGGTGGATCCCTACGAGGACGAGGCTGCGAACCGTCGGCGCATGATCGCGTACGCGGTCGTCCTGGCCGTGATCGCTTGGCTTGCCGTGGCGCGGATATTTCGCCTCTGGCCTTTTTGATCTGAAGGGCGCGGGCCGGTCAGCGGAACTCCATCCAGTCGGGCGACGAGTACTGCTCCACGAGGCCCTCCATCTCCTCCTCGCTGAAATCGGGCCACGGCGTCTCGGCGGGCTGCGCACCGAGCGCCGCCCCCAGGCGCAGGACAAAGTCCTCGCCGAACTTTTCCCAGGCGGCGGAGCCGCCGCCGGCGGCCGGCTTCCAGACGGACCCCTGGAAGAGGAGCCCGCGCTTGTTGCGCTTCTGCGCGCCCCCGGCGATCTTGGCGCCGCTCTGCGCGTGGATGACATCGTAGATCTCCGCCCGCTCAAAGCACACGCCCGCCGGCCCTCCAGGCTCGCCGGCCGCGGCCGACCCGGCGACGGGCTTGAGCGCGGCCGGCACGCCGACGCCCCCGAGGGCCCCGGCGAGCGCCTCGTGGATGGCGCGGTAGCTCTGCGTCGCGCGCGCCTCCTCGAACGGGTGTCCACGCGGGATCACCAGGCAGTAGGTCCAGTCGTCGCGGTGATCCACGATGCCGCCGCCGGTCGGCCGGCGGCAGAGGTCGAAGGCCTCCCCGGGTGGGAGCTGGCTCCTCACAAAGGAGATCTTCTGGCTGTACCCGAATGTGAACGCGGGCGACCGCCACTCGTAGTGGCGGTAGCGCGCCGGGCCTTCCCGGGGATAGCGCTGCAGGAGCATGAAGTCCGCCGCCATGTTTTCCGCCGCACCGCCCGTCCGCGTCGGAAGGACATCGAGCTTCATGGATGGCGGACGAGCCATCCGGCCCGCCAGCGCTTTCCCTCGCGGGAAAGGGCAAGGACCCCCGCCTTCGCGAACGGGTAGAACACGCCAGCGCGCTCGGGTCCATGAACCAGCATCGAGGCGAGGACACCGAGGTGCGGCTCGTGCCCGACGACGGCCACGTCGCCCTTGTGGGATTCAAGGACCGCCGCGACCGGCGTCGGATCGTCGTTGGGGCGGAGCCCGGCGGTCGGCACGAGCGGGGCCGACAACTTCAGGCCCTGCGCCAATAGCTCGGCCGTCTCCCGCGCGCGGGCAAGCGGGCTGTGCCAAATCTCGGACGGGCTGAAGCCCTGGGCGGCTCCGAGGGCAGCGCAAACCCGGGCAACCTGGTCGCGACCCTTCGCGCTCAGCGGCCGCGCAGGGTCCACCTCGTCGGAGACCGCGTCGGCGTGGCGCATGAGGTAGATCATCGTCTTGCGCTCGGCAGCGTCCAATCAGGGCGCAAGGCGCTCGATCACCCAGGCGCCCGTTCCCTCGCGGCGGTACCGGATGCGGTCATGGAGTCGGCTCCGGCGTCCCTGCCAGAACTCAACAAGCTCCGGGACGATCCTGAATCCACCCCAGTTCGGGGGAAGGGGAGCCTCGATGCCCATATACTTCCGCTCAACCGACTTCATCGCCCCCTCTAGGGCTTCGCGCCCAGAAATAATGGAGCTCTGCGCCGAGGCCCACGCCGCAAGCTGGCTTGCCCGGGGGCGGCTGTGGAAATAAGCCTCGCTCTCCTCGCGGGCGACCTTCGTCACGGTTCCCTCCGCGGTCACCTGGCGCTCAAGGTCCACCCAGGGAAAGGTGAGGGCCGCGCGGGGGTTCGCCTCCAGTTCGCGCCCCTTCCGGCTGTCGTAGCTTGTGTAGAACACGAACCCGCGCCCATCGACGCCCTTCAGGAGGACCATCCGCGCCGAGGGGCGGCCGTCCCTCGTCGCGGTCGCGAGAACCGCCGCATTCGGCTCGCGGATCTTCGCCGCCTCGGCCTCCTGGAACCACTTCTCGAACTGCCGGAAGGGATCGCGGGTGACGTCCTTTTCCGAAAGGCCGGCAAGCGAGTATTCCGTCCTTAGGTCGGCCAGGCTCATTGCCGGGCACCTTGCCCGCGCGCAGTTGCCCTGTCAAAACATCCTCCGACGCTAACGCGTGAGCGCCCGAATCACCCCGGCGTGCGCGGGAAACTCGCTGACAAGGGACTCCCGCAGCCCCAGCTCGAATTCCTGCTCGGTCCACGCCGGCGAAAGCGTGCATCCGAAGAGAGCCCATCCCCGGGAGCCGGATCCCGCGCCGGGACAGAGTCGCGCGCCCTGCCAGGTGCCGGCCTTGACGACCGCCTGGGGCACGTGGTTCCCGCGCACGTCGGGCCCCAGGATGCAGGTCCGGCAGGAGCCCGATATAGGGTCGATCTGGATCAGTTCCACCGGATCCCCCGCATGAAAATGCCAAAGCTCGTCCGTCCGGAGGCGATGAAGCGCAGAGAAATCGGCGTCCGTGATCAGGAACAGGATCGCCGATCCGCAGGCGCGACCGCCGGGCCCGGTCTCCGGGCTTGTCCAGGTGGAGACAAAGAAACCGCCTTCCCCGGGGAGCGGAGCAAGCCCCAGCTTGGAAATCAATTGCCGCGCTTCGGCGTTCATGCACAGCAAGATAGGCAATCCGCCCTGGGTTTGCACGCCATTCCGGGCTTTCCAGCCAAACCCCTATTCGCGATGCTCCCTGAATGGACAGGCTCAACACCTTCATCGATCGAAGCGGCCCGGCCCTGCTCGGCCGCCTCAAGCGCCTCGTAGGCTTCCAGACGATCAACCCGCCGGGAGCGGACTATGAGGGTGTAACGGGATACCTTACCCGGGAACTCGCCAAGATAGGCCTTTCGGCGCGCCGGCTTCCGATCCCTGAGAAGCTGCTGCGCGCCAGCCTGCCCGCCTCGCAGCACAGGTACCCGCGCTACAACGTGCTCGGAAAGCTGCGGGCTCCCGGCGCCCGCAAGACAATCCATTTCAATGCGCACTACGACGTCGTGCCGGTCTCCGGGACATGGCGGCACGGCAGCCCCTTTAGCGGCGCCGTTGAGAAGGGCCTGATCTACGGCCGCGGCACGGCCGACATGAAGGGTTCGATCGCCAGCCTGTTGACCGCCATCGACGCGCTCCAGAAGACGCGGGCCCAGCCCCTGATGAACATCGAGGTCTCCTTCACGGCGGATGAGGAGACCGACTCCTTCCTCGGCGCACGGTGGGTGGTGGACGAGGCGCCGATTCGGCCGGACTACGCGATCGTGATGGAGGGAGGGGAAGGCGACCAGGTGTGCTGCGGACACAACGGGACCCTCTGGCTCGAGGTCACGGTCCACGGGCGCGCCGCGCACGGCTCCACTCCCGAGGAGGGCGTCAACGCCCTTGAGAAGATGTCGGCCCTGGTCCTCGAGCTCGAGGCCTACAAGAAAAGGATCGCCCGCAGGACGTTCGTGACCCCGGAGGGCAAGACGATGCGCCCGACGATAAACGTGGGCGGCGTCTTCTCCTGCGGCGAGGGCGCGAAGATCAACACGGTCCCCGCCCAGGCGTCCTTCTCCGTTGACCGGCGCGTCCTCGCCATAGAGGACCATGCCGCGGCCGAGCGCGACCTGCGCGCGTTCCTAGCCGCCGCCGCGAGGCGGATCCCGGGCTGCCGGATCACCGTGTCCAAGGTGTCCGAGAACTTCTCGTGCTTCACGAAGCCGACCGACCCGTTCTTCACGGCCATGGCGTCCAGTGTCCGGCGCGTGCGCGGGAAGCCCACGGTCTTCCGCGTCTCAACCGGCTTCAACGACATCCACTACTTCGCGCAACATCTGAAAATCCCCACGCTCGGCTACGGTCCGGGTGGCGACGATATTCACGCCGTGGACGAGCGAGCGCGGGTCAAGGACCTGATCGCGGCGGCCAAGATCTACGCGAACCTCCTGACGACGTTCGCCGGCTGAGCGCGCCTCAGGGGCTCAGCAACCCGAGGCGCACGAAGTGCACCGCGATGGCCGCCAAGAGGAGGGCGATGATCTTTGAGACCGCCCGCAGGCCCATCTGCCCGATCATCCGCTCCAGGCGCTCGCTCACGGCGAACGCCAGGGCCACGAGCCCCAGGTTGGCCGCGAGCGCGATCAGCGTCATCACGAGGCCGAAGGACTGGGAGATGACGAGAAGCGTCGTGATGGTCGCGGGCCCGGCGATCAGCGGCATGCCGAGCGGAACAATGCCGAAGTCCTCCGGAAGGCTGACCTTGTCCTGCGACGGGGACTGCACCAGATCCCGCGAGGCGAGGATGAAGAGGATCAGCCCGCCGGCGATCTCGAAGTCCCCTTCGCCGATCCCGATCGCGATGAAGATGCTCCGGCCGAGCAGAAGGAAGAGCAGCGCGACGATGCCCCCCGTCCACGTCGCCTGGGTGGCGATCTTCTTGCGCCTGTCCACCGGGACGTCCCTGCCAAGCGCCATGAAGATAGCGGCGAGCCCGATCGGATCGATCGTCACGAAGAGTGGGATGAAGCACTCGAGGAATTTCCGGACCAGGTCCATGAAAGGACAGACTGGAGCGGCCGACCTGAAAGGCAATCTACCTTGCGCCCCCGGGAGGGTCGGCCCTTCATTCTGGATCCCCTTGGACGCCGACCCGACCGACCTCTACGGCCTCACCCGACCCGAGCTTCGGTCGCTCGTGGAGGGGTGGGGGCTGAGCCCGATCCATGCCGACACGCTCTGGAGCCTCCTTTACCAGGGTTTGGCCTGCTCGGCCGACCAGCTTGCGGGCCTTCCCGCCCGGGTGCGGGCACACCTCTCCGCGCAAACCCGCATCGGGTGCCTTCCCGTCGTGGCCGGCACCGACTCAGGCGACGGATTCACCCGGAAGTACCTCCTCGGGCTCGCCGACGGCGAGCGGATTGAGACCGTCCTCATGCGCTTCACCGGCCGCGTGACCGCGTGCGTCAGCAGCCAGGTGGGCTGCGCCATGGGCTGCGTCTTCTGCGCCACAGGGCAGATGGGGTACCGGCGCAACCTGGCGCCGGCCGAGATCGTCGCGCAGGTGGTTCACGTCGCCCGGGCCCTGGGACCCTTGTGCGGGACCCGCCAGCTGCGCAACGTCGTCTTCATGGGGATGGGAGAGCCCCTCCATAACTACGATGCCGTCATGAAGGCGGTGGAGATCCTCCGCGACCCGAACGGCCTGTGCCTCGGCGCGGGGCGGATCACCGTCAGCACGGTCGGCGTCGTGCCCGGCATCCGCCGAATGGCCGACGAGGCGAGCCCGGTGCACCTGGCGGTGTCCCTGCACGCGGCGACCCAGGACGAGCGCGCCGCGCTCGTCCCGGTCGCCCGCAAATGGCCCCTCGATGAGCTCATCGACGCCTGCCATCACTACTGCTCGAAGCTCGGCCGCCGGATCTTCTTCGAGTGGACGCTGATCGAAGGAAAGAACGACTCGGCCGACCACGCGCACGCCGTCGGCGCCCTGGTCCTCGGGCTTCCCGCCCAGGTGAACCTGATTCCGCTGAACCCGACGCCGGGCTACGAGGGCTCCCCCTCCCGCAGCGACGCCGCAAGACGCTTCCAGAGGATCCTTGCAGAGGACTACGGGCTGCCGAGCACGATGCGCCAGCGCCGGGGAATAGACATTGCGGCGGGATGCGGCCAATTGGCCGCGTCCCCATGAGGCCCCGTCAATCGTAGCGCGCCGCGCGCCCGAGATAATTGAGCATCCAGATCTCCTTCCAGACCCGGTAGCGGCCCTCGTTGGAGATCTTTCCGTGGTCCTCGCGCGCACCCTGGGGGTTGAGGAAGCCGAGCTCCGTGTTCACCCGGTCCAGCTCGCGCTGCGTGTCGTTCAGGTCGACCATAGGCTCGACCTGGAACGGCACGAGGGCACGCCCCATTGACGAGATCCTCGCGCGGTGCAGCGCCAGGAGCCGCGGAAGCGACCTGCAGCAGGGGCGCCGGTCGACGAACCACGACTCGGGGTAGAACCCGCCGAAGGGAATATAGAGGTTGTCGGTGACGTACCTCGAGCCGTCGAGGGCCGCCGACGTCAGCGAATAGCAGACGTCGATCGCCCCGTTGTTCTGGGGAAGAAACGTCACCTGAATGCGCAGAAGCGCCGCCTCGTCCTGGTACACCGAGACCCGCAGGAAGATGTCGCCGCCCACCTCCGCCTTGAGTGCCTGGATCTGGCGGAATCCCTGGGCGCGGAGCCACTCGCGGATCTTGAGGAACCTCGGCTGCACCGGCCACTCCTCGCCGCTGCTGTTGATGGCGTAGCGGGGGAAGAGGGGGAACGGGCTCACGCTCAGCGCCGCGATGGCCAGCCAGTTGTAGAGCGTTTCGACGAGGAACCAGACGAGGAAGCCCGCCACCGCGATGGCCCACATCGGACGGTCGATGACCTCAAAGTGCCGGCAGAGCCACGCGCCGACGATAGGGAAGATGATCCAGCGCAGCCACCTGTCGGCGATCGCGATGACGGGCGACGCGAGGCGCTGGTTGACGTGCACCAGGATGAACGACAGCAGGATCGCGAAGAAGATGACGTACTGAATGTCCATGGGCGGGCGGGCCTCAGCTGCGCGCTTTGGGCGCCGTCACGCGGTGGGGCATGCGGGTAAGGCTTATCATTGCGGTCTTGGACATGGGTTACCGCAGTTAGTGCAAGTAATATGTGGTACGGAAGCAAGCCGAAGGCTCGGGTGAAGGGGAAATTCCACAGGGGCCGGCGGTATTTGTCGGGTGGACGCGGCGGCACTCCCCGGCCTATCTTTGTGCGTGGAACAACCCAGCGAGTACGCAGACGCTTGGCAGCGGCGTTATGCCGAACTTCTCAGCCACGGCGTGCCGGACGACAAGGCAAGGCTCCTTGCGTCAGAGTTGGCCGCGGGTGAGATCCTCGCGGCCGCCCAGGCCCGCCAGGGTGTCCTGCCGACTTCCGGGCGCCCGGCGCCGGTGAAGCTGAGGATGGCTAAGGGGGATGGTTACGGCCTCCTTGTGATGGGAATCCTATCGCTCATCATTGCCGGCATCTCCGTAAGTGTCGGAGGAATCGTCGTCGGCGCCCTGGTGGCCGCCGCCGGCTGGTGCGAGCTCGACGGTTACAGCCGGTATATGGACGGGCGTCCGGGGTCGCGCCTAAGACTCATGGGCAGCCAGCTCGTGATTCTGGGGATCGCCTGGGCCTATGCCGGATGGACCCTTCTGCATCCGGAACCCCTGTCTCCCGACATCAAGGAAATGCTCGCCGCATCCGGCGAGCAGGCGTCGGCGATGCAGGGAATGGTCGACAGCGTGCGATCCCTGGTGGCCACGGTCATCTGCGCGGTGTCACTTTTGTACCAGGGCGGACTCGCGTGGTACTACTTCCACAAGACCAAGCCGGCGGCATGACGGTTCGCTGCGTGTAGGTCCGAACGGAGCCGCCCCCTCAGGGGTGTCCCGCGCCAATCCTCCTGCAACAAGGGTTCCGCCCCAACAATTATTGCATCTCTTCGGGACAGAATTGCGTATAATGGGTCGTGCAGCAGAGGTCTCCACCTCGCTCGGCCCCGGTTCGTTCAAGGCGTTCGGCCCGCGTCAATGCAGGCATGTCCTGGCAGCGCATGCGCAGGACCGGCTTTCTCGTTGCCGTGGTGATGTCGGTCCTCGGGGCGAACAGGCCGGTTGAGGCTCAACCGGTTTATACCCCCTACTATTTTGCCACCTATGCGGGCATCTACGGCAATGCGAGTGGTCCGACCTTGGCCCTGCGCCTCAATAATCCTGTTGGCATCGCGATCGATGGGGGTGGGAACATGTTCGTCTCCGAGCAGGGAACGAATTCGGACCTAGTCATTATGGCTGCGTGCAAGG
>PLTZ01000023.1 GCA_003164715.1 Opitutaceae bacterium | reverse complement strand
GCGTCGGAGTCGGCGACGGCGTCGGGGTCGGTGACGGGGTGTGCGTGGGTGACGGCGTCGGGGTCGGTGACGGCGTCGGGGACGGAGTCGGCGACGGGGTCGGTGTCGGAGTCGGCGACGGGGTATGCGTGGGCGACGGAGTCGGGCTTGGCGTCGGCGACGGGGTCGGTGTCGGCGAAGGCGACGGGGTCGGCGACGGGGTGTGCGTCGGAGTCGGCGACGGCGTCGGGGTCGGTGACGGCGTCGGCGTCGGTGACGGTGTCGGTGACGGTGTCGGCGACGGAGTCGGAGTCGGCGACGGGGTCGGGGTCGGCGACGGCGACGGGGTGGGCGTCGGGGTCGGCGTCGGAGTCACGTTGAAGACCAGGGGGAACGACTGTCCGGACTTGTTCGCGAACACGGCATTCACCGCGTTGTTCTGATAGAAGCTCGAATTGCTTCCGCTCAGGACATTGCTCGTGCCCAAATTGGCGGGCGCGGCGAGCGCCAGCTGCATGTCCACATAATAGATCGTCTTATCCGGTATGAACGGACCGGGAGTCTTCTGCTGCATGCCAAACGGAAACTGGGTGCCGTTCGGAGGATAGGCGCTCTGCGTGCCTGGAGCTGGCGGCAGCCCCTTCGCGACCACCATGCTGGCGGGCATGTTCGCGGTTGCCGGATACCACCACAGCTGGATGTCATGGGTGACCGGATCCGTTTGCATCGAGTAGGAACGCTGGCGCTGGATCGTCGCCATCTCATGGGCGAGGATGGAGCCCGTCGGGTCCTGGCCCGTCAGGTTGGCGAGCGTGTCACTCAGGGTAAACGTCCACGTGCCGCCGGTCGCCGGTCCGCTGGCAGCGACGATCTGGGTGCCGGGGTCGTTGACGAGACTCCCATTGGGCAGCTTCAGGTAATCGCCGGCCTGCGGCATCATGTAGTCCGGAGCCGTGGGTGCGTTGATCGCTATCTGGATGGTGGACGACGTGAGTGGGGTTACTGCAGTGTCACCCTGGCTCGTGAGGGTGACCATGTAGTTGAACCCTTGATAGCCTCCCGAGCCATTTGGCCCGGTGAAATTGGCCGCCTTCAAGTCCCCTGAGCGGTTCATCTCCCTCGACATGTGATCAAAGACGTACCTCCCCTTGGTCGTGGTGTCGTTCATCGCCGTCGTCTTGGTCGAGCTGACCATCCCGTTCACAAGGAAGGCGACCACGGCGACCATCAGCAGGCACGCGACGCCGAGCGCGACCACCATCTCGACCATGGTGAACCCCACCTTCGGGGGGTTGCGCCCCTCCGCGTTGCCGTTCCTGATTGGTTTATTCGGGCTCATGCTCATGGGAATGCCCTGATGTTGGTTAGAGAAATGGGCGGGACCTGGACGTTGAAGATGGAATAGCTGATCGTGAACGTGCCCTCGATCATGTATCCGCCCGACTTGTTCTGGTTGAGGAGCGTCTCACTTCCGTCGGTGTCGTACAGGTACCAAACGCTGCGGGTCACGTTTGCATTGATGGGGGTGCCGGTCGTATCATCCAGCTTCACCGTGCAGTAGGATTGGTCTGAGGACAGGAGTTCGTGCGATCCGTCCGAATTCGTCCATTTGATGCCTGTGCCCATCGGTTGCTGGTTCCCGGTATTGGGATTGAGGGTCAGTTGGAACATCGTGTAGACGGTTCCGCTCGTATCCGCCGTCGCCTGGGTGAGGAACTGCTCGGACAGAGACTTGATCACGTAGCGCGCATGGTCGGCGACGCGCGCCTTTGCGGACACCCGGTACGCCCCGATGAGCGCGGACAGAATTCCGACGATGATCATCGACAGCAGCACGGTCGCCACCATGACCTCCACCAGCGTGAATCCGCTCCGGGACGCCGGGCGGCGCCTGCCCCTTGCGGGCTTCTGCACGGATGCTGGAATTGCGAATTGCACGGTTGAATTGCTGGTGTCTGGGCCTGACTCTTCTTGTCGTAATTGCATTGCAACAGCGCAGTGCTTTCAACGCTATTCTGCGTCAAACAATTGTAATACGTAGACACCGCATTTCGGCATGCAACACCTCGGACTGCTGTTCACGCTCGCCCTGCTCGCAACCAATCTCTGGGGCCTTATGCTGCTTGCCGGAGTCTACTGGCGCAACCGGTGGTTCGCGATGGTGGCAGCCCCGATTCTCGCGGTTACAGGAATGTACGCAATCGAATGCCAGCACGGCCTGGGGCCCTCGCTGCCGGGCCTGGGACTGTTCTCGACGCTGGTCTCGGCGGGGCTCATCGCCCTGAGCGGGTTATCCTGGGAGCCGCCGGCCCTGGGCCCGCGGGTGGCGGCGCTCCTCAGGGACTGGCGCTCAGAGTTCGCCCCGAGGAGGCTCCTCGGCTGCGCGGCCGTCTTCGCCGCGATCTTCGGCTACGCGATGCTCTGGAGGTTCACGTACCCCGACATCGACGGGTCGTCCGAGAAGATCGCGGACTTCTCCTACATCTGCAGCTATTACCCGGGCGCCACGATCCCGGTTCCCGACGCGTGGTTCTACCCGTACCTGTCCACGCAGTACTACAGCTTCCAGCACTACGGCGCCGCGCTGATGGGCCGCGTGCTGGCCATTCCCCCGGGCGAGGCCTACAACCTCGCGTTCTGCCTGCTGATCGCGCTCAGCGGTGCGGCCTTTGCGGGCGCCGTGGCGCTCTGCGCCCGCAGGTTTTGGGTCCGCGCGCTGGTCGTGGCCTGCTTCGTGGTGGGGGGGATGGGGACGACGCTCTTTGTCCACCTGACCGACAAGCACGTCCATCCGTGGACGAGCATGCGCTACATAGGGAGCGCCCCGATGGACAAGCCGCCGCTCGGGCCCCGGATCAAGGCCTACCAGTCGCAGTTCGAGCGCATGGAGCTGCCCGGCGAGCCCTTCGCGTATTCCGTCTACCTGGGTGACTACCACGCGCCCCTGTCGGGCTATTACCTCCTCGGGCTTGGCGCCATGGCGATGCTCCTGTGGTCGCGCACCGGGAAGCGCCGCTATGCCGCGGTCGCGGGATGCACGCTCACGTGGACCCTTCTCGCGAACACATGGATCCTCCCCCTGCAGGCGATCGGGATCGGCGGGTGGCTCCTCGTGAACTACCGGGACTGGAGGCGCCTCGTCCCCGCGGTCGCCGGCGGGGCCGCCGCCGTCTGGCTCCTCGGCTGGGTCTACCTTTCGGCGTTCACCTCGTCGGCCTCCGGCTACGGCGCCGCGATTCGGGTGGTCCCGTGGAAGGAGCATACGCCGCCGCTCCTTCTCATTTTGTTCATGCTCCCCACGATCGCGCTCATCCTCCTCGGCCTCGTGTCGGGAAGCTCCCAGGGCCGCCGGCTCGGGGCGCTGTGGCTCTTCCTGCTGCTGTTCTCAGAGTACGTCTACGTGGACGACGTCTATTCGGGGATGTACGACCGCTTCAACACGACGCTCAAATGGTGGCCGTGGGTCGCGGCGGGCACGCTCATGACGCTCGGGCCCTTTGTCCTCGAGCAGGCCAGGCGCCGTTGGGTGCGCTTTGCCGGGATCCTGTTCTGCCTCTACCCGTGCTTCTACGCGCTCGACCTGTGGGGGCCGTTTCGCGAGCGGGCGGGGGAGTCGACGGGCCGCATGGAGGGCACGACCTTCCTCACCAAGGATGAGTTCCCGAGGCTCATGCTCGGCCGGCTGAAGGTCGAGGCGCCCGGGGTCGTGGTGGAGCGCCCCGAGAAGGAGGGCGGGTTCACGAATTCCGCGGTCATCCCGCTGTTTGCAGGTCAGCGGATGTGGCTGGGCTGGTACGGCCACGAGCTCCTCTGGCGGGGGTTTAGCGAGGACGTGAGGAGGCGCCACGACACCCTGACCCGGTTCTTTGACGGCGAGATGCCGGGCGCCGGCAAATGGCTCGTCGCGCAGGGGATCGACTACGTCCTCTGGTACCGCGACGGGGACACCCCCGAAATCTGGGAGAAAGTGAACGATTCGGTGAGCCCCGAGTACGTCTGGTGCGACATCCTCACGTACCAGAACGAACGCGAGGACGGGCGCAGGGTGGGGCTCTGGAAGCGCGTGCCGCCGGCCGCGCCCTGACCGTCCGGGCGGCGTCAGGTGGCCGCGTCCCGCAGCTTCTCGAATGTGTGGAGGGCCGCGCCCACGACCTGGTCCATGTTGAGGTAGCGGTACTGAGCCAGGCGGCCGATGAAGGTGACGCCGGGCTCCCGCTCGGCGAGCTCGCGGTAGCGCGCCGCGAGCGAGTCGCTCTCCGGGCCGGGAATGGGGTAGTTCGGGTCGCTCTCGCAGGGCCTGTATTCCGCGGGGAATTCGCGGACGAGGTTCGACGAGCGGCTCACCTGGCCGGTGACGTGCTTGAGCTCGACGGTCCTCGTGAAGGCCTCGGGCCCCGGGTAGTTGACCTGGAGGACGGGCTGGACGAAGCCGCCGGCGGGAACCCCCGCCTCGCCAATCTCCTCGAGCGCGTAGCGCGCCGTGCGGTAGGGCAGGGGGCCGAACCGGCAGTCAAAGTACTCGTCGAGCGGGCCCGAGTAGATCAGGTGGCGGTGGCGCACAAGGCGCACGACATCGCGGTGGTCCGTCTCAAGCCTCAGGTCGGCCCCCGAGGCCTCGAGGATCGCCTGGAACATGGGATCATAGCCTTGCCTCGGAAGGGCCTGGAACTCGTCGCGGAAATAGCGCTCGTCAAGTCCGGTGTGGATCGGGATCCGGCGGCACACGGAGGCGTCCAGGGCCTCGGCCGGCCGGCCCCACTGCTTCTCCGTGTAGCCCTTGTAGAAGAGCTCGTAGAGCTCGGAGCCCACCGACGCGAGGATGGCCTCCTTGGAATTGGCCGGGGCGGCGATCGGCACCGCGCTTCGGGCGAGATAGGCCTTGAAGTCGTCCTCGGTCGCCGCCGGATTGCGGCTGAACTGGCGGAAAGTCCCGAGGTTGACAGGGAAGCTCCAGTAGGTCCCCCGGGTGAAGACGTTCACCCGGTACTTGGCGTCCTGCCACTTGGTGAACCGGCTCAGGTACGCCCGGACAAGCTCGGAGTTCGTGCGGAAATAATGCGGGCCGTAGACGTGGTAGAAGAGGCCGTTGCGGTCCTTTCGGTCGTGGCAGTTCCCGCCGATGTGGTTGCGCCGCTCAACCACCAGGCAGCTCCTGCCGAGCGAGCCCAGGCGTTCGGCAAGGACGAGGCCCGACAGGCCGGCTCCCACGATCAGGTAGTCATAGCGGTCTCGCATCCCCTAGTGCCCTAGCCGATACACGTCTCGGTGCAACCGCAGGGCCTTGGGTACAAACCCCCACAAGCGCACGGTCGGGTGCCCTCCCATGCGGTCGCGGAAATGGATTGGCACCTCGAGGAAGCCCTCCGGCTCCAGGAGGAGCGCCATGGCGATGTTCGCGAGGTTGAAGTCGGCCGGGATCCGCCTCGCCGCCGCCGCGGCTAGCGGCGCGCGGTAGAGGCGGTAGGGCACGTTCGTGTCGTTGAGCCTCGTGCGCCGGGCGACCTTGAGCGAGGCGCGCAGCACACGGCTGATCAGCCAGCGGGCGATCCCGTCGTCGCGGGTCCTTCGCCTGCCGTAGATCGACGCGGCCTTCTCCCTGAGCGCCCACACGCCCGCAAACCAGGCGGGGTCGCACTGGCCGTCCGAGTCGATCTGGAACACGTAGGCCGCCCCCGTCGCGGCCGCCTCGATGTAGCCCACCAGGCAGCTCTGGCCGTGGCCCCGGTTCGTATGCCGGTGCACCCGCAGCTCGGGCCACGCAAGCGCGGCCAGGCGCGCCGGGGTCCCGTCGGTCGACCCGTCGTCGACGACGAGCATCTGGAAGCGCCCCTCGCCGACCGTGCGGGCCAATTCGGCGCGCCACTCCTCGAGAACCGGCACGATCGCGTCCTCCTCGTTGAACACGGGCACGATGAGAACGAGCTCGGGCGGGGTGTTGGGCACGGTGCGATGGGCGTAGTTGCCGGAGGGACTCGGGCCCGCGATCGTCTCAAAGGGAGCCGGGCCTACGCAACGCCAAACCCGCGACCTCGGGGCGCCCGGGCGCTCCGAAGACGTGGGTCCAAAGATTTTTGACGCCGTCCCCCTTTAAGGCGCGTTCGGCAGGCTCGGGTAGTCCGTGTAGCCCCTGGGCCCGGGTGCGTAGAAGGTCTCGGGCTGCGGCTCGCTTAGCGGGGCGTTCAGGGCGAAGCGCCGCGGCAGGTCGGGATTCGCGATGAACGGCGTGCCGAACGCGACCGCGTCCGCCTCTCCCGAGGCGATGACTCGCTCCGCGGACTCGCGCGTGAACTTCTCGTTCGCGATATACGCGCCGCCGAACAGGTCCTTGAGCTGGGGACCGATGCGGTTCGGGCCGACCGACTCTCGCGCGCAGATGAACGCGATCCTGCGGCGCCCGAGCTCGCAGGCGACGTAGCCGAAGGTCGCAAGGGGATTCGAATCCCCCATCGACTGGTTGTCGCCGCGCGGGGCCAGGTGCATGCCGACCCGCCCCGCCCCCCAGACGGAAATGGCGGCATCGATCACCTCGAGCATCAGCCGCGCGCGGTTCTCGATCGACCCCCCGTAACGGTCCGTCCTGCGGTTGGCGCTGTCCTGGAGGAACTGGTCGAGCAAGTAGCCGTTGGCGCCGTGCACCTCCACGCCGTCGAAGCCCGCGGCTCGCGCGTTCTCGGCGCCCTTGCGGTAGGCCTCCACGACGCCCGGGATCTCGTCCGTCTCGAGGGCGCGGGGCGTGACGTAGGGCCGTTGCGGGCGGACGAGGCGGACGTTGCCCGACGGGGCGATCGCGCTCGGCGCCACGGGCAGCGCCCCGTCGAGGAAGCACGGGTCGGAGATGCGCCCCACGTGCCAGAGCTGCAGGACCATCCGGCCTCCCGCCGCGTGCACGGCGGCCGTTATCGCGGCCCAGCCCGCGACCTGCTCCGCCGACCAGATGCCGGGCGTGTCCGCGTAGCCCACGCCCATCGGGGTCACCGCGGTCGCCTCGGAGATGATGAGCCCCGCGGAGGACCTCTGGACGTAGTACTGCGCCATGAGCGCGTTGGGGATGCGTCCGCCGCCCGTGGCGCGGGCGCGCGTGAGCGGCGCCATGACGACGCGGTTCGGCAGGCGCAGTTCGCCAAGGGTCACGGGATCAAGGAGGCCGGGCATGGTGTCGGGTTGATGCGCAAGACGCCCAGAATTGCCGATTTGTCGAGCGGCTCCTCTGAACCGCCTACTCCGAGAGGAGCTCGGCGCCCTCCAGCGCCAGCAGGCGCGTCTTCGTGCGGACGCCGCCCGGCCCCGAGAAGCCGGTCATCTTGCCGGACGCCGACACGACCCGGTGGCACGGCACGATGAGCGGCCAGGGATTCGCGGCGAGCGCCGCGCCGACCGCGCGCGCGGACTCTGGGCCGAGGGCGAGCTCCCGGGCGATCTCGCCGTAGCTGCCCTCCAGGCCGGCCCTGATCGCCTGCGCCCGCAGGTAGACGGCCTTCTGGAACTCGCTGACCAGCGACCAGTCGATCTTCAGGTCCGAGAAATCCTGAAGTTCGCCCCTCAGATGGCGCTGCACCCGCGCGATGGCGCCGCGCACCCATGCCGGGGCCTCCTCCTCGGGCACGCGTTCGCCGGCGCAGCAGGCGAGGCGCTCGACCGCAAGGCCCTCGGTCTCCTCCGGCAGGTGGAAGCGCGACAGGCCGCGCTCGTTCCACGCGATCCCGCAGGTGCCGAATGCAGTGGGAAATAGGGCGAAGGCCATGGCGCGCGATCCGGGGCATGGTCACGCTGCGGGCCGCCGGTGCGCAATGCGAAACGGAGCCGCGCGGCCCTCAGCCCGGCACCAACCACGTGAGCGAGTAGGCCTGGAGATAGACAAGGATCGCCATGAGGAGGAGGAGAACCAGGGAGTGCCTGAGCGTGAAGCGGAAGAGCGAACCCTCCTGGCCCACCATCCCGGTGGCGGCGCAGGCGACGGCGATCGACTGCGGTGAGATCATCTTGCCCATGACACCGCCGGTCGTGTTGGCGGCGCAGGTGAGCAGCGGGTTGATGCCCAGCTTCTCCGCCGCGGTCTTCTGCAGGCTGCCGAACAGGACGTTGCTCGACGTGTCGCTGCCGGTGAGGAAGACCCCCATCCAGCCGAGGACGGGCGAGATGAGCGGGAACAGGTGGCCGGCCCGTGTCGAGAAGATCCCGAGGCAGGGTGTCATGCCGGAGGCATTCATCACGTAGGCGAGGGCCAGCACCGAGCCTATGGTGACGGTGGGCCAGCGCATGTCGCGCAGCGTCTTTCCCAAAAGGCCGAGGGCCTTGCGGGGCCCTATGCCGCAGAGGAGCGCAGAGAGCACGGCCGCGATCAGAACGGCCGAGCCCCCGCTCGCAAGGTAGTCGAGCTTGAACTTCGCCGGCAGCGGGACGGGGCTCCCGGCCGGCGCCCCGGGGGCGCCGGCCGGCGGCCGGGCTATGGCGCCGTCCAAGCCGCCGACCGAGAGGACCACGGTCGTCCGGTTCAGGGCGGACTTCACGGGGGCCGCGCCCCAGAGCAGGACCATCGCGGTCATCGCGATGTAGGGGGACCAGGCCCGCAGGACCCGGGCCGCCGAATGCCCGTGCCGCTCGGCCCCGGCCTCCAGGTCGTGCGCGAACCGGTAGACCGTCGGCGGGCGCCAGAACCTGAGCAGGACCATGAGAGCGGCCATCGCCGCGAGGGACGAGAGGATGTCGGGCAGGTAGGGTCCAAGGTAGCTGGCGACCGCCCACTGGCAGAGCGCGAACGTCGCGCCGCAGGCGGCGACGGCGGGCAGCACCTCGACCGTCCTCCTGAAGCCGGCCATGATGAGCACCAGATAGGCGGGGAGGATGAGCGAGATGAACGGTAGCTGGTGGCCGACGATGGCCGAGAGCCTCATCAGGCCGGCGTCGTTCAGGCCGATGACGCCCCCAAGCGCCACGATCGGGATGCCGATCGTCCCGAATGCGACGGGCGCCGTGTTCGCCACCAGGCAAAGCCCCGCGGCGTAGAACGGGCGGAACCCGAGGCCGACGAGCGTCGCGGCGGCGATGGCCACGGGCGCCCCGAAGCCCGCGCATCCCTCGATGAACGCACCGAAGCAGAATGCGATGAGGAGGGCCTGCAGCCGGCGGTCCGGCGTGACCCCGGCAAGCGAGGCCCGTATGACTTCGAACTGGCCGCTGCTGACGGTGATGTTGAAGAGGAACAGGGTCGCCAGGACGATGAAGAAGACAGGGAAGAGGCCGAACGCGGCGCCCTGGGCCGCGGCGAGGCCGGCCAACCCGGCCGGCATTCCCCAGGCGAGGACCGCGATTCCGAGCGCCGCCACTAGGGCGAGGAGCGACGCCCAGTGCGCCTTCATCCTGAGGACCGCGAGACAGAAGAAAACGACGGCCAGGGGTACCGCGGCAACCGCCGCGGACAGCCCGGGGCTGTCGCCGATGGGGGAATAGGTCTGTGTCCAGGGCATGCTGGGTTGGGCGGGAGCCCGCGCATCGGCGGGGCTCCCGAGCCGGGCACGAACGAAGGAAGGCCGACTTGCTGGTGCGCGGCAACTCTTCAGTTCCGGGAAGCCGACCCCGCAGTTTCCCTTTGCCGTGAGACCCGGCCGGGGCCCATGCTCCCGCCGATATGCTGTCAAGTATCCGCGTGAAGGCGGGCGCCCGCGCCTCCGGGGTGGGCCAGGGACACCTGCCGGGCTCCCGGTGCTGGCTCGTCAAGCAGGAGCCCGAGAGCTATTCGTGGAAGGCCTTTGCAAGCGAGGGCCGCACCTCATGGGACGGCGTCCGCAACTACCAGGCGCGAAACAACCTGAGGGCGATGGGCGTAGGGGACCGGGTCCTCTTCTATGAGAGCGGCGACTCCAAAGCGGTGGTCGGCACGGCGAGGGTCGCCCGGGCGGCCTACCCCGACCCGACGGCCGCGCAGCCGGGCTGGGTGTCCGTGGAACTGGAGGCGCTGGGGGCGTTCGCCCACCCGGTGGCCCTAGCCCAGATCAAGGCAGACCCCGTCCTGGCGGCCGTTGCGCTCGTGCGCAACAGCCGGCTCTCGGTCATGCCCCTTTCGGCCGAGGACTTTGGGAGGATCGTGCGCCTGGGCGCGTAGGCTAGCCCGGATATTTCCCGAAAT
>PLTZ01000056.1 GCA_003164715.1 Opitutaceae bacterium | reverse complement strand
CCCCTGCTTAGCAGAAGACCGTGCGCCGGAGACTCCCGGCCTGCTCTTTTGCTTGGCTATGCCGTTCGAAAGGGGGATATTGCCCGGACCGATGAAACCCCTGTCGACCCGCCCGGCGACCGAGCCCGGCGCCCTTCGGATCGGTCTGCGGATGATCCTAGCCGCGGCCCTGGCACTCCCCGCGCTGGCCGTTGCCCAGGCGGATTCCTATTCCTCGCCCCTGTCGAACCTCGCGAGCCCCAGGGCCGGCAGGGCCCTGCACGAGGGCTCGTGGGACCGCAAGCACCAGAACGACGATGCGCTGCACCTGAAGGCGGGCGAGACCGTGACCCTCTTCTCGCACGAGGGCGCAGGCTGCGTGCACCGCTTCTGGGTCACGATCGCGCCGAGGGAGGACGTGGGCGTCCTGAGCCAGGCGATCCTGCGGATGTACTGGGACGGGGACGCGAACCCCAGCGTCGAGTGCCCGATCGGGGCCTTCTTCGGCGTCGGCTTCGGCGAGCAGAAGGACTACATCTCGCTTCCCCTGAACGAGACGTCCGGGGGATACAACTGTTTCTGGCCGATGCCATTCCACCGGTCCGCGCGGTGGACGCTGACCAACGGCTCGGGAAGGCCCATCGACTCCTTCTACTACAACATCGACTTCACGGCCCTGGACTCGCTGGCCGCCGGCACGCGCCATTTCCACGCGCAGTTCCGCCGGGAGAACCCGACGACTCCCGGAAGGAACTACACGATCCTGGACACGGCCGGCGAGGGCCACTACGTCGGCACGGCCCTGTTCATGGCGGGGAAGGCGCTGTATTTCCTCGAGGGCAACGAGATGGTCTACATCGACGGCGGGACGAAGCCCGCCATCGAGGGCACGGGGACCGAGGACTACTTCTGCTCGGGGTGGTATTTCGACAGGGGGGTCTATTCGGCGCCCTACCACGGCGTGGTCATCAAGGACGAGAAGCGCTCGAGGGTGTCCGCCTACCGCTGGCATATCGAGGATGCGATCCCGTTCACGAAGTCGATCCGGTTCACGATCGAGCACGGAACCGGCAATTCCACCACGGCCGACTACGCGTCGGTCGCCTACTACTACCTGGCCGGTCCCTCCCCCGCCCCGCACCCGCTGCCAGAGGACCTGCTCCCATCGAACCTGCCTCAGATGACCGGCTTCTCCATCCCGGGGGCCATCGAGGCGGAGGGCCTCGTCTCGTCCGCCAAGGCCAGTGCGGGCGGATTCTGGGCGCAGGACATGGGCCAGTGGGAATACGGTGAGGCCTGGTCCAACCGGGGCGCGCTCTTCTGGCAGGCGGGCTCGGCCGGCCCGGAGCTGATCCTCCAGGTGCCCTGCCCCGCCGACGGTACCTACACGGTCGTCGCGCGGATGGTCTCGGGCCCGGGATTCGGAACCGTCCGCTTCGCGTTGGGCGGCCGGCCCGCGGGAGAGCCCGCGGACCTCTACGCGTCCCAGGTTACCCCGCGGGAGGTCGCCCTCGGGACCTTCGACCTGAAGGCGGGCCCGGTTCCCCTCTCGATCACCTCCACCGGGATCAACCCGCAGTCGAAGGGCTTCGACGTGGGCATCGACGCCCTCCTCCTCTCGAAGACGCCGTAGGCCGCCCCAGGGGCGGCCCGATGCCTTCACACGCCCAAGGACAACCCCATCCGACCCGTGCCCCAGCGCCTCATCGCCCGCCGTGAATTCGTCCGCGCCTCGGTCGGCACGCTGGGCGCGATCGCGGCGGCCGCCTCCCTTTCCGGGGCCGCCGACGGGGGCGCCCCGGCGCCGGAGGCTGCGGCCCCCCGGGGGCCCGACGAACGATTCTCTGGGGAGCACCTGGACCAGGTGGCGTTCCCGATGGGGGGCATCGGGGCCGGGATGATCTGCCTCGAGGGCGCCGGCGCCCTGACGAACGTCTCCGTCCGCAGCCAGCCCATGGTCCAGAACCAGCCGGGCCTCTTCGCGGCCATCTCGGTCGGCGGCCCCGGGAAGCTGGCCCGCGTGGTCGAGGGCCAGGTACCCAAGTGGAAGCTCTACGAGCGCCGGCACGCGGCGACCGGAAGCGCCCCCCTGGGCTCCGGGCTGCCCCGCTTCCAGCGGGCGGCCTTCAGGGCGCACTTCCCGTTCGGGCGCGTCGAACTCGAGGACGACACGCTGCCGATCTCGGCCCGCATCACCGGCTGGAGCCCGTTCGAGCCCGGAGACGCCGACATGTCGAGCCTGCCCGTCGCGGGCCTTGAATACACCTTCACGCACAACGGGCACGAGGAGCTCGACGCCGTGTTCTCCTTCAACGTCAGGAACTTCCTGCCCGCGCGGATGGACGAGTGGGAAGGCGGCCCGGAGCCGGAGCGCGGGGCGCGCGGCACCCCCGGCGGCTTCATCCTCTACGGGGGGGCGTGGCCCGAGGCACGCCAGGAGGAGGCCTGGTTCTCCGCGGCGGTCGACGATCCTGCGGTCAAGGTGAACCTCGCGTGGTTCCGGGGGGGCTGGTTCGACCCGCTGACGATGCTCTGGCGCGACGTGGAGCAGGGCGCCGCCTACGACCGGCCGGCGCCGGCCGAGGGCAAGCCGCCGACCGGCGCCTCGCTCTTCGTCCCCTTCCACCTGGTCCCCGGGGCGAGCAAGACCATCCGGCTGCGGCTCGCCTGGTATTCGCCGAAGACACGCATCCGCGACATCGCCCCGCCCCCGCAGAAGGGCGGCTCGGCGTCGGACTACTACCAGCCGTGGTACGGCGGCCGCTTCTCGAGCATCGACGAGCTGACGGCCTTCTGGGGCGACCAGTACGCGGACCTCTTGCGCCGCACCCGACGCTTCTCGGACTGCTTTTTCGACACGACGCTGCCCGCGGTGGCGGTCGAGGCCGCCGCCGCCAACCTGAGCATCCTCAAGTCGCCGACGGTGCTGCGCCAGTCCGACGGGCGCCTCTGGGGCTGGGAGGGCTGCGACGAGGAGAACGCCCAGGGGCCCGGGAGCTGCACCCATGTCTGGAACTACGCCCAGGCGATCGCGAACCTGTTCCCGTCGCTCGAGCGCACCCTGCGCGAGACGGAATTCACCGCGGGACAGGACGAGCGCGGCCACCAGAACTTCCGCGTCGCCCTTCCGATCCAGCCGTCCGTGCACGACTTTCACGCGGCGGCCGACGGCCAGCTGGGCGGCATCATTAAGGTCTACCGCGAGTGGCGCGTCAGCGGCGACCGGGAGTGGCTCCGCAAGCTCTGGCCGCGAGTCCGCGCGAGCCTCGACTACGGCATCGAGACCTGGGACCCCGGGCGCAAGGGTCTGCCCGAGGAGCCGCAGCACAACACGTACGACATCGAGTTCTGGGGGCCGGGCGGGATGATCGCGAGTTTCTACGCGGGCGCGCTCGCGGCCGCGGTCGCGATGGGGCGGGCGCTCGGCGACGACGTGGCGCCCTACGAGGAGCTGCTCGCAAAGGCGAAGTCCCGGATCGGCTCTGAGCTCTTCAACGGCGAGTACTTCATCCAGCGCGTCGAGTGGAAGGGCCTCAGGGCCAAGGCCGGGGAGGACGCCCGCTCCTTCGGCGGGGCCTACTCCAAGGAGGCCGCGCAGCTCCTCGAGAAGGAGGGCCCCAAGTACCAGTACGGGACCGGATGCCTGTCGGACGGGGTCCTCGGGTCGTGGCTTGCGCTCGTCAGCGGCCTCGGCCACGTGCTCGAGCCCGACAAGGTCCGCAGCCACCTGGCGGCCGTCCACCGGCACAACTTCAGGGCCGACCTGACGGCGCACACAAACCCCCAGCGCCCGACCTACGCCAACGGCGGCGAGGGGGGGCTCCTCCTCTGCTCGTGGCCGCGGGGCGGGATGCCGTCCCTGCCCTTCGTGTACTCCAACGAGGTGTGGACCGGAATCGAGTACCAGGCCGCCTCGCACATGATCATGATGGGGCTCGTGGCCGAGGGCCTCGAGGTCGTCGGGGCCTGCCGCGCCCGCTACGACGGGAAGACCCGCAACCCCTTTGACGAGTATGAGTGGGGGCACTGGTACGCGCGGGCCATGGCCTCCTACGCGCTGCTCCAGGCGCTCGGCGGCGCGCGCTTCGATGCGGTGGAGGGGATCCTCCACCTGGAGCCGGCCGTGCGCGGCGACTTCCGCTGCTTCCTCTCCACCGCCACCGGCTACGGCACCGTCGGGGTGACGGACGGCAAGCCGTTCGTGCAGGTCGTCTCCGGCGCCATCACCGTCAAGGAGCTGCGCTACGTCCCGGCCCGCGTCGGCGGGGTGTAGCGATTGTGAGCGTTTTGAGCGATTGCGATCATTATAATTGCGTCGCCCCTTCGCGCGGCGTTATGGTTCCCCCATGCTCGGCCCGGAACGCCACCGCCAGATCCTTCGCCTGCTCGGCGAACGGGGGCGCCTGACGTCCGCCGAGGCGCGGTCGCGCCTCGGCGTGTCCCCGGCCACCGCCCGGCGCGACTTTGGCATGATCGCGGGCGCCGGCCTCGCGGTGCGCGCACGCGGCGCCCTGCTCCCGCACGATTTCTCGCTCGTCGAGCCGCCCTACCCGCGCAAGAGCGAGCGGGCCGTGAACGCGAAGGCGCGCCTCGGGCGCGCGGCCGCGGCGCTCCTTCCCGAGGTCGGCACCGTCTTCGTCGACGGGGGCACGACCTGCCTCGAGGTCGGCCGCGCGCTCCTCGAGCGCCCCGCCCTGCGCATCTTCACGAACTCGGTGCCGCTCCTCGCCCTCGTTGGGGAGTCCAGGGCCACCCTGAGTTCGATCGGCGGGGAGGCGCGCCCGGTGAGCCTCGCCCTGACCGGGGCGCTGGCGCAGAGCTGGCTTGAGAACCTGCGCTTCGACGCCGTCGTCATCGGGGCGTCGGGGCTCGACGCCTGCGCGGGCGCGTCGACGACCGAGGTGGCCGAGGCGGCGGTGAAGGCCGAGGCGCTGCGTCGGTCCCGCCGCCGTATCCTGGTCGCGCACGCCGAGAAGTGGGGCCGCCCGTCGGCGGTGCGCTTCGCGCCGTGGGGGGCCTTCACCGACCTCGTGACCGACCGGATCCTTTCCCGCGACGAACGGGCCGCGCTCGCCGCGGCCCACGTGCGCCTCCACACCGTCCCCAGCCGATGAAATCCGCCCGCCTTAACCGCCTCTTCAATCCGCGCACCGGCCGCTGCTTCGATGTCGCCATCGACCACGGCTTCTTCAACGAGGGATCGTTCCTGGCGGGCATCGAGGACCTGCCGCGGGCCGTCGCGACCTTGGTCGCCGCGGCGCCCGACGCCATCCAGCTCGCGGTCGGCCAGGCGCCCCACCTCCAGGGGCTGCCCGTGCGCGGCAAGCCCGCCCTCGTCCTGCGCACGGACGTCGCAAACGTCTACGGCACGCGCCTGCCGCGCACCCTCTTCTCGCGCATGATCGAGGAACCCGTCGAGCAGGCCCTGCGCCTCGACGCCGCCTGCGTTGTCGTGAACCTCTTCAACATCCCCGACCAGCCGGAGCTGGCCGAGGCGTGCATCCGCAACATCCTGCTCCTGAAGCCCGCCTGCGACCGCTTCGCCATGCCCCTCATGGTGGAGCCCCTCGTGTTCCAGCCGAACGCGAAGGCGGGCGGGTACATGGTGGACGGGGACCCGGCGAAGATCATCCCGCTCGTCCGCCAGGCCGTGGAGCTCGGCGCCGACATCATCAAGGCGGACCCGACCGACGACGTCTCGGTCTACCACCGGGTGGTGGAGACGGCGGGCGGGATCCCCGTCCTCGTGCGCGGCGGCGGCCGGGCCCCGGAGGCCGAGATCCTCGCGCGGACCGCCGCCCTGATAAAGCAGGGCGCCCGCGGCATCGTATACGGGCGCAACATTATCCAGCACCCGAAACCCGCGGCGATGACGCGCGCCCTGATGGCGGTTGTCCACGACGGCGCGAGCCCTTCCGAGGCCCTCGCCTTCCTCACGTGAGCGCGCAGCCCGCACCGTCGCCCGCCATCCGCGTCGCCGTCATCGGCGCAGGCCTCATGGGCCGCGAGGTCGCCAGCGCCTTCGGCCGGTGGTTCGCGCTCCTCGACTGCCCGGTCCGCCCGGAGCTCACCGGGGTCTGCGACGTGAGGGCGGAGGCGCTCGACTGGTTCCGCCAGGTGCCGACCGTGCGGCACTTCGAGACGGATCCCCGGGCGCTGCTCGCGCGCCCCGACATCGATGTCGTCTACGTCGCGGTTCCCCACGACCAGCACGAGGCCCTGTACCTGGAGGTGCTGCGCGCGGGCAAGGACCTCCTGGCCGAGAAGCCCTTCGGCATCGACCTGGCCGCCGCCCGGCGGATACGGGACGAGGCCGTCCGCCTCGGGCGGTTCGTCCGGGTGTCCTCGGAGTTCCCCTTCCTGCCCGGGGCGCAGCGCGCGTTCCGGCTCGCCGCGTCGGGCGCCCTCGGGCGGATCATCGGCGTGCGCTCGGCGTTCCTCCACTCAAGCGACCTCGACCCGGCGAAGCCCATCAACTGGAAGCGCCAGAGCGCCCGCTGCGGCGAGGCCGGCGTCATGAACGACCTCGGCCTCCACGTGGCCCACCTGCCGCTGCGCCTGGGCTGGAGGCCCAGGCGCCTCTACGCGCAGCTCCAGAAGATCTACCGCGAGCGCCCCGACGGCAGGGGCGGGACGGTGCCCTGCGACACCTGGGACAACGCGCTCGTCCACGCAACCGTTGACCTTTCGGGCGAGCCCGTTCCCATGGCCCTAGAGATGAAGCGCATGGCCCCGGGCGAGACCAACACATGGCAGTTCGAGGCGGTGGGCACGGACCGCGGCGTGCGCTACTCGACCAAGGAGCCGAAGACCCTCTGGACGTACCGCAGGGACAAGGAGCAGCTCTGGGAGCGCACCGACCTCGGCTTCGACACGCCGTTCAAGACCGTCACCGGATCCATCTTTGAGCCGGGCTTCCCCGACCTGATCATGCAGATGTGGGCGGCGTTCCTCGCCGAGCGGGCGGGCGCCCTCGGCGGCCGCTTCGGCTGCGCGACGCCCGAGGAGGCCGTGGCGCAGCACGAGCTCTGGGCGGCGGCGCTCGCAAGCCAGCGCGGGCAGCGCGTCGTGGACCTTTGAACCGCACCCCCTCATGAAGCGCTCCTCCGTCAACAGGGCCCACCGCGACGCGCTCGCGTGCTTCGGCCTCCACCACTGGGCCCTGCCGCCCAGCCCCAAATGGGACATCACCGACTTCGGCCTCGGCGACTTTGACCGCGTGGGGCTTGCCCTCGTCAACCTGACCTCCGAGCCCGAGTACACCGAGAAGCTGATGTACGCGCGCCGGGGGCAGGCGACGCCCTGCCATACGCACGCCCGGAAGAAGGAGGACATCATCTGCCGCGCGGGCGCGCTCACGCTTGTCCTGTGGCCCGCGAAGCCGAGCCCGGGCGCCGCCCTTGCCGAGACGCTCCTCGCGCGGATCGACGGCGAGCCGCGGCAGGTGCACACCGGCGAACCCTTTGACCTGCCCGCCGGCTCGCGCGCGACCATAGAGCCGGGCGTCTGGCACTCGTTCTGGCCGGCGACCGAGGAGTGCATCATCGGCGAGGTGTCCACGGCAAACGACGACGCCCACGACAACTTCTTCCTCGACCCGGCCGTGGGCCGTTTCCCGGGGATAGAGGAGGACGAGCCCGCGGCCGTCCGGCTGCTGGGCGACTAGAGGCGAATGCGCTCCGGAATCCTAGCCGCCGGCAACTGGATACGCGACCACGTGAAGACCGTGGACGCATGGCCCGCCGAGGAGGCCCTCGCCAACATCCTCGAGCACGCCGAGGGCAACGGGGGCGGCCCCTACAACGTCCTCATGGACCTCGCGAAGCTGCGCGCCCCCTTCCGGCTCGCCGGAATCGGGCTTGTCGGCGACGACGACGACGGGCGCTCGATCCTCGCCGACTGCCGCGTCCACGGCATCGACACCGTGAGCCTGTGGACCGTGGACGGGCTCTGGACGAGCTACACCGACGTGATGACCGTGCGGGGAACGGGCCGGCGGACGTTCTTCCACGATCGCGGCGCGAACGCCCGCCTGGGGCCGCAGCATTTCGACTTCACGGAGTCGCGCGAGCGCATCTTCTACCTCGGCTACCTGCTGCTCCTGGACGGCCTCGAGGCGCCAGGACCGGACGGCGCCCCGAACGCCCGGGACGTCCTGCGTAGGGCGCGCGCCGCCGGCCTGCTCACGTCGGTCGACTGCGTGAGCGCCGCAAGCGGCAGGTTCCGCACCACGGTGGCGCCGGTCCTCCCCGAGGTGGACGTGCTGTTCGCGAACGATTACGAGACGGAGCAGATCACGGGGCTTTCGCTCGGCCGCGGCGCGCTCCTGCGGCGCGGGGCGGTCGAGGCCGGCGGCCGCGCCCTGATCGCCATGGGGGTGCGCGGCTGGGCCGTCGTGCACTTCCCCGAGGGCGCGTGCGCCTGCTCGGCCAAGGGAGCGGTGGTCTGGCAGCCCTCGGTGCGGGTCCCGCCCGAGCAGATCCTGGGCTCCGCGGGCGCCGGCGACGCCCTCGCCGCCGGCATCCTCTTCGGCGTGCACGAGGACTGGCCCATGGAGCGCTCGCTCGAGCTCGGAGCCTGCGCCGCGGCCGCCTCGCTGCTCCACCCCACGTGCTCGGAGGGCCTGCTTCCGCTCGAGGACTGTCTGGCCTTCGGCCGCGACCGCGGGTTCGCAAGCCTCCCATGAAGGGCGCCCCGGCGAACGCGCGGCACCCGCTCTGGCGCCGGGTCGCGACGGACTGGCAGCTGGCCCGGCTGGACCGGCCGGACGCGGAGCCCTCGGAGTGGGTCGCCGCCACGGTCCCCGGGGCGGTCCAGCTCGACTGGGCCCGCGCCCGCGGGCTGCCCGAAATCGGCTTCGGCCAGAACGTCCGCGCCTATGACGGCCTGGAGGACAGCCACTGGCTCTACCGAACGCGCGTGCCCGAAGCGCGTCGTGCGCGGGGTGAGCGGCTGGTGTTCGCGTGCGAGGGCGTCGACTACGCCTGCGAGGTCCGCCTCGCGGGACGGAGCGTCCTGCGGCACAAGGGCCTGTTCTCGGGCTTCGAGGTCGACGTGTCGGACTGCCCGGCGGGCACGGAGCTCGATATCCTGGTGTTTCCGGCGCCGAAGAGGCCGGGAGCCGCCGACGACCGCACCCAGGCCGATCATGTCTGCAAGCCCGCCGTCAGCTACGGGTGGGACTGGCACCCGCGCCTGATACCGCTCGGGCTCTGGGCAGGGGCCGCCTTCGTCGTGCGGCCCGAGGCGCACCTGCGCCACGTGGACTTCGCCTACGCGCTCAGCGCCGACTTCACCCGCGCCGACATCACCGTCACCGCGGAGGCGACCGGCGCGGCCCAGCCGACCTGGCGGCTCCTCGACGCGGATTCGAGGCCCGTGCTCGAAAGCGCATCGGCCCGCGCCACGCTGTCCCACCCGAGGCTCTGGTGGACCCACGACCACGGGGAACCGGCCCTCTACACGCTCGAGGTCACCCTGGCCGAGGGCGACGTGTTCCGCTCGAAGGTGGGATTCAAGCGGGTGCGCCTCGTCATGGCGGAGGACGGCTGGGCCCTTCCGCAGGGCTTTCCCACGTCGCGCAGCCATCCGCCCATCACGGTCGAACTGAACGGCCGGGTCATCTTTGCCAAGGGCTCGAACTGGGTGAGCGCGGACCTGTTCCCCGCACGGGTGACGCCGGAGGTGCTCCGGCCGCTCCTGCGCCTCGCAAAGGAGGCTAACTTCAACCTCCTGCGCTGCTGGGGCGGGGCGATCGTCAACCCCGAGAGCTTCTTTGACCAGTGCGACGAGCTCGGCCTCCTCGTGTGGCAGGAGTTCCCGCTGGCCTGCAACAACTACCCCGACGACCCGGGCTACCTGCGCGTGCTCGACCAGGAGTCGCGCTCCATCATCCGCCGGGTGCGCCAGCACCCGTGCCTCGCGCTCTGGTGCGGCGGAAACGAGCTCTTCAACTCGTGGTCGGGAATGACGGACCAGTCGCTCGCGCTGCGGCTCCTCAACCGCAACTGCTACGACCTCGACCCGGGCACGCCGTTCCTGCCGACGGCGCCCGTCGAGGGGATGGGGCACGGGGACTACCGGTTCCGCGACGACAAGGGGCGCGAGGTGTTCGAGATATTCCAGAGGGCCCGGAACACCGCCTACTCGGAGTTCGGCTGCCCGGGGCCCGCACCCGCCGACTGCCTGAGGGCCTTCATCCCCGAGTCCGAGCTCTGGCCGCCGCGCGAGGGGACGAGCTGGCAGACCCACCACGCGTTCAGGGCCTGGGACGCCGATGTCCAATCGCACCTGTACGTCAGGAACCAGGAGCACTATTTCGGGCCCGTCCGGGACCTCGAGACCCTGGCCGCGCAGGGCTCGTGGCTCCAGGCCGCGGGCTACCAAGCGATCTTCGAGGAGGCCCGCCGCCAGAAGCCGCACTGCTCGATGGCGCTCAACTGGTGCTTCAACGAGGCCTGGCCCACCGCCGCGGGAAACGCCCTCGTCCACTGGCCCGCGCGGCCGAACGCCGGCTACCTGGCCGCGCAGGCCGCGTGCAGGCCGGTGCTCGCCAGCGCGCGCATTTCGAAGTTCCAGTGGAGTGAGGGCGAGACCTTCACCGCCGAGATCTGGCTCCTCAACGATTCTCCCGCCGAAATCCCTTCGGGCGAGGTGGAGGTGACCCTTTCTGCGGGCGTAGCTGCGGAAAGGCTCCTTCAGTGGGCCTACCCGGCGGTCGCCGCGGGAAGGAACCTCCAGGGCCCGAGCGTCCAGGCCGTTCTTCCGAAGGCGGGTTGCGGCTCGTTCGAGCTGCTGCTCAGGGCGGGGCCCGGCGGCAGCTGGAGCTCGGCCTACAGGCTGAGCCTTCGCCAGGACCCTCCACCAGGGGCCGCCTGCGCCTGATCGGCGCCACGGACCGGGCCCCGGTTGACGCGGCCGGAGCGTCCAATTACCTGTTCCCCATGCAGGAAGGATTGCCGAGCCGCACCGCCCTGGGAGCCGCGTCCCACCGGGCCGCCCATCAGGTGCTGGAGCGGGGCGCGATCTTCGCCGATCCGCTGGCCGCGCGCATCCTGGGCCCGGACGCCGAGGCCGCCATCCGGGACGCGCAGGCCGATCCGTCAAGGCGAAGGCTTCGCCTGTTCATCGCCGCAAGGACCCGTTTCGCGGAGGACGCCCTGGCAGAAGCGGTCGCGCGCGGCGACCGCCAGCTGGTGGTGCTCGGGGCGGGGCTGGACACCTACGCCTACCGGGCGCCCGAGGGGAGCGGCCTGCGCATCTTCGAGGTGGATCACCCGGCGACCCAGGCATGGAAGCGCCGGCGCCTCGCCGAGGCCTCGATCCCGGTGCCCGGCTCCCTCACCTTTGCGCCCGTCGATTTCGAGCGGGAGAGCCTGTCGGAGGGTCTCGCCGCGGCGGGCCTTGACCCGGCTCTGCAGACGTTCTTCACGTGGCTGGGCGTCGTTCCCTACCTTACGGAGCAGGCCGTGTTCTCGACGCTCAGCTACATTGCGGGGCTGCCCGGGGGCGCCCACGTCGTGTTCGACTACGGCAATCCCGCGGGCCAAGGCCCGGGCCAGGACGCGTACGCCGAGGGCCGGCAGGCCCTCGCGTCCCGCGTCGCCTTGATCGGCGAGGAGCTCAGGTCCCATTTTGAGACGGGTGCGCTCCTGGCCAGGCTTGCGGAGCTCGGGTACCGCAACATGGAGGATCTTGGCCCGGAAGAGATTCGGGTGCGCTATTTCGCGGGCAGGGGGTCACCGATGTCGGACCGGGGCGGGCACATCGTGCGCGCCAGCACGGTCTATGCGCGCCGGATTCGCAGAGGCGACCCTATGGGGCAGGGGCGCCGACCGGAACGCGCGTCCTAGACTCGATCCCGCGCAGGAACTCGAGAAGCGTCTCCTCTTGCTGCGCCGGGTCGAGGTTGTAGGCCTCAAGGCGTTTCCTGTAGCAAGGCAGGTTGGCGAGAAACTTCTCCAGCTGTTCCCTCGTAATCGCCTCGGAGTATTCCCCGAGCCCGGAGTCGGCCAGGAAGTGGGCGTTGTGGGTCTGCTCAAACTGCTTGCGCAGCGGCACGCCGAAATAGGGCTTCTTGAGGAAGATCGAGTCGGCGATGAGCGAGAATCCCGTCGTGCCGATGATGGCCTTGCAGGTGGTCAGGTCGCGCACGTAGGTCGGGCCCTGCGCGCGGTAAGTGATGTTCCCGTCCTCGCCCACCCGGTTGTTGCAGTAGACGACAAAGCTCTCGTCCATGGACTTGAGGACATTGATCAGTTCGGGATTGGGCTTCGTCAGGTAGACGAGGACATGGCTTCCGGACACCGGCTTCTCCCTCCGGATCTCGTTCTGGATGATGGGGGAGACGAACCGCACGCGGTCGCCGATGCTCCCCCGCCTGTTGAACGTCTTGACGATGTAATTGGCCGCTCCGAAGGTGCAGATCCGGGTCGCCAGCTGCGCCACCCAGAAGGCGAACATGTTCGTCCCATTGGGCGCACGGATGTGGAGAAGCTCGTTCTGGTTGTCCATGCTGATGAGCGGCTTGTGCATGACGTGGGCGGCCACCATGCTGAAGGGTTCGTAGGCCGTGACAAACACGTCCGGCTTGAAGGCCTCAAGCTCGCGCCTGAGCCGGCGCCAGTTTCTCAGGTAATACGGGAAGATGCGCAGGTTCTTGAACACCGTGGCGGCAAGCGACATCCCCTTCGGGTCGAAGTAGAGGTGGATCCCCTCGATCGGGGTGGGATCGAAGGCGCTCAGGCAGCGGCACGCACGTTCCCCGTAGGTGAGCACCTTCACGTTGTGCCCCTCCTGGCGCAGCCGCGCTGTTATCTCTATCGCCTCGAACACGTGCCCGAGTCCCTCGCCGGAGACGCCATAGACGATGTTCATCGGGTCGTAACAATTCGCGGCCTCATGCAATAGGGTTCACCCGCCGCCACACTTGGTGATTCACCGGCACAAAGACCAGCACTTCCTCAGCGCACGGGGTCCAGCTGGACCGCCCACTGGTTGTCGAGGCGCAGGGACAGGTCCAGCGGGTCGCCGACGCCCACGGCGCCGCGGGCCACCTGGTAGGCCCAGACCTCGAAGTACGTGAGGTTCGCCCCCCCGTAGATGGTGGAGAACGCCCCATCCACGGCGTCGAGGCCGCACGAGACCATGATCCGGCCTATGCGCGGCGTGTGGAACCGGGCGTCGGTCGTGAACCAGCTCTTTCCGAGGTAGACCTCGGCGTAGGCGTGGAAGTCCATGTGGCCCTCGGGGTCCGGGCAGCCGATGTCCGGCAGGTGGCCGGTGACATAGCGGGACGGGACGTTGAAGGTGCGGTTGAGCGCGATCGCAAGGTGGGCGAAGTCGCGGCAGACCCCGTAGCCGCGCTGCAGGACGTCCCACGCGGAGAGGTCGGGCCGTCCGGAAAAGTAGCGGTACTCGAGGTTCTCGTGCAGCCACCGGCTGATCGCCTGGACCCGGGGCCAGCCGTGCTCGACCTTGCCGAACTTCTCCCACGCGAAATTGACCAGCTTGTCGGAGTCGCAGTACCGGCTCGGAAGCGTGTAGCGCAGGACAGAGGGGGGCAGGTCCCCGGGCGAATGCGCCAAGGCGTCGCCGAGGTGGTGGTTGTCCGGCTTCGACGACACCGCGACAATCGCGTCGTGCCTGAAGAGGTTGCTCCCCTTGGCGAGGGCCACCCGGTAGCAGTGGTTCCCGTGGCTGTCGGTGAACTCCTCGGCCGGCAGGTCGTTGCCGAGCGTCAGCGCCTCGGCGATCACATGGTGCCGGCCGTCGCTCCGGGGCCTCACGTTGAGGAGGAGCGTGGCCGTCCCGGTCACCTCGTAGGCCAGGCTGCAGCCCACGCGCACCGTGAGGTCGAACTGCGGCGGGACGTCTTTCGGGACCATGATGCCCCAACGGTGCACCCTTGCGGGCTCCCCAGCAAATTGTTTCCCGATCATGGCGCGGCGGATGCCTGAGGACTTGCAGTTGTTCCCCGGGTCGTTCTGATTTCCTGCGCCCCAAATGACCTCTCAAAAGCACGTATTCATAGGATCGGACAGCGGCGCCACGACCTCGAAGACCGGAGGCGTGTGGGCCGACGGCTCCATGGTTTCGATGAAGCTCCTGCAGAGTTCGACCAACGCGCAGGCCGGGACGGAGGCCGTCGTCAAGGGATGGGTCGAGGGCGTCGCGGGGTTCCTCGCGGAAAACAACCTCACCTGGGGGCAGGTGCGGGGCGTCGGCCTTGCGATCCCCGGACCGTACCGACGCTACGGGGTGCTCGGGCGCGCCGCCAACCTCCCCGCGAGCTTTGATGGATGGAACTTCCACGCTGACTACAGCCGCGCCCTGGAGGCGGCCGCGGGCCGGAAGATCCCGCTCGTGGTGGGCAACGACGGGAAGTTCGGCGGGGTCGCCGAGGCCAAGCTCGTCCGTGCGGGCAAGAAGGCCTCCGTACTCATGCTGGCTCCGGGATCGGGGCTCGGATGCGCCTACATCGACCCGAACGGCCTTCCCCTTGACGGCGAGACGCTCGCCGGCATGGAGGCGGCGCACATGCCCGCGCCGCTCCACTTGCTCGGGATGAAGCCCCTGCCCTGCGGCTGCGGCCGGACCTGGGGCTGCATCGAGGCCTACACGACCCTTTCCGGCATGTCGCACCTGGTCGAGGAGATGCTCAAGAGGCACCCGGACCATGATCTCTCGCGCTCCACGCTCACCCCGAAGGAGAGGGCCCTGTCGATCCGCGGCCTGGCCCAGAAGGGCGACCCGCTGGCCACGGAGATCTTTGACTTCCAGGCCCGGGCGCTCGGCCTGCACGCCGCCTCGCTCTGCCTCGCGCTCGATCCCGGCTTCGTCGTCGTCGGCGGCGGCCTCATGGACCACGAGTCCACGACTCCAAAGTTCCGCGAACGCTACATCAGGGTCCTTCGCGAGGCGGCGCAGCCCTTCCTATGGCCGGCCCAGCGCGCGACCATCAAGTTCGCGGCCTCCGAGCTCGGCGAACTCTCCCAGGCGATCGGGGCCGCGCTTGTCGCGCTCTACACGTCTAAGGACGGATGACGCCGGCTTGGCGGCGCAGCGTCCGCGGGCGGACTGGGCGCGGACTTGGTTTGCGGCCCCCGGGCAACCCTGCTCGGATTGAGGTCCATGGCCCGGATAACGACACCCTTTGGACCCAAGTCGACCGCCGCCGAGGTGGCGCGAGGTGTCGACCTGTCGGGGCGGCGGGTGATCGTGACCGGGGCGTCGTCGGGGATCGGTGTCGAGACGGCGCGCGCAATGGCGCTGACCGGTGCCCAGGTGACTCTCGCCGTGCGCAACGTGGACCTCGGCTCACGGGTCGCCGGTGACATCTCCGCGACCACGGGGAACCGGAACGTCCGCGCCGCGAGGCTCGACCTGTCAGATTTGGACTCGGTCCGCGCGTTCGCCGGCACATGGGAGGGACCGCTGCATGTGCTGGTGTGCAACGCGGGCGTCATGGCCCTGCCTGAGCAGCGCACGGCGCAGGGATGGGAGATGCAGTTTGCGATCAACCATCTCGGGCATTTTGCGCTGGCTGCGCGCCTTCACGGCGCCCTGGCCGCCGACGGGGCCGCGCGGATCGTGTCGGTCAGCTCAAGCGCGCATCTGCTCTCGCCGGTTGTGTTCGACGACATCCATTTCATCAGGCGCCCCTACGACCCGCTGCTGGCCTACGGCCAGTCCAAGACCGCAAACGTGCTTTTCGCGGTCGGGGCCACGGCGCGCTGGGGCCGTGACGGCATCACCTCGAACGCGCTCATGCCCGGCGCCATCGCCACGAACCTTCAGCGCTTCAACGGGGGCATCAAGACGCCCCCCGAGCGGCGGAAGACGCCCGAGCAGGGGGCGGCCACCTCCGTGCTCCTCGCGGCGTCCCCGGTCCTCGAAGGGATCGGCGGCAGGTATTTCGAGGACTGCAACGAGGCCAATCCGCTCGGCGAGGAAAGCGAGCCCATGCGCGGCGTCGCGGCCTATGCTTTGGACGGCAGCAATGCGGGCCGCCTTTGGGACGAGTCCGAGCGCCTGGTTGCCTGATGGGTCGGCCCCGGCCGGCGCCCCGGGGTCAATCCCGGGGCGCCGCGGAAGACGTCAAGGCACCTCGTAGACCTCCGCC
>PLTZ01000036.1 GCA_003164715.1 Opitutaceae bacterium | reverse complement strand
GTCACGGTGGACGCGGGCAATTCGACGCTCGTCGTCGGTGCGAGCGGCGTAGGCACCGCCGGCTCGCCAACCTCGAGCCCTCTGGGAACCGGCTCGCTGACACTCGGCAACGGAACGACGCTCGCCACGCCGAACGGCGTGCCTATTACGGTTCTCAATAACATTTTTCTCGGCACCGGCGAAAGCAACCCCGTGGTCACCCTCGGCGGGACCCCGAGCGGCGTGCTCACGATCCTGGGCTCGATCAGTGACAAACACGGGCCCAGCTCGCTCGTGATAGACGGCCCCACGGACCTGGAAGGTTACAACGAGTATTCGGGCGGGACAACGGTCAGCAGCACGACCCTGACGGTGGGCAATGATTCCGGGCTTGGCTTCGGACCAGTGACGGCAATTGGAAGCACGCTCAATTTCATCAGCAGCACGCCCACCATCAACAATCTCTCCATGCAGGCCTCGGTGATCAACTTTGCGGCAAGCTCAAACCCGTTCATCAACGGGATGGAAAGCGACCTGCCCGGCTCGACGAACCAGATCAACCTCGGAAACGGCGCGACCCTCACATTTAGGCTGGGCGAAGACCCTGACTATTACGGCAAGATCAACGGCAACGGGGCGGTGAATGTCCAGGGATACCATGAGTCGCTCTCGCTCTACGGCACCAACACGTACACGGGAGGGACGACGATCGGCTCAAACATGCTGGTGGTGGCGGGAAACGCCTCCGCCCTCGGCACGGGTATGGTGACCATCAATTCCGGGGGCATCCTGGGAGTGGACAACGGCATCACGATCGCGAACCAGATCACCCTGAACAACGGCGGGGAGATCGGTGGATACGGCGCGGTCGCGCCGGCAACGCCCGAAACCATCACCTTTGCCAGCGGCTCGGGCGTCACAGGCGGGCGCGGGTCGCTTGGGGGCGGGGATGCCCTGCATCCCGTGATAGGGACGCTCTCGTTCGGGGCCAATGCGTCGCTCGAGTTCGCCGGCGGAGGCGCCATGCAGTTCTCGATCATGAACGCCTTGGGGACGCCCGGGGTGGACTACAGCACCATCTGCGTCGCCGGTAATCTGAACCTCACCGCGACCTCCCTGGATCCGTTCACTATCCAGCTCGTGGGAGTCGATTACACCGGACTGGGCGTAGGGACCGCCAACACGTTCAATTCGGGCCAATCCTACCAGTGGACGCTCCTGTCGGCCGGCTCGATCACGAACTTCGACGCGAGCGCGTTCCACTTCGACACTTCGACCTACTTCAGTAACGCAGCCCCCGGCACCTTCTTCGTGACCGATGTCGGCAATGACCTGGTGCTCAACTTCACTCCGGTGCCGGAGCCGTCCACCTGGATGCTCATGGCGAGCGGAGTCCTGGCACTTGGGGCCGCGGTTCGCCGCCGCAGGCGCTAGGTCCGGAATCCGGGCGTCAGGGAAGCCTTTGCGCTCCAGCCTCTTGGGATATCGGGTGTTCGACCTTGCTGTCGCATGCCTTTAGGGCAGAAAGAGCGGCATGGTCCGTCCAAGGATGAGCGGGTTTGCGGCGGCTGCGCTGGCACTTCTGGCCGCCGGGGGCTGCGCACGCAGGGAGACGCCAGCCGAGTCGGCCACGCGGGCCCAGACGCTCCTCCTTGGAAACGGCGCGGAGCCCGCGGACCTGGATCCCCAGGTCGTCACGGCCTACACCGACCAGAACATCCTGCTTGCCCTCTTCGAGGGCCTGACCGCGGTCGACGAGAAGACCTCCCAGGCCATTCCGGCCGCGGCGCGGGCTTGGGAGGTTTCCGAAGACGGCCTGGCCTGGACGTTTCACCTGCGCGAGGGGCTGCGCTGGTCGAACGGCGAGCCGCTCACGGCCGACGACTTTGTCCGGTCGTGGCGGCGGATGCTCTCGCCGGCATTGGCCGCCGAATACGCGAACCTCCTCTACCCCATCCGCAACGCGCGGGCGCTTAACCGCGGCACCCTTGCCGACCCGGGGGCCCTCGGCGTCTTCGCGCCCGACCCGCGGACGGTTCGCATCGAGCTCGAGCAGCCCATCCCCTACCTGCCCGTCCTGGTCGCGCAGCCGCCCTGGTACCCCGTCAATCCCAGGGTTCTCGAGCGCTTCGGAGCGATGACGAGCCGCGGCACCGCATGGACCCGGCCGGGAAACCTGGTCGGGAACGGGCCGTTCACGCTCGGGGAATGGACGCCCAACGCCCGGATCGTGGTGGCGAGGAACCCGGACTACTGGAACGCCGGCGCGGTGACCCTTCAGCGGATCATCTTCTTCCCGACCGAGAACGCCGACTCCGAGGAGAGAGACTTCCGGGCGGGCCAGCTCCACATCACCTACTCCGTACCCCTGGCGAGGATCGGGGCCTACCGGCGAGATGCGCCGGGGGAGCTGCGGGTCGACCCATTCCTGCAGACCTTTTTTCTGCGGTTCAACGCGAGCCGGGCGCCCTTTGGCGATCCCCGGGTGAGGCGCGCCCTCTCGCTTGCGATCGACCGGGACACCCTCGCGAGGCGCGTTCTCTCGGGGGGCTACCCTCCCGCCCATTCATTCACGCCGCCGGACTGCGGCGGCTACACGGCGCGGTCGCGGGTCGACCTCAATGTCGAGGAGGCCCGCCGGCTGCTCGCCGAGGCCGGGTTCCCGGGGGGAAGCGGCCTTGCGCCGTTCGAAGTCCAGGCGCGCAACGACGACGTCCAGCCGTCCGTCCTGGAGGCCCTCCAGGAGATGTGGCAGAAGCGCCTCGGCGTCCGCGTCACCCTGGCCACCCTCGAGCAGAAGACGTGGCTGCAGAACCAGCAGACGCTCAACTACTCTGTGTCCACCTCCGGCTGGGCGGGCGACTTTCTTGATCCCGTCACCTTCCTCGACCTCTTCGTGAGCGGCGGCGGCAACAACTGGACGGGCTGGGGCGACAAGGAGTACGACGGCTTGATCGAGGAGGCCTCCCGCACGCGCGATGCAAAGGCCCGCCTCGAGGTGTTCCAGCGGGCGGAGGCGCTCCTCCTCGAGAAGGGCCCGATCGCCCCGCTTTATTTCGGCGCGCACGCCTACCTGATCCGGCCCTCCGTGGCGGGATGGACCCCGGCCCTCCTCGGCTACCACCGCTACGCGCAGGTGAGGCTCGGAAACTAAGGTATCGGATTGCCGCAGAATGCTTCCGGGGTCAGCGTGCCCCCATGCGACCCCTCCTCGCCGCAATTGCGCTCCTCGCGGCCGCCAGCGCGCCGGCGCGGGCGGCCGACCTGCGGCTCGAGCGGGTGTGGCCGCAGTGGCACGACGCCGACTCGTTCAGCAGCCTCTACGAGGACCATACCGGGCGCGAGCTCGCCGGCGGCTGGATCATCCTTCGCAGCCAGCCGGACCAGCGGGCGGGGCTTTACTTCCTCTCCCGCGTCGAGAACCCGGGGGCGCGGGTGCCCGGCGCGACGTTCATCCTGCGGGTGGTCTCCCCCGAGTCGATCGAGACGAGGGTGTTCCATTTCTCCGCCGACATCCAGAGCGGCAGCAGGCTCTTCGAGATCGGGCTGACCGGCAAGGACTGGGCGGGGGCGCGCGTCCAGCCGGTCGCATGGGAGCTCGAGCTCCAAGCCGCCGACGGCAGCGTGCTTGCCCGGAAGGCGAGCTTCCTCTGGGAGAAGTCCTCCCGCTGACCGGGCGCACGCGGGGCGCGATGATCGACCCGAGCAACGTCACCAATCCCGAGCGGACCCCGGCGGAGCTGGAGGAGTTCCTGCTGTTCTGCGTGGTCGTCGCGGGCAAGAACGCCGACCAGCAGGCGTTCAAGCTCGAGCGCTTCCTCGGCGGTTGCAGGCCGTTCCCCTACCTCCGCGCGATCGACCGCGACGGGAGCCTCGAGGCGCGGCTGCGGGAGGTTCGCCTCGGCAAGTACACCCTCCTCGGCAGGAGCTTCCGGGAGCTCTCCCGCAGCGGCGCCGACCTCGGGGCCTGCGCCTGGGAGCACCTGACCCGCTTCCCCGGGATCGGGATCAAGACCGCGAAGTTCTTCGTCCTGCACTCGCGCCCGAACCAGATGCACGGCGTCCTCGACACCCACGTGCTGTCATGGATGCGCGACCACTGGGAGCCCGACGGCCCGCGGGGGCTGCCGGTCCCGCGCCACTCCCCCCAGGACCCGGGCGCCTACCGGTTCTGGGAGACCGTGTATTTCGGGATGGTGGCCGCCCGTCACCACGGCAGCGCGCCGATCGACTGGGCGCGCTTCGACCTCGACCTGTGGAAGGAGCGGCGGGCGGGTCCGAAACCGGCTTAGCCGCGCTGGATCAGCTCGATCTCGTAGCCCTCAGGGGCGTCGATGAAGGCGATCACCGAGCCCGTGCCGGTGCGCGTCGGCCCGTCAGAGAGCTTGTAGCCCTTCTTCGCGGCCTGCGCCTGGAACGCGGCGAGGTCGTCCACCTCGAAGGCCAGGTGCATGAGGTCGGGCTGGACCTTCACGGGCGGGCTACCGGGAAGCTGGCAGAGCTCGATCTCCTCGTCGCTGTTGGGCGTCCGGATGAAGACGAGCTGCGCGCCCCGAGGCGACGTGTGCCTGCGCCCGACCTTGAGCCCAAGCACGTCCTCATAAAACTTCACGGTGCGCTCCAGGTCGTTCACGCGCATGCGGGTATGGAGGAGTTTCTTGACCATGGCGGGGGATCATAGGGCGCCGAAGGGCCCGTCGCAAGAGCGGCGAACGGGAGAGCGCGCCCTGGGGATCCGGGGAATCCCGTTGGACTTTCCCGCCAAACCCGGGCAAAGTTGCGCCCCGTTCCCCATGAAGACCCCCTCCATACTGGCCCTAGGAATCATGCTGTCCGCCCCCGCGGCCCTTTGCGCCGCGCCGGACCCGAACTGGCTCGGCCACGACCGCGACCGCCCCCAGCCGGCCCTCGTCGACCCGGGCACGCCGAGTTCGCTGGACCAGCCGGGCAGGCCGCCCTCGGATGCCACCGTCCTCTTTGGCGGGAAGGACACTTCGCAATGGGTCGCGATGGATGGGAGCCCAACCAAGTGGATAATCCGGGACGGAGTCTTCGAGTGCGTCCCCGGAAGCGGGTACGTCCGGACGCTCCAGTCGTTCGGCGACTGCCAGCTCCACGTCGAATGGGCCTCACCGACGCCCCCGCACGGCGACAGTCAGGGCCGCGGCAACAGCGGCGTCTTCTTCGGCTATGACCGTTATGAGTGCCAGGTCCTGGATTCGTTTCAGAACCCGACCTACGCCGACGGCGGCGCCGCCGCCATCTACGGGCAGTATCCCCCGCTCGTCAACGCCATGCGCCCGCCCGGCCAGTGGGAGACCTATGACATCGTGTGGACGGCGCCCCGCTTCAATGCGGAGGGGAACCTGGTTTCCAAGGCGCGCGAGACGGTCTTCCACAACGGCGTCCTCGTCCAGAACAACGTTGAGCTCACGGGCCCGACCGGCTGGATCGGGCGCGTGCCCTACAAGGCGCACCCCGAGCGCCTGCCGATCGCGCTCCAGGATCACGGCAACCCCGTCCGCTTTCGAAACATATGGGTGCGCGAACTCGGCAACCCGCGCCACAAGGAATTCATGCTGCCGGACGCCGTGCTGGAAACCTATGTCGGCGACTACGGGGCCAACAAGGGCAACCACGTGACGATCCGCCGCGTGCCCGACGGGCTCCTTTCGCTCACGCTGGCGGGGCAGGAACTCGTCATGCACGCCCAGTCGCAGACGAAGTTTTTCGCCCTGACGACCGACGTGCAGTGCGAGTTCCAGTTTACCGACGCCTCCAAGGTCGTCGCGGTCTCCGTGGGGGACCCCGAGGAGCACTCAATGAAGTTCGAGCGGCAGGCGCCCTAGGAGGACGCCCGCCGCCGGGCCGCAGAGGCTAGAACATGTAGCTCACGTTGACCCGGAAGAGCGTCTTCGCCGCAAGCTGGTCGCCCGTGAAGTGGTAATAGAGGGGCAGCTCGACGTCCGCGTACGCCTTGAACGGGTGCAGGTCGAGCTCCAGCCCCGAGGCCGCGAGCACGCGCTCGAATCCGGACGCCACGGGGCTCGCCGCATTCGCCCCCGTGTCCCGCGAGCGGATCGACAGCTTGATCTGCCCTATCGGCGCAATGAGCAGGCGGCCAATTCGGAGCCCGGTGTAGTACGCGCCGACCGAGGCGTCGAATTCCGCCCCCGGCCGGTACTGCACCTGGGAGAGCACGGGGAGGTCGAGCAGGGTCTGGGTGAAGCCGCTCCAGCCGTAGTCCGCGTCGATGGTGAAGCGATGATAGCCTCCAAGCAGGATGTCGGTGCTTCCGCTTCCGATCTCCGTGTCCCGGTCGATGTCGCCGTAGGCGTCATTCGTCGTGTAGCTGCCGGTCGGCAGCTTCAGGCCGAACGTGAGGCCGCCCGAGAGGTCCGGCGAGAACCCGGTGTAGATCCCCTCGATCCGGGTGTCGCCGAGGCCGCTGAAGTCCAGGGTCACGATGTCGTTGCCCGTGGCGCCACCCGTCGTGACAAAATGCCGATCCTCGTAGGGCAGCTCAAAACGGACGCCCCAGCTGCGGTTGAACATCTGCTGGTAGCCCAGGGTGTACCAGCTCGTGCGTATGTCCTTATCGCCGTTGTCGGCAGCGGGCGCCTCCGAAGCGCCGCTCCAGTTGTGGTCCTGGTCCTGGTAGTCGTACTCGACATATGTCATGACGCCCGCGCCTATAGGAATCATTGAGTTCGTGCCGACCTCATAGAGCCCGCACCCGCAGGCGCAGGCACGGCAGATGGACGGCGCCAAAGCCAGGGCTGCGGCCAGGGCCAAGAGCCCGGCGGCGCGAAGGTGGCGCTCGTGAGATGCGCGGATAAATCGCTTGGGTGCCGGGACGGCCCGGCTTTGTGGAAAGAGTTTCATGGGAAAGGAATGTGTGAAGGATGGGTTGGGCGGCTCGACCAAAGGAAGGCTTTCGGACGCCGGCGCGGCCCCGGGCCTGCGAACAAAGGACCCGAGCCAACGCCTTAGCCGCAATATTTCACGAAGCGC
>PLTZ01000029.1 GCA_003164715.1 Opitutaceae bacterium | reverse complement strand
GGTCCCCAAACCGTGGTGGAGATCCATCTCCTTCAGGCACCTCCCAAGAGCAGCCCCGCAGCCGGTCGAGACCGGGATGGTGGAGCAGATCGGGATCAAACCGACGACCTCGTCGTTGCGAACGACGCGCTCTATCAACTGAGCTACTGCCCCGTGTGGAAGGGAAGTTATCTAAAATTACGCGCAGGCAAGTCCACACCAATCTTGGCCAACCGCCCTAGCCCATGCGGGAATGGTCCGATTCGCTGCCCATCCTGGCGAAGATCATCTTGCCGGCCCCGGTGGGCAGCAGGCTGATGATCTCAACGCCGACGTGCTGCCCGATGTGGGGGCGCCCGCCTGTGACAACAACCATCGATCCATCAGCGAGATAGCCGATCGCCTGGCCGTCCTCCTTGCCGGGCTTCACCAGCTCGATCTCAAGACGCTCCCCGATCATCAGCTCGGGCTGCAACGACTTCGAGAGCTTGTTCAGATTGAGCCACGGAACCCCCTGGAACTCGGCCATCTTGGCGAGGTTGTAGTCGGTTGTCAGGAGCTTCGCCCGCATCGACTGGGCGAGAAAGACGAGCTTTGCGTCCACATCCTCCTTCTTGGCCACCTCGCTCTCGGTGATCCTGATGTCGAGGGTCTTGATCGCCCGCAGGGCGTTCAGCACGTCGAGGCCGCGCCGTCCGCGCGCCTGCCTGAGCGGGTCCGTCGAATCCGCGATGGACTGGAGCTCGTTCAGGACAAACCTCGGGATGACGAGCGCCGCGCTCAGAAAGCCCGTCTCGCAGACCCGGGCGATCCGGCCGTCGATCAGGACGCTCGTGTCGACAACCACGAGGGGCACGTCGACCTCATGGGGCACGAACCGCACGTACGGGATGACCAGGTTGAACTCGTCCTTGCCGCGCAGCGCGATCACGGTCCCGAGGTACGGGCAGATCATGAAGAGCGCCAGCCGCGCGAGGAAGATCATCTCCGGGTCCCCCTCCGCAAAGAGCGGCGAGGTCGCCACCAGGCTCGCGATGATGGACCCGACGGCGATCCCGAAGGTGAGCGCGGAGAGCCCCCGCAGCGAGAACCCCTTGAGCATCACGTCGACCAGGACCACCAGGGCTCCTATGCAGAACCCGACGGAGGCGGCGGTCACCCGGTAGGCGTCCCACTCGCGCACCGTGTAGCAGACCAGCCAGCCCGCGGCCGTGCACAGGACGATGAACACTATCCGGATCGGCAGGAGCGTCTTGTTCATTGCCCGGGGGCGGAGCCCCTTCCGACAACGAGGTAGACCACAAACGGGGCCACGATCAGCACCAGGGCCACGACGACAATCAGCGCGCGCACCCGGCGGGCGCGGACGTCAAGCTCTGCCGGCTCTTGGGGGTTTGTCTCCATCTTGTGGCGAAACCAGCCAACCCGAGCCCGGGCAAAAACGCAATCCCACGAACGGCTCGACAGCAGGGTTGGATTTTGCGTCTTTTCTGAGTCAACGATGGATCAGCTCACAATCCTGGCTCCCGGCCTCATAGGGGGCTCCGTGGCCCGCGCTGCGCGTTCCCGGGCCATCGCCCGCAGGATCGTCATCTGGGCGCGCCGCCCCGAGACGCGGCTCGCCCTGGGCGAGCAGCCCTGGTGCAGCGCCGCGTGCGAGACGCCCGAGGAGGCCGTGAAGGGCGCCGACCTAGTGGTCGTCGCCACGCCGGTCGACCGGGTCGTGCCCCTGGTGCGCCAGATCGCCGCGCTCGTGAAGGACGGGGCCGTCGTCTGCGACGTGGGCAGCGTGAAGGGGGAGATCTCCCGGCTGGGGCACGCGGCCCTGAACGGAAGGGCCCACTTCGTCGGCGCCCACCCGATGGCCGGCTCGGAGAAGACCGGCTGGGAACACGGCAAGGCCGACCTGTTCGAGGGGCGGACGTGCTTTGTCACGCCCGCCGGCTCCACGGACCCCGCGGCCGTGGGCAGGGTCGTCGCCTTCTGGAGGGACTTGGGGGCGGAGGTCGTGACGATGGACCCGGACCGGCACGACGAGATCGTCGCCCACATCAGCCACCTGCCCCAGGTGCTCGCCTCCGCGCTCTGCGCCTACCTGTCCACGCGGGACCCGGGCTGGAGGAACTTCGCCGGGGCGGGCCTGAGGGACACCACGCGGATCGCGGGCTCCGACCCCAGGATGTGGAGGGCCATACTCGAGGAGAACCGGGACGAGGTGCTGAGGGCGCTGCGGCATTTCCAGGATGACCTCCAGGGGTTCCACGCCGCCCTCGCCAACCGCGACTTCGTCGAGGTCGTGGCCCGCCTTGAGCGCGGCAGGGCGTACCGCGACAAGTTCCGCCCGGCACCGTGACCCCGCCGCTACCCGACATCCTTGCGGTGAGGCCGTTCGCGCGGCCGGCCCGCGGCGGCGTGGCCCTGCCGGGCTCCAAGAGCCTCACGAACCGCGCGCTCCTGCTCGCGGCGCTCTGCGACGGCCCGGTGACGCTCAGCGGGGCGCTGTTCAGCGAGGACACGAGGATCATGGCCGAGGCGCTCCGCCGTCTCGGCTTCAGCGTGGAGGAGGACGAGGCCGCGCACCGCATCCGGGTTGACGGGCGGGGCGGCGGGATCCCGGCCGCCGAGGCGGAGCTCTTCACGGGCCTCGCGGGAACGGCCACCCGCTTCCTGACCGCGCTTTGCGCCTCCGCGAAGGCAGGCGTGTACCGGATCGACGGCGTGGCGCAGATGCGCAAGAGGCCGATGAGGGGCCTCCTCGAGGCCCTGCGCGCACTGGGAGCGGACATCCGGTGCGCCGGCGAGGAGGGATTCCTCCCGCTCGAGATCCGCGCTTCGGGCCTTCGCGGCGGGCCGGTCACCATCGACGCCAGCGAGAGCAGCCAGATGCTCTCGGCGCTCCTCATGGTGGCGCCCCTGGCGGAGAAGGCGGTCGTGGCGACCCCGGTCGGCGGCCTGCGGATGCCCTTTGTCCGGATGACGCTGCTCCAGATGGCCCAGTTCGGGGTCGCCGGCGTCTCGGGCGACGAGGCCGCCGGGTCCATCGCCGTGGACCCCGCCGGCTACCGCTCACCCGGGGAATACGCCGTGGAGCCGGACGCGACCGCGGCCAGCTACTTCGCGGCCCTGGCGCTCGTCGCGGGGGGGTCCCTGCGCCTCGACGGCCTCGCGCGGGCCGACCGCAGCCTTCAGGGCGACGTCCGGTTCCTCGACGTCCTTGCGAAGTGCGGGGCCGTCGTGCAGGACGACGACGACGGGATCACGGTGTCGTTCGCGCCGTTCGGCAGGCGCCGGGGCGTGGCGCACGACTTCTCGGGGTTCTCGGACACCTTCCTCACGCTCGCCGCCATCGCGCCCCTGCTCGAGGGGCCGACCAAGATCCTCGGCATCTCCCACACGCGCAGGCAGGAGACGGACCGCGTCGCCGGGATGGCCGCCGAGCTGCGGCGCCTCGGCCAGGAGGTCGTCGAGGCGGAGGACTCCCTCGAGATCCACCCGAGGCCGCTGCGCAAGGGTGTCACGGTCGAGACCCACGGTGACCACCGGTTTGCGATGAGCTTCGCGATCCTCGGCTGCCGCGACGTGCGCGGCGACGGGACGCCCTGGCTGTCCATCGGCGACCCCGCGTGCAGCGCCAAGACGTTCCCGGGCTTCTTCGGCCTGTTGGACGCCGTCCGCGCAAAGTCCTCGGAAACCTGAACGCGCGATGCCCGGCAAGCCCTTCATCATCGTGGCGATCGACGGCGGCGCGGCCTCCGGGAAGTCCTCGACGGCGAGTGCGCTGAGCCGGCGCTTCAACCTGCTGCACGCCGACACGGGCTCCTACTACCGCGCGGTCACCAGCGAGATGCTCAAGCGCGGCGCGGACCCGGGCGACCTGGCCTCGGTCAAGGCGGCGCTCGCCGACCTGCGGCTCGGCACGAGGATCGACGGCCGCCTCGCCCAGATCGAGATCGCCGGCAGGAGGCCCGGAGCCGAGATCCGCAGCCGGGAGGTCAACGAGGCCGTCTCCCACTTCGCGGCGATACCCGAGCTCCGGTCGGCCCTGCTGTCCTATCAGCGCGGACAGGCCGCCGCCGCGAGGAGCGGCGGGTTCGCCGGGCTCGTCATGGAGGGGCGCGACATCGGCTCGGTGATCTTCCCGGCCGCGGACTTCCGCTTCTTCCTGCACGCGGACCCCGCGGAGCGGGAGCGCCGCCGGGTCCGGGAGGGCCAGCAGGACCGGGTGGCCGAGCGGGACCGTCTGGACTCGACGCGCAAGACGGCGCCCCTGTCCGTGCCCGACGGGGCCGTGTCGATCGACACGACCCGCCTCACGATCGCCGAGGTCGCCGACCGGATGGCGTCGGTCATCGCCCGGAGCCTGGAGGGCGCATGAGCCCCCGGCACGCCCAGCTCGAGATGGAGCCGGTCTACGGCTTCTTCTACGGCATCTGCCGTATGGCCCACCAGATGTTCTTCCGGGGCGACGCCGCCGGCCTCGAGAACCTCCCCGAGTCCGGCGGCTACATCGTCGCGGCCAACCACGCGAGTCTCCTCGACCCCCCGATCGTCGGCCAGTTCCTGCCGCGCCAGGTCAACTTCTTCGCCCGAAAGACGCTGTGGAAGCCCGGCCTGGCCTCATGGTGGCTGGACGCCGTTCGGACGATCCCCGTCGACCGGGACGGCGGCGTGAGCCTGGACGCCATCAAGCGCGTGCTCCACGCGCTCTCCAGTGGCAACGTGGTGATCGTCTTCCCCGAGGGGACCCGCTCGCGCGACGGCGAGCTCCAGCCCGCCCGGCCGGGCGTGGGGCTCCTCGCCTGCAAGGCGCACGTGCCGGTCGTTCCGGCCCGGGTGTTCGGGTCGTTCGAGGCCTTCGGCCGCGGCGGCCGGCTGCGCCTGGGGTCGCCGGTCTCGGTGGTGTTCGGCCGGCCGCTCCCCCCGCAGGAGTACGACCGGCCCGGCGACGGAAGGGAGCGCTACGCCCGGACCGCCGCGAGGATCATGGAGGCCATCACCCGCATCGAGCCGCCGCGGGCGCGGGTCATCTAAAGGCCGGCCTAGTCGAGGCCGGCCGCCCTGCGGGCGCGCGCGATCACCGCGCGAGCCACCCTGCGGGCGCGCTCCGCGCCCTCCCGGAGAACCCGGTCGACGTAGCCCGGGTCGGCGAGAAGCTCGGCGCGGCGGGCGCGCGCGGGCGCAAAGTAGCCCCAGTAGCGCTCGAACAGCGCCTTCTTCAGGTCCCCGTAGCCGAGCCCGCCGGCCCGCAGACGGGCCTCGGTGTCCGCGGCGACGTCCGCCGGCGCGACGAGCTTTAAGAGCTGGATGCAGAGGTTCCTCTCGGCGTCGGGCTTCGGCTCGGCCGGCGTCCGGCTGTCCATGACGATCGACATGACCTTCTTGCGGAGCGCCTTCTCGTCGCCGAAGATCTCGAGCGTGTTGCCGTAGCTCTTGCTCATCTTCTGGCCGTCGAAGCCCGGGACGACGGCCACCTCGCGCCGGATGACGGCCTCCGGGACAACGAATGTCTGCCCGTAGGTCTGGTTGAACTTGATCGCGATATCGCGCGTCATCTCCAGGTGCTGCCGCTGGTCCTGGCCCACGGGGACGGCGTTCGTGTCGTAGAGCAGGATGTCGGCGGCCATGAGCACCGGGTACGCGAACAGCCCGAAGTTCGGGGAGATGCCCTTCGCGGTCTTGTCCTTGTAGCTGTGGGCGCGCTCGAGCAGCCCCATCGGCGTCACGCTGCCGAGGAGCCAGGTGAGCTCGCAGACCTCCGGCACGTCGCTCTGGCGCCAGAACACGCTCTTCTCCGGGTCCAGGCCGCAGGCGAGCCAGTCGACGGCGATCCCGCGGGTCATGTCCCGGCGCTCCGCGGCGTCGGTGATCGTCGTCATCGAGTGGTAGTCCGCGATGAAGTAGTAGCAGTCGCCCCCGGCCTGCGCCTCGATCGCCGGCCTCATCGCCCCGAAGTAGTTGCCGATGTGGAGCGTTCCCGACGGTGTGATGCCTGTTAGCGTTCGCATTTAGAATCTCCTCGGCACGAAGGTCACCTGCTGGCGGACCCGGGCGATCGTCGCCGGGGCGAGCACCCCGCCGAAAACGATCGACGGCATCACGAGGGAGCGGGGCCCAAGGAGCGTCCCGGGGTTGAGGACCGCGTTGCAGCCCACCTCGGCCCCGTCGCCGAGCACGGCCCCGAACTTCTTCAACCCCGTATCGACCGCCCCGCCCGCCAGGTGGATGAGGACGCGCTTCTGGTCCAGGCGCAGGTTCGAGCAGATGGCGCCCGCCCCGAGGTGCGCCCTGTTCCCGAGGAGCGAGTCCCCGACATAGTTGAAATGCGCCGCCTGCACGCCGTCCATGAGCAGGCAGTTCTTGAACTCGCAGGAGTTCCCGAGGACGCAACCCTCGCCCACGATGACGTTGCCGCGGATGAAGGCGCCGGGCCGTATCTGCGTGCCGGCGCCGATCCAGGCCGGCCCGATGAGGGTCGCGTGGGAGGGCAGCGTGACGCCGGCGCCGAGGTGGACGGGGCCCTCCAGGTGGACGCCCGCGGGGACCCTCGGGGGTTTCGCGTCAAACGCGTGCGAGGCGAGCGCCGGCCCGATCTGCCCAAGCCACTCCCACGGCGCGGCGTCCGGCGCGAAGAACGCGCGGAACGCGGCGAGGGACTCGGGGAGGGCGAAGAAGTCGGATGCCTTCAAGGAGGCTCGATCGTGCACAAAAAAGCCGCCGGTTGACAGCGGCTTTTTTCGGGCCGCCGGGGGCCGGCGCGCCTCTTAGGGCGCCACCACGGGAATCCAGGTGTTGGCGTCCGGATTGAAGTCCGTCATGGCCGAGGCGATCTCGGCGCTCTTCTCGCCCAGGTTGCACTGGTAGACCTTGCCCCACTGGTTCACGATGAAGGTCATGACGCCCGACTCCCCCCAATGTGCGGGATAGGCGACCAGGGCGAACCCGGCGATCAGGTTGCCGTTGATGACGTAGTCGTAGGCGCCGCCGGGGGCGGCCTCGCCCTGCGCGGTCAGCACCTTGAAAAGGTAGCCGTGGAACGGTTGGGGTTCGCCCTCCGGCGTCTTTCCGCCGTATCCCTCGGCGCGGGCCTCGGCGACGAGCGGCCCGAGCGGGCTCGGATCCTCGCCCGGAGTGGCGTGCCAGTAGAGTCCGTCCCGCGCACCGGGGGTGCTCCGGAGCTTCAGGGCGTACTTGAAAATGCCGCTGGCGTCCCGGTCCTCGGAGGCGTACTCGCGCTGGGCCTGGACGTAGGTGCGGCAGACGCCGATCGCCGTCAATTCGTCCTCGCCGATGCGTCGGCTCAGGATCTCGTCCTTGCCCGCCGCGGTGTCGAAGAGCCACGCCCCGTCCCTGCGGACAAGCGGGATCGGCATCGGCCAGTCCTGGTCGCCAATGTCGATTACGTACCGGTCGTCCGCCTTCTTGACCAGTCTCGAGAAATGGCCGATGGCCTTTGCAAAGGCCGCGAATTCAAGGGCGTCCTGCTTCGGGTCCCCGGAGAGCAGATCCTTGGACTCGGGCCCGAAGATCGCGTCGACGGCGGCCCTGTCGCCGGCCTTGGTCGCCCCGGCGAGCGCCTTTACGGCCTCATCGGGGGAGGCGAAGCGGCGCTGCTGCGCCGCGGAGGCCCCAGTGTCGGCGCGAAGAAGCGGCCCGGCGCCGAGGGCAAGAAGCGCAAGGAGGGCCGCGGCGGATGCGAGGGAACGGGTCATCTGGATTTGAGTGTTCATGGTGCCGGGTCAGTCTGGCCTCTAGTGACGGTCCCGCCCTCCGGAAGGCGCCGGTTCGGAGCGCGCGGGAGCAGGTGCGGACCGCGCAGGTGCGGACCGTGCGGGGGCGGAGCGCGCCGGGGCAATGGACCGGACGGGAGCCTGCCGGCTCGAGCTTCCCCTGGCGCTGTTGTCGCGCGCCTGGGTTCCACGGGTGTAACCGCCAAAGAGGGGGCTCGACGGGGCCGGCGTCGAGGGCCGCGCCATCGGGGCGTACCCGCGGTAGTCGGGGCGGGACTGTACCGCTGCGGGGCGTGACTGCGCCGCCGCGGGGCGTGACTCCGGGCGGGCTGCGGGACCGGCCGCCCTGGCAGGACCCCGCGCTCCGGCAACCAAGCGTGGTGCCGGCGGGTTGCCCGCAGGCCGGAAATGGTCGCGCACGAGCTCATGGCCGCGGCGAGGATCGGGGCGCCACTGCCGTCCCCCGTCGTGCGCATCCCTCCAGTCGCGACGGTACCCCCAGCCCGGGTGCCACGGGCCGGCCCAGATTCCAAAGTCGTCCCAGTCGCACTCGAAGCCCAGCCACGCGCCCACGGGATAGCCGACGCCGAAGGTGAGGAACGGGCCCGTGTAGCCCTCCGGAACGTCGTAGACGATGTCGGGATCATACTCGGGGGCGTAGAGCTCGTCCGCCTGCGCGGGCACGATCCTGATGTCGTCGCCTTGCGCATCGACCTGCTGCTGCGGCGTGTCGACAAGCGTTCCCGCGGCTCGCGCCTTGGCCCGCATCTGCTGGATGGACCTCATCACGTCCGCGGGCTGCATCGCAAACGCGGCGCCGAGCGTGCTCGTCCAGTCTGCGTTTGCGTTCATCCACTTCAGCACGTCCGGATAGTGGGCGAGGCCTTTGACGCTCGGGTCCCAGGGCTGCGCGTCGATCCCGGCGGGGTTGCCGTTCGCCGCGAGGTAATTGGCCGCCAGGGCGAGGTCCGAGGGCGCCGTCGACGCGGGCAGCATGAGCGCGACCAGGGGGTCGGGATATAGCGCAATCGAGGCGACCAATTGGTCCAGCTGCTCGGGCGTGTACTCCGTCGCCGGACCTCCGGCGGGCGCCTGCGCATGGAGCGAGGCGGCAAGGGCCAATGCGAGGAGCGCCGTCAATGGGGGTTTCATGGGAAGTGTCTGCCTAGTATGACTCCATCCAGGCCCATTTGGTTGCGCGGGACAGCCCGATTCTTGCGAAAAAAGGCGGGGGTGCGGCCCTGCCGCGGGGCCTATTCTCCGGAAGGCCCGCGGTGGGTGCCCGAGGATCTTCCCCGAGAAGCTCAGACCCACAAGGGATCCGCCCGCCGGGTTAACGCCGTAGCAGACCGGCGGATCCGGGATCTTTGGGCGTGTCCTTCTGGACGTCCGCGGCCACCCCGCTGCTCACGAGGACCCTCGCGCCGTGAAGGAGCCGGATACCCGTATCTCGATTCCAAATACGCACGTTCCGTCCGGACGGACGCGCAGGTAGCCGAGCACGGCGCGCCCCCGCAATCCGACGACGACCAGGGGCTGCGGGGGGGGCGCCAACGAACGGCGCCGCGGCGGATTTGCGCGCCGGCCCGCGCAATCCATTCCTCTCGCGGGACACGAGGCCCGTGAGCCCACACGAGATGGGGGGGCAGACAAAATGGATCGTCGCCTCCCGGGGCCCCGCGGCCGGACGCTCGCAAGGCGCTGCGACCGGGTGGCTTGGGCAAGAGCAAGCGCATAGTGTCGGTCCCAGGCGTCTTCCAAAAATGGAGCAGGCGAAGAGACTCGAACGCGCCCGGCAGAAAACAAGTCTGCCTGCGAAGGGAGCCGCCCGGCGCAGATTAGGGCCTTACCCCCAACCGTGAGGCTGCCTCGAGCTCGGCGCGTGCCTCGTCCCGCCTGCCGACAGCCCACAGGGTCGCTCCCAGATTGTAGTGTGCAACGCCGTTTTCCGGGTTCAACCGGACCGCCGTTTCAATCTGCTCGACGGACTCGACCATCCTGCCGACCCGCCCCAATGCCACGCCGTAATTGTCGTGCGCTTCGGAATCGCCGGGAGTGAGCCGCAACACCGCTTCCCATTGTGGGATCGACTCATCATATCGGCCCGCCTGGAGAAGCGCCTTCCCAAGGTTGAAACGGGTGTCCGCATAGCCGGGATTGTAGCGCAAGGCTTCATCGTAGTGCGCAATCGCCTCTTCGGTCCTGCCGCCTTGTAAGAGCAGATTGCCAAGGTTCAGGTGCGCCAGCCAGCACTCGGGATTCCGCTCAAGGGTGGCGGAATAGAGCGTCACGACATTTCCATAGATGCGGCATTGGCGCCAGGTGATCGTGCCCAGCGTGCCGAGTAGGACCACGGCGGCGCCAACCCGCAGCGCCTTCCCATCGCCGAGACGCGCGATGCGCCGCCAGGCGCTGGCGCGCAGGGGCACGCGCGCGGTAAGAGAAGGAACGCATGCGATCACCCCAAGGCTTGCCAGATACTGGAAGTGATCGGCAACATACGAGAATACAAAGGGATATGCGTTGACGAATCCGAGCGCCGGGAAAAGCGTGCCGCAGAAATACAGGGACGCCGCCAGCGGCCCGCGGCGGCCCTTCCGCGACATCCGCCAGAACACGCCGAGCAGCGCGAGCACCGCCGCCGGATACAGGGACCACGTCCACGAGGCGGCATCCACCTTCCAACGCGGATAGATGAAGACGAGCGGCGCTGGCCACAGAAGCTTGCCAAGGTAGAACCAGATCGCGCGCCCGGCCAACAAGCACCGCTCGGCGCCGTTGAGATCAAACGCAACGCCGTGCGCTCCGATGTATCTCCATTCCACCCATGCCGTAAAGACGCCTGACGCGACGCCCAGCGCAAACCAGCCAAATAGCGGCGAGAGATCCCCGCGCAAATCCAATCGGCCGCGTTTCCACCAGCAAACGACCAGAAGCGCCGCCGGAAGGGTCGCCGTCGCACTCTTCGTCAGAATGGCGAGAAGGAAAACCCCGGTCGCAAGGAGGAAGCATCCGCAGGCATAGGGCTGAAACAGACCCCTGAGTCTTGATCCCTGGAGTTGCCGGGCGGGCGCCGCCCCCGGGCCGTCGGGCAAGCCGGCAGGAGACTCCCTCCATCGGAGATACAGCAATGCCGACGAGAGATAGAACACCGCCGACAGCGTGTTCTTTTGCTCGGAGATCCAGGCGACGGACTCCACGCAGACTGGGTGCAGCACGAAGATCAGGCCGGCGGCCAAGGCGCCGGGCACCGCCAGTCGTCTCAAGACAGCGATGAACAGGCATGCTGCCGTCGCGTGGAGGAAGACGTTCAAGAGGTGGTACCCGACCGTCCAGTCTCCCCAAAGACGATGTTCCAGCCAGAACGCGCTGTGCAGGACGGGATAGTACTGCTGCGTCGCCCCCACCTCGAACCAGATCCGCCACAGCCCGTGCAGGGGCCACAGCGACGCCTTGGTCACGTGCGCATCGTCGTCCCAGAGAAACCCACCGTGGATCGCCGGCAGGTAGGCCGCAAACGCCGCCAGAAAAACCACAAGGTAGCCCCAGAGCGCAAAACCATCCGCCTGAGGCTTGCGTCGCAGACGATCCTTATCGGCCGCAGCGGGCCGAAGCCGCCTGAAACGTGAGTCTGCCGCATCCCCGTTCATCTGTCGCAGTCGGATGCTAGAGGACCCCGGGGCGCCGGCCCCGGGGTCGTCGGGGGAAATGGAGCGGGCGAAGAGACTCGAACTCTCGACAGCCACCTTGGCAAGGTGGTGCTCTACCAACTGAGCTACGCCCGCAGCACAGAGGGCGAATCAGACCCACCCCCCCTCGCGCCGTCAACATCATTTGAGGTCCAGGCGGTCGCCCCGAGGGGCCTCCTCTCCGTGCCGCCGGCCCTCCTTCTCCGAAGCGCGCGAGCTGCCCGAGTAGTACGAATAGGCCTGGGTGTAGTACCCGTAGTCCTCGCCCGAGCCGCGGGGCACCTGGGTCAGCACGGCGCCGAGAATGGGCGTCTTCAGGCCCACGATCACCTGCTGGGCCCGCAGCACCATGCTCGCGGGGTTTCGCCGGTGCTGGATCAGGAGGATCGCGCCGTCGGCGATCCCCGCCAGCAGGCTCGAGTCGCTGACCCCGATGATCGGCGGCGAATCCACCAGGATCCGCTCGTAGCGGCCGCGCAGCGTGGCCAGCAGGTCGCGCAGCCGGTTGGCGTAGAGGAGGGAGAGCGTGAATCCCGGCATCCCCCCGCTCGTCAACAGGTCCGTCCCCGGGGCGACGGACCTGCGGATGGCGCTCTCAATGTCGCACTTGCCCGCGAGCACGTCGCTCAGGCCCGGCGCCCTCGGGCAGTTCGCGAGCCGGTGCTGCGCCGGCCGCCTCAAGTCCGCGTCCACCAGGAGCACGCGCTCGCCGTAGGCCCCCATCATGTGCGCCAGCCTGCAGAGGGTCGTGCTTTTCCCCTCCGCGGGCCCGGCGGAGAACACGACAAGGACCAGCGGCTGCCCGGGCTTCGCCGCCAGGTTGAGGTTCGTGTGGAGCACGCGGTAGGGCTCGGCCTCCTCGGGCTCGTCCCGGCCGGAGCCCATCGGGTCGCGGTCGTGGGGGATCACCCCGAGGACCGGGATCTTGAGGCGCTCCTCGATGTCGGCCACGTCCCGCAGGCTCGTGTCGAAGCACTCGAGCGTGAGCGCGACGCCGACCGCGAGCACGAGGCCGAAGACAACCGAGAGGATGCTGTTCAGCAGGAAGCTCGGCTTGCTCGGCCGGCGGGCGGGCTCCGCCGTGTTCAGAATCTCGATCGTGCGCTTGGGCACCTGGAAATCGATCTCGCGCTGCCGCAGCGTGAGCCGGAGCGTCGTGTACAGGCGCGTCTCGTCCTCCAGCCTCTGGGCGGCCTCCTCGAACGGCCGCATGCGGTCGCGCGCGGACAGAATCTGGTCGATCTTCGCCTTCGCGAGCTGGCTCTCGAGCTCGTCGACCCGCGCCTCCGCCTCCTTGTAGGCGCTCTCCAGCCCGCTCTCGTAGCCCCGCAGCAGCGCCTCGAGCTGCTCCTTGATCTTCGCGCGGTTCTCGATCGCCGCGACCAGGTCCGGGTGGGCCTCGCCGAGGCGGGCCTTCAGTTGCGTGACCTTCTGGTCGGCGATCAGGTAGGCCTGGAGCAGGTTCTGGATGTTCTGGTCCGGGATGAGCTCGGAGTTGACGAGTCCCATGCGGTCCTCAAGCGGGATGCTCCTGAAGCGCTCCCAGCGCGTCTTGCGCCCGATGGCGTCCACCCGCAGCGCGATCAGCGAGTTCTGCATCTGCCGCAGCGTCTCGATCTCCATGTCGGAGTATTTCACGTTCAGGTCCACGCCGGAGATGTTCAGGTCCTTGCGCAGCTTCTCGACCGCGTCGCGCTGCTTGCTGACCGCCGCCTCCTGGAGCGCAAGCTCCTTGCGCAGCTGGGCCATCCCCTCGGTCTGCTGCGAGGTGGCCTGGGCAATGCGGTCCTCGGAGTAGACCCGCGCGACCTCGTTGGCGATCTCCGCAGCCATGACCGGTTCCTGCGCGTAGACGTTGATGTCGATGAGCGATGAGCTGCGCTGCGACTCGACCCGGAGCATCTTGTTGAGGATGTACTTGTAGGTGAGGTCGGGCGTCAGCGTCGCGCCCGGGGCCCCCGCCGCGGCGGCCAGCCGCGTGTTCAGGCCGAGCTTCTCGATCACCGGGTAGAGGATCTTCTCGTTCTGCATGATCTTGAACTGGTCCTGCAGAAAATAGGGGTCGTAGGCGCTGCTGCCCTGCACCTGGAAGAGCTTCACGTCGCTCTCGGGCTTCTCCACGCGCACCTTCGTGGTCGCAAGGTACCACCGGGGCAGGAACGCCGTGACGGCCATGGTCGTCACGAAGACCAGCCCGACCAGCAGGGCGATCAGCGGCAGCCGCAGCCGCAGGACCCTGATCAGGTCGGCGAGGGACGCGCTCTCCTTGGAGCGGGAAGACGATGCCATGGTTTCTTTTGAGTGCCCCCCGCGGGCAGGAGGGGCGGTGCCGGGGGGCGCTAGAAGAGCACCGTGGTGCTCAGCGACACCCGCGACCTGTTCAGGCCGCGGGCGCTGATCCCGGAATCCACAAAATCATAGTCGTACGCCGCTGACACGGTCCACGACTTGGTCGGCAGGTACGTGACCGCCACCCCGGCGTGGGTCGAGTCCTCCTGGATGTTCGCCTGGCCGGCGCGCCCCTCGAGTTGCGCCGGCTCGTAGTCGAACGACGCCGAGCCCACGATCAGCGCCGTGAACGCGTGCTGGATGTTCACGAACATGCGGTTCAGCTTTTCGTCCGCGTAGTGCACGGAGTCTGAGGTCTCCTCCAGGCTGTAGGTGTAGCCCACGCTGACGAACGAGCCCTTGGCGTAGTCGTATTTGCCCGACAGCTCGGCGTAGGGCGTCGTGCTGTCCGGGATGCCCCCCTCGTACTGGCGGTACTCGCCGCCGAGGCGGAAGCTCGCCGTCAACTTGGGACCCGCCGCGTAGTCGAGCCCCGCCATCAGGAAATCCGAGTGCTTGTTGTTGCTCGAGGGGTCGTTGCTGTAGTCGACGTCCTGGTGGCGGTACTCCCCCGCCGCCTTGAGCTCCGGCAGGAGCGTGTAGTCCGCCTCGATGCCGTAGAGGTTCTCGAAGCGGTTGAGCTCGGTCCCGAGCACCGGATTGGTGTAGTCGAAGTAGACGCTGCGCGCCTTCAGGACCAAGCCGAGCTTCTCTGCCGGGGAAAACGTGAAGCGGCCGTCGAACTCGTTGCTCTGGAGTGTCTGGTCGGTGTTGACCGGGGCGCCGTTCAGGAGCGCCTCGGGGTTCTGGTTGTACGCATACGCGTCGGTCAGTGTCAGCACGGACGTCGCCGAGAACTTGTGCGCGAGCTGCCCGTTCAGGGCCTGGCTGTAGAGGTCCTTCGTGCCCGGCCGGTTCTCGATGTAGTCGAGCGTCGGCTTGTACGAGGCTGAGAAGAACGTGTTGTCGGTCAGGGAAGCGTTGAACGCGGCCTTCGGGGAGAACTCGTAGATGACGCTGCTGATGGCGCCGGTCGACGCGCCAAAGATGTTGTTGTTGTAAGTTATTCCACCCTCGAGGGAGATCGTCAGGTCCTTGCCCTGCTCCTGTTCCGGGATAGGCGCATACACGGCCCGCGCAGCTGCGCAAAGGCCCAGGCTCAAACTTGCGACAATGACCCGCATTAGTCTCATTATTGGCTGCCGGAAATTAAGGGCCAAGCTGCCATATTGCTAACCACTGGCAAGATCAATTCATTGCAAGACTCAATCTTGCGCGATTCAGCGGCGGCTCGACATGGAGGAATTGAAGAGGACGTAGAGGTCCTCGGTGACCTTCCTGGGCGTCGACAGCGGGAAGCCACGCGGGAAGGTGCCGGTGAGGAGGCCGCCGTAGACTTCCCCCCACTCCCCGATGCGGGGGATGGAGGCCGTGAGGAAGCCCGGGGTCTTCAGCTTTGCGTTCAGGTCCGAGAAGAACGGCCTGTCGAGCGTCCTCGGGGTCAGCAGCAGCTCGCCGGTGGGCTGCTCGACCTGGACGGCGTAGAAGTCGCGCAGGGTCGCAGGCTGGGCCCAGACCCGCGTCCTGCCGTACCACGCGAGGCCCGCGGGGACGTCCGCCATGAGCCCGTAGCGGCCGGCGGCGTCGGAGAGGTCGAGCTGGCGGCGCATCCCCTGAAGGAGCTGGGGAAAATAGGGCGGGTACTGGAAATGCAGCCAGTGGGGATCCAGGGCGTCGTGCGCCAGCGGGAGCGCCTGGAGCGCAAGGAGCGCCGCGGCGCACAACCGGGGCCATGAGCCGAGGACGGGGTTGCTGGAGAGCAGCACGAAAAAGAAGCCCGCACCGAAGACCATGATCAGCGGGCAGAGCCAGATCACCGCGGGGCGCTCGCTCTCGCCGGAATTGAACGCCGCCTGCGACGCCGCGAGGACGAGGAGGGACGCCGTGAAGAGCCACCGCAGGCGGTTGACGGGCGGCGACTTGAAGACGTAGAGCCAGCCCGCGGCGAGGAACGCGACGAGCCACATCGCCCCGCCGGACCACACGCGCGAGCGCAGAGTCTCCTGCAGCGTCGTGAGCACCTTGTTGGCGAGCTTGTTCAGCTCGATCGGCGGCAGCGCCGGCGACAGGGTCGCGCGCAAGACCGAGGGCTCGGCGGTCGCGTCGCCGAACTTGAGGGCGACGTTCTGCGCCGCGAGGCCGACCGGCAGGCCGGTGACCATGAGGTTGCGGACGACCCAGGGCGCGGCGACGACGGCGAATCCCCCCGCGACGAGGCCGAGCGCGCGCCAGCGCGCGGCCCCGGCAAACCGCTGAGCGCTCCCCGCGAGCGCAACCAGGACGAGCGCGCCCGCCGAGTACTCGGTGAGGAACAGCGCGCCGCACAGGGCGCCGAGCGCAAGGAGCGCCGCCGCCGCGGAGCCCGGGCCCACCGCGGACTCCGCGCGCCACCAGGCGTGGAAGGCGCCGAGCACCAGGACCATCATGAGCGCCGTGCCGTTCACGGCGACGACCTGCTGCCAGGCCGGCACCGAGACGAAGAGCGCGATCGCCGCGAGCCAGCCCGAGGGGGCGCCGAAGAGCCGGCGCCCGAGGTCGAACGCGAGCCAGATCGCCAGCCAGAAGAGGGCGAGGTTCAGGCCGAGGAGCAGATAGTCCGCCCCGAAGCCGTAAGGGGGCGCGGGCACGGCGCCGAAGAGGGATTCGCGCAGGGAGTGGGGAACGAGGCGCAGCGCGCCGGCGATCACCAGGGGGTACAGGGGCGCCTGGTACACCTCGGGATACGGGACGGCCGGGTCGAACCGGACGCCGCGGGCTCCGAGATAGGCGGCCGCCTGGGGGTAGTTGACGCGGGTCGTGAACCCCTGGCCGCTGGCCAGCTGGCTGCCCATGTCGGCCTGCACGAGGGTGGCCTCGCTCGCGGCGCCGTGGAACTGCCTCCAGGCGACCACCAGCGAGAGCCCGAGGCCGCAGAACGCAAGGGCCCCCATGAGGACCCACCGCCTGCCGCCCCCCATCTCAAGCCAATGGATCAGCTCCTGCGTGGTGCGCGCGCGGGCGGACATTTAGTCGGTCACGTCGAGCTCGGGCCACTGCGCGAGCTTGCGGTGAAGCGTGCGGCGGCTGATGCCCATCAGCTCCGCCGCCTTCGTGCGGTTGCCGCGCGACTTGATGAGCGCCTCCCTGAGGATGCGCTTCTCGTTCTGCTCGACCGAGAGGGTCTGCGACGGGCCGTCCGCGGGGCCGCCCGGAGCGGACCCTGAGGCCGGCGAGCCCCGGAACCGGGGATCCAGGTCAAACTCGGAGAGCTTGCCGCCCTTGTGGAGCACGACGGCGTTCTCGCAGAAGTTCCTGAGCTCGCGGATGTTTCCCGGCCACGAGTAGGCCTGGAGGGTCTTCATCGCGCCGGGCTCGATCTCGAGCGGGGGGACGCCGTTCTCCTCGGAGTAGATCCGGATGAAGTGCGCGATCAGCGCCGGGATGTCCCCCACCCTCTCGCGCAGCGGCGGCATGACGAACCGGACCACGTCGAGCCGGAAGTAGAGGTCGTCTCGGAACTTCCCCTCGCGCACCAGCTGCTCCAGGTTCCGGTTGGTCGCGGTCACGAGGCGCACGTCGAGCTCGATCGTCCTCGAGCCGCCGACCCGGTCGATCGCCTTGGTCTCGAGGAAGCGCAGCAGCTTCACCTGGATGGACGCGGAGATCTCGCCGATCTCGTCCAGGAAGAGCGTCCCGCCGTCGGCCGACTCGAAGCGCCCGATCCGCCGCTCCGTCGCGCCCGTGAACGAGCCCTTCTCATGGCCGAAGAGCTCGCTCTCGAGGAGGCTCTCCGAGAGCGCCGCGCAGTGCACCGCGATGAAGGGGCCGCGGGAGCGCGGGCTCCACTGGTGGATCGCCTGCGCGATCAACTCCTTGCCGGTGCCCGACTCGCCCTCGATCAGCACCGTCGCCCTGGAATGCGCCACCTTCTTCACCCGCTCGATCACGTCCTTGAGGAGGGGGGACTCGCCCACGATCTCGTCCACGCTGAACTTCTCGTCCAGGCGCTCGTGGAGCTGCTGGACCTCGACCTCGAGGCTCTTCGCCTTGAGCGCGCGGCGGATGAGGACGTCCAGCCGCTCGATGTTGACGGGCTTCGTCAGGAAATCGACCGCCCCCCGCCTCATCGCCTCGACCGCCGTGTCGATGTTGCCATAGGCCGTCATCATGAGGACCGCGGGTTTGTTCGTGAGCGCCAGCGCGCGGTCGATCACCTTGAGCCCCGACTTGCCCGGCATCCGCAGGTCCGTGAGGACGACGTCGAACGGCTGGGCGTCCATGAGGTTGAACGCCTCGTCGGCGCTCGCGGCCAGGCTCACGTCGTAGTTCTCGGCGAGCGCCTGCTGCAGCCCCTCGCGGGAATGCTTTTCGTCGTCGACGATGAGAACGCTGGGCGCCATGGGGCCATTCCAAGCGACTGGCGGGGGCGGTCAAGCCCGGGCGGAGCCCACCGGGCGCCTTCAGTGCGCCGGCCCGGGCTGCGGCGCCGCGGGCTCCCCGAGCCTCTGGGCAAGGGGGGCCAGGCGGCTGAGCACCAGGCTCGGCGGCGGGGCGCTGTCCACCAGCTCGATGAACTTCTCCCTGCGCACGCGCAGGAGGTCCTTCACCTTGTCGCGCTGCGTGTCGTCGAGCTTTAGCTCCGTCGTCATGCGCTCGAGCGTCATCGGCAGCACGATGAAGTAGGCGAGCGTGCGGAAGGGCCGCTGCAGCAGCATCTCGATCTGGTCGTCGGAGAGGGGCTTGTCGCCCGCCGCGATCTCCGGGGGCGGGCCGAACCCGCGCTTCGCCCGGAACCTTGTCTCGTAGGCCGCCCTCTGCTCGGGCGTGAGGACCGTGTCGATGTCGCGGTCGAACTGCGCGTAGATCTCTGTCACGTGCTCCCTGAAGCTGTCCATCTCGGGGCGCAGGCGCTCGATCTGCTCAAGGAGCTCCGCGCGGTTGACGGGGGCCGTGCGGGCCGGCCTGCCCTGCCTGCCGGCGAACTCGCCCATGAACGGCCCGGGCGGGCGCGGGATCGGCCGGTGGCGCTCCGCCCACATGCCGGAGCCGAAGCCGCACGCGAAGACGGCCAGGGTCAGGAGCGCGGCTAGGACGCGGTCCCTCATGGGCCTACTCGAGGTCCCCCGCCTGGGCGGCGATCTCGCCCCAGCTCGCCAGGTTGCTCGCGTCGTCGTCGCCCGAGGCCTGCGCGCGGTAGAGCACGACGGCGACCAGGCACAGCGCGGCCGTGGCCGCGCACATGGCGAAGTGGGCGACGAACAGGGGCGACGGCCCCTGGCGGGCCGCGCGCAGGACGCGCTCGGGGAAGCCGGGTGTGATTCGGGAGGCCGCATGCTCGCGCAGGCGCTCCCAGGCCATTTCTTCAGGTTTCATCGCTGTGGTAGTGTTGTTTCAATTGGTCGCGCGCGCGGTGGAGCCGGGCCTTCACGGCCGCGACGCTTGTCCGGAATGTCGCGGCGATCTCGGCGTGGCTGCGGCCCTCCTGGACGAGGGCGAGGAGCGCGCGGTCCTTGGGCCTGAGCTGGGCGAGCGCGTGGCGGAGGGCGTCGAGCTCCTCGGAGTCCACGGCCCCGTCCGGCTCGGGGACGTTCTCGTGCTCGGGGGCGAAGGGCGTGAAGATCCATCGGAGCCTCTGGCGGCGAAGGTGGTCGATGCACGTGTTGCGCGCGAGCCGGAAAAGCCACGACTCGAACTGCTCGGGCGCCTTGAGCCCCTGGAGGGAGCGGGCCATCTTGATGAAGACGGTCTGCGCGAGGTCCTCGACGGAGTCGCTCCTGCCGGTGACGGCGTACACGAACCCCGCGACGCGGCGCTGGTACGCGACAATGAGCCCGCGCATGGCGGTTTCGTCGCCGTGCTGCGCCCGCCGAACCTGTACGCCCAGCGTGCTCGTCGAACTTTCATCCATGCATTTGGCATCGCACTATTGCCCGACCTGACGCATGTCGGGTTGGAAAGATGCGCTTTTTCAATTGGCGCAAGGGCACGCCGCATGCAACCTTCTTGAGGCCCTGGTGTCGACGCCCTTCCCACGTCCCGGAGAGGCGCGCCAAAGCCAACCGCAAATGCCCCATAAGACACCCTACCAAAGCCGCTTAACCCCCTTACTGACGCTCGCGGGTGCGGCCCTGGCGCTGGCGCTCGCCGGCTGCATGGAACGGGCGAACGACGAGATGACGAACGCCATCGTCTCCGGCGAGAAGTCCGTAGCGATGGAGGGCTCCGACGTGTTCCTCGGGGGCAGGGTGGCGGTGAGGGTCACCCTCGGCCGCGGGATCGGGCACGGCATGAAGCGGGGCAAGGGCGAACAGGACGCGACGTACCGGGACTATACCGATACCCTCGGCAAGACGCTGGTGGGCAGTCCCCTGCCCCCGGTGACGATCCACCTGATCCTCTCCAACCCCGGGACCGAGGCCGTCACGGTGACGGTGCTCGACTTCGCGTCCGACCTGGGGGACTTCGCGGTGGACCCCGACACCCTCACGATCGCCCCCGGGCAGACGGGCGAGCCCACGGCGATGGTGTCGCACCTGGGGGTGAGCTCCGACGAGATGCCGTTCAAGGTGACGCTGCGCGTCGGCAAGGAGAAGGATACCCGGACCTTCCTGGTGAAGGCGCTCCCCCCGCCGCCCGCGGCGAAATAGCGTTTCAGCCGCTGCCGAGCATTCGCACCCGCCGGTCCTTGCGGGGAAACTGCAGCGTCACGACGGTCCCCAGGCCCTCCCGGCTTTCGACTCCGACCTGGCCGCCGTGCGCCCGCATGATTCGCTGGACGATCATGAGCCCGAGGCCGTGCCCGCCGGGCTTCGTCGTGTGGTACGGCTGGAAGAGCCGCACGAGGTCCTCCTGCCGGATCCCCGAGCCGCTGTCGCCGAAGAGGAGGTAGACCGAGTCGTCGTCCGCGCGCGATTTGATCTTCAGCCTGCCGCCGGGCTGCATCGCCTCCATGGCGTTCTTCGTGATGTTGAAGAACACCTGCTTGAGCTGGTTGCGGTCCGCCATGACGGTCGGAAGGTTCTCGGGCGTCTCCGCCTCGACCGCGACGCCGCGGTCGGCGAACTCGCGCTTCTGGAACCTGAGGACCTCGGCGAGCACCTCCGCCAGGTTCGTCTCGGCCAGGTCCGGGGGGCTCGGCCGGATCGCCTCCAGGAAGTGGGTGATGATCCCGTCGAGGCGCGCGACCTCCTCGCGGCACACCCCGACCGACTCGGCGACCGACTCGGCCTCCGGGGACGAGCCGAGCTTCTTCAGCTTCCTCGCCATCAGCTGCAGGTGGATCGTCAGCGAGTTGATCGGGTTGCCGAGCTCGTGAGCGACGCCCGCGGCGAGGAGCAGGATGGAGGACGTCCGCTCGTCCTCGATGCGCTGCTCCGTCGTCTTGCGGTCCAGGGTGACGTCGGCGAGGATGACCGCGTGGCGGCGCTCGGCGCCACCCTCCTCGTCGCGGAAGGGCACCATGTAGAGGCGCACCGTGCGCGGCTCCGGGTAAGAAAGCTCGAACTCCCTCGAGACGACGTGGGCGGCCGCCTCCGCGTCGTCGTCGAGCGTCGGGCGCAGCCCCGGGATCAGGCGCCAGAGGGTCTTGCCGGCGAGCACGTCGCCCGACAGGCCGATCAGCCGGTGGGCCGCCTCGTTCGCGTACTCGATCGTCCCCGAGGAGTCGATGACGAGGACCCCCTCCTGGAGCGTGCGGAAGATCTGCTCGAAGAGGGCCCGCTCCCGGGCGAGGCGCTGGACCAGGTTCGCCATGTTGACGGGGTCGAGCGTGTCCAGGCGCCCCATCACCCGCTCGAGCGAGCTGTGTTTCTTGGCAGGCATCTAAGCCCGTTGTGCCCGTGCCGAGCCCATGGGTCAACGGTCGGGAAGGAAATCCATCTGGTTGGGGTCCTCCCGCTGCGCGAGCAGCTTGCGCAGGAACATCTCCCGGTGGATGGGGCAGCGCCCGAGCCGCACGACGGCCTCCCGGTGGTCGTCGGTGCCGTAGCCCTTGTGCCTGGCGAAGCCGTAGCCCGGGTAGGCAAGGTCCAGCTCGGCCATCATCCGGTCCCGCGCCACCTTGGCGATGATGGAGCCCATGGCGACGCAGAGGGACTTGGCGTCGCCGCTCACGATGGCCGTGTGCGGGTACGGGAATCCCTTGAGCGGGAGCCCGTCCACGAGGATGCGGCAGGAGACGCGGGGGACGAACGCCTCCCGCTCCTCGAGCGAGGAGAAGAGGTCGGGCTCCTCGGTGCGGCGAAAGGCGGCCGCCGGGTAGATGCCCTCCAGCGCGCGGCGCATCGCCAGCTTCGTCGCGCCGAGGATGTTGTGCAGCTCGATCTCCTCCACGCTCGCCGACCCATAGTTCGCGTGGATATGCCCCTGCGCCGCAAGCGCCTCGAACTCGCCCCAGAGGGCCTCCCGCTCGGCCGCCGACAACTGCTTCGAGTCGTTCACGCGGCCCGCCTTGGCCGCGGCCCAGCGGCCCTCGAGGAAGGCCCGGGTGACGAGGACCGCCCCCGCGACGACCGGCCCGGCGAGCGCCCCGCGGCCGACCTCGTCCACGCCGATCAGGCTGTCGAAGCCCTCGAGCTTCTTCAGGTCAAAGCTGCGGAGCTGGCGGCGCTTGGGCATCGGGCGGATCGCGGCGTCCCATCACCTGCCCCACTCCATCTTCTCCCTCGGCTTCGGCAGCGGCAGCTCGTCCAGCTTGCCCGCCTCGGCGACAACCTCGTAGGAGGTCCTGAAGTGGAGCTTCGCGAAGGCGCCGAGCGAGCGGGCGCCGAACCGCTCGATGATCTGCGCGGCCTGCGCCTTGGCCTGGGCGCCGGCGCCTTTCTGGAGCGGCCCCCCGAAGTGCCTCGAGAGCGCGTGGATCTGGCGGACGTACTCGGCGCGCGCGACGACCGAGGCGGCCGCCACGACGGGGTCCTCCTCCGCCTTCGTGCGCATCTGCAGGTCGAAGTCCCGCACCCCCATCTTCGCCAGCTCCCGCTGGACGAGCGGCTCCTTGCTGAACTGGTCGAGGAGCCCGCGGGGCGCCCGCTTGGCGGAGAGCGCCTGCGCGAGCGCGGTGGCGTGCTGCCACGCCAGCAGGCGGTTCAGGTTCGCGTGCGGCCGCGACATGATCGCGTTGTACTTCGCCATCCCGCACAGGCAGGTGGCCACCGCGACGCCTTGGGTCCCGCGGATCAGCTTGTCGAGCTTCACGATCTGGGTGTCGGCGATCTTCTTCGAATCCTTCACCCCCGCCCGGATCCAGCCCTCGATGGCCGACCGGTCCGCGACGACCGTCGCCGCGACGACCGGGCCGAACAGGTCGCCCTTGCCGCTCTCGTCCAGGCCCGCGTGGAGCTCGAACCAGTCGGGATGGAGGACCTGGTCGTAGCCGAGCCTCGGGGCCTTCGTGACCTCGGGCTCGAGCGTCATCGTCACGAACTCCTCGGTCCCCTTGCCCGCGACCACCAGCTTGCCGCTCTCGTAGGCCGTCACGTTGCAGTCGCGCCCCCGGAACGCGTACCGGGCGTAGGCGACGTCGAACGCCTCCCAGCCCCGCCCGGAGAGGATCGAGCGCACCCGCTCCATCTGCTCGTCGTCGAGCTTGAGCGTGTACGTGCTCAGCTTCTTGGGTTTTTCCTCGTCGTCCTGGCCGCGCTTGGGCATGAGGGACCCATAGTCACAAATTTGCCGCCAATGACACGCAAATCTTCCGGCCGGGGTGCGCTCGTGGCCCGGCGCGCGGCCTTCCGGGCGGCGCTGCTGGCGTGGTACCGGGCGAACCGGCGGCGCCTGCCGTGGCGCGAGTCCCCGTCGCCCTACGCGACCGTCGTGAGCGAATTCATGCTCCAGCAGACCCAGGTGGCGACGGTGCTGCCCTATTTCGGGCGGTGGATGGCGGCGCTTCCCGGCTTCGCGTCGCTGGCCGCAGCCCCGGAGGCCACGGTGCTCCTGCTCTGGGAGGGCCTGGGGTACTATTCCCGGGCGCGCAACCTCCACCGGCTCGCACGGGAGCTCGCGGGCCGCCCGCTTCCCCGCCTGGCAGCGCAGTGGCGGGAACTCCCCGGGGTCGGCCCGTACACCGCGGCCGCCGTCGCCAGCATCGCGTTCGGCGAGCCGCGCGCGTGCGTCGACGGGAACGTCGTGCGGATCCTCGCCCGCCTGACCCGCGACGCAAGCCGCCACCGGGACAGCGCATCCGCGTCGCGGGCGTTCGCGCCGCTCGCGCAGCAGCTCATGAACCCGGCGGCCCCCGGCGACCACAACCAGGCGATGATGGAGCTCGGGGCCACCGTGTGCCTTCGCCGGTGCCCTCGCTGCGGCGGCTGTCCGGTGCGGGGATTCTGCGCGGCGGCCCGCAAGGGGGACCCGGAGGCCTACCCCCGGCTGGAGCCGAAGCACACCGAGCGACGCACCGTCGTCCGCGTCTGGTGCGAACGGAGCGGGGCGCTGCTCCTCTACCGCAACCCGACGGGCTCCCGGCGCCTGGCGGGCCTGCACGAGCTGCCGACCGCCGAGCAGGCGGGCCTCGACCCCGCCGCCGCCGCCAAGGGTCCCCTGGTCGGCAGAATGAGCCGAGGCATGACCCGCTTCCGAATCTCGGAGTCGGCCCACCTCGCGGCCGCGGGGGGCCCCGCGCGCCGCAAGGGCCTTGTCTGGGTCCCCCTGGGGGACCTCCCCTCGGTCGCCCTCTCCGGCCCCCACCGCAAATGGACGAGCCGGATCCTCGCGCAGCGGGACGACCGGCCGGGGCCCTGCGGGTAGCGTCCCCCTGGGGAAGCCCGGCGCGGTCAGATCCCGTCGGGACCGAGCGGGCGGACGAACCGGCCGACCCGGGGTAGCAGCCGCTCGCGCCAGAGGGGCCGGCCCAGCCGCTTGGGCGTGTCGGCGCCCGGCATGGGGACAGCCCCGCTACTGCGGGTGCTCGGCCCCCGGCGCCGGGGGGGCCTCCGGCTCGAGCCGCCTCATCTCCACCCTGAGGACGGGCGGAAACAGCTCCGTCGAGACGCTCATCGTCACGTCCTCGTACCCGCGCCGGCGGATGCGGAAGTGGTAGCTGTGGTCGCTTTCCCAGAGGCAGTCGTCCAGTTCGGCCCGGATCATCCCCTGCGCGTCAGAGGTCTGCGCCTTGAGTTCCGCTGACCCGTAGGTAACGCGCCGGGACGCCGGCTCCTCGGTCTCAGCCAGGAGGGTGAGGAACGCCCCGGGGATAGGGGCGCCGTGCGCGTCGACCACCATGATGCGGCCGCCCGCGGCGTCCTTGGGCGGCGAGCTGCAGGCGCAGGCGAGCGCGAGCACGGCCACCGAGACTGCGAGGGGGATCCTCATCGCTCTTCCTTGCGAATCATGGGCTTCAGTCCAGACCATACGCCGTCGACGGCGCAAACCTTTATGGCGACGAGGCCGATCGGCAGCACCAGCGCCCGGCCGACGTCCCCTGGGGCGGCGCGTCAGGAGCGCCTGCGCCTCCCCGGCCTCGGGGCGATGCCGATCCGCGGGTCGCGCAGCCTTGCGAGGTCCACAAGGCGCTCGGCCACCCGCTCAAAGGCGTCCTCGGACTCGGAAAGATACAGCCACTTGGGAAGCACGGGATGCGGCGCGAGCGCGGGGAACTCCCGCTTGAGCGACGCGTGGTGCTCGCGTTCCGTGCAGACCAGCACGCCCCGCCACGGCTCCGTCCTCGCCGAGAAACAGAGCGCCAGCCTGCCGTCCAGGTAGACGACCTTGGTCCCGAACATGGAGCCCAGCACGAACGACGCCTCGGCCTCGAGAGGCTCCCACAGCCATGCGTACCGGTGCACGCTCCTCGCGCGCCCTATCGCATCCTCACGCATCGGGACGGCCTCCCGCCCGCTCCCCGGTTGCCCGCGCGCTCAGAGGTGCCGGTGTCCGAGCAGGCGAGCCGGCAGGAAGAGGATCGCCCCGACGAGCGCGAGCATAGCCGCCATGACCGTCGCGAAGAACCGGAACGGGATCGAGAGCAGCCATAGGATCGGCCATGCGAAAAGGAGAAGGAGGGCGAGCGGCCAGCACAGGACGAGCAAGAGGGCCCAGAGGATGAGGGCGACGAGCATCTTCATATTGGGAGAGGGGGTTGTCACCCCTAGAACCCCGCCCGCCGCGAAAGGTTACAGGGCCTAGACGATTAGCCCGAGGCGCCTGCCGGCGGCGCAGTCGCCGATCAGCCGCTCAAGCCTTCTCTGCCGTGTCTCCTCCCGGACCGCGCTCACCACCCACCAGGTCGCGGTCCGCCGGTAGCCGGGAGGCTGCTGCCTCCAGTGGGCCCACGCCTTCGCGTGGGCGCGAAAGATCCTTTCGAGCGGCGCCGGCAGGTCCCGGGGCCGCTGCTCGAACGAGTAGACCCCCGTCCTTCTGCTCTCCCTGGCCTCGAAGGCCGCGAGCCCGGCGGGCCGCATGCGGCCGCAGGCGATCAGGCGGCGGGCATGCCGGATGTTCACCAGGCTCCACGCGCTGCGTGGCCTGCGGGGCGTGAACCGGATCGTGTACGCGTCCCCGCCCACCTTGTGGCGGACGCCGTCGATCCACCCGAAGCAGAGGGCCTCGTCCAGCGCCTGCGCGTAGGACATCCCCCCCTTCCCGGAGGCCTTGCTGTGGAGCGCGACGGTCAGCTCCTTTGCGCGCGAATGGCGGGCCCCGAGCCACCGGCGAAACCCCGCGGCGGTGCTGAAGCGGACCGGGCTCATGGTTCGCGGCGGGGCGCCTCGGGATCCGAGGGACGGGGGCGGGCGCAGGCGGGGCGCGTCGCGGCATACAGCGCGTACGGCGGGAACGCCTTGCGCAGCTGCGCCCGGACCTCGCGCTCGATCAGGATCCTGAGCCAGAGGCGCCTCCACAGCGGCGCCGCCTCCAGCGCCGCGCCTTCGCCCTACGGCGCGCTCCGCCACGGCGTGAGCCGCGGGATGAACCGCCGGACGTGGCGGCGGTACTCCCGATAGGCGTCGCCGAACCGCCGCTCGAGCTGCGGCTCCTCGACGAGCGGAATGTAGAGCAGGTTGAGCGCCAGGAAGGACGAGGCCCAGGCGCCGTGGGCCGGCGACAGGAGGACGAGCGCCTCGCCGAACAGGATCAGGACGACGCCCGAAATCATCGGGTTGCGGACGAACTGGTACGGCCCGTGGACGACAAACGCGGGCGGGGGGTCCCAAGGGGCGAGCGTCCCCTTCCCCTCGGACGCGAAACGCCACACCGAGGCGACGAAGAGGGCAACGCCCAGGCCGAGCGGCGCGAGGCCCGCGGCTTGCAGGGCCAGGGGCCCGGCCGATCCGCCGAGGGCCGGCGACACCTGGCAGCGCTGCGCGATCCAGTACGGGACAAGGACCGTGACCGTGAACGGAAGGACCGCGATCGCGAGCAGATGGCGCACGACCATGGCGGCCGGATGGCGCAGCCCCGGGCACCCGGGGGCGGGCGGCGGTAGCTCAGGCATCCTCGCCTCCGGTTTGCCGTGGCCTGTTCGGGATGCGGTCGGCCATGTCCCCTCCATTGCTGGGGAGCCCTGGGCGTGATGGCAAGCCAGCCGGCGGGCCCGCTGCGGGACGGGTTCGCATGGAGCAGGCGGGCCGGCGATCCCCCGGGGTTGGAGGAAGGCCCTGTCCCCCTTAAGCTCGCGCGGGCGGGGCAGGCAGCGGATCGGCGCGACGGTCCCGCCCCTTCCTGTAGAGGACGTGGCGGCGCAGCGGGTGGCCCGCAGCCAGCGCCGGATGGTCAAAATCGCCCCCGGGGTCTCGGGAAAAGCCGAGGCGCTCCATCAGCCGGATCGACCGCAGATTGACGGCGGCCGTGAACGCCACGATCTCCGCCAGTCCGAGCCTCGAGAAGCCGAACTCAAGGGCCTGCTCCGCGGCCGCCCGGGCCAGTCCGCGGCCCCAGAACTCGCGCCGCATCCTCCAGAGCGCCTCGGTGCACGGCATGAACGGGGCGGCGAACCGGGGGACCGAGAGCCCCGCCATGCCGGCAAACGCGCCGTCGACCTCGACGGCCCACACCCCCCATCCCCGCTCCTCGATCCCGGCGCGCAGGCGCGCCAGCGAATCCGAGGCCTCCTGCCGGGTCATGAGCGCCGGCAAGAAGCGCATAACCTCCGGGTCCGTGTTCATCTCGCGGTACGGCTCGAGGTCGGACTCCCGCCACTGCCGGAGCAGGACCCCGGCCATTCCCGGGGCGGGGGCCGACCGTCCGTCCGCGGCCGGGCGCGTCACCCCCCGCGCCTCCACCGCAAACCTCCGGATGACGGGCTCACCGCCGTCTGCGGCCGTTTCCAGGCGGGGGTGAGCGCGTGGCCGGCGCCCGCTCCGGCCGTTGCTTCGCCTTTCATTTCCTGGCGGGCACGTTGGCAATGCACTCGAGCTCGACCCGGGCGCCCAGCGCCAGTGCGCTCGCTGCGAGCGCACTGCGCGCGGGAAGGTTCTTCGGAAAATACTCCCGGTAGACTTCATTGAACGTCTTCCACTCGGCGATGTCCGCCAGGAAGACCGTGCATTTGACCACGGCCTCCAACGAGCTCCCGTGGCGCTCCAACACCCCCCTCAAGTTGTCGAGCGCGCGGCGGGACTCGGGCACAATCCCCCCCGGGACGAGCGCAAGCGTGCCCGGCACGTTTCCAATCTGCCCCGAGACATAAAGCACGTCGCCGAGCTGCACCGCCTCGGAGAACGGCAGCGGCGCCCCTCCTTCTGGATGCGGCGGAAAGAATCTAGGATCGCTGGAGGACACGACAAGGCGGGGGGCGTTATGGACGGAGCGTCGGATCAAGGGGTTGGTGGGGCACCGATTCGGCGCCCCGAAGAAATGCGTACCAATGGCGCACCGTCTCATGATGAGGTGCCCATGCCGCCCAAACCGACGAAGCCCAGTCTCTAACCCGCTTCTCGTGTTCTGCGGCGCCCTTGGCCCTCCACACATCGACAACGGTAATGGATCCCATGGATTGCGGCGGCTGCAGCCACGCGAAACGCCCTTTGGCCCTGGCCACCTCGCGAACCACCTTCGTTGCCCATTCGCTCGAAGCACCGTCTTCAAGCACCGCGCAGAGACTGATGAGGTGTCCGGCGACCGATTGGATGCTTTGAGCTGAGGCGCGCCCAGGATGCTGCACAGCATATGAATCGACCGTAAGACGATGCACCCGTTCCAACAGCTGCCGGTCGGCATATTCACGCGCCAATACCTTGGAGTAGGTCGACCAACACGCAGGCGAAGACTCCATATAATCGTGGGTCGGCCCGTCCACGTCGCGCAAAATGGCACCGCAGCCCATGCAAGGTGAGTCTTTCACTGGGCGCACCTTAGACTGGCGGACGTCCTCATGATCGGCGCTAAGGATAGCCCGCCTCCCTCCTTGGGGGAGGCGGGCCGGACCCAGGCGTCGGATCCGGTATTGGGTTCGGCCTCTTGAGCTCAAGCGCCATCAGAATGACGTCGTCATAGATGCCGTCGACAAATCTGCCGCGCTTCTTCCTGCCCTCCTCTTGAAAACCGAGGCTTCGATACAGCGCAATGGCAGGCTCATTCGATGAAAACACGCCCAACTCGATCTTCTCCAGGCCAAGCATTCTCGCTTTCTCTACAGTCGCATTGATCAGCCGTCGGCCGACCTTCCGGCCACGATAGCCGGTGAGCACGCCCATTCCCAATCGCCCAACGTGCGCCATGCCGACCGCCGCCGAGCCCGGTGTCACGTCGCACCATCCCACGATCCGCCCATTTTCCTCCGCGACGAACTGCGGGTTTCCCGCCACAATGTTTGATGCAACGAAGGATTGAACTCGCTCGATCGGCGGCGCTTCCAACATGGCGAGATGCCTTCGCTCGCGGCATACCGAATCCAAGACCTCTCGGAATTCCGGTATGTCCTCTTCACGGATCTGTCGTACAGCGATCGTGTTCTGCCCCACGTCCGAATGATCCGCGGCGACGGATGGCGCGTGTCCTGCACCAGCAGGAGGCGTGATAGACGGAGGCGTCGGATACGGTAGTTGGTTGGGCTCAACCTTCATGGTTTAGAAACGGCGGGTTTACGCCAAATCCACCAAAAATTGGAAAGCAGGTTAACCCCAACCGAGAAGAACATGGCGAGCACCGACGCTACGAGATATTGAACACCCGCCGCCTTCAAGAGATTAGCCACGCTCCACCAAATGCCGAAGCCCAAGGCATTCGCTATGTGGTACTGCCACAATCTAATCAAAGTCGGTCGCGGGTGACGGAAGACCCAACGATCGACTACCAGGAACCTTAAAATAGTGCCGATCTCCCCGGAGAGCAAAGTGGCCAGAGTGTAGGGCCAACCTAGAACCCCCGCCATTAGCTTGAGCAATGCGAGACCTACGGCCGAAAACACGACGCCTACCGCAAGCCAACGCACAACCCTCGGGGTAATAATTTTTCCCAAGCGTCTCATTGGTAGCCGAACGTCCTAATGATCCGTGGCGACGGATGGCGCGTGTCCTGCCCCAGCAGGACACGTGACAGACGGAGACGTCGGATGCGGTAGTTGTATCGGTGTACCGGCAGGGTTCTGTCCGGGCCCGCGGAAGCGAAGAACTGGTGTGTGCCCGGGCTTAACCCTGCCGCTGGCGCTCGTCGGTCTCATCT
>PLTZ01000092.1 GCA_003164715.1 Opitutaceae bacterium | reverse complement strand
GGGTTCTGATCAGACAGCCGTGGGGTGGCTCCCTAGACATGCATGCACGCGCAAATGCTGCTTGCTGGATTGGGGTACCGGCCGAGATTGGTGGCCACGGCGGGCACTCATGAGAGCAACTCCCCACGGCAGAAGATCGACCGGACCGGCGGCCACCCTCGTTTTCGCGGCACTGCTGGTTACGGGCGCGCCGATGTTCGGGGCGCAGGCGGCTGGCGACTGCCCGCCGGTGATACCCGTCGGGCTCGATTGCTACCGCATGTGGGATCAATGGCCGAGCCAGAGGATCGGCGCGCGTGCCTACATGCGAAGCACCTACGACCGCACAGGGGGCAACGAGGGGGCCGATTCCAGCCACTTTCTCTTCCAATTGGCGGATGATTTCAATGTGACGCTCGATGTCGAGGGGCCCGGAGTCCTCTATTTCACCCGCTATAACCACTGGCACGGCAGCCCGTGGCACTATATGGTGGACGGAGCCCACCACGTCCTGGGCGAGTCCTCGACCGGGAATCCGGAAAAGCCGGTCGACGGCTCGGTATTCCTGCCGACCTCGGCATTCCCCCTTCCCCTCGCGCTCACCTGGTCGACGACAATGGGCGCCGATTTGTCATGGGTTCCGATCCCGTTCGAGAGATCCTTCCGGATGGCCTACGGCCGGACGCATTACGGGACGGGTTATTACATTTATGACCAGTACGTCGGCGGCGCGGCGCTTTCACGGCCGATTGCGTCGTGGGATGAGTCGGCGCCGATCGATAAGGATGTGCTGGACCTGGTAGGCCGAGCGGGAACGGACATCGCGCCCCGGCCCGGCACGCCCTACGGCAGGCGCGTCGGAATCGAGGAAAGGCAGGGCCGCGTGGCGGCGCTTGGACCGGGTGACGTCGCCGTGGTCCTCGACGATCGGACCGATCGCGGGGAGACCGTCAGGGCATTGGACCTGTCCGTTCCTCGCAGGGATGCATTGGCCCTCGGGCGCATGCGCCTCGTCATGACGTGGGACGGGAGAGCCGAGCCGTCCGTGGATGCCCCCGTGGCGCTCTTCTTCGGAGCCGGCACCCTCTACAACCGCGACAACCGCGAATACCTGGTCAAGGCCTTCCCGGTCAGCATTCGCTTCGATTCTGGGCGGGCGCACCTTGCGTGCTATTTCCCGATGCCGTTCTTCCGATCCGCAAGAATCGAGCTTCGCGGAAATGGAAGCGCGGGCGTGCGCGACCTGCGCTGGGGCCTGCGCCTCCAGCCCCTGGACGAGGCTCCGAACCAAGTCGGATACTTCCACGCGAGCTACCGCGACCACGGCGTCCCCGAGCGCGGCAGGGACCTGGTTCTCCTGGACACGCGCAAGGCCGAGGGCGGGGGGGATTGGTCGGGCAGCTTTGTGGGCACGTCCTTCGTCTTCTCCGACCGCGCGAACCTGGACACGCTTGAGGGCGACCCGCGGTTCTTCTTCGACGACAGCCGCAGCCCGCAGGGCCAGGGAACCGGAACCGAGGAATGGGGCGGCGGCGGCGATTATTGGGGCGGACGCAACATGACGCTTGCCTTCGCGGGTCATCCCGTTGGCGCACGCGACCCGGCCACGGCCAAGTGCGCCGAGGACGAGGTCGAGTCGGCGTACCGGTTTCTCCTGGCCGACATGATGCCGTTCGGCAGGAATGCCGTGATCTGCCTCGAGCACGGGGGCACCAATGAGTCCGACGAGCACTATGGGTCGGTCACCTATTGGTACGGCATCCCGAGTGCCTCCGTCATCAGGACCGATTCCCTAAAGGTGGGCGATCCCGCCGACGAGAGGGCGCACCAGTATGTTTCGCCCGACGCCTCGGAGCCCTACGCCATCACGTCGCGCTATGAGCTCGGGCTCGATCACGTCGACGGGCCCAATTCGCAGGAGGTGTTCCCGGCCGAGACCGACTTCGGACGGAAGACCCGAGGGACATCGGAATTCACCCTGAAGCTTGATAGTCGCAATCTTGGCGTCCTGCTCCGGCGCAAGCTCGACTACGGATTCCCGAACCAGCGGGCCGAGGTCCTCGTTGCCTCGGAGAACGGAGCGAAGCCGGAATGGATTTCCGCGGGAATCTGGTACCTGGCGGGAAGCAACACGTGCGTGTATTCCCATCCGGAGGGTGAACGGGGAGCCACGCAGCACGTCGTCGAAACCTCCAACAGGAGGTTTCGCGACGACGAGTTCCTCGTTCCGAGAAGGCTCACGCAGGGCCGGACCTCGGTGCGAGTGCGGGTGAAATTCACGCCGGTTGCGGTGCCGCTGTTCCCGGGATACCCGCTGGCGGAACTGGCGTGGAGCGAGATCCGGTACGACGCCTACTGCTTTGTGATGCCGGACTGGCGGCCGCCGCCCTGACTTAGGCACCGATGCCCTCCGCGCCTTCGGGCCCGGAGAGCGATCCTTTCCCCGGGGGGCACCCCTCTACTCAGCCCAGCGTCTCGTTGGTGTTCTCGACGTGCACGCGCTCGAGCATCTTCAGGAGCGTCGCCCGGGTCTGCTTGGGCGACTTCGGCGTCGCGAGGGCCGTGATGTGGATGTCCACCCAGGTGTTCTCCTGAATCCAGTGGGCCCGGATGTTCGAGTGGACGGTATCGGCGATCTTCAGGTTGTAGAGGACCGCGTCCCAGCCGCCGATCTTCTTGAACTCCACCAAGTCCGGTTCCGGCAGGCCGTTGATCTGCCATTGGATCGTGTCATCCTGCCAGATCTTCCTTGTCGAGGTGAAGCGGTCGGCCTTCTCGATCCATCCGCTCACCGAAATGTCGGGGCGCCGCTCGTGTTGAAACAGGAAGTAGCGGGGATTCATCTTCGAACCCTTCACGACGTGGTTCTTGAGCTCCTTCTTGGGGATTGTCACCGCAAGCGCAGAGATGGGGACATTGAGAACGAACCCGTCAGGGAGCTCGAAGACCTGGAGTGTCTCGCCCTCCGTGGCGTTGCCGAGCCCCTGGGAGAAGGCGACGAACGTGAATGAGGATCCGAATTCGACGGGTTTCATCGTAACGTGTCTATGTGCGTTAAGGGCGCGTAGACAAGGAATTCATCTTTTCCGGGCAGGGAAGGAAGGGTGGTGGCCTGCGCCTGCAGCCGAGATGCCAGCATCGGTGTCCCGGGCGGGTTGCCTAGCTTAGCCTTCACTGTGTCCACACCCCTCATGGGGCAACGCCCCAATCCTGGCCCGCAGGCGCGGCCTGTGCCGTGCAGTCTCCCAGAGGAACCCCAAAGGGCCGACTATTAACGTTTTTATTGACAGTGATAAGGGCGGCCCGAGAACAGCGCGACATGATGGGTAACCCCTTGGGACCCAATTCCGTTCCATCCGCAAGTCCATGGCGCCCGCTCGGGCTCTGCAAGGTCAATCCTAGGGTGGCGGCAGCTGCTGCTTAGGCGCGGCCGGTTGACTCAGAAAGGACAATGCGCTGCGGCTAGCCTTACCCCCTGTTAAACCCCCAGACCATTCCGGCGATGAAAACGTTCTGTCTATCGGCCTGTTTGTTCGCATCGATGCTCTCCCCGTTCGGCACGCTTTTTGCACAAAGCAACTATGCCACGCCGTATGTGATCACGACCCTCGCCGGAAACGCGCCGATGGGCAGCGTCGACGGGACGGGCGGCGCGGCCCGGTTCAATTCCCCCAATGGCGTCGCCATCGACGGCTCGGGCAACCTCTACGTCGCGGACACGGACAACGACACGATCCGAAAGGTGACGCCCGCCGGCGTGGTTACGACCTTCGCCGGAAACGCGGGCAACAGCGGCTCGGCCGACGGCGCGGGCAGCGCCGCGCAGTTCAACTCCCCCTATGGCGTCGCGGTGGACGGGTCCGGAAACGTCTATGTCTCAGACACCGGCAACAACACGATCCGGATGATCACGCCGGCTGGCGTCGTCACGATGCTGGCCGGTGCCGCGACCGTCGCCGGCTCGGCGGACGACACGGGGGCTGCGGCGCGGTTCTCCTCCCCAAACGGCGTGGCCGTCGACGGATCGGGGAATGTCTATGTCGCGGACACCTATAACAACACGATCCGGAAGATCACCGCTGGCGGGGTGGTGACGACCCTTGCGGGAACCGCCGGCAGCTACGGCTCGGCCGACGGCACCGCAGGCGCCGCGCGGTTCACCAATCCCCTGGGCGTGGCAGTCGACGGGTCTGGGAATGTCTACGTTGCCGACACCGGTAACAACACGATCCGCAAGATCGCACCCGGCGCCGTGGTGACGACCCTTGCGGGCACAGCTGGCGCCCAGGGCTCGGCCGACGGGACCGGAAACGCCGCGCGGTTTTATGGTCCCCGCGCCGTGGCGGTGGACGGATCGGGCAACCTCTTCGTCGCGGACACCGACGCGGTCCGAAAGGTCACGCCTGCGGGAGTGGTCACGACCTTCGCTGCCCTAACGGGCACCTCCGCCGCAGGCGAAGGACTGGCTGTGGACGCGTCAGGAAACGTGTTCTTTTCGGACGGGTATTTCGCGGTCATGCGGGTCTCGACCGCCGGCGCGGTGACAGCCCTTGCCGGCGCCACCAGCGGCAGCATGGGGTACGCCGACGGCACGGGCGCCGCCGCGCAGTTCGCAGGGCCCGAGGACGTTGCCGTGGATGGTTCGGGCAATGTCTATGTTGCGGATTCGGCAAACTTTGCGATTCGAAAGGTGACGCCCGCCGGGGTTGTAACCACGTTTGCCGGAAAGGCCGGCAGCTCCGGTTCGACGGATGGCGCCGGCGCAGCGGCGCGGTTCTCGGCCCCCATCGGCGTCGCGATAGACAAGTCGGGCAACGTCTATGTCGCGGATTCAGGGAACCACCTGATTCGCAAGGTCACGCCCTCCGGATCGGTAACCACGCTCGCCGGCGCCGTTCCCGACACCTTTGGCGCCACGCCCGTCCCGGTTGACGGCACGGGCAGTGCCGCGCGGTTTGGCGATCTCTGGGGCATCGCGGTCGACGGGTCGGGCAACGCCTATGCCACCGACGACGACACGATTCGGAAGATCACCCCCGGCGGTGTCGTGACGACGCTGGCCGGCGCCGCCGCAGTTGGCGGCTCGGCGGACGGCGCCGGCAGTGCGGCGCGATTCAACTCCCCCTCAAACCTTGCCGTGGACGGGTCCGGCAACATCTATGTCGCGGACAGCGACGGCACTATCCGGAAGGTCACGCCCGCCGGGGTCGTGACCACGCTGGCCGGAACTGCCGGCCGCTTCGGATCGGCCGACGGAACGGGCGGCGCCGCGCAGTTCTCGCAGACCGATGGGGTGGCAGTCGACGGGTCCGGCATGGTCTACGTCACGGACGATTGGGGTGGAAGGGTCCGAACGGGAGGCTGCACAGTCCGCAGAATCTCGCCCGCGGGTGTCGTCACCACGCTCGCCGGAAAGGCCGACGTCCAGGGATCGGCTGACGGCGCCGGCATCGCGGCGCGATTCGGGGGCGCCGGCGGCATCGCGGTGGACAGTTCGGGCAATATCTACGTCGCGGACACCCTCAACGGCACGATCCGAAAAGGCGTCCCCGACGAGGCGCCCTATATCCAGGTGGCGCCGGTGGACCAGACCGTGGCGTTGGGGGGGACCGCGGTCTTCTCGGTGGCGGCTACGGGCGGAGCACCGCTCTCCTACCAATGGAGCCTCAATGGCTCCGCGATCCCGGGCGCAACCGGCGCCGCGTACACCCTGGCCAATGCCCAGCTTTCCGGCGCGGGCTCGTATTCGGTGACGGTTACGAACGCCTCCGGATCAGCAACCAGCAGCTCAGCCAACCTGAATGTGGCCCCAGGCGTCTCCGCAGCTCGTCTCGTCAACATCTCGACCCGCGCGCAGGTCGGGACAGGCGCCGGCATCCTGATTCCGGGGTTCGTGATCGTGGGAAGCGGCGTCGAGACCCTGCTCATTCGCGCGGACGGCCCCGCACTGGCCCCGTTCGGCGTCACGGGAGTCCTCTCGCAGCCGAGCCTCGGGGTGTTCGACAGCGCGGGAAACCTCATCGCCTCCAACACGGTGTGGGGATCCAATGTGAGTCCGGACCAGATCGCGGGCGTCGCGGCCTCGGTCGGGGCGTTCGCGCTGGCACAGGGAAGTGCGGACTGCGCCCTGATTGTCAACCTGCCCGCGGGCGCGTACACCGTGCAGGTCTCCGGCGTGAACAGTACGACCGGCATCGCGCTGGCTGAGGTCTATGAGGTATCGTCGAGCGGGACCCGCCTTATCAACATATCGACCCGGGCCCAGGCGGGGACCGGGGCCAACATCATCATCCCGGGGGTCGTGGTCGCAGGCGCAGGCGCCGAGCAGCTGCTGGTGCGCGCCGACGGCCCTGCTCTCGCCCAGTTTGGCGTCTCCGGCGGGCTGGCGCAGCCGGTCCTGCGGGTCTTTGACGCCTCGGGGAAGGTGATCGCCTCCAACACCGGCTGGGGCAACAGCTCAAATCCGGCGGTGCTCGCGAGCACGGCGGTCGCCGTGGGGGCCTTCCCTCTGGTGGCGGGAAGCTCCGACAGCGCCCAGCTGGTCAGCTTGCCCGCAGGGGCCTACACGATCGAGGTCTCGGGGGTCGCCGACACAACCGGCATCGCGCTGGCCGAGGTCTACGAGGTTCCACTCGCGCACATCGATTAGCCGGGGCGGTACGGCCTTCCGCTGCGCGGGCGCAGCCGCTCGCATGCCGCGCATCCCGCGTAAGTTGCGTGTCAATACCGGGGCTGCGCCTGCAAAAAGACCCTTCCCCGCTTGCGGGCCGCTGCCGTCGCGGCCATTTTCCGTACCCCGAAACCGTGAACGAATTTGGCACCCAGGATGAACAACAGCCGGTCATGTGGCTGCGCGGATACCCCGTGTATGCGGCGTATTTCCTGGCGCTCGTCTTCACCCTGTCGATGGTCGCCACCTCGATCGCCCTGTTCCTCGGGGACACGCATCTCGTCTCGTGGCTCCCGTTCTACGGCGCTGATGTCCTCAAGGGTGAGGTGTGGCGCGTCGCCACCTACGGGCTGTGGAACCCGCCGAGCCTCTGGTTCGTGATCAACATAGCCATGATTGCCTCGTTCGGCCGGGAGGTGGAGAAGTTCCTGGGTCGCGGGAAGTTCTTAGGATTCTACTGCTGCATCTACCTCCTGCCCCCGCTGCTCTTCACGCTGCTCAGCATCTGGATTCCGACGCAGCTCGCGGGCGAGGTCGGAGCGTTCGCCCTCTTCGTCGCCTTCGCGACGCTCTATCCCGGCGCCATGATGTTCTTCGGGTTGATGGCGAAGTGGGTGGCGGCGATCCTGGTCGGCATATGCTCGCTGATGGAGCTTGCCGGCCGCGACTGGCTCGGGCTCCTCTCGCTCTGGGCCACGGTCGCCTTTGCCTTTGCGTTCATTCGCCACCAGCAGGGGATGCTTGAGCTCCCGCGAATCGGGCAGTTTGCGCTCCCGAAGGGGTCCGACGAGGAGCCCATGCCCAAGGCTAGCCGAAATCCGTTCGCAAGCCCCGCAAAGGGCAAGCCGATGGCCGAGATTGACGCACTCCTAGACAAGATCGCGCAGTCGGGGATGGCGAGCCTGACGCCGAAGGAGCGGGCAAAGCTCGACTCGGCCCGGGAGTACCTGGCCCGGAGGGCCTCCAGCCGCTAGGGCTTCCGCGACCGCGCGAACTGGAAGAGGGCTTGGTAGTCCTGGTTGTCCGCGCGACGCAGGGCACCCAGGTATGCCTGCCTCACGTTTGCCGGCTCCGCCGTTCCTGACCCCCATGGAAATGCCGGCCGGCCTTGTTTCAGGGCAAGAATGTCGGCAGCGAGCCTCGCGTGCCTGCCATTTCCGTTAGGAAAGGGATGGATGCCGACCAGGCGATGATGGAATCGCAGCGCGATTTCGTCTGCAGGATACACGCGGTTTTCGATCCAGTATTGCGTGTCTCCAAGCAGGCTGGCCACGTCAGGGCCGATACGGTGCGGCTCAACGCCTATGTTCTTCTCTGTTGTCCGGAAATGTCCCGCCCAACGCCATGTCGCGTTGAACATACGCCGATGGAGCTCGAGTAGGTAGGAGACGTTGAGGATCTCCGCCTTGTTGAGCCGCCGCAGGCTCAGCGCCCAATCCCGCGCGGACATGATATTGGAAAACTCGAACTCATTGAGCTCGCGCTGGGTCGAGATGCTCGGGATGAGCCCCCGCTTCTCGTCATCGGTCAGGAGGATGTCGCCAAGATGCGCGCGGAATGGGTCTGCCATTCCCCCAAGCCCCGGATCACGGTAGTTTCTCAGGATGTTCAACGGCTTGGCCCTCAAGCGACATGGAGTGCTGCACGGCTTGGAGCGCCTCGTGCCTTTCAGCGTTGGCCAGCTCTTCGAGAGTCCCTCGGCGCGGCACAATGGCATAGACGACCCGGCACCCCATGGCGCCCGCCACTGCCTCGAGCTGCCTGAGACTTATGGAGCCAACAGCTTCGGACTTTTCAAATTGATGAATCGACTGTGGAGACAGCTTTAGCCGCCTGGCGACTGACTTAAGGCTAAAACCCAGAGCTTGTCGGAGCGCCCTCAGCCAGCCGCCGGAGGGATTCTGCAGCTCCCAAACAGGCTTCCGGGAGGTAAGTTGCTCAGAGAGATGTTTTAAACTTAAAACCTGAAATTGTCGTCTATTAATAAACGTATAAGTTGATAATTATAATCATATGTCAACTTAAACATTTAATTATATGAAAACATCTATTCCCAAGAAAAACCCAAATGGTCGCCGTGCTCCTTAGCTAGCCGAAATCGAGCTCAGGCTCGGGATTCAGGCCAGCCGGCGGTGCAAGGCACTCCGGCCCCTCGTTCCGGCTGTTGCTTACGAATCGGCTCACAGGCCTAGACGCCATTCGCGCGGCATCGATCGGGCGAACGAGGCGCTTGAGCTCGTCCTCCTCAAGGGGCCGATCCCCGAGCCACCGCGGCATCGTCTCCGGCAACATGATGACGGGCATCCGGGTGTGCACCTGCGCCACAAGCTCGTTGGGGTCGGTCGTCAGGATGCAGTAGGTCTCCGGCAGGCCTTCGCCCGCCGGGTCCCAAATCCCGGCGAACGCAAAGGGCTCCTCGCCCGCAAGCGTGAAAAGATGCGGCCATTTGACGCCGCCCTTCTCCTTCCATTCATAGAACCCGTTCGCGGGAACGAGGCATCGCCTGGCGGCGACACCCTTGCGGAACGCCGGCATCCTGGCCGCAGTCTCGGCCCGCGCGTTGGCAAGGAGGCGGGGGTTCGGGCTCGCGCGCTCCCGCTCCGGCACGAGCCCCCAGCGCATCGGGCGGACGGCGGGAGCGCCCCCGGCTAGCGCCACCACGGGCATCGTGCTCGTAAGCGACACGTTGAAGCGCGGGACGGCCCAGTCCGGCGTCCCCAAGAGGACGCCGAGCGCCTTCGAGATCGCGCCGAGCGCCGCGTCGGTCTTGTGGAGGGTGTAGCGGACGCACATGGGGCTTTCCTCCACCCTGCCCCCTCAGCGCGCCTCAAAGGCGCCCCGCAGGTCGCGGCAGAGCCGGTCGTGGAAACGCTGGCGCTTCCTGTAGAGCGCCGCCCGCTTGCGGTCCGGCGCGCAGCGCGTCGATTCGTCGACCGAGACGCTCCGGGCGCAGAGCTCGGCAAGCGCCAGGCCGGAGCCGCGGCCCGGGGAGTCGCACCAGGCCGCCTGCAGGGCGCCGCCCAGGGCGGCGCTCTCGTCCTGCGCCATCGCGACCACCGGGACCGCGAACACATCCGCGGCGACCTGGCGCCAGAGCGCCGACCGCGCGCCGCCGCCGGTGAGCCGGATCTCCCTCGGCCTGATGCTGAGGGCTGAAAGCCGGCGCAGGCCGTAGTTCATCCCGAGCGTCGCGCCCTCGATCGCGGCGCGCGCGAGGTGGCCCTGCGCGAGCGTCCTGCGGTCGAGACCGAAATAGACCCCGGCGCCCCTCGGCAGGTTGGGCGTGCGCTCGCCGTCCAGGTAGGGAAGCAGCGTGAGCCCGTCCGAGCCGGCGGGCGCCCCCGCCGCTGCGCGCTCAAGGTCCGCCAGGCTCCACCCGAAGAGGGCGCGGACCTGCTCCGTGACGCCGGTCACGTTCATCGTGCACAGAAGCGGCAGCCAGCCCCCGGTCGACGAGCAGAACGCCGCGATCTCACCGGACGGGTCCACGACCGGCTTGCGCGAGAAGGCGTAGATGGTCCCGCTCGTGCCGAAGCTCGCGGTCACGGCGCCCGGGACGACGTTGCCCGTCCCGATCGCCCCCATCATGTTGTCGCCGCCCCCCGCGCTGACGATCGTCCCCTTGGGGAAGCCGTAGCGCCCGACGATCTCCGGGCGCAGGACGCCGCACGCCTCGTGCGACGGCGAAAGCGCGGGCAGGCACCCGGCCACCCGGCCGTCGACGGCGTCCATCGCGGCCTGCGACCACGCGCGCCTCCTCACGTCCAGGAATCCCGTCCCGGAGGCGTCCCCGAACTCCATGAAGTAGTTCCCCGTGAGGTGGAAATTGAGGTAGTCGTGCGGGAGAAGGATGTGGCGCAGGCGCCTAAAGTTCCCGGGCTCGTGCCGCTTGAGCCAGAGCACCTTGGGCGCCGTGTAGCCCGGCAGGAACGGGAGCCCCGTCCTGCGGATGACGGCCGCCAGGCCGCCCAGCCCGCGGGTCAGGACCGCGCACTCGGCGTGCGTGCTCGTGTCGCACCAGAGCTTCGCGGGGCGGATGACCCGGCCCTTCTCGTCCAGGGGCACGAACCCGTGTTGCTGGCCCGAGACGCCGATGCCGCGCACCCGCGAGCGGTCGATCCTAGACGCAACCTCGCCGATCGCCGCGTCCATCGCCGCCGCCCACTCCTCGGGGTGCTGCTCCATGTGGCCGGCGGGAAGGCCCGCGATCAGGTGGTGCTGCGCGCGCGCCTCAGCGACGACCCGCCCGGTCTCCAGGTCGAGCGCCACGGCCTTGACGCTCTGGGTGCCGCTGTCGACGCCGACGTAGAGGCTCATGGCGGTTTAGCCCCCGGTCACGTACCGGTTGAGCATGTTCTCGAGATACTCCTGCCTCCCGCTCCTCGGCGAGGGCTCGCCGAGCTTCGTGAGAACCAGCTTCTCCAGCTCGCGGAAACCGACAGCGCCCTTCTCTATCTCCCTTCCGAAGCCCGAGTCGTAGCTTGCGTAGCGGTCGGCGAGGAAGCCATCGAACGCGCCGTCATTGAGGATCCGCCGGGCGGTCTTGAAGGCGAGGGCGAAGGTGTCCATGCCGCCGATGTGCGCGTAGAAGAGGTCCTCCGGGTCGATGGACGGGCGGCGCAGCTTGGCGTCAAAGTTGAACCCGCCCTTGCCGAGGCCCCCGGCGCGCAGGATCGGGACCATGGCGAGCGTGATCTCCTTCACGTCCGTGTTGAACTGGTCCGTGTCCCAGCCGAGGAGGGTGTCGCCCGCGTTCGCGTCGACCGATCCCAGGAGCCCCTGCGACGCCGCGACCTCGATCTCGTGCTGGAACGTGTGGCCGGCCAGCGTCGCGTGGTTCGTCTCGATGTTGAACTTCAGGTGCTTCTCGAGCCCGAAGGTGCGCAGGAAGGCGATGCCGCTCGCTACGTCGAAGTCGTACTGGTGCTTCGTCGGCTCCTTGGGCTTCGGCTCGATGTAGAACTGCCCCTTGAAGCCGATCTGCCTGGCGTAGTCGACCGCCATGTGGAGAAACCGGGCGAGGTGCTCCTGCTCCCTCTTGAGGTTCGTGTTGAGCAGCGTCTCGTAGCCCTCGCGCCCGCCCCAGAACGTGTAGCCGTCGCCCCCGAGCTCAAGGGTGACCTCGAGCGCCTTCTTCACCTGCGCCGCGGCGTAGGCGAACACGTGCGCGTCGGGGTTGGTCGCCGCACCGCACATGTACCTGGGGTTTGAGAAAAGGTTGGCCGTGCCCCAGAGGAGCCGCACCCCCGTCGCATTCTGGAGCGCCTTCGCGTGGGCGACCAGCTTGTCCAGGTTGCGGTTCGACTCGGCAAGCGTCGCGCCATCCGGGGCGATGTCCCTGTCGTGGAAGCACCAGAACGGCGCCTCGATCTTCGTGAAGAACTCGAAGGCAGCGTCCATCCGGCGCTTCGCCACCGAGATCGCATCCTTCCCCTCCTCCCACGGCCGCCGGATCGTTCCCGGGCCGAATGGGTCGCCGCCCAAGCCGCGGAAGGAGTGCCAGTAGGCGATCGAGAAGCGCATGTGATCCTTCAGCGAGACGCCGTCGATGACCTCGGACGGGTCGTAGTGCCTGAAGGCCAGGGGATTCGTGGACTTCGCGCCCTCGAACCGGATGCGGGGAACGTTGAAAAACTGGGGGGGGTTATTTTTCGGCATCGCGGCCGAGACTTACCACGAAGCCCCCTCCACCGTCGAGTGTTCGTTCGGGGCTAACGAGGGACCGTGGCCTTGAACGCCGTGGCGAAGTACACGGCGAGCATCATGCACAGGAAGCTGACCGCGTAGTTCCACGTGAGGCGCTCCTTCAGGACGAGCCAGGCGAACACGATGAACACGAGCAGCGTGATCACCTCCTGGATGATCTTCAGCTGGTAGCCGCTAAACTCGCCGGAGAAGTAGCCCATGCGGTTCGCGGGAACCTGCAGGCAGTACTCGAAGAAGGCGACCCCCCACGCAACAAGGATGGCGACGATCAGGGGGCGGCCCTCGAGCCACTTCAGCTTCAGGTGGCCGTACCAGGCGACGGTCATGAATACGTTGGACCCGATGAGCAGCAGGACGACCTTGGTCATGGTGGGGCAAGTGAACGGGCCCAGCCGCTGACTGCAAGCGCCCGAACCGGCGTCCGCCGCAGGTAAAAACCCCGCAAAAAAAGCCAAGACGATGCTTGATAGCTGCAATTCGAGCCCTATACCTTGCCGCTAGCTCTGTCCGAGCCTATACTTCCAGAATGACAATCAAAGCCTATCTCAAGCCGTCCTGCGGTTGGTCCAACGGCGTCCGCGCCACCCTCCGCAAGTACGGGCTTGCCTACGATGACATCGACATCATCGAGGACCGCGCGAGCTATGCTGAGATGGTCCGCAAGTCGGGGCAGCCCCTGTCCCCCTGCGTGGAGATTGACGGCGTGATGCTCGCTGACGTGTCCGGCGAGGAGGTCGAGAACTACCTGCTGAGCAACGATCTGGTCAAACCCACCGACGTCTCGGCGGGCGTGCCGACCAATTCGGGCTGCTCCGACGAGGATCACGCCAAGATGGCGACCAAAACGATCCGCTTCTTCTGATGAGAGTCCTGACTTGAACAAGCAACGTTCGCTCAAGGCCGGCTCTCACGAAGAAGGACCGGCTTTTTTTGCGCCCACGCCGACGAACGCAGTCCCCTGAAACGCAATCTGGCTCAAAGAATGCTCCGAGTTTGAACATCCCGCCCTCCCGCAATGCCCAACAGACCTGACAGCGCCCGCAAGACCGGGCGCCGGACGCTCAGTGCGCCCCCGAAGCAGGGGCTCTACGACCCGTGGTTCGAGCACGACGCGTGCGGCGTCGGCTTCGTCGTCGACATGAAGGGCCGCAAGTCGAACCAGATCTTGAAGCAGGCTATCCAGATCCTGAAGAACCTCGACCACCGCGGCGCGGCCGGCTCGGAGGCCAACACCGGCGACGGCGCCGGTGTCCTGATTCAGATGCCGCACGCCTTCCTGAAGGAGGCCTGCAAGAAGGTCCGCATCACCCTTCCCGAGCCCGGCGAGTACGGGTGCGGGCACGTCTTCCTGCCGCGCGACCGGATCAAGCGGCGCCGCCTCGAGGAGCGCTTCGAGCAGATCATCCAGGCCGAGGGGCAGACGGTCCTCGGCTGGAGGACCGTGCCGGTCGACAGCTCGTCGCTCGGCGAAACCGCCAGGTCCTGCGAGCCGACGATCCGCCAGGTGTTCGTCGGGCGGGGACCCGGGACGCCCGACCCGATGGCGTTCGAGCGGAAGCTCTTTGTCATCCGCAAGCACGCCTATAACGAGATCCGCGCGTCGACCATGGACGGCGCCGAGTACTGGTACGTGGCGAGCCTGTCCTTCAAGACCCTCGTCTACAAGGGCATGCTGCTCACCGAGCAGCTCGACAACTACTTCACCGACCTGAAGAACCCCGCGATGGCGACGGCGCTCGCGCTCGTCCACTCGCGCTTCAGCACGAACACCTTCCCGAGCTGGGACCGCGCGCATCCGTACCGCTACATCGCCCACAACGGCGAGATCAACACCCTGCGGGGCAACATCAACTGGATGCACGCGCGCGAGGCGCTCTTCGAGTCCGAGCTGTTCGGGGACGACACCAAGAAGATCCTTCCGATCGTCAACCCGAACGGCAGCGACTCGTCGATGTTCGACAACACGTTCGAGCTGCTGATCCTCGCGGGCCGCTCGCCGGCGCACGCGATGATGATGATGATCCCGGAGCCCTGGTCCAACAACGAGGACATGAACGACGACCGCCGGGCGTTCTACCAGTACCACTCCTGCCTCATGGAGCCCTGGGACGGGCCCGCCTCCATCGCCTTCACGGACGGCGTCCAGATCGGTGCCGTCCTCGACCGCAACGGGCTGCGGCCCTCCCGCTACTACGTGACCAAGGACGACCTGGTCATCATGGCGTCCGAGGCCGGGGTGCTCGACATCCCGCCGGAGAACGTCTTGAGGAAGGGCCGCCTCCAGCCCGGACGCATGTTCCTCGTCGACACCGAGCAGGGGCGGATCATCGAGGACGAGGAGATCAAGAGGAAGATCTGCTCGGAGCGCCCGTACCGCCGGTGGTTGAACGAGCACCTGGTCCACCTGAGCGACATCCCCGACGCCCCGGAGCTGCCGCTGCCCGACCACAGGACGCTCCTGCAGCGCCAGATCGCGTTCGGCTACACGAACGAGGATGAGCGCATCATCCTGACGCCCATGGCCCGCGACGGCGTCGAGGCCGTGGGCTCCATGGGCAACGACGCCGCGCTCGCGGTGCTCTCCAAGCGGCCGCGCCTCCTCTACGACTACTTCAAGCAGCTCTTCGCCCAGGTCACCAACCCGCCGATCGACTGCATCCGCGAGGAGATCATCATCGGCGCCGAGACGCGCCTCGGCTCCGAGGGCAACCTGCTCAACCCCCAGCCGTCCGCCTGCCGCCGCGTGGAGCTCAAGTGGCCCATCATCACGAACGAGGAGTTTGCCAAGATCCGGCGGCAGAACCTGCCCGGCCTCAAGGTCGGGGTGCTGCCGATCCTCTTCCGGGTGACCCGCGGGGAGAAGGGCCTCGCCAAGTCGCTCGAGGAGCTCTCCGTCATGGCGCGGCGCATGATCGAGGAGGAGGAGATCAACCTCATCATCCTGAGCGACCGCGGCGTGAACAAGGACTTTGCGCCGGTGCCCGCCCTCCTGGCGGTCGCCGGGCTGCACCACTACCTGATCCGCGAGGGCCTGCGCACCCGGGTCAGCCTCGCCCTTGAGACCGGCGAGGCGCGCGAGGTGCACCATTTCTCGCTGCTGATCGGCTACGGCTGCAGCGTGATCAACCCCTACGTCGCCTTCGAGACCATCGACGACATGATCCGGGAGGGCCTGCTGGTGAAGATCGACCACAAGTCCGCCTGCAAGAACTTCGTCAAGGCGGCCACGAAGGGGGTCATCAAGGTCATGTCGAAGATGGGCATCTCGGCCATCCAGAGCTACCGCGGGGCCCAGGTCTTCGAGGCGCTCGGCCTTCGCCAGGACGTTATCGACCATTACTTCACCTGGACGCCGTCGCGGGTGGGCGGCATCGGGCTCGACGTGATCGCCCAGGAGGTGCTCATGCGCCACCACGCAGCGTTCCCGCCTCGGCCGGTCAACGGCCACGTGCTGCCGTCCGGCGGCCAGTACCAATGGCGCAACGACGGCGAGCAGCACCTGTTCACGCCCGAGTCGATCCACCGCCTTCAGAAGGCGGTGCGCACCGGCAGCTTCAAGGTGTTCCAGGAGTACGCGAGCCTGGTCAACGACCAGTCCGTCAACGCCTGCACGCTGCGGGGCCTGCTGGACTTCAAGCCCTCGACCCCGGTGCCGATCGAGGAGGTAGAGCCCGTGGAGAGCATCGTCAAGCGGTTCAAGACCGGGGCGATGTCCTACGGCTCCATCAGCAAGGAGGCGCACGAGACGCTCGCGATCGCCATGAACCGCCTCGGGGGCAAGAGCAACACCGGCGAGGGCGGCGAGGATCCGGCCCGCTACAAGCCCGAGGCGAACGGGGACTCCAAGAACTCCGCGATCAAGCAGGTTGCCTCCGGCCGCTTCGGGGTGACGAGCGAGTACTTGGTCAACGCCCGCGAGCTCCAGATCAAGATGGCCCAGGGCGCGAAGCCCGGGGAGGGCGGGCAGCTGCCGGGCAGCAAGGTCTATCCCCCGATCGCGAAGACCCGGCTGACGACCGCGGGCGTCGGCCTCATCTCCCCCCCGCCGCACCACGACATCTACTCGATCGAGGACCTGGCCGAGCTGATCCACGACCTGAAGAACGGCAACCGCGACGCGCGCATCAGCGTGAAGTTGGTCGCCGAGGTCGGCGTCGGGACGATCGCGGCCGGCGTCGCCAAGGCGCACGCCGACGTCGTCCTCATCAGCGGCTACGACGGGGGCACCGGCGCCTCGCCCCAGACCTCCATCACCCACGCCGGCCTTCCCTGGGAGCTCGGCCTCGCGGAGACCCACCAGACCCTGGTCCTCAATAATCTCCGGAGCCGCATCGCGGTCGAGACGGACGGCCAGCTGAAGACCGGGCGCGACGTCGTCATCGCGGCGCTCCTCGGCGCCGAGGAGTTCGGCTTCGCCACCGCGCCGCTTGTCGCCACCGGCTGCATCATGATGCGCGTCTGCCACCTGAACACCTGCCCGGCGGGGGTCGCGACCCAGAACCCGGAGCTCCGGGCGAAGTACACGGGAAAGCCGGAGCACGTCGTGAACTTCATGCGCTTCATCGCGGAGGACGCCCGCCAGATCATGGCCCAGCTCGGCTTCCGCACGATCGAGGAGATGGTCGGCCACGTGGACCGCCTCGAGGGGAGGAAGGCCGTCCAGCACTGGAAGGCGAAGGGCCTCGATTTCAGCAAGATCCTCTACCAGCCCGACATGGACGAGGACGTCGGGCGCTTCTGCCAGATCCCTCAGGACCACTCGCTCGACAGGTCGCTCGACGTGACGACGCTCCTCGAGATCTGCCGCCCCGCGATCGAGCGGGGCGAGAAGGTCGTGGCGCAGCTGCCCATCCACAACATCCACCGCGTCGTCGGGACCATCACCGGCGGCGAGCTGACCAAGAAGTGGGGCGCGGCGGGCCTCCCGGACGACACGATCCGCATCCAGTTCACGGGCTCCGCCGGCCAGAGCTTCGGGGCGTTCATGCCGCGGGGCATGACGTTTCTCCTCGAAGGCGACGCCAACGACTACGTCGGCAAGGGGCTATCGGGCGGCAAGATCGCCGTCTACCCGTCCTCGAAGGCGACGTTCGTCCCGGAGGAGAACATCATCATCGGCAACGTGGCGTTCTACGGGGCCACGAGCGGCGAGGCCTACATCCGCGGCGTCGCGGGCGAGCGCTTCTGCGTCCGCAACAGCGGCGTGAACGCGGTCGTCGAGGCCGTGGGCGACCACGGCTGCGAGTACATGACGGGCGGGCGCGTCGTCGTGCTGGGGCCGACGGGCCGCAACTTCGCCGCCGGCATGTCCGGCGGCATCGCCTACGTCCTTGACGAGCGCGGTGAGTTCCCGGCCCGCGTCAACCGGCAGATGGTGGGGACCGGCAAGCTCGAGTCACCGGAGGAGATCGCCGAGGTGCGCGCGCTGGTCGAGAGGCACGCGGCCTACACGCAAAGCGCGCGCGCGCGCCACGTCCTCGACAACTGGGAGAAGATGGTCCCGCTCTTCGTGCGGGTCATGCCGAACGACTACCAGCGCATGCTGGCGTGCATCCAGCGCGCACACGGGCAGGGCCTGACCGGCGACGAGGCGGTCATGGCCGCCTTCGAGGAGAACGCGCGCGACCTCTCGCGGGTCGGCGGCAACTGATTTCCTTCAGCTCAACACCCCCGACCAAGCACGATGGGCAAACCAACCGGATTTCTTGAATATCTGCGGGAGCAGCCCGCGGACAGGCCGCCGCTCGCGCGCGTGGGCGACTGGACGGAGTTCCACCACCACATTGGGGAGGACAAGCTCCGCCAGCAGGGCGCCCGCTGCATGGACTGCGGCGTCCCGTTCTGCCACACCGGCAAGCTGCTGAGCGGCATGGCGTCGGGCTGCCCCATCAACAACCTGATCCCGGAGTGGAACGACCTCGTCTACCGGGGCCTCTGGCACGAGGCGCTCGAGCGCCTCCACCGGACCAACAACTTTCCCGAGTTCACGGGCAGGGTCTGCCCGGCCCCGTGCGAGGGATCGTGCGTCCTCGGCATCAACAGCAGCCCGGTCACGATCAAGAACATCGAGTGCGCGATCACCGACCGCGGGTGGAGCGAGGGCTGGGTCGTGCCCGAGGCCCCCCAGGTCCGCACCGGCAAGAGGGTCGCGATCATCGGGTCCGGGCCCGCCGGGCTCTCCGCGGCCGCGCAGCTCAACCACGCCGGCCACACCGTGACGGTCTTCGAGCGCGCCGATCTTCCGGGCGGGCTCCTCATGTACGGCATCCCGAACATGAAGCTCGACAAGAAGGAGGTCGTCCTGCGCCGGATCCGCCTCATGGAGCAGGAGGGTGTGAAGTTCATCTGCAACGCGAACGTCGGGGACAACGTCGAGCCCCAGATCTTCCTGAAGGAGTTTGACGCGACCGTGATCTGCACCGGGGCGACGCAGCCGCGCGACCTGCCGGTCGAGGGCCGCGGGCTCCCCGGGGTCCACTTCGCGATGGAGTTCCTGTCCGCGAACACGGCGGCCGTGCTCGCCGGGAACGCGGACAATACGCCCCTCCATGCCCGCGGCAAGGATGTCGTCGTCATCGGGGGCGGCGACACGGGGACCGACTGCGTCGGGACGGCGATGCGCCACGGCTGCCGCAGCCTGGTGCAGATCGAGATCCTGCCCAAGCCGCCGCTCGAGCGCGCCGCCGACAACCCGTGGCCCGAGTGGCCCAAGGTCTACAAGATGGACTACGGCCAGGAGGAGGCGGCCGCGAGGTTCGGCGCCGACCCGCGCATCTACCTCACTACCGTCAAGAAGTTCGGGGCCGACGCCGGGGAGCGCGTGAAGGACTTGGTCATTGTCCAGGTGAAGTGGGACAGGAACGACAAGGGTCAGTTCACACCCGTCGAGCAGGCCGGCACCGAGAAGGTTATCCCCGCGCAGCTTGTCCTGCTCGCGATGGGGTTCCTCGGGCCCGAGCAGGCGATGCTCAAGGAGATCGGCGTCGCGTGCGACGCGCGCAGCAACGTCAAGGCCGAGTTCGAGAAGTATTCGACTAGCATTCCGGGGGTGTTCGCCGCGGGGGACTGCCGCCGCGGCCAGAGCCTCGTCGTCTGGGCGATCAACGAGGGCCGCGGCGCCGCGCGCGAGTGCGACCGCTACCTGATGGGCCAGACCGACCTGCCCTAAGCAGGCCCTGGATCGCGCGGCGGGTCCGGCGCGGCCCGCTCCACACGGGACCCGGGCCGTGCGCCACGGCGCCGCGGGCCATCGGCATGGGCCTCACTCCACCGACACGACCCGCTGGAGAACCGGCCCCAGGCGGTCCGCGATCTGGACAACGTCCCCCACCCGCCGGCCCACGAGCTGCCGGCCGAGGGGCGACGCCCCGGTCACCACCGTGGCGGCCGAATTCCCATCGCGCGCCTCGAGGCCGCCGGAATGGGGACCCACGAGGAAGGCGGCAAGGCCACCCTTCGACTCGAGCATCACCAGGGCCCCGGCCGCTATCTCGTCCCCAGGACCGAAGACCCTGAGTGTCAGCGTCTTCCAAGCCGCGATCGCCCCGGCAATCTCGGAGGCCAGCCTGGCCTGGCCGGCCGCGAGGTAGGCCGCGCTCTGGCTGCGCATGTCGTACTTGTCCTCGGCCCGGCTCTCCTCGTCCGTCGCCTCCTCCCTCGAATCGAGCGCCGCCCCGGTCTGAAGGGCGAGCTCGGCCTCGAGCTGGGAGATGATCGAACGGGTAAGGGCAACCTTGTCCATGGCGAGTTCATGGGTATACCCGGTTCTTCCCGATGCCGTCAAAGCCGATCCCCGGATCCACCGGGGAAGTCCTCACCTGCCTCCCCTCGCCCTACGCCTCCCACCCCGGGACGGGGCTCCTGTACCTCCCCCGGTTCATCGCGAAGTGCAAGTACGTGAAGGAGCACGGCGCGCTGCCCGCGAGCTACGCGAAGAACTTCAAGCGGGGGCTCGACCGGTTCCTGTGCCTGCACTTGGGGATCGACCCGTCCGCGGTCGAGCAGGTCGTCCGCGCGGCCTCTAGCGACGAGGAGATCGAGCGCGGCCTCGCGCGGCTCCTGCCCGCCGAAGTGCGCGCCGCCAAATGGAACCGGGACCTGGTCCAGAAGGGGATGACGGCCGCCGGCCGCGAGTTCCTCAAGGAGGCGCTGACCGCGATGGGGTGCGCCGACCGGGCTGACGACATCCGGAGCGTGCCCGACCTGATCGACTTCGACGAGGGAAGGATCGAGTGATCAAGGGCCAGAAAGTCGTCTGCGTGAACGACACCTTCATCGAGTTCGTGAAGGCGGTCTACAAACAGCTCCCGGTCAAGGGGAAGACCTACACCATCCGGGAGGTGTTTCTCGGACGCGAGAGGATCGTGAGGGGCGGCGACTCCGCCACGGTCGGGCTCCTCCTCGAGGAGCTTGTCAACCCCCCGGACCCCTTCCACGTCGGCAAGCAGGAGCTCGGGTTTTCGTCCGAGCGGTTCGCGCCGCTTGAGGAGCTTCCGCCCGAGGAGGCGCAGGCCACCGAGGAGATCGGGGCCGGGAAGTCGGGTTACTGGATGAATTGACGGGCGGTCATCGCGCGACCCCGAGGAAACCCGGCCCTTCAGGGCCGGGAGGATGTCAATCCTCGACCACGACTGTGAGCGTGCACGATGCGGCGGGAACCGCCTCCGACTCATTGGGGCGCACCAGGAAGAAGCGCAGGACGCTCCTGCCGGGTTTCAGCGCATAGAACGAGGTGGCGGTTGTCTGGGCGGAGCCCGGGGCCGCCGAAGCCGGCACCACCCTCAGAGGGCCCATCTGCTCCAGGACCCGGGTGTTGTTCGAGCCGATCTCCCACGCGAGGTTTGTCCAGGGCTCGGGCCCCGGCAGGACGACGCGGATCGCGGACACCAGCGGGATCGTCACGCTCTGCGCGGCGCGGTCGGGCGACAGTGAGACGGTCTGCGTCGTCCTCGGGACCCGGTTGGGGTTGCTGTCGCATCCGGGCGCGAGGCCGAGGAGCGCGGCGGAGCACAGGAGAAGGGAAAGCCGTATCGTGATCATCTTATGTGCGGGACAAGCTCGGAGAGCGCGGGCCGGCCCACGTGGCGGCGGATGGACTCGAGGTTCTCCCGCACGAGGGCCCCCATCGACTCGCAGCTCCTGTAGTCCGGCCGGCCGTAGTGCTCGGCCAGCGACTCGCGCAGCTGGTGCACCTTCTCGGGCGGGGATATCGGGTCGCGCTCCATCTCGTCAAGGAGAAGGCCGAGCCGGCTGGCCGCAAGCTCCGCGCGCTGGAGCATGAGCGTGTGCTCCTCGCGCAGGTACTGGTTCGCGGTCTCGACGTGGAGAACCTTGATGCAGTAGAGCGCGAACGCGGCGTTCTCCTTGAAGAACTGCGGCCTGTAGAAGTTGCGGCGGCCGTTGTAGCTCTGCTGGTCGAAGTCCATCGCCCGGATGCGCACCTGGACGTCCTCGAAGTCCGGCGTGACGACGAACACGAAGTTGTAGGAGCGCATGTCGCCGAGAAGCCTCACGAAGCAGCGCTCGTTGAACTTCACGAGCTCCTTGGCGACCCGGATCGGACTCAACTCCGGGCGGTTGAGCCAGCTCTTGATGAAGATGTCCCCGGGGATCCCGGCCACGTGCTCCTCGATGAGCGTGGCCCCGTGGGTGAGGAAATTGAGGCGGTTCGGGGAGAGCAGGTGCTCAAGCTCGAGGCCGTAGATCCGCGACGCGTCGGCCTTCTTCACGTAGAAGTAGTCCTGGTTGTCGTTGTACGCGTTGACGATCCGGATCCGGAAGGGCATCGAGTTGCCGAACGTGCAGAAGTCCACGCGGTCCGCGTAGAGGTGCTGGACGACCGACATGTCGCCGTTGACCTTGAGGACGGCGTAGACCTCCTTGAGCGCCTCGTTGAGGGCGCGCATCTCCTCCCCGTCGTAGATCACCGTGTCCCAGAGGGTCGGCTTGCCGTCGGCGTCCGTGAGCGGGACCACCTCGCTGAAGCCGCGAAGGCGCTCGTAGGTGACCGGCAGGTCCCGCTCCCGCTTGTACGTGCGCAGGTAGCCGCGCAGGCCCGGGCTGACGGGATAGGTCGGCTTCTTCTGGGTCGCCGGAGGGGGCTCGTCCCTGATCGTCGCGTCGGCCATGGGGCGCCTCACTTCGGGAACGGGGGCAGCTCGCGGTAGGCGGCCCAGTTCGCCGCGAGCTCGTGGGTCACGCGGCTTCCCACCCGGTAGGCGGCCTCGAGCGAGGGCAGGTAGCCCGCGTATTCCGCGTGCAGGCTCTTGTTCACGTCCTGGTTCGGGGCCTGCATGCAGTAGTTGCTCGCGGTCCTCAGGAACATGACCCGCTGGAAATCCACCCGGCCCATCTTCGAGAGCCGGCTGAGCGCGGTCGCGATGCCCTGGTCCTCCATGTCGGACATGGCGAACTCCCCCTTCCCGCCGGTCCATAGGCGCGTCCAATCGGACGCCCAGTGGGTCATGGCGCCCCCGTGCCAGTAGCGGCAGCAGCCAAGGGTCTCGCCGAAGAGGACGAACGGGGGCCTCTGGGCGTTCGGGTATCCGCCGTAGAGCGAGCGGTAGTCCCTCATGGCCTGCGAGTCGGAGATCTGCGTGTCCTTCGTGAGGGCGAAGGCCCAGTCGACCAGTGCCGGGTTGAGCCGGTAGGCCATGACCTGCGGCTCCCATCCCTCGCGCTCGGGCTTTTGGTTGGGCACCTTCGATCCGATCGGCACGACCGCATAGGGCCACGCCGGGTCCGCCTCGCGGGCGTCGATCTCATAGGCGATGTCGCCGTCGATCACGTAGTGCGCCCACGCGGCGCTTCCGATCGAGGCCACCGACGGGTTCACCCCGGCGATGCCGTTGACAAGCCAGTACGTCCTCGAGAAATCGAACATGCCGCTCAGGACGAGCGCCATGATCTGGTTCGAGGAGCGCACCGTGGTCCCGGAAACGACGCCGATCGTGCCGTTGCCGTCGGTGAGGACCTTGTGGTCCACGCCCGGGACGTCGATCGTCCGCGTCCAATCCTCGCGCTCCACCCAGTACTGGAACTCGCCCGGGCGATCGCCCCGGTCCGCCCCGGCCTCGAAGGTGACGACCACGGCCACCTTTACGGGGATCGGGTCCGCCGCGAGCGGGGCGGCGAGGAGGAGGGACGGGAGAACGAAGCGGGGGACGCGCATGGCCTCTTCGGCGTCAGCTGTCCGGCGGCGGTGCGCCCGGCTGCCCGCTCTTTGCCGGGGTCTGGCCCAGCCTCGGCGTCAGCTGGGCGGTCGCCTCGTCGAGCCTGCCCGCGGCCGCATTGAGCGCGCCCGCCACCACGGGAATGTAGTCCTGAGCAACCAGCCACTCATGGAGCTCTATCGCCTCGCGGACCGCGGGAAGCGTCTTGCCGGAGTAGCCCGTGTACCGGCCGGGGGCGTAGAGCATGTGCTGGTACCATTCGCGGCCCGGCAGCCCCCTTCTGCTTAGGAGCGTCTGCTCCACGCCCTGGAGCAGGCCGTTGAGCGCCTTAAGCTCCGCGGGCGGAAGGAGGAAGTCCCCCTCGGAGGCACTGGCAAGGGCGCTGTCGTAGGACATCGCGCTCCTTCGCAGGCGCGCCGCGGCCTCCCGCAGCTCCCGGAATTCGATCCGGGGCACGTCCACGGGCGCCTGTGGCGCCGCGCGGGGCTGGTCGGGGTCGCTGGCCAGCCTGAAGGCGCCCTCGTCGATCAGCCGCCGGGTCCTCGCGGATTCGTCGCGCTCCCGGTCGGTCAGCTTTTCAACGTCGGAAACGTAGCGCGCGACCGCATCGCCGAGATCCCCGAACCTCATGGGCAGGATGTCGGCATCGGCCGCGCGGAGCACCAGGTGCCCGGCCGTCTGGGCCAGCGCGACCCCGTAGGCGAACTTGGGGTCCCCGAACCGGATGAAGTGGTCGAATGAGTCGTACGTGGAATGGTAGATCGAGCCGTCGACGTCCTCGCCGTTGAACCCGAGGTTGATCGCGGAGATTCCGAGGTGCTGGAGAAACGGGGTGTAGTCCGAGCCCGATCCAAGCGCCTCGATCGGCAGGTCCCCGCCGGCCTCCGCGGCCACAAGGAGCGCCTCCCCCTCGGGGCCGGGGTTGCCTTCGGGCCCGGCGATCCGGATCCTCGCGCGAAGCCGCTCCAGGACGCTCGCCCCCGTCTCGGGGTCGACCACGCCGGCGGCGACCTCGTTCACCGCGTGCTGGAACGAGGAACTGCCCCCCGCAAAGAGGAAGCCGCGGCCGTTGGTGTCTGAGTTGACGTAGAGCACGGCCTTGCGCCGGAGCTCGTCCGCATGGGTCTCGGACCATTCGGTGGAGCCGAGAAGTCCCGCCTCCTCGCCGTCCCATCCCGCGTAGACAAGCGTGCGCTTTGGCCTCCAGCCCGATTTGGCCAGGGCGCCGATCGCCTTCGCCTCCGCCATCACGGCAATGTTGCCCGACAGGGGATCCCACGCCCCGAAGACCCATCCGTCGTGGTGGTTTCCGCGGAGCACCCATTGGTCGGGGTACACGGAGCCCTGCAGGACGGCGATCACGTCGTAGATGGGCTTCTGGTCCCAGTTGGAAGCCACGGCAAGGTGCACCTTCGCCGGGCCCGGGCCGATGTGATAGGTGATGGGGATCGCCCCGCGCCAGCCGGCGGGGGGTACCTGACCCTCGAGCGCCGCGAGCAGCGGCTTCGCGTCCGCGGCCGAGATCGGGAGCACCGGTATCTTCAGGATCGTCTTGGCCTCGGCCAGGGGAAGGCGCTTCGCGTCTTTCGTGGAGCCGACGCCGGGCGTGAGCGGGTCCCCCGTGTACAGGGTGATGTCGGCGACCGAACCGCGCTGCACGCCGTCCTCGCTGCGGTAGCCGCCCTTCGGATAGACGTCGCCCGACCAGTAGCCGTCCTCGTGGGGATCCGAGTAGATGATGCAGCCGACCGCGCCGTGCTCCTGCGCCAGCTTCGGCTTGAGTCCGCGCCAGCAGGCCCCGTACCGGGCGATGACGACCTTGCCCCGCACGTCGACGCCGCGCCGCTCAAGCTCGGCGTAGTCCGCCGGCGTCCCGAAGTTCACGTAGACCAGGTCCGCCGTCACGTCGCCGTCGCCGCCGTAGATGTTGTAGGGGGGAAGGCCGCCGGCCGTGTGGTCCGATGTGCGGTCGCCCTCGACGGGGGGCTCGAGCAGCCGAGCCTTGTACGTCACCGGCGCCACAAGCTCGAGTGACTCGCTCTTCGGGGTGGGATACAGGACGTAGAAGGTCTCGATCCGCGCGTCCCATCCCCACTCCTTGAACTTCGCCGCCATGAAGTCGGCGTTCGCCTTGTCGTGGGGTGATCCGACCTGGTTCGGCTCCGAGGACATCTGCTCGAGCCAGGACCTGAGCTCGGCCGGGTCGATCGATGCGTCGAACGTCCGCTCGCTCTCGAGTTCGGCCTCCGCCGACTCCGCCTTGTAACCGAGCAGCCCCTCGGGGGCCGCCCATGAAAAGGGGCTCAGAGCCGCCCCGGCCGCCAGCATCGAGAGGACCGCCCGCATCGATTTCATGGGGGGGAGGAAAGCCCCTGCCCCTGCCGAGGGCAAGCGCCCAAGGCCCCCATTTTAGGGTTTGCGACACGCCCGAGCGGGCCCACCCTGCCTGCCGGACCCCGGCCAACCATGAACAGGCACGTCACTGCCGTATTCGCTTCCGCCCTGGCGCTCCTCGCGGGATGCTCCCAGTCGGGGCAGGAAAAGTTCAAATCGGAGATCCTCGCGGCCGACAAGGCCTTCGCCGCGCGTTCCGCTAAGGACGGCCCGAAGGCCGCGTTCCTCGCGTACCTCTCGGCCGACGGCAAGCTGCTCAGCAGCGACTTGCGGGCCGGGGCAGACGCGGTCGACACCCTGTTCGTCCAGCTACCCCCGACGGCCACGCTCTCGTGGGAACCCTCGTTCGTGGACGTGAGCTCTTCGGGCGACCTCGGCTACACCTGGGGACGGTACCTGCTCAATGTGCCCAGTCCCAAGCCGGGGCAGCCGCCGTACCAGAAGCGGGGCACCTATGTCACGATCTGGAAGCGCTTGCCCGGAGTCGGATGGAAGGCCGTCCTCGATGGGGGAAACCCGGACGGCCAGAGGTGATGCGCAGGGCTTGGGGGGTTTAGCGGGGCGCAGGCATGACCCGGCCGGCGCCGCGGTCACTTCGAGATGACCTCGGAGTCGAAGGGCTTCCCGTCTGTGTCAAAAATCGCGATCCTCATCGCCGCGGCGTCGGCGGCGGCGGACGGGAGACACGGATACCTCACGCCGCCATGTTTGCGTTCCGCGCCCCTGATTCCAGCCGGATATTCGCCCGGGTCTCGCCGGCCGCGTCAATTTCCCGAAACGGGCCCCGGGCGCCCACGCTCAGTAGTCCTCGTTAACGACGTACATGATCCAGGCGGACATCGAGGTCACGAGGGTGATTCCCGCGATTCCATAGACGAACGCCACGGTATCCTGCATGATCGTCATGTAGATGATGATCGCGGTGTCGATCGTCCCCACGAGCAGGATGAAGTCCCGGTTCCTCCTCGATTTCCGCTTCTTGGGGCGCTTGACGTCCGCAAGGCCTGACTCCACTTCGGCTATCTTGTTCTCCTTCAGCATCTCCGGCACGCTGATCGCCTCCTCGTCATCCGGGCGGACCGATGGATTCACGCGCTCGATCTCAACCGCCTTGAATCCGGGAGGAGGAGCCAGCGCAACGGCCGGCTTCCCGGGCGCAGCCGGGCGGCCGCGGCGTCTCCCCTTGGACGCCTTCTCCTGGGCTATCCGGTTCTGCTCGTGGATCAGCTGGACGCTGATCGCCGTCCCGTCGCCCGGCACGGCCCGGCGGTCGGTCAGGATGACCTCCTTCGGCTTGAGGACGAGATGGCTCGTGTCGGGCTTCTCGAATTCCTCCATGGGGTCAGTACTTATCCATCACGCCGTAGATGATCCAACCGAGAATCGCCGTGGTGAACACGATGCCGAACGTGGCGAGGCCGAGGAACGGGAGATTCCTGATGAAAACGGCGGCGAGCACCACGAAGGAGACGCCCGCCCCGCCTAGGACCAAGGCAAAGTCCCGGTGCCGCCTCGACCTTCGCCGGCGCGGCATCGCGATGAGCTCCGGGGCGGACTCATCCGCCGCCCGCAGGTTCTGGTCTAGCATCTCATGGATGCTGATCACCGATTCGTCCCCGGGGAAGGGGCGGGGATCGGTCGGCACGATCTCCTTCGCCTTGAACACCGGCGCACCGCTCTGGGGTTCGGTCTTTTCGGGCCGCGCGGCCGGGATCCCGTCCCACTTGATCTCGGCGGGGGCGCCCTCCCCCGGGTCGTCCGGCGGAGGTGGCGGCGGGCTGGCGGGAACGGCCTCCCTCGGCTTGAGGACGAGGCGGCGGATGGGGGGCTCTTTCTCGTCCATGGTCCAGCGGGGCTGATTGAAACACGTCGGACTTCCGGGCGCAACCCGCGCGACGCGTTAGTCCACGCCGCCGGACGGGTTGAACGCGCGCGACGGCAGGCGGCCGTGCCATATCAGCCCGGCATCGGGCAGGCTCGTGCACTCGGCGGCGGGCGGCGGTGCGTACTCAATCCTGAACGAGGCGTCCCAGGCGTTTGCCAACGCGCCGAGCGCAACGGGCAGCCGTTCGTCGCCTTTCTTGTTCGTGTCGGTCACGGACCATTCGGGCCTTGAAAAATCGAGATGCACCCTGAATTCCTCGCCTGGCTGCAGGAGCCTCAAGTCGGAGGGCGCGACGGCCGAACGAGCGGCGTCTTCGCCAACCCATCGGAAGTGGCCTTCGCCGCGAAGCCGGTTGTTGATGAGCCGGAAGGACGACGTCATGATGGATACCGGCCGGTCCGAATGGTTCTTGAGGACGAGGGTGGCGCCCTGGATTCCGGGCCTCGGGCCCGCGGGAACCGTCCTGCGGACGGGCGGCGGCCGTTCCGTCGTGAGGACCAGTCCCAACGGCTCCCAATGATATCCCTTGACGACGGCCAGCCCCCCGGGGTCCAAGGCGACGTCCACGTCCATTGGAACACCCGCCTTCTCTCCGCGGCGCTGGTCCTCGAGCTTCTTCGCAGCACCCTCTTCGACAAAGAGGGCCTCGATCCCGTAGCGCACCCGGATGCTCCCGTTGGACTGCCACACGCTGGAGTCCACCCGGCCCCGGACGTAGGTTCCCCCCTTCGGCTGCAGGTCCGACAGGCCGGTGAGCTCGGCGAAGCCGTTCGCGTCGACATCGAGCGTGGCGTAGACGCGCCTGTCCAAGTAGGGCGTGGCGGTGCGCTTATCGTCGAGCCACGCCGTGACGCCGTCCCTGCACAACGACCGGGGAACGACCGACATCTCATAGTTTAGCTTCACGTATTCGCCCCGCATGGGATCGTTCGGATCGATCGGCGCTGTCCGCAGAGTGACGACCCTGCCGGTGCGCGCCACCCACTCGCGCTGCCCGGCCATGAACGCGAGCACGCCGACCTGTGCGAGCGCCACGGCAACTGCCAGCTTCATCTTCACCTGGGATCCTCCTGCTCCCGCGCCCGGAGCTTCCTGTAATAGAATCCCTCGGCAAAAAGCACGGCTCCAAGCGCGACGAACACGAGGCCCCTCGTCGCCAGGCTCCCCGGCAGGTCATGGAAGCGCGCCATGATCACCACCGCCAAGACGAGCGATCCGAGGACGGTCTGCCTCAGGTTTCCGAACCTGCATCCGCGGACCATCCACGTCACCGCAACGGCGAGGCACACGAGGTTGAAGGCGATGAAGTTGCCCGTGTACTGGCCGTCGTACCCGTACGGCGGGCCTTGGATGCGGCGCTGGGCCCCGAAGATCGATTCCCATGAGAACTCGCTGTAGATCAGCGCAATCGGATAGATGAGGTCCCCAATTGTGGCGAGTGCCCGCCCAGCGCGGACCCTGCGGACCGTCAGGGCGATAAACAGCGCGATCGCCGCGGCAAGCAGCAGCCATCGGTATCCGGACCCGAGCCAGACCGTCCACCGGTCCATCTGGATCGTTTCGAGCCGGGGTCGGCTCATCATATCATCGCCGAACGGAAAGCTGCGGATGTAGGAGCAGACGAGGAAGCCGGCGCAGCCGAAGAAGGTCATCACGCCCCGCTGCCCCTCGGTCGTGGCGCGGTCCCCGAGGAGGCATCCGGCCGCCACGAGGAGCACCGAAAGGGCGTACATGTCCACCCACGCCACATACGAGCCGCCCATGAAGCTCCCGTGGAAGATCGTGATCAGCGTGAGCGACGCCAGCACGAATGCCGTGAGCACTGCGGAACGAAGCCGAAGCGCGAGCGCGCCCACCCCGAAGCCGACCAGCACGAGCGCCCAGTTCATGGACGTCTGGAACTTGAATAGCTCCGAGCCGTCCCACACGGTCAGCAGAATCGTCGCGACGATGGCCTGCGGCACGGACCGGATCGACCAGGCCATCGCGAGCGCGCCGAGTCCCCAGATCAGGAACCCGGCCGGAAAATGCTCGTCGATGTTGTAGACCTGCGCCACGAGCCAGATGCCCGCGCCGAACACCATCGTGCCGAGGACGCAGAGGGCCTCGCTCAGCTGGCGGCGCCAGCCCTCCCGCTGCCCGGCCAGTATCCCTCCCGCGTGGGCGGCGGCCACCGCGCCCAGTATGAGGGCGAGTTTGCCGAACTTGGGGATGGCGTGCCAGTTGTAGGCAAAAAGCAGGATGATCCCGAGTCCCACGATGGCCGCCCCGATGCTCGAGAATACGACCAGACCCCAGGAGACCGCTCCCGGGGGCTCCTCGTAAAGGGCGCGGATGCTCGACGCCTGTTCCCGCGAAATCACGCCTCCCGAGATCCATCGATCGATCTCCGAAAACAACCAGCGGGTGCGCTTGCTCATGGGGTTCGCCGCCTGGGACCGGCCCGGCCACGATGCCCGCCGGCGCGGGAAGCCGCAAACTAATTCCCCGCTGGAGGACGTCAGTGCGGACCGGCGGAACCGGGAGGCGCCGCGCAAACCCGCCGGTAGAGCCTCTCATAGCGCGACACGATGACGTCCGCCGAAAACAGCTCGCGCGCCCGGCGCCGCGCCGCGTCCCCCATCGCCGCCCTGAGCGCGGGGTCGCCGATCAGCGACTCGACGCCGCGCGCGACCGCATCCGGGTCCAGCGGCGGCACCAGCAGCCCGGACCTGCCGGATTCCACCACCTCGGGGATCCCTCCCACGGCCGTCGCGACGCTCGGGCAGGAGAAGCACATCGCCTCGAGGATGCTCAGGCAGAAGCTCTCGTTCTCCGAGGTGAACAGGCCGATGTCCGCGGCCTGGAGGTAGTCCTCGATCTCGCTGATGTTCTCGCGGACGATCACCCGGTCCGAGAGCCCGAGCCGCCTGACCTCGCCCGCGAACGGGGAGAAGTCCGCGCCGGCGAGCACGACCAGCTTGAAGGCGTCGCGCGGGCGGATGCGGGCCGCGCTCTCGAGCAGCACGTCGATCCGCTTGGGCGGCCGCAGATTCGACGCGTGGAGGACCATCGCCTCCTTGCCGATCCCCAGCTCGCGGCGCACCTCCTCGCGCGTCCGCGTGGCGGGGCGCGGCTCGAAGAAGTTGTGGATGACCTCTATCGGCCGATTGACCGAGAGCAGGTCCTGCGTCTCGCGCCTCAGGTACTCCGAGACCGTCGTCACGGCGTCCGAGCACTCGAGGGCGTGGCGTATCGCCGGGCCATAGCCGACGTCGCGCCCGAGAAGCGTCGTGTCCGTCCCGTGCAGCGTCGTGACGACCCTCGGGCGGTCCCCCGGCGCCAGCATGGACCGCGCGAGGATCGCCGCGGTGGCGTGCGGCACGGCGTAATGGACGTGGAGGACGTCCAGGCCATGGTCGCGGCTAACCTCGGCCATCTTCACCGAGAGCGGCAGGGTGTAGTCGGGGTACTTGAACAGCCCGTAGTCGTTGATCACCACCGGGTGGTAAAAGAGGCGCGGCGCGTTCGCGGGAAGGCGGAAGGGGCGCTCATAGCTGATGAAATGCGCCTCGTGCCCGCGGCGGGCGAGCTCCTCGCCGAGCGCCGACGCAAGGATCCCGCTGCCGCCGACCGACGGATAGCAGGTGATCCCGATCTTGAGCGGGCGCTCGGATTGCATGTCAGAAGCGGCGCGCCGCGCGGGTCAGCGGGGACAGCGACTCGAACACAAGCGGGTCGTTCGGGTAGAGCGCCTGGGCATACTCGACCCCCGCCCTGAGCCCAAGCACCCGCGCGCGGGCCAGCTGCAGCTCCACGTAGTTGCGGGTGCCGAGCTGCGAGGCGTGCGCCCTCATCGCCGCGGTCCAGGACGCGACCACGCTCGCGCCGGAGATGTCGATCAGCACGGGAAGCACCCCCGCCGGCTCCGCCTCCGGACCGGCCGCGTAGTAGAGCAGGGGACCGATGGCGTGGGCCGGCCTTCCGCGGAGCCTCGCAACCCCGCCGTAGCGCGCGAGCCTTGCGGCGTCCCGCACCAGCCGGCCGAGGCGCGGGTGATCCGGATGCTGGTTCTCGACTAGGGTCGGCGCGAAGACGATCCCGGGGCGCACGCGCCTGATGATGGCCGCCAGCTTGAGCGCGTGCGCGGCCTTCGGCTCTAGGCTAGCGTCGCCGTCCAGCCTCACGAACTCCACGGTCGCGCCGAGGAGGCGGGCCGCCCGCCGCGCCTCCGAGGTCCTTTTGGCGGGTGTCCCGTGCGTCGCCGACTCGCCGCGCGAGCAGATGACGAAGTGCGCCCGCCGCCCGGCCTGGGTCTCGCGGGCGATCACGCCGCCGCACCCGAACTCGATGTCGTCGGGGTGGGCGCCGAACGCGAGCAGCGTCGCAATTTCAGGCGGTGATTTCGCAGTAGGCTTCATCGGAGCGGTCGATCGGGTCACGGTTCACAAAGGTGATCTCGGGCGCGTCCTCCCGGCGCAGGTAGGCCTGCTCCCCCGCCCCGGCGATATAGTGGGTGCAGTGCAGGACGGACTGCATCCAGCAGAGCCGGGTGTCGCGCGTCGGGCTGACCTGGGACTTCTCGAAGGGCTCATGGGGCAGGGTCACGAATGATGCCCCTCCCTCGTGAAGTTGCAACGCGCCGTCGACGAATCGCGCGCGCACGGTCTCCCCCCGGTACGCCACGTCCACGAAGAACTCGGGCACGTCGCACGCCGCGCGCCTGAGCGCGGCGTCGCCCGAGCGGGCGACCCGGACGCCCTCGAGCAGGCCCATCCGCCGGTACATCTCCAGGCAGAAGTCGGCCACGTTCGCGGCGCCGACCTGCCTGAAGCCGGCGATCCACCTCGGGTCGACGTACGGCGGCAGCTGCCGGGCCGTGTTGTCGCGCCAGCCCTCCGGGACGCGCTTGGCGTAGAGCGGCGAGAACTTCCGCTGGACCTTGTTCTCAAACGCGAAGTTGAACCTCCGCGCCTCGCCGGTGGCGCGGTCCCGGAGCGTCGTCTGGGTCTCGCGGGGATCGTGGTCGCTGTCGTGGAAGAAGAACACGATCTCGCCGCCGATCTCGGCCTGCAGGCGCCGCGCGGTGAAGACCTTCGCGGCGAGGAACCGCTTCGGAAAGAAGCCGCAGGGCTGCTGGCCGAAACAGATGACGGGCGCGTTCATGTCCGGGCGGCCAGCGTCCCCCGCCCTCCGCCAAGGTCAATCGAGGCCTGGAGGGCGACGCTGAGCGCCATGCAGGCGGCGCAGCCGATGACGTTGTACCAGAGGTAGGAGATCGTGAGCGTGAAATAGAGCCCGAGGACGAGCGCCTGCGACGCCAGGGCGGCCCAGAAGACCGCGGTCCCCCTCACCCACTTCAGGAAGAAGGCCACAAGGAACAGTCCGAGAACGACCCCGTAGAAGACGGAGCCCAGGATGTTGACGGCCTGGATGAGGTTCTCGGCCAGGTTCGCAAACAGCGCGAAGCCGATCGCCACGAATCCCCAGAGGGCCGTGAACAGCTTCGACATCACCACGTAGTGGGCGTCGGTCGCCTCGCGCCTGGCGAGGTGGCGGTAGATGTCGACCGTGGTGGTCGACCCGAGGGCGTTGAGCTCGCCCGCCTTCGACGAGAGGGCCGCCGCGAAGAACGCGGTCACGAGGAGCCCGATGAGGCCGTGGGGAAGGTGGTCCAGGATGAAGGTGATGAAGACATAGTCGGCGTCGTTCGCCGTGCTGGTCGGGCTCGCCCTGCGCAGGACCGCCTTGGTCTCCGTCCGCGCGGCCTCGGCCCGATCCTGGGCCGACGCCGACGCAGCCCGCTCCGCCGCCTCTGCCGACGGGTCGCCCGAGCGCCGGGCGCCGAGCCACGCCCCGAGGTGCGCCCGCTCCTCAGCCTTCGCCGCGTCAAACGCCGCCGAGAGCGCATGAAGTCGCGGGCCGTCGCCGTGCGCTACCTGGTAATCCCACGCCGCCCGGTTAAAATACACGGGCTGCCGCTCGAACTGGTAGAACACGAAGATGAGGACCCCCAGGAGCAGGATGAAGAACTGCATCGGGATCTTGAAGACGGCGTTGAACATGAGCCCGAGCCGGCTCTCGCGAAGCGACGCGCCGCTGAGGTACCGCTGGACCTGCGACTGGTCGGTCCCGAAATACGACAGCGCGAGGAACATCCCGCCGATCAGCCCCGTCCACAGCGTGTAGCGCCGGTCCGGGTTGAGGGAGAAGTCGACCGCCTCGAGCTTGTGGAAGCCGCCGGCCAGGACGAGCGAGCCCGAGAGGCCGAGGCCCGGGGGGAGCTTCGCGAGGAGGACGAAGAAGGCCGCGACCATGCCCGCGAAGATGACGCCGATCTGGTACCTCTGGGTGAGGCTCACGGCGTCGCATCCGCCGGACACCGTGTAGGCCACGACCAGGAGGCCGCTGCAGACGATCGTCGCGTCCAGCCTCCAGCCCATGACGGTCGAGAGCACGATCGCGGGGGCGTAGATGGTGATGCCGGCGCCGAGGCCGCGCTGCAGGAGGAAGAGCCCCGCCCCGAGGAGCCGCGTCTTCGGGTCGAAGCGGTGCCCGAGGTACTCGTAGGCCGTGTAGACCTTGAGGCGTCTGAAGATGGGCAGGAAGACGGCCGAGACGACGATGAGCGCAAGCGGTGCGCCAAAGTAGTTCTGCACGAACCCGAGCCCGCTTTCGTAGCCCTGCCCGGGGGTCGACAGGAACGTGATCGCGCTGGCCTGCGTCGCCATGACCGAAAGCCCGATCGTGAGCCAGCCGGTCTGCCCGGCCCCCTTCAGATAGCCCTTGAGGTCGTGGCCGCCGCGCGTGCTCCACATCGCGTAGGCCGCGATGCCGAGCATCGTCCCCAGCAGGATCGCGTAATCGAGCGCGTTCACGGGAAGAGCCGGGACAGCGCGCAGAGCAGGCCGATCCAGACGGCCACGACCACGAGCACGCACAGGTAGACCTGGCGCCAGGCGCGCAACCCGGGCAGGCCGGTCCTCTCGTCGTCTGGCGGCTCCGTCATTTGCCAATCGAAACCAAGTTCGCGAAGAGGCGGTAGGCCCCGGGCACTCCCGCGGGGAGCTGGCGGAAGAAAGACAGACCCGTGTAGACGAAGTAGCCGCGGCCGTGCCCCGCCACGAGGAGGCCCCCCTTGAGGGGCGCCTCGCCGGCGTCGCTGCAGGCGAGAAGCGCCGTGAAGTGGCCCGTGTCCCATTCGCTCGCGAAATCGAGCCCCCGCTCCTGGACCCAGCCCGAGAAGTCCGCGGGCCCGATGCGGTTGGGCGTCTCGAAGACGGGATGATCCGGCACGAGCAGCGTAACGGGGGCGTTCTCGTCGGTCACACGGTAGTGCGGCAGGTCGCGCGAGAGCTTGAGCTCATAGGGGGCGAGCTGCGCCTGGGGATTGCTAGGGGTGTTGTACTGCTCGATGACGGTCCCTCCCGCCTCGACATACGCGAAGAGCGCGGGAAGCCGCGGCGCGAGGTCCGTCCGGGTGCCGAAGGCGCGCACGCCGATAACGACGGCGTCGAGGCCCTTGAGCCCATCCGCGGTCAGGTCCGCGCCCGTGAGCGGGGTGACCGAGAAGCCCATCTCTTCGAGGCTCGCGGCCGTGCTATCGCCCGCGCCCGGGAGGTAGCCGACCTTCCTCCCGCGGATCTTCAGGTCCAGGCTGACCGCCTTCAGGCGCGCGGGCGGTTGGAGCAGCTGGGGCGGGATGTGGCCGTAGGTGATCGAGATGCGCTCGTTGCCGTAGTGCGCGCGGCCGATGTCCGCGCGGGCGGTGAGGGTCGCGCTCTCCGGGGCCGACGGGGCTGTGACCGTGAAGAGGAGCCGGACCTTGGCCCCGACCGCGCGCAGGTGGAAGTCCCGGGCCGCCGGGGCGACCCTCCATCCCGCCGGGGCCTCAAGCCTCAAGACGCCCGCGGCGTCGGGGCGGGCGGATACCACGTCGACCGCGACGCTGCGCTCGGAGCCGGGCGAGAGGAGCTCCACCGCCGAGGCGAAGCTAACGGAGACCGGCGGAATCACGTCCGGCCTCAGGCGCACCTCGCCCTTCACGGGGTCGGACGCGACAAACACCGCCTCGCCGGAAACCACGAGAGTCTGGCCCCCCACCGTGAAGATGTTCTCCACCGGGATCGGGGGCGGGTTCTCCGGCAGGCCGATCAGCGCGGCGTCGTCCACGCGGAACATGCCCGGGGTGCCGTCCTCGCGCAGCCAGTAGGGTTCGCTAAGCGGCGTGTCCCGCGGAAGGGTCCGGCTGGTGGAGCAGAGCGCCGGGATTTTCGGGCCCAGGTCCTTGCCGGTGCGCGCCTCGCGGCCGAGCCCGGGATAGCGCACGGCCTCCCACCGGACCGGGGTCCCCGAGGCCACCTCGGCCGTGGTCGTCAGGCCGAGCGGCTCGCCGGGGACGATGTCGCGCTGGGAAACCACCGTCTCGACCGAGAGGCCCAGGCAGGCCTGCAGGATCCGGTCGAGCTGGCGGCGCTTCTCCTCCACGACGGGATCGCCGGCGAATTTCGCAAGCCGGCCCTTGAGCTCAAGAAGCGCCGGCACGCTTGCCGCGGGATCCTTCGGGTCAAACCGGGCGATGATCCCGTCGGCGAGCGCTCCGATCTCGGCGCCGCCGGGCACCCTGCCCCACGTGGTGTCGACGCCGTCCATGATGTCGTTCTCCGCGGGCTCGCCCGCCAGCAGCTTGAAGGACTCCGTCCGGGGCCCGCTGCCCCAAGTGGCCACGGAGAAGTTCGCGAAGCCCTGGGTCCTGTGCATCGAGCGGCTGCGGGCCGCCAGCTCGGCGAACGACCTGCCGGTCACGGCGTCCGTTCCGTCGATCCCCATGTGGATCATCCCGGGCACCACCTCGGCCGATCCGGGGCGCCCGGGACCCCACCCGTTCCAGAGGATCCGCCTCGGCTGCCACGGCGACAGGGCGCCGAGCTGCTCCGGGAACGCCTTCGGGTCGCCCGCGAGCCGGAACGCCTCCAGCGCCAGCACGGCGGAGGCCGTGTGGTGCCCGTGCGTCCCGATGGGCTCCGTCGGGAACCGCGTGATCACCACGTCCGGCCTGAACGTGCGGATCACCCGCACGATGTCGGAGAGCACCTGCTGGCGGTCCCATTTCGTCAGGGTCTGCTGGTAGTCCTTCGAGTACCCGAAGTCCCTGGCGCGGCTGAAAAACTGCCGGCCCCCGTCGGCGCGGCGCGCCGCCAGGAGTTCCTGGGTCCGGATGACCCCGAGCAGGTCGCCAAACTCCGGGCCGAGGACGTTCTGGCCCCCGTCGCCCCTTGTAAGCGACAGGTACGCGGTGCGATAGGCGCGGCCCCGCGCAAGATATGCGATCAGCTGGGTGTTCTCGTCGTCCGGATGGGCGGCGACATAGAGGACGCTGCCGAACTCCCGGAAGCTGCGCAGGTCCTGCGCGATCTCGGCGGGGCTCGCCGCGGGAACGGGGGCCGCTGCGGGGGCCGGCCCCCCCATCCCGGCGCAGGCCGCCAGGCCGAACACCATGCTCAGCCTGAGCGGCGCCCTGCGGCCGGCGGCGGGGAGGGCTCGCCAGGTCACTGCAGGCCGGCGATCAGCGCCTCATTCAGGCGCGTGTATTCTTCCTTCGCGGGCCCGCTGGACTTGGAGGCGAGTTCCAGCGACTGCTTCGCGGCGGCGAGGGCACCGGGCTTGTCGCCCTTGGCGGCCAGGATCCTGGCCTTTTGGTAGATCAGGTAGAACGCGTCGGGCTGCTCGGCGATGGCGGTGTCGATCCAGCCGAGCGCCTTGTCCAGGTCCAGGTTGTGGTCGAGATAGAAGAGGGCCGCCTGGGCGTACGGCTTGTTGCCGGGCGCAGCCAGGGCGGCGTCGATCTTCGGGCTGAGGATGCCCACGACGTCAAAGCCGAGCTTCACAGGCACGAGTGTCTTTTCCCAGATGAGGTCCAGGGTGGCGGATTCGCTGTGGATGTCGTTGATGTCGATCGTGAAGGTCTCGACGGGATCGGCGAGGGCCACGGGCTTGACGGTGACGCGCAGGACGTCGTTCTTCGGGTCATAGGCGTAGGCACCCCACTGGTTGCCCGCCTTCTGGAGGATGACCGTCCACTCGTCCTTCGCGGGGATTGTGAACAGCTCATACGTGCCGGCGTCCACGTGGGAGCCCTGGACGGTGACCGCCGTGCTGAAGGACAGGCGCGTCGCGCTGTTGGCGCCGGTCCTCCACACCTGGCCGTAGGGATTGTTGCCGCCGAGCATCACGCGCCCCTTGGCGCTCGGGCGCGAGTAGACGATCCCGATGTCGGTCACGCCGACCCGCTGCTTGATCGACTCGGTCGGGCTGGCCTGGGGAAACTCGACCTGGGGCGCCGGCTCCTTCAGCTCCACCGAAAACTGGGTGTTCTCCCACATGATCTTCAGGACACCGCCGCCGGTCTTGTCCTTCTCAATGGCCATCGTGAGCTGGTCGACCGGCTTCTCCAGGGCCTCCTTCTTCATCTCGACCCGCGCAAGATCGTGGCTCTCGTCCACGGGCACCCCCCATTTTCCGAAATTCGTGCTGATTGCCAGTTTCGAGGGCCCGGTCTCCGACGGGATCGTGTAAAGGGTGTAGGCGCCGGCCGGAACCAGGGCGCTGCCGACCATGATGGGCTTTTGGACGATGAGGGTCGTCGCCTCGTCGGCGCCCAGCCGGTCCGCCTTGTTCCAAGGCACGAGCCCGCCCCAGATCTTTCGCATCTCGCCCGTCTTGTGGTCCTTCGTGTACGGGCGCCCGTAAATGATGGTGACCAAGTTGCGGTCGCTGCGGTCGCCGAACATCGAGTAAATTGATTCGTGTGGGCTTATCCTGGTCTGCTGGGCCATTACGGGCATTGCCGTGAGGGCTGCGGCTGTCATCGCTAGGGTCAGTCTGAGTGGTCTCATGGGTATATCCTGCTCCTGATTATCGGGTTGTCCCGTTTTTGGGGTTCGCGAAACTGATAGGTAGGCCAAACGGGGGACTTCGGCAAGTGCCGGCGTCGAATCGTCGTTCAAGGGTTAACACCGTCCGCCGTGAGGTTCCCATTCGAAATCCACCGGCGGCCTGAAACCGCCCGCGACCGGCACATGAGCCGGATACATGGTCCCACGGCCTACGGCTGGGGCAAGTCGACCCGCCGGCCCGTCCGCGCCGACTCGCGGGCGGCGTCAAGGATCTCGGTGGCGACCAGGTTCACCTCGACCGATGAGAGCCCCGAGGGCCTGATCTCGCGGCGGACAACGGCCGCAAGATAGGAGAGTGCGTCAGAGTCAGGTCCGGACAGCGCGGGTGCGGGAAGCGTGACGTCGGGCGCGTCACCCTTGCGCAGCACCAGCGTATTGCGGTCCGGCAGCAGGACCGCGCCGCTCTGCCCGTAGATTTCCATGTCCTTGCGGCCGTACGGCCAGTTCCAGGAGGCCTGGAGGATCGCCTGCGCACGCGGATAGGTCACCACGATCGTCGCCTCGTCATCGACCTTGGGATAGGCGGCGGGCTGCAGCTGCTGCGTCACCGCAAAAACCGAGATGGGGCGTTGGCCCTCCATCAGCCACGTCACCAGGTCCGCACCGTAGCAGCCGAAGTCCATGAGCGCGCCGCCGCCGTTCTTCACGGGGTCGGTCAGCCACTCGAGGAAGGCGGGCGAGCAGCCGATGGCCGCGGGGCCCTGGTGTCCGTCGTGGACGACGATCTTGCGGATCTCGCCTATGCCGCGCTGGCCGTCCACGAAGGCATGCGCGCCCTGCGTGCTTCGGTACCACGTGGTCTCGTAGTTGACGATCACCTGGATTCCGCCCTTTGCGGCCGCGGCCGCCATCGCGCGGGCGTCGTCCACGCTGACGGCGAACGGCTTCTCCATCATGACGTCGATGCCGAGGGGCGCGCACATCTCGACGACGCGGCGGTGGTCGTACGTCGAGGTGAACGTCGCGACCGCCTGCACGTTCGCGGTGGCCCGCAGCGCGTCGAGAGTCGGGAAGAACAGTTTCGGGTCGAGGTGGAAGCGGCCGGCGTAGCTGGCCGCAAGCTTCGGGTCGGGCTCAACGATGCCGACCAGCTGAACATCTTTGCGGCCGGCGAGGCTCGGGAGCATTCCCCCGACGTGGTCGTGAACCAGACCGATGATGGCCAGCCGGATGGGAGGGGGTCCCTCCTCGGCGCACGCGAATGCGGCCGCAAGAAGGAGCAGCGGGGCGAAGAGGAGCTTCTTCACGCGGGTCCTGGCGACTCAGTTGCGCTCCAGCAGCCCCCGGCTGCGCATCCAGTCGGCGGCCCGCTGGGGCCACGTGGTCACGTAGTCCTTGGACGGCCGCAGGCCGTACCCGTGTCCCCCGGTCGGGTAGACATGCAGCTCCATCGGCACCTTCGCCGCCTTGAGCTCCATCGCGTAGCCGATCACGTTCTCGACCTTCACGGGGTCGTCGAGCGCCATCGCAAGGAAAGTCGGCGGCGTGCCCGCGGTGACCGCGACCTCGGGGCCGAGGACGTAGCCGCTGTTTTCCTTCACCAGGCCGCCGGGATAGATGAGGATCTGGAAGTCGGGGCGGCAGCTGAGCTGGTCCGCGGCGTCGATGGCAGGATAGGTCCTGCCGGCGCTGTTTGCCGAGAGCGCGGCGCACAGGTGCCCTCCCGCCGAGAACCCGAGCACGCCGACGCGCGACGGGTCGACGCCCCACTCCTTCGCGTGCGACCTGACAAGGCCGACGGCGCGCTGCGCGTCCTGCAGGGGCGCGGCGTATGCTGGCTGGCCCTCGCGGTGCGGCACGCGGTACTTCAGGAGGACGCCGGTCACGCCGACGGAATTGAGCCACTGGCAGACCTCGGTTCCCTCAAGATCCATTGCAAGGATGTAGTAGCCCCCGCCTGGGCACACCACCACCGCGGCGCCGGTGTCCTTGTCCGCATCGGGCTTGTAAACGGTGATCGTCGGGTCGGCTACGTTGCCGGTGCGTATGACCGGCCGGCCGGCGATGAGGTTGTCCTTGGAGGTCGTCGTGTCGTGCTCAGGCCCGAGGCCGCCCTTTTCCCCGGGGGCGATTCCAGGCCATAGCCTCATCGGGGGCGATTCCGATCCGAGGCACAGGCCGGCGCTCAGCAACGCAACAGCGTACGGAACTATGTGGGGTTTCACGAAGGCAGGCAATGTCACCCGCGGGCGGGAGTCGAACCATTTTGCCCCGCCTCGGCGCCCGGGAACATTCGCAGCAGTAGTCCCGCGTTGCCCAAGGCTACTGCCAGAACGGAGCCTGCTCGAACTGCTTGTTCACCGGCAGCTCCGGAAGCACAAAATTATCCAGGGCGACGCGCTTCTCGAATGTTCCGATGGGCTGGGCCACCATCACGACCAGCTCCGCGCCGCCGAGCCATGCGCGGTCGATCGAATCCCCGGCAGGCGAACCGTCGTTGTGAAAGCGCTTCCCAAACCGCGCAAATCGCCGCACGACCGCAAGCGGCCCCGTAGTCGGCTCCCACGAGCCCCAGGTGTTGGATGCCAGGGCGTATTCGCCGCGGCTGTGGTTTACCATGACGAAGCCCCGACGGTTGGACCACGGATGCCAGACCCGGGCGGGACCGTCAGGGACAAAGATGGTCGTGGCCACAAGGAAACGCAGCTCCGCGGTCATGAGGCCGTCCTTCTCCTCTTCCAGCGTCTCCAGCTTACACGCCTGGCCGCTTCTGCTCGACGTCGCGCCGGCCCTCGCAGCGAGCCGGGTCTCCTCGTGGAAGGCGATCTCATTGAATACCATGACGGCAGAATACTTCGCGGGCCTCATTTCGAAGGGCTCACCCTGCTCGGGCGTGATGGAGAACAGGCTCAGGCGCCTCGACTCCTCCTTCTCGTCGCGAAACGGCGGGTGCGCGATGCCAAGCGCGCGGCAGATCGCCGCCCTCTCGTTCACCGACGACCAGAAGGGCCATCCCGTAATACCGACCGCGGGCAGCTCCAACACCCGTTCGTTACCCAGTTGCAGCGTCGAACGCATGTGGTCCATGGAAATGATTCTTCCCAGAGGGACGTCCGCCAGAGAAACCTCCATCGAGGCCATATACGCGAGAACGTCATGGTGGGTCGAAGTGTCGCGGATGTAGGTGGAGCCCTGCGCGTCCACGGGCGGCCGCATCATGATGCGAATCCCGATGGAATTCTCGAGTCGCGCAGCCTCGTCCCCGTGTCCCTGCGCGAACCGCAGCTCGATCGGCCACCGCCCCGCGCAGACGAGCGCCAAGGGGATCGAAACCGCGAAGAGGGCCACGGTGCGGACGGGCCTCAGGGTCATGACCTGGTGCGCCAAGAGCGCGAGGAGCGCCACGCCGAAGTACAGCCCGAACGCAGCGATCCGGGGGCCGGGATAAGGCACGTCCGTTCCCCAGGGCATCGCTAGATTCCATGCCTTGGCCTGATCGGCGAAGAACGGGCCCGCGAGCGCCATGACGAGCGCGACCGCGAAGGTCAGGGCCACCGCCTGGACCATCGTGCGCGTGACGGAGGCCATGAGCGCGGCAAGAAGCGCCACGTCCAGGATCTTCCCGGTCGACTCGAGGACGATGCCCAGGCCCGTCGCAAACGGCGTCCGCATGAGCACGGCCAGGTAGAGGTCCGCGGCGACCGCCGGCAGCGCCAGGACCGCAAGGAAGAAGATCAGCTTCCCCAGGTAGAGGGAGGGGGCCCCGATGGGGCGGGTCCGCCAGAAGGCCCTGTCCCCAACCGTGAGGTCGGTCTGCATGATCGCGACGGCCAGGATGAACTCGACCAAGAGGGGGCCGTTCTGGGCCAGCCCCGACACGAGCTGCCAGTTCGTTCCCCCGACGATATTCAGGTAGGAGCCGAGGATCTCGATGCCGATGAACGCCACGACAAGCGCGGAGAGAATCCAGAACCGGCGCAGATCCTTCAGGAAGATGTGAAAGGCGAGGTTCATGCGGCCTCCTCCACGCTTGCGGTCTGGTGCCGCCGGGCCAGGACGAGGAAGATCTCCCGCAGCGACATCGCGCGCGCCGTCACCCGGCACCCGGGAAAGGACGCCCCGAGCTCAGCCTCCGACGCGGGCGTGAACGCGCCGTGGACGAGGCGCATGACATTCTCGGCAGGCCGCCCAACCTCAAGCCAGGCCGCGGGGGGCCCGCCGGGCGACGGCCCGGCGAGCCCGGGCCCGACGATTTCGACCGTCCGGAACCGGCCGCGGAGCGCGTCGGCAGGCTCATGCACAAGCAGGCGGCCGTCCGCCAGGAACCCGACGTCGTCGGCGAGGCGCTCGACCTCGTCGATGTCGTGGGACGACACGACGACGGTGCGCGGACGGTCGTCGCCGGGCAGTTCCAGGAGGCCCTGGATGAAGTCGTCGCGGACCAGGGGATCCAGCCCGCTGAACGGCTCGTCGAGGATCATGAGCTCCGGGCGGAAGGCGAGGTTCGTGATGAGCGCCGCCTTCATCGCCATGCCGCGCGAGAGTTTCCTGAGCGGCCGGTCGGCCGGCAAGTCGAACACCGTCATGAGGCGTCCCTCGAGATCCCGGTCCCACGTGGGATAAAGCGGCCTGCAGTAGGCGTTCAGCTGCCCGACGGTCATCCAGTCGGGCATGTCCTGGCCGTCCGCAACGTAGCCGATCCTCCGGAAGTCGCAGGCGTCGAGCCGGGTGCTGTCTCGGCCAAGGACTGTCGCCCTTCCGCCGCTCGGTCGGATGAGGTTGAGGAGCGTCTTGAGGAGCGTCGTCTTCCCCGCGCCGTTCGGCCCAAGAAGCGCAAAGAAGCTGCCTGTGGAGACGGTGAAGGTCAGCTCCCGGACCGCCCGGACGGAGCCGAAGGACCGGCTCAGGTTGTCGCATTCGATGGCGTTCATGGTGTTTTTGGAAATTTTCTCCAGTGCCGGCGCACGGCGGCCGTCACCTTCTCCTCGTCGAGGCCGAGTCTGCGGGCCTCGACCACCAGCCGCTCCAGCTCCTCGTTGAGGAGCGCGGCCCGATCCTCGACCGAGCCCGCCGCAGGGTGAGCCACGACGGTGCCGATGCCAGGGTGGACGAGCAGGACGCCCTCGGCGGTCAATGCGGCCACGATCTTGTGGGCCGTGTTCGGGTTGATGCGGAGCTCCTGGCTGAGCGCACGGACGGCGGGAAAGCGCGAGCCGGCGGCAAGCTGCCCGGTCGCGACCGCCCTCTTGACCGCATACATCACCTGCTCGTACACAGGCTCGCCGGCCCGAAAAACAACTTCGAAGGGCAACATCGTGTTCTAGGTATACTAGTACACATAGATCACCGTCAAGCCGTTTCGTGCGGGAAATCTCTCACGCGCCCGCACGTTGCCATTGATGCGGGACTTGGGGTGTGGCTAGATGCCCGCCGATGACGACCCAGCCCGCGCCCGTGCTGCTCTACGATGGCGACTGCAGCCTGTGCAACGGCGTCGTCCGGTTCATGCTGCGGCACGACGCCGCGGGCCGGATCCGCTTCGCCCCGCTGCAGGGCAAGGCGGGCCAGGACTACCTTTGCTCACAGGGGCTCCCGACCGGCGACTTCGACAGCCTTGTCTTCGTTCGGGACTGGGCCAACCCGGCGCGCGGCGGATTCCTGCTGCGCACGAACGGCGCCCTCGCCGCCTTCGCGCTCTTGGACGGTCCCTGGAGGGCGCTGTCGTGGCTGCGGCTCGTGCCAGTCTTCCTTCGCGATCCGTTCTACCGGCTCGTCTCGCGCACGCGCACCGCCCTTTTTGGAAGGTACCGGCCGAGGCCCCTGGCCGACCCCGCCTGGGGGGCGCGCTTCCTGCCGTGACCGCCGGGCCCGACCGACGGCCGGAGGCAGGCAGGCTCGGACTCTGGCGGCGGTGGGTTCGCGACCCGGTCGTCAGCCAGCTGACTCAGGGGGTTTCCCCGGAGAAAGTCGCGCTCACCCTCGCGGTCGGCAGCGCGCTTGCGCTCTTCCCGATCCTCGGCACGACCACCACGCTCTGTCTCCTCGCGGGAATCGTCCTCGGGCTGAACCAGCCGATCATCCAGGCCGTCAACGCGCTCTGCATCGTCGTCTACTTCCCGCTCATCCCGGCCTTCGTGAGACTGGGGGACGCCCTCTCCGGGTCCGTAAAATCGGCCCTGGACGTGCCCCTCATGGTCCAGACGTTCAGCAACAGCCCCCGCGCATTCCTCCTCCAATTCGGAACGATCGCGCTCCATGCGGTCCTCGGCTGGGCGGTGGTCGCGCCGGTCTGGATTCCGGCCGTCTATCTCGCGGCGCTGCGGCCCCTGAGGTCCGCCGCCGTCAGGATCCGCAGCCGGCGGCCGCGCAATCCGCAGGGGGACGCGGGCGGTGAAGCACGGTCTTGACGGATGGCCCCCTCACTTGTGACGTCGTCCGAATGAAACCGAGCCGTTCGATTGCATTTGCCCTGATGGTGGCGGCCCTTGCGGCGGCCCCGTCGGGGGCGCAGGCGCAGGCCGCGTCCGCGCCGACGCCCGCGGCGACGGTGCAGGCGCTGTGCGACGCGCTGATCTCGGCGATGAAGCAGGGGCCCGCCCTTGGGTTCGCGGGCCGGCGCCAGCTGCTGGAGCCGGAAATCCGCCGAGCGATCGACCTTCCGCTCATGACACGCCTCGTCCTGGGTCCGCCCTGGCGGACCCTGACGCCCGACCTTCAGCGCCAGCTGGTCGACGCGTTCAGCGACTACAGCATCTCTACCTACGCAAACCGTTTCAGCGGGTTTTCGGGCGAGCAGTTCAGCGTGGACCCGGCGCCCACCCACCTTGAGAACGGCGACGTGATCGTGCACACCAAGCTTGTCACGAAGGACCCGGAGCCCGTGAGGCTCGACTACCTGATGAGGTCCAGCGGGGGAAGCTGGAAGATCATCGACGTCTACCTGAGCGGCACGATCAGCGAGCTGGCCGCGCGCCGCTCGGAATTCTCGGCGGTGCTGCGCCAGGGAGGTGCCGCCGCGCTTGTCGAGACGCTCCGGAAGAAGGCGGCCGAGCTCAGCGGCTAACGCCCCTGCGGGACGGGCTCGGCCTTCTCCGGGGTCCCGGCCCCGGGATCGTCGTACAGGCCCTCCGGCTGCGGGGCCACCGGCGTCGCATCGCCCCTCAGCTGCGCGGCGCGATCCTGGCGATACAGGCTTCGGAGCGACGCATAGTAGTCGATGGCGTCCTTCTCGATCGCGTTCAGGCTGTCGATGTTGCGCGACCGCAGGTCGATGCCATCGACCACGATCGGCGCATAGATTGCGACGGAGGGAAAACCCTGGTCGCTTGCGACGTAGCGGAACGGGTCGAGGTACACCTGAAGCCCGATCCCGGCGGCGTCCCTTGGATTCGAGGGCCCCAAGAGCGGCAGCACGAGGTACGGCCCCTCGGGGACGCCCCAGGCGAGGAAGGTCTGGCCCAAGTCGCCCGTCTGCTCCGGCAGGCCCTCGCCCTTCGCCACGTCGGCGAACCCGGCAATCCCCGCGGTCGTGTTGATGAGGAAACGCCCGAGGGTGATCCCGGCCCGCTTGAACTGGGCCTGAAGCAGGTTGTTAACGAGCACCACGGGGTCGTGGACGTTGGCAAGGAAGTTCCGGATCGAGTCGCGCCCCCCCTGGGGAATCGCCCTCACGTAGCCCTTGGCTATCGGCTTGAGCAGCGCGCGGTCGACCGCCTGGTTCACGGCGAAGACCTTGCGGTTAAGTGGCTCAAGGGGGTCGTTGTTCTCCCTGAAGGCCGCGCGCGCCGCGGGGTCGCTAGGCGCCGTCGCGCATCCCGCAAGGAGCATGAACGGCGCCAGCGCAAGCAACAGGACGCGGCGGCTCATTTCACATTCCCCTCCTCCGGCAGGACCGGCGGCGCGCCCAGAAAGGCGGGCAGGAAGAACAGGGTGCAGACGAGCGTGTAGAAGAGCCCGAGGCTCAGGAGCTTCCCCATGTCGGCCATGCCGGGGGACTTTGACAGCATGAGACTGCCGAAGGCGGTCCCCGTGGTGAGGGCGCTGAAGACGACGCCGCGGGCCGTGGGGGATTGCAGGAGCCCGGCCTCCCCTGAGCGCCACCTCAGGACAAAATAGATGTCGAACGCGACGCCGATCCCAAGGAGGAGCGGCAGCGTCACGATGTTGGCAAAGTTGAGCGGCATGCCGGCGAGGACGCTGGTCGCCAGCGTGAGAAGGCCGGCGAGGAGAAGCGGGACGAGCACCGCCAAGATATCCCTCGGTCGGCGCAGGACGACAAAAAGAAGGAGCGTGATCGCCCCGACCGCGAGGAGCCCCGCGGTCTCGAATGCGCGAATGACCGTCCGCGCCGACTCCTGGATCTGCACCGGCATGCCGGTGGCCCGGGGCGCCTCGCGAGCCACGGCCGCGACGAAGCTCTGCAGCACCTCATGGTTCCTGGCGTCGCCCCTCGGAAAGACTTCGACCCGGTACCTGCCGTCGGCGGCGACCCAGTCGCGCCTGACGTCCGGGGGAATCGTCTCCAGGGACACCGGCGCCGCCTGGAGCGCCAGGCGCACGTCCTCCAGCCTGTGGACCGCCCCCCGGGAAAGGTTGGCCTCGAGGGCGGGCACGGCGGCCGCGCCGCGGGACACCACCCGCTCGAGCGCCGCCGCCAGCCGGGCCGCCGGGGCGACGCCGCCGGCCGCGACCCTCCGGATGTCCGCGGCGCATCGCCCCGCGGCCGCCACGATGTCCGCGACGCCCGCGGTATCCCCCGCCGGCGGCGACGACCACGCCGGCTCGAGGAGCCCGCGCGCATCCTCGATGATCTCGAGCTTGGCCGGCTGGTCCCCGGGAACAAAGCTCCCGAGCCAGATCGCCTGGCTCACCTCGCGCAGCCGTCCGAGGCGGGAGGCCAGCTCGGAGGCGTCCTTCGCCGACGCGGCCAGCACCTCGAGGGTGTAGGGCGTCGTCTCGGGGTCCTTCATCAGGTCGAAGAGGGTCTTCGCGGACTCCGAGTCCGGGTTCTCGAGGTTGATCGGGTCAAAGTCGAAGCGAAGGCCGGCAAGGGCGAGGGCCGAGGCCGCGGCAAGAAGCCCGCACGCGGCGAAGATCCAGCGCCTGCGGCGCACGAGCAGCAGGTCGAGGGGGGCGGCCCGGGCGAAGCCTCCCGCCTCCCTGAAGCCGCCCGAGCGGAACAGCGCCAGGAGTGCGGGCAGCAGCGTCAGGTTGAGCAGGAGCGCGATCAGCATCCCCGCTCCCGCGATCAGCCCCAGGTCCGACACGCCCCGGTACTCGGTCGGGAAGAGCGAAAGGAAGCCCGCGGCCGTCGCCGCCCCGGCGACCACCAACGGGGTGCCCACTCCCGCGGCGGTCCGCCGGAGCGCCTCCGAGAGGCTCTCCCCCAGCTTCGGGCCGGCGGGCGCGCCTCCCCCGGGGGTTCCCTGCTCCTCGTCGCATCCGTGGCGCTCGGCGGCGTATCGGACGCTGAACTGGATTCCGAAGTCGATCGCGATCCCGATGAACAGCGGGGCGAAGGCCACCGAGATCGGATTGAAGGGGCCGACCACGGCGACCGCGAAGCAGGCGCAGGCCACGAGGCCGACGGCGAGCGTCACCAGGATCGCCGCGACGGCGCGAAACGAGCGCATCGCCAGCGCGAGCCAAAGCACCATGAGGCCGAACGAGAGGCCTGCGGCGACCCCCACCCCGTCCGAAAGGGCGGAGAGCTGGTCGTCGGAAAGCGCGACCGGGCCGGTCACCCTCACGCGCACCCCGTTCTCTGGCACAAACCCCCCGGCCCGCGCCGCGGCATGGACCTCCTCGATCGCGCGCCGCCCGGGCTCGACGTCGCCGTAGTTGAGCGCCGGCCGGGCGAGGATGATCCGGCGCATCTCGCGCGGCCCCGGCCTGCGATCGCTCAGGAGGCGCTGCCAGGAAAGGGGGGCATAGCGCCCGTCGAGGGCCGCATCGACGGCCCCGGCAACGGCCCCAAAGGGCTTGTCGAGCGCGCTGGCCGTGATCTGGCCTCGGATCACGCCCTGGGAGAAGAGGTCAAGGGCGTTGAACACGCCCCGTGGACTCGGGTCGGATGCCAACGCGCCCAGCATCGGCTGCGCCGTTATCATGGAGTCGGCGAACGTCTGAACCTCCCCCAGCGAAAGAAAGAGCATCCCGTTCTTCCTGAAGAAAGTGCTGGCCGCCGGCTCGCGGACGTCCTGGAACAGGCCGCGGTTCGCCGCGAACCGCGCGGCCAGCGCCGAGGCGGCGTCCTCCGTCTGGTCCGGTGTGTCGCCGTCGATCACAATGGCGAGCAGGTCGATGTTCTGGGGGAACGCCTTGTCCAACTCGGCCGCGGCGCGGCGCCAAGGCAGGTCCGGCGAGATGAGGTTCGAGGTGTCGGTGTCGATCGCGATGCGCCGGGAGACGTAAAAGCCGGCTGCAGCCGTCGCCAGCAGCGCAAGGGCCGCTACTGCAACGGCGTAACGCCGGCTGGCCCCCACCAGGCGGACAACCGCCCCTATCATACTCGAGTATGCAACCATGAACGGGATTCTGGCGCAGTTTTCCGCGACCGTCGACGCCGGTTTTGAATTGGCGTTCAACACGACGGCTTGACGTTCATGAATAAGGGCATTCACCTTTCCCGGGCCCTCTGCGGCCTATACCTATGCCTATGACTGCAAACCTCTTGAAGGTCTCGTGTTCAGCGGCGGGTTGGATGTTTCTATCCGCCCTTACAGCGTCGGCCCAGACCGCTCCGCCCCCCGCGGATACGTCGGGCGACGAGCCGCTCGTGCTCTCGCAGGTCGTGGTGACTGGCTCCCACCTGCCCGGCACGCCCAACACGGCGACACAGCCCGTGGAGGTCATAAGTTCCGAGCAGATGCGGGATACCGGCGTGGCAACCGACTTTGGCGAGATCCTGAGGAAGGCCGACCCGCGGTTCACGGGGAACGGGACCCTGGGCCTCGAGAACGCCAACTCGGAGGCCTTCGTGACCCAGGGCGGCACGGACCTGCAGCTCCACGACCTGAAGACGCTCGTGCTGATAGACGGCCGGCGCGTCGCCTTTGACCCTGCGGAAGCGTCCCTTGGCATTGAGTTTGTGGACCTCAACATGATCCCCATAGCCGCCGTGGACCACGTGGAGATCCTGTCCGACGGGTCGTCCGCATTCTACGGCTCCGACGCCGTCGGAGGCGTCATCAACGTGATCCTGAAGTCCAACTTCAACGGATGGGAGTCCGGCATCCACTGGGGTGAGAGCAGCAACCGGGGCTCCTACACGGAGCGCTCGGGCTACCTCACGGGAGGGGTGAGCACGAAGGACACGTCCTTCATGATTTCCGTTGAGGGAGCCGAGACGAGCCCCATCTACATGAACGAGCGGCCCTACTCGAACCCCATCTACACGACGACGACCTATCCGGGGGTCGTGAGCGTGCAGCCGTTCTCGATCACCTTTAATCCCAACACCGGCCAGCCGCAGACGATGCCGGGGCAGCTCGCCTACTACCAGCTCAACCCCTCGCTCAACGCGCCGCCTGCCGGGCTCCAGTACTCGATGGCACAGCTGGTCCAGATGGGCGTCTACTCGCCGGTCAACCAGCAGCAGCTGCTGACGGGCTACAACGTAGCCAACCAGGAGACGCTCCTTGCGAGCCTCAGGCGGCGCAGCGTGGTCGCCGACTTCGAGCACCACATCTTCGGCGACAAGTTGGTCGTTTTCGGCGACCTGCTCTACGGCTTCGACCGCACGGAGTCCTCCGTCGCCGGCGAGTCCCTGTCGCCCTACATCTCGGCGCCATTCACGGATCCGTTCATCTACGGAAGCTCGCCGCCGCCGGCGGGTGCCGGGGCCTTTGTACCCTACGTCCCCTATCTGCAGCCGAACAGCCCGTTCTCGCCCATGTGGCTCTTCCAGCCGAATGCCGCGGGTTACAACATCAACCTGGTCAATGTGAACAACCAGTTCTCGAAATTCCCGCTCCTGTCGATCGACCAGTCGGAGTTCTACCGCTTCGCGGGGGGGCTCAAGGGCCAGCTGGGCTCAAACTATTCGTGGGAGGTCGGAGTCGACTTGAACCGCTACCACCTGGGACTAACGAGCCCGGGCCAGATCGACACCGCAAACCTGAACGCGGCGCTCGCCTCAGGCGCGATCAACCCGTTCGCCTACCAGCAGGCCTCGGGTACCCTGCCCTCCAACGTCATCGGGACCAAGACCAACAACATGGTGAGCACGCTCGCGTCGGCCGACTTCGTCTTCAGGGGGACGCCGTTCGAGCTGCCGAACGGGAGCCTGAGTTTCGCGATCGGGGGAAGCCACACCCGCGAGACGCTGTCGGACAGCCCCGACGCGACAAGCCAGCCGATCGGACCCGGCCTGTCGATCGCCGGGTGGCTCAACTCCGAGTCGCTCTCGCCCTTCGGGGCGTCGCGCGAGATCTCGTCGCTCTTTGGCGAGCTGAAGGCCCCGATCATCGGCCCGAAGCAGGACATCATTGGGATCCACCAGCTCACGGTCGACATGGCCGAGCGGTACGATGACTACAGCCTGATCGGGCACTCCGACGTGCCTGAGGCCAGCCTGAACTACGAGCCGATTGACGAGCGCTTCACGGTGCGCGCGTCCGTGGGCCGCTCCTTCGGGGCTCCGGAGCTTGCGGAGCTGTTCGGCCCGCCGATCTCGGGGCCCATCCCGCCGTTCATCTACCAGGGGTATTACGGGAACGTCGCCTCCAGCGCTGGCTTCACCGGCATCGGCGGACCCAACCCCTCGCTCCAGCCGTTTACGGCGAACACCTGGTCGACGGGCTTTGTGCTGGCGCCGCGCGAGGTCCAGGGTCTTGACCTCGATTTCGACTTCTTCGACACGACCGTTAACGGGGCCATCGGCCACCTGAGTCAGGTGGCCATCGTGCAGAGCGTCGAAACCCTGGGCTCCGCCTCCCCGTTTGCCCAGTATGTCCACGTGGGCAGCCCGAGCGGGCCGGGGGTCACCGGGCCGGGCCAGCTCAGCACGGTGAACCCGCAGACCATCTTCGTGCAGGTGCCCCTGATCAACCTCACCTCGCAGGCCGACAAGGGCTTCGACGCCACGCTTGAATACGCGACGAAGACCCAGTCGGCGGGACACATAAGGGTCGCGTCCACCGTGACCGTCTGGAACAGCTACCTCGTCAAGGAGATCCCGACGGAACCCTACTACCAGTATGCCGGGACCGCATCCGGCGGGGGAAGCAGCAGTCAGGGGACGATCCCGCGCTGGCGCACCTACACGACGTTCGACTGGAACTACGAATCGATGGAGTTCGAGATTGGCCATACCTACATTCCCTCGGTCACCGACATCGGGCCGGGCGGCTCGGCCGCGACGGCCCCCCAGAGCGTGGGAAGCTACCAGCAGTTCGACTTCATGGTGGGCTCGGACCTTGGCAAGGCCACGTCCCTAAAATGGCTCGGGAGGACGGAGCTGCGGCTCGGTGTCAACAACGCCTTCAACCAGATGCCGCCCGTGGCCCAGAACGCCTTCCCGGCGACGAATGCCGACGTGGGCGACTACAACGGGCCCATCGGCAGGCTCTACTACGTCGAGGCGCGGTACCGGTACTAGAGCGAGGAATCCGGCCCATCCCCGCGGGAAGGCGCCCGGCTACGGGCGGACTTTCTGCGGGGGGAGCCGGATTACCGCTTTGGACGGAAATGGGTTGAAAGGTTGCGGCGGGATCATTGCCCGTCCTGGGCGACGGCCGGCGAGTCCTTGGCCGCGGCGGCGATGTCGACATGCTTCAGAAGCTCGCGGCCCCTCTCCTGCCCCCGGAGTGCGACCGAAGCGCCGAGTTCCGCCTCGAGCGTGTCGCGCGCCTTCACGTAGTCGTGGTCGCCCGCCGATGCGCTCAGGTTGAGCCACGCCAGGGCCTCGACGTCGTCCTTCGGGACGCCGTTTCCAAGGCTGTACATGAGACCCAGCTGGAACTGAGCGAACGCTTGTCCCTGCCCCGCCGCATTCCGAAACCATTTCACGGCCTCGGCCTTGCCCCCGAAGAGGTTCTCGCCCGAGTAATACCGCTTGAGGAGGGCGGCCTGCGCCGCCGCATGCCCCTGCTGCGCGGCCTTGAGGAGCCAAGTGGCGGATTCCGCCATGTCCTGCGCCACACCGTCTCCGCGGGCGTACATGGAGGCCAGGAGGAACTGGGCCCTCGAGTCGCCGCCCTCGGCCGCCTGGCGGTACCACTTGGCCGCCTCAACCTTGTACTTCGGAACCCCGTCCCCCACCTCGCACATGAAGCCAAGGAGAAACGCGGCCTTGGTGTTCCCCTGGTCCGCGGCCATGCGGTACCACTTCGCCGCCTCCGCCTTGTCGAAGGGGGCCTTCTCGCCTGCAAAATAAAGTTCGCCAAGTTGCACCTGGGCGGCGGTGTCGCCAGCCTCCGCCTTAGTGCGGAGGTCCGACAGCTGGGCGGCGCGGTTACCCGCCGTTCCCGCCGAACACCGCAATGCGACGGACAATGCCGCGGCCAGAATGACGACCTGGATCCCGAAAAGACGCGGGGGAAAAATACTTAACCCATTGCTGTTAATAGCTATATGCCTCACCCTCCCTGGACCCTCGGTCCAGCTGCCTCGGGGTAGCACCGCTGTCTTCATGCGGCTAATGTAGCAGGAGCCGGGATATCTGTAATCGGGGTACAATTACTCAGTCCGAATGGGGCGCCCTAAGGGCCCGATTCCTAGCGACCGGCCGCGTGGTGGACGGCTTCGCGAGCCGTCGCGCATTTGGATCAGATTACGGCACGTCGTAGACCTCGATGAGCGCAAGCCCCGTGTCGCCGCTGGCGCCTGCGACCTGGGCCGTGTAGGCCCCCGGAGGCAGCGTCACCAGCAGCGCCGAATCAGGGGTGGCCGCCTGCCCCCAAGAGAATGCGCCCACCCTCGCCCCCGCGGCGGCAATCAGGGGGTTCCCGGACCACCCGCCGTTTGTCGCGAGCAGGGTCGGTGCCTGGTTGCCGTTCTCACGGTAGAGGCTTAGCTGCGGATCCGGAAGCAGGCCTGACAGGCCGAAGGCGGCGAGCGCGGGGCCCGACGCACGGACCAGCATGGTCTTGGAGGTCGAGCCGCCGATCACGAAGCCGGGGATCAGGATGTTGCCGCCGGTTCCCACCTGGGCCCGGGTCGCGATGTTCACGAGCCGCGCCGTCCCGGTGTAGGACACCTCGTAGACCTCGGCCAGCGCGACCCCGGTCGTGTTGCCGACCCCGGAGACCTGCACCGTGTACGCGCCCGGCGGGAGCGTGACGATCACCGCGCAGTCCGCGCTCCCGTTCGTGAGCGCGAAGGCGCCCACCTGCGCCGCGACGCTCGCGATCTGCGCCGGGGCCGGGTTCGTGTTCGTGCCCCAGCCGGTGTTCGTGGCCAGCGTGGCCCCCGTCGCCTGGGCGGTCAGCACCAGGCTCGGCTGCGCCAGCGCCCCCGTCACCCCGAACGCCGTCAAGGCCGGCCCGTCCGCGCGGATAAGCAGCGTCTCCGAGCCGCTCCCCCCGATGACAAAGCCGGGGATCAGCACATTGCCCCCGGTCCCCACCAGCGCGCGCGTCGCGATGTTGACCAGCCTGCCGACGGCCGAGGTGCCGCTCACCGTGAGCGTCGCCGCATTGCTTGTCGTGCTTCCCGAGCCGTTGGTGGCAACACAGGTGTAGCTGCCCGCGTAGGCCGCCGTCGCGCCCGTGATCACAAGCTGCGGACCGGTCGAGCCTGAGACGGCCCCGCCGTCCGACAGCGGCGCGCCGTTAAGATACCATCGGTAGGCGGCGGCATTTGACGAGGCCCCAAACACGACGGTCGTCCCGCTTGCGACCGTCTGGGAGACAGGGCCGGCCGAGAACTGCGGCAGGCCCGCCGAGGACTGAAAGACGAAATGGGCGGCCGTCAGGGGCGCCAGCACGTAGGCCATCTGGTTGTCGGCGACGGTCGCCGGCGTGCGCGCGGTCAGGGCCGGGCTGCTGCTGTCGAAAGCGTAGACCTTGGCGCCCGAGAACGTCGCCGGGCCAACAATGTTGAGGCTCAGGTCCGCGGCCTGCGTGAAGCTCTTGTTCAGCACGACCACGTGAAGGGAGCCGGCTGCGTCGACCGAGGCGTAGGCCGACGTGTTCACCGTGTCCGAATCCGCCGCAAGGACCGACGTGTCGCCGAACCGTTCGCCCTGGCCGTCGCAGTTTAGGTAGAGGTTGAAGGCGGCCGCCGTGTACACGGGCGGCGGGGTGCCGTGGAGGATCCAGACGCAGCCGAGGTAGACGCCGAACTTCCCGTAGATCCCGAGGATGTCGGCCTGCGCGATGCCCCCGGAGATGTCGCTTTCGCCGCCGTAGCTGTACTCGCTGAATGAGAGCCTCGTGCCCGGGTAACGGGCGTTGATCGACGCCTGGAGGTTCGGGATCCACGGCAGGAACTGGGGGTCGTACTCCTGCACCCAGCTGTTCTCCACGTAGGTCTTGTCCCAGAGGACCCGCGGGGCCTGGACCCGGTCCATGTTGGTCGCCGTGTTCGAGAAGTCGGTCTGGTTCGTGATGGCCCCATCGGGGCCGGTGCCCCCGACGTTTTCGTCGCTGTAGCGGTGGAGATCCAGGACGTCCATCAGGCGCATTCCCGCCGTCGCAGAGGCCTTGTTCATCTGGTCGAGGAAGTAGTCGATGAACCACCGGTAGCCAGTGGCCTGCTGCAGGGCGGGCCAGTCGGGCGCGTTCTGGAAGGTGAAGTACGCCTCGCTCCCGTAGAACACGCCGCCGAGGACCTCCGCGCTCGGGTCCATCCGCTTGACCGTCTGGCCGAGCGCCGCGGACTTCGAGACGATCTCGGCGCATGTCGTCTGCGCAGGGTGGAGATAGGGGTGGGTCGACGGCCAGAGCGCCGGCTCGTTATCGAGGTCGTAGCCCTTCACGCCAGTCGGCCCCGATGCGGGCCCGTACCGGGTGATGATGTAGTTCAGCAGCTCGTCCATGTACACGGTGCCATCCGTCAGGTCCGGCGGGTAGGCGTAGGCCCCACCGGGCTTGTTGTTCTGCACGAGGTTCCACCGGGACGAGGGCGCCGCCTGGGCCGCCGTGACGGGGCCATTCTCGTCGGCCGCAACGTAGCCGGCCATCTGGAGCGTGAGGACCGTGTAGGGTGTGCCAACCGCGAGGGATTGGTCGTGGAACGCGGTGAGCGCAATCGCAGGGATTGCCTGCTCGCTCGCCGGCAGCTGGGAGACCAGGAAGTTGTCGCTCTCGTTAAGGTAGTCGGTGCCGGCATTGGACGCATTGGTCTCCCAGTTGTATCCGGTCAGCCGGTTGCCCCCATACCGGCGCGCCCCGGGCGCCGCGACCCCGGCCAGGTCCTGGTCAGTCCCGTAGATATACGGGCTTATCGGAGTCCTTCCGGAGCCGGGATCGACGCTGATGTTGATGGCGACGTCGGCCCAGGAGCCGACGGCAGACCCGAGGAGGATCGCGCACATGAAAGGGATTCGGGGAGGCATGGGTGTAAATACGCCGCCGCAGGGGGTTCTGACACCGCGGCTTAAACGCAGCTTATCACTTTCGCCCGGGCACCCGCAACACAACTGCCTTTGGCGCATGCGGCGCCCCGCGGGGTCTATTCGGCGCGCAGCGCCGTCATCGGTTCCATTCTCGCCGCACGCCTCGCGGGCAGCCAGCACGCGAGGAAGGTTACGGCCAGGACGAGCGCCGTGCTGCTCGCGAGCATCAGCGGGTTCGTCTTGGCGCTCCCAGGAAAGCTGGACGCGAGGATCCGGACCAATCCCCAGGCTCCGAATAGGCCTATCGGTATCCCGACCGCCGCCAGGCGCGCGCCTTGCCTCATCACCGCCCAAACGACCTGGGTGAACGACGCCCCCATTGCGATCCGGATGCCGATCTCGGGCGTCCGCTCGACGACCAGGTTGCTGATGACCCCGTACAGACCCAGGGCCGAGAGCAGGAGCCCCGACACCCCAAGCACCGCGAGGCCCGAGGCAAACGTGTGGTTTGCGCGGTTGTAGTCCTCAAAGGCCTGATCGGCTGTCGTCAGCTCGTAGATTGCCTGGTCGGGATCGACCCGGAAGACCGCCTTGGGTAGCAAGTTCTTGATCGCCTCTGGGGCGAGCGTCGTGCGGGCGGCGATCGAGAAGTAATTTCCGCCGACTTGGCGGATCGGCCGGTAGTACTGCATCGCGCGCCCGGTATTCACCTCGGCCTGGAATCCGATCTCGCTCACGACGCCGACCACCTCGAGCCATTCGCGCAGTTCCGAGTCGACTGCGCAGATCCTCCGGCCGATCGGGTCCTGATTCGGCCAAAGCTTCTTGGCCATCGTCTCGTTCACGATGGCCACCATCGGAGCCCCGGGGCGGTCGGAGTCCGCAAAATCGCGCCCACGGAGCAGCCGGATGCCAAGCGCGTGGAAGAAGCCCGGCGTCACGGTGTTCATGTCGCACACCGGTTCCTTGCCGGAGGGCGGAGCCTCCTTCCCCTCGGTGATCATCGGATGCGAGTAATAGAACCCGCCCGTCGGGAAGAGGTCGCAGATGATCGGCGCCTCAACGCCCGGGGTCGCCGCAAGTTCGGCGTACAGCCTGTCGTAGAACGCCAGGCACTTGTCCGCGCTGTTGTACGGGGAACTTGGCAGCGCCACCCGCGCCGTGACCACGTGGTCGGACCGCCATCCCACCGCGCCCGGCTTGTACCGCATGATGCCCTGGAAGAAAAACCCGGCCCCGGCGATCAGGGACAGCGTGAGCGCGAGCTCCGAGACGACGAGCACGCTCCTGAGCCGGTGGCGCGACCGGCTGCTGGTGATCCCCGCCCCGGAGATCCGGATCGCCGCGTTCGGGCTCACGTTGGAGGCGATCCAGGCGGGCAGGGTGCCGAACAGGGCGCCGGTCCCGAGCGCGGCAAGGAGCGCAAAGGCGAGGACGCGGCCGCTGATCGGAAGCATGAGGCTGGAGTCCTCGCCGACGATCGCGAACCGCGCCTCGAGGTACCGGTTCACCCCCCAAGCGCATGCGACCCCAAGCACAGCCCCGGCCAGCGAGAGGATCAGGCTTTCTGTCAGCATCTGCCGGACGAGGCGCGGCCGTGTGGAGCCCAGGGAAAGTCGTATGCCGAACTCGCGAGAGCGTCCCGAGTTCCGGGCGAGCTGGAGGTTCGCCAGGTTCGCACAGGCAATCAGGAGTACGGAGAAGGCCAGCCCCATGATCATCCAGATCATGATGCTGCCGCCGCCGGGCTCCTTGCCGAGGGGCCCCACGTAGAATCCGCTGTTCGCGTCGCTCTTGGGATTGTCCTTCGCCATGCGTGCGGCGATCGCGGTCATCTTCGCCTGCGCCTCGGCGAGGGATTCCCCGGCCTTGAGCTGGGCGATCGCGCTCAGCCACCTCCCGTCCCTCTTCGTCGCAAGCTTCGAGCCCATCGCCAGCGGCTTCCAGATGTCACGGGAGCCGAACAGGCGTGTGAACCGGAACGGGCGTGGCATGACCCCGATGACCGTCACGGGCGTGCCGTTCATGCGCAGCGTCCGCCCGATGACGCCGGGGTCGAGTGCGAAACGGCGCCGCCAGTACTCGTAGCTCAGGACGATTACGGCGTCGTGGCCGACCGCGTCCTCTTCCGGGCCGAACACCCTCCCAAGGAGAGGCGGGACGCCCAGGATCCTGAAGAAGTCCCCGCTCACCGCGAAGGCGCTCACGCGCTCGGCCGGCTGCCCCGGAACCGCAAGGCTGTACGTGGGGAAGTCGACGATCGCCAGCCCGGAGAACATGCCCTTCTGCTCCTTCAGCTCGAAGAGGTCGCCGGGCGAGTTCGGGCCGAAGAGCTGGCCGGGGGCCGTGCGGTAGATCTGGACCAGGCGGTTCAGTCCCGGGAACGGCAGCGGCTCCAGGAGGAGGGCGTCGAGGAAGCTGAAGGCCGTCGTGTTCAGGCTGACACCGAGGGCGAGCGTGACCAGGGTGAGCGCGACGAAGCCCGGGATCCTCCGGAGCGAGCGCACCGCCGTCCTTACGTCCTGCAGGATCGACTCGATCCAGGGAACGCCTCTCTCGTCCCTGTACGCCTCCTTCACCTGGTCGACCCCTCCGAACTCCCTCCGCGCCTCCTCCCGCGACAGGCCGGCCGCTGCGTGCGCTTCCTCCGCCATCTCGAGGTGGGTGCGGATCTCCTCGTTCAGCTCCGCCTCGATCTTCCGCCTTCGGAGGAACGGCTGAAGGCGGAACCAGAGTGTGCGCAGGACGTTCACGGAGCCCTCACGAGGCCGCCTGGAGCATCAGGTTGATGGTCGAGGACAACCTCTCCCACTTTGCCCTCTCGACCGCAAGCTGCCTCCTGCCCAGCGGGGTCAGCGAATAGTACCGCGCCTTCCGGTTCGCCTCGGACACGCTCCACTCGCCACGGATCCAGCCCCGCGCCTCCATCCTGCACACCGCGGGGTACATCGAGCCCATCTCCACCTGGAAGACGTCCCGGGACATCTCGCGGAGCCTGAGCGACAGGCCGAACCCGTGGATCGGGCCGGATTGGAGCGCCTGCAGGATGAGCAGGTCGAGGGTTCCCTGAAGGAGTTCGGATTTCTCGGGCACTATGAAACGCTTCTTTAGATTGTCTGAAGGTAAACCCGCTTCCTTCAGAACGTCAAAAGGAAAATGGCATGGGCCCGCGGCGAGAATACAGGCGTTCGATGCGAGTGACTTATCCCGCCTCCCTACAGGGGCAAGGATCGGCCGAGCCCCGAGGACCGCTCCCTTCCAAAACGACGCCTTTCCGGAGCGTTGTCGCCAAGTGCAACATGCCTCGGACGCGTCGGGAGTCCCCGGAGACTGCTCCTACTCCGCCACCATCTTGACAAAGGGCCGCGTGTGGATGCTTGGCATCTGCTGGTTCAGTATTCTGTCGTTGGGATCGTTTGTCAGGTATGAGAAAACATAGGCCCCAGGGATTTTCTCCCCGGCCGGCGGGAGGGACCGCAGCACCGCGGCCCCGGGGGCAAAGTACTGCAATCCAGGCTCCAGGATGACATCCAGCGGCGGGACCAGATAGATCCGCGTCGGACGCGCGGCTGAGCGTGACGTGGCGATCTCGTCTATCTTCGCAAAGACTTCGTCATAATCGCTCCTTATGGTTGGTCCCAGAAAGCTCCGGACAAGGAAGACCGTGCACACGCCGGTGAACACCATATAGACCATGGACAGCTTCATCATGCCCTTAAGCACGCGGGCCGCCGGAGACGCCTCGCCCGTGTCGGACATGAACCGGACGATCAGGAGGACGGCCCCAAGGGCCAGCGGAGGCAGGATGATCATGGTTCGGTGGACGTCATAATAGGGGATGTTCAGGTTTGATCCGAAGGTCGTGACGCTGACGGCCACGATCGCGACGGCCCAGGCGCAGATCGCCATGTATCGGCGCTCGCGATAGCGCCAAGCCAGGCAGACGGCAGCGAACACCGCCAGCGCCAGCGGGGCCTGTATCAGCGTGGAATCGGACCCGACCCCGGCACGCATGCTGTTAAGGTAGCGAAAAATCCAGTCGCTTGCGGTGCCGTGCCCGATCCCGAATCGGAACTTATAGGGAATGCTCCCCATATCGGCGCCGTTCACCACGCGGTAGGCGACAAAGAGGCACACGCACCCGTAGGCGGCCGCCAGGACAAGAATCCGTCGCCGCCTCCAGATGATCAAGTAGACCAGGATGGCGAGGGCCAGCATCCAGGTTCCCATGGCGGGTGTGTAGCACTCCGGGCAGAAACCGAAGGACCACGTCATCCACAGGAACCTCAGCGGCACCGGCTCGGCTAGGAACAGCATGAGCGCGCCCAGGAAGAACAGCGTGACGGCGATCGGCATCGTCGTTTGCTCAAACTTGCGGGCGTTGAGCAGCGTATACTGGCCCAGGGCAATCAGCACACCGCAGTAGCCGGCGAACAGCAGGGGGTCAGAGCTCCTTCTGCTCCTGAGGTACGACACAAGCGCCGACAGGAAGAAGAGATAGGATCCAATGTAGAACATCGAATTGCCCACCCGCGCGGCCACCAGGCTCGGGCCAAAGATGTAGCTCGGCATCGCATTCAGCACGTACTGACGGGCCATGTAGCTGTAGTAGCTCAGACTGAAAATCCCCAGGCTGGGGTCAAAGCGGAGCAACGTTACGCCGCCCGCTAGCTGGGCCAGCCCCTCCCCGTCTACCGGTGTAAAGTAGGTGCCGCCGACGTCCACAAGGATGAGAAGCGGGGGCAGGAAGAACGCCACCAAGTACCAGCCCCTGTGCGGAAGCGCCCAGAATTCCCGTTCCAGAAAAGCGGCAAATGCGAAGGCCCATGCCGACACGACGATGACAGCCGAGCTGCTAACCCAGAAAAAGCCCGCACACCTTCGCCACGGGGACAGCTCGTCCAAGAAATAGGCCGCCTCCGTTGCGAAGAGCGCGCACACGACGCCGATGTATGGCGCCCAAATGAATTTCCTCATGATGGATCAGTTTATCGCTAGGTGCTGAAACAAGGCACGCCAGTGCGCGACGATTGAGATCTTTCCGGAGGACTCTTATGCTTTATGCGCAAGTGTTCAAAGCTCAGATCTCGGTTTTCTCTCGAGAAAACCACAATACAAGTCGATCGGGTGTGGGCTGGTGCCGCAGGTATGATCGTTTCAGCGAAGGCCAAAAGATCCAGCTAGAATGTCCGGTCACACCCCTACCTTACACTTCGTTTCTCAGCGCACTTAAAGTGTCACTCCTTACACTTTGCATTGCCAGCAAACACAAGTGTACCTGGATAATGGCAAATGTACGTAGCCCCAATCGTGGCATTCTGTCGCAAAACGATCTAATGCGCTAGTCGGCAAATAACTGAAACGTAAGTGAAGGAAAAGTGGAATATAAGCGGTAACCCGAGAAGTCGACCTGGGCGCAGGCCAGCAATTTGAGACCATCAGCAGAATGAGAATAGCGCTTTATGCCCGGCTCAGGGACCAAGGAGGCTAAAATGGTCGGACTCGTTCCTAATGTCGGCGATTGCCGAATTGCGCAAGGCAACGCTCCCAACTGCATCCCTGCGGATCCATAAATCATGGTGCGCTGACCCACCGATTCCCGAATTGATGATGTTCACCGTTTCGAACTTTGCATCGGAAAGGGTGCCTTCGCCTTTGGGGCTCCCCGGTGCCACGATGGTCACGCCGCTTGAGATGCTGTCTTGGATGGTTACGTGGCTGACGGTGAGGCCCGAGATGCTGCGGCGATCCATGCAGATTTGAAGCGAACCGCGCCAGGCCCAATCGTAGTCGTATCCGCCACAGCGCAGCAGTTCGCAGTTCCTCACCAAGGTCGTGCCACTGAAGTTGTTGTCGACCTTGCGGTCTTCATCCGAAGTGGGAAATGTCGTGCTGATAAGAATGCCGCACCCGGTGCCTATGTCGGGGAACGTGAACTCCTTTTCCGTATTGCCGGTAACCGTGTTGATGAGCATCAGCCTCGCCGGATTGCCGTTCTGCGTCACAAGCACATGGTCCAAGCCGATGGGCTGGATGGAATGAATCTCCGTTCCTTTCGGCGCGTCCATGTTCCAGATGATTCTCTTGTCCGGCGTGATTTCGCTCGCCCCTATCTTGCGGCAGAAAACGATGTTTCCGTTGGAAAGCATCGTGGCGTCGCCAAGCTCCTGCAGCGTGCCATCCGCGGCCTTGATCGGAATACCGTAGGTCCACACCACCTTGCCGCCACGCACGACGAAAATGGTCTGGTCGGTGTTGCGGAAATCATACTCGCCCGTGTAAACGAACGGATGCTGCGCCAACCCGTTGCCGGGCAGGATGGCGGGTGCATAGGAGGTGCCGTTCGCTGCCGCAGCCGGGGCGCTGGCAGTTGCGGAATTGGTCTCGGCGCAAATGCCGTTCAGTGCGGCAGAAGCGGCTAGAATTAAAGCCGGTTTCCGGGATTTCATGTTTCGGGGTTTCCTCCACGGCTGTCTGATCAGAACCCGTTGATTTCGAGCTGAATGGGAATATCAAACGGTTCATTCGTTGTATCATGTTTCGCAAGCAGTTCAATCAGAGGCACTTTCTCCAAGCAGGAGAGGCTGACGACTTGCAGAACTTGGTGCAGGCTTTGACGGAGCGCATTTTCCTTCTTCGCGATGGCCACCAAGAGGTAGGCGCAGATCGCGGTCCAGACCTGGACACGCACGCCGTTGGGGTCGTTGCTGAAGAAACCGCGCAGGCGAAGGTGCTGCTTGATCCAGCGGAAGAACA
>PLTZ01000078.1 GCA_003164715.1 Opitutaceae bacterium | reverse complement strand
CGGGCAACATGTTGGCCTTTTGAGGCCTTCATGTCTCCAACCTTTGAGAGAGAGCCGTTATCCCTTGCTCTTAGTAAAGGGGTTCTCGTCCTCAAGCGGCTTCGTATAGATTGCAGGTATCCAGGCAAAGTGCCCACGGTTACCTCGTAGGTGTCCTATGCCAGGAAATGACAAATGGGCTCCGGCGATCCAGAAACTGCCATCGGCTGCCATCTGAAGCACGCGTATCCTTTGGGCCGCTGCCTCCACGGGATCCGCATCGGAGCCAAAATGGGCCGACGGGTACAGAAGCTGCACAGCGCCCACATGAACTAAGTCGCCCAATACGATCATCGTTTGCCCGCCGCTTTCGACAACATAGGACGTGTGGCCAGGTGTGTGCCCATGGGTTGCGAGCGCACGGATGCCCGGCACGAGCGTACGGTCTTCGTTGAAAGCGGAGAATCTCCCGGCTTTGATATAGGGCTGGAACAGGTCTGCCAAGGCTTGGAGGCCGGCCTTTTTCGCCTTTGGCGCCGCCGCCATGCGATCCGGATTCAGAAAGCCGTCCACTTCGCTTGTTGCAGCGCGCACTGTGGCGTTCGGAAATGTGCGCTGCTCCCCGAGCGTGAGGCCGCCAACATGGTCGAGATGGGTGTGTGTGATATAGACCTCGTCGACCTGTTCAGGCAGGTAGCCGGCCGCACGAAGATTCGCAATCAAATGACCGCATCCGCGAAACACGGCAAAGTTCGCGCCCTTTCCACCGGTGCCGGTGTCGATTAGGACGAGCTTGTCGCCAGTGTTGATGAGAAATGCGTTATAGGACATGCCGATACGATCAGTCAGGCAATTCGCCGAAAGCCCGTCGGATATCTCTTTGGAGGTTGCGTTAGGCAGAGAGCTCGACGCCGACGAATACACGACGCCGTCGTTCAACGCCGTGACTTCAAAATCCCCGATCATCATTCGGTAATACCCGGGTTGCGTCTTCACCATCGGCGCTGCAGCACGTCCAGGGTGCGCGCAACAGATGGCGAGTACGCAGGCAATCGCTGTCACGCCCAAATGTCCTGCGGGCGGCGCGATGGAACCGCGCGGCGTCGCTCTATTTTTCGCAGACGTTTTCACTTGAATTCGAGTGTACGCACGTGACCTGCCCCCATGGCTGGAAGGTCAATACTGAAGCCCCAGATCATCACTCTGCACGGAGGGCCTCGGTCGGGTTGACCCGTGTAGCCCGCCGAGCGGGCAGATAACAGGAGAACAGTGCTGCCGCCAGCAGGAGCAGCGAACCGGCCGCATAGGTGAGCAGATCGGCGCCGGAGACATCAAACAACTGGCTTTGCAACAGGCGGCTGACGGCCCACGCGCCGCAGAGTCCTAGAAGAATCCCGGGCACGGCCAGGCGCAGACCTCGAGCCAACACACCGAGGAGCACGTCGCGGCGCTGGGCGCCGAGCGCCATGCGGATGCCGACCTCGCGGGTGCGCTGGCTGACGAAGAAGGAGAGCATGCCGTAGATTCCGACAAGCGTCAGCAGAAGCGCAACGCCGGCGAAGAGATCCATATTGAACCGGCGCCCGGACACAAAGCCTTCCATGCGCTCCGACATCAGCTGCACGTCATAAATGGGCTCGTCCTTGACGACCGACCGGATGGCGTTGCGGACTGAGGCCAGCGCCGCTGCGGGGTCCATTCGCGTGCGGACGACGACATAGGTTCCCGGAACGGGAAACTGGCGCAGCGACAGGTAGAACTCAGGGCGTTCGCCTTGATCGAGGCCGTGCTGCGTCGTGTTGCCCACGATGCCGACAATCGTAACCCAGGGAAGCTCCATGTCGGGGGTGCCCAGCCGGAAGCGCTTTCCGATTGGATCCTCGCCCGGCCAGAATTGGTCCGCCATCCGCTGGCTGACGATGCCGTCGAAGGCCACGTTTTTATAGAGCGCGGTGAGATTTTGAGGCGAAAACTCAAGCCCTGGCGGAAAGGCCGGTTGCTTTTCATGGCTGTCAAACATCCGGCCGCGTAGCAGCGGAATGCCCAAAGTGCGGAAATAGTCCTCGCTCACACTGTGCTGGCTTGCGCTCGGGAACTTGGCGGGCTCGGGCACGGGCCGGCCGTCGATGTAGAAATCCATGGTGTTCCCGTTCCAGGTGAACGGAAGGCCGGTCCCCGCGGCCGCGGTCTCGATTTCCGGCAGGGCCCGCACCGCGTCCACGATCCGGGTGTAGAAGGTGGTGAAGCTGAAGGGGTCGCGCTGCCACTGGGCCACGGGAGGGGCTACTTGGAGGGTGAGCACCCGCTCGGGCCAGATGCCTGAGGGCACCTGCAGGATCCGGTGAAGGCTGCGGATTAGGAGTCCGGCACCGACTAGGAGCACGAGCGCCAGCGCCATCTGCCCCACTACTAGGCGGTCTCCGAGACGAAGCCGACCGAGCCAAGTCCGTACAGACCGCTGCATGTTCTTGAGGGCGTCGTTGGGATTCGCGTGGGACAGCCGCCATGCGGGCGCGAGGCCGAACCCGATGCCGGTCAGAAGCGTAGCCGCTACGACGAAGACGAGTACCCTTGGATCCAGGCTGCCGTCAAAGTCCGACAGCGGCTGCATCTCCCACGGGATCAGCTGGCGAAGGGAATGGGTTCCCCAAAGCCCCACCAAAACGCCCGCCGATCCGCCGGCGATCGCGAGCATTAGGCTTTCAACCAGCAGCTGGCGGATCAACTGGAGACGCGAGGCGCCGAGCGCCGTGCGAATGGCCATCTCCCTTTCCCGCGCAAATGACCGCGACAGGAGCATGTTGGCGACATTAAGGCAGGTGATGAGGAGCACCACGCCGACCGCCCCCAAAAGCAGGAAAAGCTGGGTGCGCGCAGGCCCGGCCAAACGTTCGCGCAGCGGCACCATCTGCGCCTCGATGCCGGCATTCTCCTTCGGATATTCGCGCTGGAGCCGCTGGGCGATCGACGCCATCTGCGCGCGCGCCTGCGCCTGGGTCACCTGCGGCTTCAGGCGCCCAAGCCCGTAGCTGTCATTGTGGCTGTCGCGCATTGTCATGAAACGGCCCTTGGCGTAGGGCGCGAGCGGCAGGTAGAGATCGACGTTTCGGTGAAAACGGAAGCCCGCGGGCAGGATGCCGGCCACCGTGACCGTCTGCCCGTCGAGGAGGATCGTGCGTCCGACGAGCTCCGGATCGCCTGCGAAATACTTCTGCCACGCCGCGTGCGCTACCCAGGCGACCGGCGCCGCGCCGACCCGGTCGTCTGCCGAGGTTAGATCCCGACCTTGTGCAGCCCGCAGGCCCAATACGGGGAAGAAATCGCCCGACACGAGGCAGGTTGAGAGGAGCTCCGTGCTCGCGGCCGTCTTCAATTTCGCGGAATCGGGGTGATAGAGTGCGAGCCCGGAGAAGACATCCTGCTGGGCGTGCCAGTCGAGGAAGTCGGGATAGGAAACTCCAAGTTCCCCAAACTGGCTGCCGCTCTCGGAGAGCAGCATCAACTTTTCTGGGTCGGCATAGGGGAGCGGACGCAGGAAGGTGGCGTTTACGATGCTGAAGACCGCAGTGTTCGCTCCGATGCCGAGAGCAAGGGTGAGAATCACGACGATGGTGAATCCCGGCGATGCGAGGAGGCGTCGAAAAGCGTAACGGAGATCATTCATGGTGAAAAAGAGCGAATAGAGGAGAGCGGGAGGTGTGCAGGAATGGCGAAGGCGGGAGTTTGCAGCGATCCGTCGCTTGGCAGCAGAATGGGTACTGTTTCCATTTAGCATCGGGCGTTCCAAACCGAAAACCCGATGACATGTCACTGACAGGTAATTACTTATAGAACCGACAGATTTTTCGCAGTGCGAATTGACATCGAAAGCGGGACGAAGCGTTCCCGAGATTGGGACACACCAGTAGGGGCTTCGCATCACTGGACAGCCTGCAGTTCCTAAGTGTCCAGAATGGGACCCTGCTTTCTGATACACGGCCCCGTACTCTCAGGTGCCGCCAAAGGGGTCGGTTTAGCAGTACAAGGCCCTAGGAGAGAGGAAGGTGCGTAACTTTTGTGCGCCACCCGGATCCTCGGGTTTAGCACCCTCGCGAACCCCAGTTTAGCACCGCAGTTTATTGTTCGCAGAAAAAGCTTAGCACCCTTTCGTTCGTGCTAAACCAATGGGTGCTCCACCAAATAGGAAGCGAACGGTGAGCGGTGTGAATTTGGTAGGTGGTCGGAGGCCAGCAGGAAGTGGGTTTAGCGCATTAGGGAGATTGCCGTAACGGCTGTTAGCCAATTCCGGATTTCAAAGGCTCTCCTAAGCACATTTGCAGGCGAGCGCAGTGGATCGTTACGAGCAATCGAGCGGCTGGCGATCTCTTCGCAATTCGAGTCTTGGGTCTTCCTGGAGTTATTGCCTGGCGAGGTATGCTGCGAGCTGGTCGAGGGTCCCTCCGAAGCCCTGGTTCATTGACTCGTGAAACGAATCGAACTTCCGGCGTTCGGCCTCCGTGGCGTTGATCGGAGCTCCCTTGAGGATGAGGGTCGTCTTTCCGCCGCTCTCGGTGAGCGTCACAACATTGCGGACCTCGAGGGGCCACTCCTGTGAGAACGGGGCGCGCACGGTGTTTCCCGCCGCGTCCGAGAACGAGTTGACGAGGACTAGCCGCTCCGGCGGCGTTATCTCGTGGTAGATGAACTTTCCCCACATTTCATGCCCGTCAGGTGTCGCCATGGAATAGTGGAATGTTCCGCCGGGCCGCAGATCCAGCTTGGCGACTTTCATCGTTAAGCCCTTTGGGCCCCACCACTCGGCGAGGCGATGCGCCTGTGTCCAGGCGTCCCAGACGAGCTGCCTCGGGGCGTCGAAGATGCGGGTTATCGTAAACTCCGACGCGGGGGTGTCATTTTTCTTTTCCATGGTTTTTCTGTGTTCTTCCCTTCGATTGGACTTGGGACAGGTAATCATCCAGCCTGTCAAGACTCTGTTCCCAGTGCTCACGGTAGCTCTCCGTCCACGCCGCAACCTTCTTCAACGGCGCGGCCTGCAGCCTGCAGGGCCTCCACTGCGCCTCGCGACTGCGACTGACCAACCCCGCCTTCTCGAGGACCTTCAAGTGCTTTGAGATTCCCGGCAGGCTTATCTTGAACGGCTGTGCGAGAGCGTTAACCGAAGCTTCGCCCTGCACGAGGCGGGCGAGTATCGCGCGCCTCGTGGGGTCGGCCAGGGCGGAAAACGTGAGGCTCAAGTAGTCGGCGGACATGGTTCGCTGTCGGTTACTTTATTTAACCAGGTGGTTAAATGCATGTTCACGCTCCCTAGGTCAAGGGAGTATTTTTCGGGCTGCCCGAATACCCAAGAACATGACTGGCTGGGGTCTCAGACTTAGAGCGGAATCCAATAGGGCTGCTCGAAAAAGCGTAAGTTTAGCAACAGAAGTGGCGCGGGTATAACAGAATACACCGCGATTAGATGCGACCGCAGGCTTCAGGTTTAGCACCCTTTCGCTCGTGCTAAACCAACAGGGGCTCCACCAATCCGGATTCGAACGGCCGCGCGCCCATATTGGCGAGATGGCAGTTAGGCAGGACGAAGCGGATTTAGCGCCCTGAAAGGAGAATTCAAGGGATGGGATTGTTTCGAGAAGGCTGCTAAACAGCTCATTGGCCCAGTGCCGTGTTCACGAATGGAACAACCTCGTCGATTATCCGAAGCGCGTTGAGCGAGCGGGGATATCCGATGTATGGCAGCAGTTGGGTGACAACGTCGATTAGGCGTTCGCGGTCGTTGCCGATCCTCAGATTGCCTGTCACATGAGCTTTCACCTGCGGCTCGCATCCACCGATCGAGATCAGAAAGACAAACGTCAGCAACTCCCTCGTTCTGGCATCCAATCCATTGCGGGTGTAGTAGTCGCCGAAGCAATTTGCCGACAAGAAATCCTGAATATGCCATTCGTCCGTTGGTGACTGCTGGCGCATCCTCTCGATCACATCGCCAAAGATCGCCTTCTGCACGGCTACCCCATTGTTGAAACGGGTTTCGGGCGTGGTGGTGGTCTGGCCTGGCAGGGGCAGGCTTATCCCGCGATTTTTCAGTACTTCATTGGTCGCATGCAGAAAATCGAAGACCTTTGCCATGCCAACATACGGAACGGATTGATAGAGAGTCTCCTTGATCTCCACAGGTGTCAGACCGACGTTGAGCGCCGCGCCCACCATGACCTTGAATTCGCCCAGCGCCTGCGCTGCGATCGTCGATCCCAGGATCATCAGCACTCGGGTCCTAACATCCAATTTGCTCTGGCGGATGACCTCGTCGAAGGCCCAATTGTCGAAGAGCTCGATGAATTCCGGATCCGTCATTTGCAGTTTGGATTCGTGATTCGGGAATAGCTCCTCGTGGTTCCTTACAGCGTTATCTGTGAGGCTGATCTCTTTCATAGCGAGGCGGTTTTCATGCCAGAGTGTCGTTCAGCGGCCGACGAGTTTTTGCAGATTCTCAGGGTAGCGCGCTCCTTGAAGTGTGATCTTATCGCTAGCCGTCTTGATTTCACGGAGGTCGCCCGGGGTCAGCTCGACAGAGGTAGCTCCGAGGTTTTCGATCAGGCGGGGCAGCTTGGTAGTGCCAGGGATCGGAACGATCCACGGCTTTTGCGCCAGCAGCCAGGCGAGCGCCACCTGGGCCGGGGTAGCCTTCAGACGCGTGGCGATTGAGTTCAGCAGATCAACCACGGCCTGATTGCTCTTACGGGCCTCCGGTGTAAAGCGGGGGACGATGTTCCGGAAGTCCGTGGGATCGAACTTGGTGTTTTCGTCGATTTTCCCCGTCAGGAATCCCTTGCCGAGTGGGCTGAAGGGTACAAAGCCGATCCCAAGCTCCTCAAGTGTGGGAATGATCTCTGTCTCCGGCTCCCTCCAAAACAGGGAGTATTCGCTCTGCAACGCGGTGACGGGTTGGACGGCGTGCGCGCGCCGGATTGTCTTCGCTCCCGCCTCGGACAGGCCGAAGTGCCTCACCTTGCCGGCTTCGATCAACTCCTTCACCGCCCCGGCCGTGTCCTCGATTGGGACATCTGGATCTACCCGGTGCTGATAGAAAAGATCGATGACATCGGTCCGCAGGCGCTTGAGCGAGGCCTCCGCAACCTCCTTGATATGTGCGGGCCGGCTGTCCAGGCCCTCCATTCGCTCGCCGTTTGGCCCGATCCTGAAACCAAACTTCGTGGCGATCTTTACGTCCCTCCGGAACGGAGCGAGGGCCTCGCCGACGAGTTCCTCGTTCTTGAATGGGCCGTATATTTCCGCTGTATCGAAAAAGGTCACGCCTCTTTCGACGGCGCCCCGGATCACGGAGATCATCGCCTGTTTTTCTCCAGCCGGACCATAGCCCGAGCTCATGCCCATGCAGCCCAGCCCGATGGCCGAGACCTTTAGATTGCTGTTTCCTAGCGTGCGTTGGTTCATTTTGTGGATCTCCACTGGTTTATTGCGTATTCAGCATAGCACGATACTCTACACGTGTCGCCCGCGGCCTTGCTCGACCTGTTGGGGAATTGCTCAAATTTGCGTGTCGGGCCTTAAGAATGCCCCCGAAAGCATGCCTCTACCCGACACAACGTCCGCAGAGGCACTTCGCCGCTACGCTGTGGGAAAGGTAATCGCCGCCAGCAAGGGTCCAGGGTGGAAGGACATCCAAGTTTCGGTACTGCCTCTGCCGCCAGCCGCTGACGTTTTCACGATGCCGGCTGTGACGGAGCCGTTCCTAGTCTGGACCACTTCCGGCGAGGCGCGAGCAGCGTGCAGAAATGGCAAAGAGGAGGGAGTTTGCAGCGATCGGTCGCACGGCAGCTGAGTTGGTACATCTTCCCTAGCATCAGGTGTTCCAAACCTGGAAACTGATTGCATAACTCTGAATAGTAATTGTTTATGGAATATGTATGTCTTTCACAATCAGAATTGGAGTCGAAAGTGCGACGAAGCATTCCCGAGAACGGGACACGCCAGTAGAGGCCCCGTATCACTGGATGATTTGTGCAGCTTCCCATGTGCCGAGGTTATGGGCCTCTCCCTAGTGTGATGCCACTATGACATGAGGCCGATGTAACCAACAATTGTGCAGAAAAGGCGTTGACTCCGATAAAAGTGTACTATTGTACTAGTACATTATGATTGTGGCCAATGCCCCTTGGACAGTCGAATTCCACTCCGGCGTCCCCGTCTATAAGCAGATCATCCATCAAGTTCAGGCAGCGATTGCAGACGGTCGGTTGCGCCCGGAGGACCAGTTGCCGACCGTTCGTGCACTCCACCAGCAGCTCAACGTCAACCCAAACACGGTGGCGAAGGCGTATCGCGAGTTGGAACTCGCTGGTCTCATCACGACGCAGCGCGGTAGCGGCTGCTTCGTGGCGCCTTCGGCCGAGCCCCCCAAGCTTTCTGACAGAGACCGCAAAGCCAAGGCGGAGCAGCTTAGTTCGCGATATATGGCCGAGGCTCAAAGCCACGGCCTTTCCATCGACGATCTCATCCAGAATCTAACCCAAAGGAAATCCCATGTCTGATCTAAGCGGCAAATTCTCTCGGAGTTGGCTTCTGTTCGTTAGCTCCATTCAGATCATCGGCCGGCAGCCGAAGTTGCTGCTCTTCCCGGCCATGGCATTCGCATCCACCATCGTGGTCATACTCTGCTTTCTTTCGCCCATTGCACTGTTGCCGACTGGACATACTTGGGGCCAGTTAGAGCACTGGAAGGGGGTTGCGCATAGGTTGTTCGAACTGGCGCCATCGGGCGGTTCGACCAGGCACGCGATTCCCACAACAACCGCGGAAATCTATCTGGTAGTCCTTTACCTGGCCTCTATGTTCTGCGCGACGTTCTTCAACGTCGCATCCTACCACGAGATCATCAAGGCGTTGGCGGGTGATGAAGTGTCGATTGGGGAAGGCCTGCGTTTCGCCAATAGCCGTCTTCGGGCGATCCTCATTTGGAGTCTGTTCGCTGGAGCGGTTGGCCTGATCATCATGGCGCTTGAAAAACGCTTCGGCTGGGTTGGCCGTTGGGTCATGAGATTTGTCGGCATGGCCTGGAGTGTGGCGTCAGTCTTTGTCATCCCGGTCATTGTCAGGGAGGAATGTGCCAACCCCTTCGCCCTTCTTCGTACGTCCGCCGCCACGCTGAAGAAGACCTGGGGGGAGTCGTTGATCGGATATGTCGGCATCACGATCGGAAGCTGGATCATACTGCTTGGTTCTCTTGCCTTACTTGTCGCGGTGGGGCTGATGCTCGCGTTGTTGCACCATCCCGTGCTCATTTTGACGGTTGTCGCCCTGTGGGTCTTGGCACTGGTGGCATTCAGTTACCTGATAAGCGTCGCCAACAAAATCTTCAGGGGCGCCCTTTACGTCTACGCTTCAGAGGGAGTGGTCCCTGCGCCCTATTCGGTGGAACTTCTAGACGCCGCGTGGAAGGTGAAAAAGGGCTGAGCCCATTGGAACTTGGTGATTCTGGCAGATTGTTTCGGAATCCTCCTATGGTCTTTGCTCATACCAGGATCTCCTCAATTCGTTTGCGGACCATTTGGCTCACAACGTAACCCTTGCCGCACCTTACTCTGCGAACGCGCTCCCCGTTGCGGAGAGCAGGATGCGGTGCGATCCCTTGCCCGCGCAGTCCGGTGACAAAGCCTTGGCAATGATGGTTCCTATCAGCTCCAATTGACTTGGGCGTAAAGCACTGGTTCGGACAGCTCGAATCCCTGGATCACGCCAGGATTGATTCGAGGTTGGCCTCACCGGTAAAATACCGGGAATGCAGGGCCTAAGCGCGTCTCGAACCTCCCACGCCGGCTATTGGTGGATATCGGCGCTGACCCTAGGCCTGGCGTTCGCCTGCTACTGGCCGGCCCTTCACGGTCAGCAGGTGTGGGACGACGACTCCCACATCACCAGACCCGAGCTGCAGTCGGTGTCCGGGCTGCGGGAGATCTGGTTCAACCTTCACGCCACGCAGCAGTACTATCCGCTGCTCCACAGTGCGTTCTGGGTCGAGCACAGGCTCTGGGGAGACGCGACGCTGGGCTACCATCTCACCAATGTGCTGCTGCACGCAACCGCCGCGGTCCTGCTCGTCCTGGCCCTTCGGCGGCTAAGGGTTCCGGGCGCGTGGTTGGCCGGGCTGATCTTCACGGTCCACCCGGTCTGCGTCGAGTCAGTCGCCTGGATCTCGGAGCAGAAGAACACGCTGTCGCTGGTGCTTTACCTGCTGGCCGCGCTGGCGTACCTGCGTTTTGACGGGAACCGGGGACGGCCCCGCGCGGGCCGGGCCTACCTTCTGGCCTTCCTGTTGTTCACTGCGGCTCTTATGGCCAAGACCGTTACCGCGACGCTGCCGGCCGCGCTGCTTGTCGTGTTTTGGTGGAAGCGCGGACGTCTCTCCTGGCGGCGCGACACGGCGCCCCTGATCCCCTGGTTCGTACTCTCGATTGCGAGTGGAGTCTTTTCCGCCTTGGTGGAGCGCAAGATTGTCGGGGCGGAGGGGGCCGGCTTCGACCTGACCCTGATCCAGCGCTGCCTGCTGGCCGGCCGCGTGATCTGGTTCTATCTCGGCAAGCTCCTCTGGCCGTTCCAGCTCTCCTTCATCTATCCGCGCTGGGACGTGAAGTCCGCGGCGACAGGATGGACGGGGTACCTGACGGCGGCCGCGCTGGCGACCGCGGTCCTATGGCTCCTGCACCGGCGCTCGCGGGGCCCGCTCGCCGCGTGGCTCTTCTTTGTCGGGTCACTCTTCCCCGCCCTCGGGTTCTTCAACGTCTTTCCCTTCATCTATTCCTACGTGGCCGACCATTTCCAGTATCTGGCCTGCATCGGGATCATCACGGCGGCCTCGGCTGGCGCCGCCTTGCTCCTCGACCGGGCAATCCCTGCAGTCCGTGCCGCCGGCTGGGGGCTCATCGCTGCGCTCGTCGCGACGTTCGCCATCCTGAGCAATGCGCAGAGCCGAACCTACGCGGACCAGCCCACGTTGTATAAGGCAACCATCGAACGAAATCCGGATTGCTGGATGGCATACAATAACCTTGGAGTCTGGTACCAGCGTCGCGGGAACCTGGACGAGGCTATCGCCCAATACAGTGCGGCTCTCCGCATCAAGAAGGACTATGCCGCAGCGCACGACAACTTGGGAACGGTTCTGCTGAAGATGCCTGGGCGGCTGGACGAGGCGACCGCACACTTTCAGGAAGCTTTACGCCTGCAGCCGGATTACGCGGAGGCGCACAACGAGCTCGGCGTCGCCTGGTTGAACACGCCGGGCCGGCTTAATGACGCGATCGCTCAGTTTCAGGAGGTCGTGCGGCTCAGCCCGGATTTCCCGGAAGGGCGCAATAATCTCGGGGACGCCCTGCTGCGGATCCCCGATCGGACGAATGAGGCGATCGCCCAATTTGTGGAGGCTCTGCGCCTGAGGCCGAGCTATGCCGAGGCGCACAGCAATCTGGGCACCGCCCTGTACGCAAAGGGCCGGATGGGGGAGGCGGTGGCGCAGTACAAGGAGGCGCTCCGGCTCAAGCCGGGCCTTGTCAAGGTCCACTACAACATCGCCTTGGCGCTGCTCCGCACGCCGGGCGGGGCAGACGAGGCGGAAGAGCAGCTCGAGGCTTTCCTGAAGATCATGCCCGACAACGAGATGGCGCGCCGGATTCTTGCACAGATACGTGCAAACCATCCTTAACAGGCTGCTGAAGAAGCCCCCGTTTCAATATATCGAGGCTGAGATTTCATGTTTCTTTTCGGATATTGGGATGCGATCTGAGGGTTTCGCGTTTGATGCGCAAGGTTCTTGCAAAGGGCCGTCCCCGAATCCAGTCACAATGGGCGCGGCGCTTCCTTAGACTTGGCACCGCGCCATCCGCTCAGGTTGCGGTTTCCGACAACGGCTAGAACTTGAGCGGAGGTCCCACAATCTCCATGCCGTACCGCTCCCAGAACTCCTTTAGGACTGTCTCCTGGTTCTTGGGGATGCCAGGGCCCAGCTTGGCCATCTGCTGGAAGAAGTCCTCCATGCTGCCGGCTGGTTGGAACAGGACCAGCATCTGACCCTCCTCCTCGCTCACCTTGGCGAAGGCATGGGGGGCCTTCCGCGGAGCGAAGGCCGAGTCCCCGGGGCGCAGGCGCACGGTCTCGTCGCCCACCTGGACGATGAATTCCCCCCGGATCACGTAGAACCACTCGTCCTGGAAGTGATGCAGGTGAAGGGCGGGCCCCCCCTTTGACTGCCTGATGGTGTCATAGAGGCAGAATCCGTCGCCGGTGTCCCTCGCCGACACCTTGAGGTCGAAGCGCCCGCCCATGATGAGGAGTTCCTCCCCGTGCCGGTCCTCGTTTGCGCCAACCCGGAAGCCCTTGTCGGAGCGCTGACCCTGGGCCGAGGCGAGCTCGGCCGCATGGGCCGTCAGGGCCAGGGGCGCGGCCGCCAGGGACAGTTTGAGAAAGTTGCGTCGGTTCATGGTCTGGGGTGGAGGCGCCCGGAGCGGGTGGGGACATCCCCCGGGCAGGGATGTGCAAGGAGACCCATGCAGCTTCCTGTGCGGCCCCGCCGTCAAGCACGGAAGTCCATGCGCGAGGCTCAGCGCGCGCCCCCCGGGGCTCGGGGCCCCAAGAATCCGGGCGCTGGCGGCTCCGTCAGCCCCCGCCGGGTCCGGCCATCGTGATCACGATCTTTCCGCGGGCGTGGCCGCCCTCGAGATGGCGGATGGCCTGGGGGACGTCCCCCAACGGGTAGGTGCGGTCGATGACCGGCACGATCCTGCCGGCCCCGACGAGTTCCTGGAGCGCGACCAGGTCGTCCCTGTTAAGGCGCGCCATGAACGGGAGCAGCCTCTGGCTCACGAATGGCGACAGCGCGGCCGCCTTCAGCATTCCCACCAAGGGACCCAGCCAACGCCCGGTTTCGGACCCTCCCACCATGACGAGGGCACCTTCCTGGGTCAGCGCGCGCCTGCGATCCGACAGGGAATGGTTCCCCACGGTGTCGAGGATGAGGTCATACCGCAGCCCGGCCCTCGTGAAGTCCTCTTGCGTGTAGTCCACAGCGTGGTCGGCCCCGATCGCCCGGACCATGTCCACATTGCGCGAACTGCACACGCCGGTCACCTCCGCGCCGAACCCCTTCGCCAGCTGCACCGCGAACGTGCCCACGCCGCCCGACGCGCCGTTGATCAGGACCTTTTGCCCGGGCCGAATTCCGCCCTTGTCGCGAAGGGCCTGGAGGGCGCTCAGGGCCGCGACTGGGACGGCCGCAGCCTCTTCGAACGTCACGTTCGGCGGCTTGGAGGCGAGCGCGTTTTCGGGCGTGCACGCAAACTCGGCGAAGGCCCCCTTGCACGAGCCGAAGACCTCGTCGCCCGCCTTGAACCGCGTCACGTTCCGGCCGGCCGCCTCGACCCGTCCCGCCACGTCGTAGCCGAGGCGCCTGTCCCTTGGCCGGCGCAACCCGGATTGCAGGCGCACGGCGTAGGGGATTCCCCGCATTAAGTGCCAGTCGATCGGGTTCACGGACGCGGCGCAGACCCTTACAAGGACCTCGTCGGGCCCGGGTGTCGGCCTCTCAATCTCCGAGAGCCTGAGCACCTCAGGGGGGCCGTACTCCGCACGGACGATCGCTTTCATGACCGGTGGGCGCACGTGGCGACGATACAGGCGTTTTCACGCGTTGGGCAGCCCATTTTGCGCGACGCTTCGCCGTCGCAGGGATTGCCTGCGTTAGGCGCTCGGCACCGGCGGGCTCTAGGGAACGCAGCGGAAGGAGGCGGGCGCATGTCCGGTTTGAAGCGGCGCGCCCCGTGAACCGGGCCTTGGCATGCGTGGCGCTTCATGCGCCGGGACGGAACCGGCGAAGTCAATGGGGCGCGGGAGCGAGCAGGACGTCGAGCACGCGCCTTGCCTTCTCCTCGCTGTTCCCGTTCGGCATGTTCGACAGGCAGATGACGGCCAGGTGCTCGCTTGGAATCCGCGCCATGAACGCCGAGGCGTCGAGATCGCCTCCCGAGAACCAGATCATCTCGCGCCCGGCGAAGGTCCCGAACACCTGGCCGAACGCGTCGTTGTCCTTGTCGTGGGCGAAGCGCATCCGCTGAAGCATCTGCGTTGTGAACGCCGGCCCCGCCAGCCTGTTGCTTTCGAAGCTCGCGTTCCACCGGGCGAGGTCATCGAGGGTGCTGAAGACGCCGCTTCCGCCGAAGTGCGGCGAAACCCGGATCAGCTGGGCGTAGCCCGCGCCCTCCCGGATGTGAATGCCCACGCTTTCCAGCTTCCTGCGTATCTCCCCGTCGGCCCGGTCCGCGTAGCCCGTCGCCCGTCCTGGGATCACGAGGGTCGTGTCATCGTCGAGAACACTTCCCGACATCCCGAGCGGCGTGAAGATGCGCCGTTGCAGGAACACGGCAAAGGGGATGCCGCTGGCCTGCTCCACGATCTTTGTCAGGATCATGTAGTTCACGTTCGAGTACTCCCACCTGGTCCCGGGCGCGAATTCCAGGGCCGGGGCGTTGAGTGTGGCGGCGATGGCCTCGTCCGTCGTGAAGTAGTAGAAGGAAAACCACGGGGCGCCGCTCGTGCGGGGAAGGGTGGTGTATTCCGGGAGCCCGCTCGTGAAGTAGAGGAGATGCTTGATGCGCATGTCCGAGTGGAAGCGGGCGATCTCCGGGAAATAGGTGGCGACGGGGGTCTCCAGCGTCAGTTTTCCGTCAAGGATGAGGAGCGCGACCGCCGCCGCCGTGAACTGCTTCGACAGCGAGGCGAGGTGAAACGAGGTCTGCGGCGTTATCGGCAGGTTGTAGTCGAGATTCGCGCGCCCGTACCCCTTGGCGAAGACAAGCTGGCCGTCCCTGACCACTCCGAGCGCATAGCCTGGCGAACCGTCGCGGTCAAAGGGCGCGAAGATCGCGTCGATCCGCTCGGCGACGCTCGGTGGCAGGGTCTGGGCGCCGTGGACAGGCGCCGACCACGCAAGAACGACCGAAAGGAGAGCCAGCCCGCGTCGCAGCGTATGCATGCCGGCAGTGTTGTCCCGGATCTGCGCCCGCACAAGGGGATGTTTGGCGCAATTTCATCCCTGCGGAGCGTGGCGGCGCTCCGCCCCCCGCTACTCCGAGCGAAGGGCGACAATCGGATCGACCCTGGCCGCGCGGCGGGCCGGCAGCCAGCACGCAACCAGGGCGACGGCGATCAGCACGGCGGTTGCGCCGATCACGGCCCCGGCGTCGCTGGCGGTGAGTCCTGGCGTCGCGCTTTCAAGGAAGCGAACGAGGCCCACGGCCCCGAGCAGGCCGAGCGCCGCGCCGGCGGCGACCATCCGCATCCCGGCCCCAAGGATGAGGAGGGCGACCTGCCTGACCTGCGCTCCGAGGGCTATCCGTATGCCGATCTCGTTGGTGCGCAGCGCGACGATGCGCGCGATCACCCCGTAGATGCCGACGGCCGCCAGGAACAGCCCGAGCAACGCAAACCCGACCAGCAGATGGTTGATGGCCTCAATGTTCTGCAGGTTCTGGTGGATGTACTCGCGCACGGGCATCAGCTCCTTGACCGCCATGTCAGGGTCCAGTTCGCCCACGGCACGCCGAATCGGTTCGGTAAGGGTCGAAAGGGGAGCGTCCGACCGGACGACCAGCGTGACATAACTCCATGTCGCCTGGGACATGGGGACGTAGACCTGGAACGTTGGCCCGCTGCCAAGGTTCAGGAACTGCACGTCCTCTGAGACTCCGACAACCTCCATCCATTCGGGCTGCTTCTCGTCGAAGAAGGCCATGCGGTGGCCGATTGCGCTCGTCCCCGGGAACAGCGTGCGCGCCATGGCTTCATTGATGATCATGACGCGGGGCGAGTCGCTCCTGTCGGAAGCGTTGAAGTCGCGACCGCCCAGGAGGCGCGTGCCGATCGCGTTGAAATAGCCCGGGGTCACGCCGTTGATCGGGGCGCCGGGCTCGCTGCCCTGGGCCGGCGGCGGCTGGCCCTGCACGACGAACGCGCGGCCCGACGGAAAGCCGAAGGCGGGCACCTCGTGGCTTATGGCCACCGCCGCCACGCCGGGCAGGGCAGCGACGCGCTCCTGCACGCGGTCATAGAAGAGCATCATCCGCCTGTTGTCCGGATAACGGCCCGACGGCATCGCAAGGACGCCCCGCAGCACCGTCGCCGGCTTCCAGCCGGATTCGCGGTGGAGGAGCTTGTTGAGGCCCCGCGCGAAGAAGAGGGCGCCCGAGATGAGGATGAGGGCCAGGGCAAACTGGCATGCCACCAGCACCTGTCGGAACCGATTCTGCGAGGGATCCCCGGTCGACCCACGGGCACCGCTCTTCAGGGTGTCACTGACGCGCACGCGCGACGTCACCCAGGCCGGCGCGACTCCGAAGAAGAGGCTCGTGGCGAGCGAAGCGCCGCATGCGAATAGCAGGAGCCTCCAGTCCAGCACGAATTCGAGCGTCGTGCCGCTGGAGCTGAGCTCGCGGGCGAGCCAGTCGTCCGTCCACGCGGAGACCAGGACGCCGAGCGCGCCGCCGGCGCAGGCCAGGATGCTGCATTCCGCGATGAGCGGCCGGATCAGCTGCATGTTTGAGGCTCCCAGGGCTCCGCGGATGGCGAATTCCCTGGCCTGGGCTATCGCGCGCGTCAGAAGCAGGTTGGCCAGGTTCGCGCACGCGATGAGCAGGACGAAGCCGGATAGGCCGATGAGCATGAAGATGATCTGCCGGCTGGCGCCCAGCAGCACGGGCTTGAGCGACACCGCGCGCAGGCTCCGACCCGCGTACTCCTTCGGCTCGCTCTTGGCCAGGCCCGCGGCGATCGCGTCGAGACGCGTCTCGGCGTGCGCAGCGGTGACGCCGGGAAGGAAGCGCCCGATCATGTCGTACGCGTGGTCCTCAAGGCTCGCGATCTCGTCCGCGGTGAGCGCGAGCGGCCGGTAGATCTCGGGCGAATTGAGGGTCCTGGGATCGTCGGCAATCGCGGGCGCCACCCCGATGATCTGGTTTGACTGCCCGTCGAGCCTCAGGGTGCGTCCGATGACGCCCGGGTCGCCCCCGAAATGCGCCAGCCAGAAGGCGCGGCTAAGGATGACCACCTGGTCGCGGCCGGGCATGTCCTCCTCTGGGGTGAACTCGCGGCCGAGCGCCATACCCGCGCCGAGGACGCTGAAATAGCCGGCCGACGCCCGGAGCGACCCAAGCACCTCGGCAGAGCGGCCCGGCTCGGCAAGGGTGAAGCTCCATGGCCGGCAGCAGACGACGCGGGCGAAGTCCGAGCTCTGGCGCGCGATCTCGACAAAATCACCCGGCCGGTTCCCCTGGGCCTGCAGCTGGTCCGAGGTGCGGATCAGCCGGAAGAGGTTCTGGCTGTCCGGAAACCTGAGCGGCTGCAGGACGACCGAATTCACGATGTTGAACATCGCCGTGTTCAGGCCGATCCCGAGAGCGAGCGTGAGAAGCGCGACACCCGTGAATCCGGGGGACCTCGCGAGTTGGCGCAGGGCGAATCTGATGTCGGAGAGCATGGGCGGAAGGGCGGGTGCCGAGCTACTGCATCCTGAGCCGATAGACCTTCAGGAACTTCGCGATGGGGATGCCGTCGATCGACAGGCCCTGGATGTTGCAGTCGATGATCCGCACGTCCGACAGGTCCACCCTCCTGAACGTGCTGCCGCAGAGCGTCGCCTCCTCGAAGGTGACCGGCTTCTGGCGCTGCTGGCCGCCGTCCTTGTCGAGCGGGGGGCCGATGTGCCTGAACACGGCGCCGCCTAGGTTCGCCGCCGAGACGGTTGCTTCGCTCAGGTTGACGTTGTGGAGGCGCGCATGGCTGAGGTTGACGTTGTCAAACACGGCACCCGACAGGTTCACGTCGTGAGACTCGGGACCGGAGATGTCTGCATGTGCCGCGAGGGGGTTGCCGCTGGGGATGATGGGATCCATGGGGACTTGCTTGTTCAGGGTTGGCGCGGATGGGGCCACCGCACGTGGGCGGAACCGTCAACCGGGAAACGGTGGAAATGGGGGACGAGGCAATGGGGTGTTGCAGGCTTCAACGGGCGGATCGGGCGCCTGGGACGACGGCCTGAGAACAGAAATAGCATTCCGCGTTCCAAGGGATGTGGCATTATCTATCGTCCTTTTGCGCTGTGGCTTACGAAACTGACAGGCATTTCGTGAGATGGAGCTGCGTCGGAAATGGGATGATGGATTCCCTTTTTTGGGACGAGGCCCGCAGGCGTTTCGTGCTGCAGTCCGCAGGAAACGGGAAAGCTTCGCACCGGCCGGATGCGGGGATCCCGGCGCGTCACCTCGGCTCCGGCGCGTCGCTTGACTCGACCGATTCAACCAACGATTTCAGGCGCGCCAATGTCCGGTCCCACTGGCGAGACACGTGCTCAAGGTACCCCATGGCATCCTCGATCGGCCGGGGTGTGAACCTGAACAGCATCTTCCGCCCGCGGCGAGCCGCGCGCACGAGCCGGACCTTCTCAAGGACCCTGAGGTGCTTGGTGACGGCCTGCCGCGTCAGTCGCGAGCCCCTTGACAGGTCGGAGATTGAGAGGGGCTCGCCCTGGCAGAGTCTGCCCACCAGCCGCAGGCGCGTCTCGTCGCCGAGCGCGGCGAAGACACCGGCGCGTCCCGGGTGCGCGTCAGGTTGCCTCAGTGACATAGTGCTTAATGTTCCTCAACTGCTCCCGCCAGCCGCGGCTGTTCATCCGGAAGGCCTCGGGCCGCCTTCCCGCGGGAATCTTTTCGAACCCGGACTCCCTGAGGGAAAGCAGCGTGCCGCCCGCGGCCTTCTCCAGGTGAAACTCCACAAGGGTGGGGGTCTCCTTGGAATAATCGACGCCGCTGTCGATCGCGTAGGGATGCCAGGTAAACGAGAACAGCCGTTCAGGCTCCATCTTCTGCACGATGGCCTCCCATTTGTAGTGCTCGAATCCCGGGTAGGTGATCCGCGCCCGGATCACCCTGCCGGGGACGAAGGGGCCGTCGAGTTTCGCGTGGAACCATTGGCCGAACTCCACGTGGTCCGTGAGCGCGCGCCACACCCGCGAGACGGGCGCCTTGAGGGTCAGGCATTTTTCTATGTGGTCAGTCTTCATAATGCAACCTTTGAGTTGCATGATCAGGCGGGGTCTTGTGAAAGGCAACCATTTTGTTGCATGTGTGAAGCTCCGCCTTGCGCCCCCCGGTCCGGGAGGGGTTACGCCTTGGGCCGCGCCTTTTGCTCCGTCGGATTTCCGGGCCAGCCACCCCTTCCCGGGGCGCCGAAGCCCTCGGGGTACCCGCCTTGGGGGGGTGTCGCCCTCCTTGCCCTTGCGGCCGAAGGGCTTGCGGATGCGCAAACGGCGGCCGACTGAGGGCTCAAGGCACGGCCGTTCAAAGCCGATGATTAAGGGTGGTATGTCCAATCCGTCATCCTCGTGCTCTCCGTCCAAGCCATCATAGAAGCCAAGCGGGAGGTCCTTGTCGCCCAGGGACGCGGCATGCTCTATTCGCCGGAGGAGGCCTGGGCGGTGGCCGGCAACCGGGAGATGGAGACCCTTTGGTCGATCGCCAGCCGCGTGGGCCTCAGCCTGGGAGAGCCTCCGGAGCAGCTTTGCGAGTACCTCGAGAAGGCGTTCCCAAACTGCAGCTATCACTCGAGCCGGCTGGACGGCGACATCTGGAACCGGGACGAGGGCTACATCTGATCCACGCGGCGGTGCCGCATCCGCCCGCACGTGCGGCGGGGACCGTGCTTTGGGCTCGTTCGGGCAGGCTGCCCAGGCTTACCGTCTCGTCCTCATCACCGTCGCTGTAATGGCCGAACGAACCAACGCGATTCAGGTAGTTCCCCGGGGGGCCGGCCGGCCGGCCCGATCCGTCCTGTCCACGTGAACCCGATCGCCTCAGTCGTCGCCCAGCTAAGGACGCAGCCGCCGGCTCCGACGATCCATGACGAGGGGGAGATCCCGACCCTCAGGAGGGCCGCTTCATGAGCGCGGCGCCCATCGCCCCCTCACTCGCATGAAAGCCACGTTACCGACATTTTCGAGGGCCTGCACACTCATTGCCGCGTGCGCGCTCCTCCTTGCTGCCCGCGCGGCCGCCGCCGAGGGCGGCCGCCGCGTGATTTCCCTGGACGGCGCCTGGACGATAGCCGAGGGCCGCCTGGATCAGGTCCCGGCGGATTTCGGCCGCACGGTTCCCGTGCCGGGACTTGTCTGCCTTGCGCGGCCGGCCTTCGCGGAGCCAGGCCTTGAGAACGGGGAGGGCAAGGGGAACCCGCGCAAGGACCCCCGGCGCGACGCCTTCTGGTACCGGCGCACGTTTCTCTGCGACGGGCCGCTGCCCGCGGTCGCGATCCTGAAGATCGGCAAGGCCATGTTCGGGGTGCGGGTGATACTGAACGGGCAGACCGTCGGCGACCACCTGCCGTGCTTCACCCCGGGCTATTTCGACGTCCGGGGTGCCCTGAGGACGGGCCCAAATGAGATCCTTGTCCGGGTGGGCGCGGACCGCGACGCGCTGCCTCCGGACGTCCCCGACGGGTTCGACTTCGAAAAGACGCGCTACATCCCGGGCATCTTCGACTCGGTCGAGCTGATCCTCTCCGGCACGCCTAACCTCGTGAACCTGCAGGTGGCACCGGACATCGGGAGCGGCTCCGCTCGCGTCGAGGCGCAGGTCCGGAACGCGGGCGGCGACGCGGTGATCACGCTGCGTTTCACCGTGCGCGAGGCGCGGTCGGGCAAGGTGGTCGGCGCGGCGACCAGCGATCCCGTGGCTCTGCCGGGTGGCGGGGAGGGCCGGGCGGACGTGCGGATTGCGATTGCCGGCTGCCACCTCTGGTCGCCGGAGGATCCGTTCCTCTACCGGATCGAGGCCGACAGCGGCGCCGACCGGATGGAGACGGAGTTTGGCATGAGGACCTTCCGGTTCGACCCCGCGACCCGGACCGCGGTCCTGAACGGCAAGCCGTACTTCATGCGCGGAAGTAACGTCACGCTCTACCGCTTTTTTGAGGACACGGCATGCGGGGACCTGCCATGGAATGCCGACTGGGTGCGCCTCTTCCACCAGCGGATGAAGGAGATGCACTGGAACTGCCTGCGCTACTGCATCGGCTTCCCGCCCGAGGCATGGTACCGGATCGCCGACGAGGAGGGCCTCCTGATCGAGGATGAATTCCCGATCTGGTACGGGGGCACCGGCTGGTCGAAGCCGACGAAGGCGCTCGGGAGTGCAGAGCTTGCCGTCGAGTACTCGGAATGGATGCGGGAGCGTTGGAACCACCCCTGCGCGGTCATCTGGGACGCGAGCAACGAGACGGCCTCGACCGAGACCGCCGTCGCCGTCCAGCGGGTGCGCGGCATGGACCTCTCGGGGCGACCCTGGAGCAACAGCTATGCGACGCCGCGCGTGCCGGGCGACGCCTTCGAGTCCCATCCCTACCACTTCAACAACCCGAAGTACCGGCTTTCGGATCTCGCCAGGGAGGCGGTCATTCCCCAGGGCAACGAGCTGCGCAACCCCGGAGACTCCCCTGTGGTCATCAACGAGTACGGCTGGCTGTGGCTGAACCGGGACGGTTCCCCCACGACGCTCACCCGGGAGCTGTACACGAACCTCCTCGGCCCGGAGTCTACGACGGCCGGTCGGCGCCACCTCTACGCCCGCACCTTGGCGGCGGAGACGGAATTCTGGCGCAGCCACAGGCAGGCCGCCGCGGTGATGCACTTCACCTCGCTTGGCTATTCGCGGCCCAACGGTCAGACCAGCGACCATTGGCTCGACGTCGCGACGCTCGCGTGGGAGCCCGAGTTCCTAAGCTACGTGCGGGACGCGTTTGCACCCGTCGGCGTCATGGTCGACGCATGGGCGGAAACCTATGAGGCCGGAAGCGCGCACGCATTCAGAATCGCCGTGGTCAACGACCTCTACCAGGACTGGAGCGGCGCGGTCCGGGTGCGGCTGCTCAGGGACGGGGTTCCCATTGGGGAGCAGGAGAAGCGCGCGGCGGTTCCCGCGCTCGGGCGGGCGGAGGTCGAGGCCACCGTGCAGCTGCCCCGGGAACCGGGGCCCTGCCAGGTCGAGGCGGTGCTCGTGGGGACGCCCGCGGGCGATGTGCGCAGCCTGCGGGACTTCACGGTTTTGCCCCGCTGACCGCCCGCGCGGCCGACGCGGCGGAACGGACGCCCCCGCCTCCGCGGCGAAGGCCGGAAGGCAGGGGCGGCAAGGAGAGCGCCGGCCGGCCAGCCCACCCCCGCGTTCGAACTGCTGTTTAGAACCGGAACGTGGTGCCGACCGCGAACTCGTTGCCGGAAATCTCCGACGTGAGGCTCGTCCCCGGTACGGCCCCGTACGGCGTGTACCAGGAGCTCGACTGGCTGTGGGAGAGGCCCCGCGTGTACGAGACGTCGATCGTCATGTTCGGCGCCACGATGAACGAGCCTCCGATCGAGAGGTGATGCGCCAGGTGGAGCGGGGAACCGACGTTGTAGAAGGTCATGTTGTCCGGGATGGGATCCGAGCAGTAGTTGTATCCGGCGCGGATGACGAAATTCGAGTTTACCGCCTGCTGGATGCCGACCTCGAACGTGTAGGAATCGTTCCAGCCGAGGCCGGCGATCGAGCCGTTGGCGCGGAAGCCGCTGTTGTCGAAGCCGGGCGTCGAGGCGTAGGCGATGTAGCCGAGGTCGGCGACGAGGTGAGTGGACTGCGCGATGGCGTAGTTAAACCCGACCTGGGCCGTCAGCGGGCGGTCCATCCGGAAGGTGACGGTGCGAGTGCCGCCCGTGGGAACGGAGACGTCCCAGGAATACGTGTGGAACCACGTGGGGGAGGAAAGCGAGATGCCGACCGAGAAGTCCTTGTCGGCCTGCCAGCGAAGGCCGCCCTGGGCGCCCATGCCGAGCTGGATGTCCTGCTGCTGGACCGTGGCGTAGGCGGGGGCCCCGTTGGTGCCGAGGGCCGGAGCCGCGAAGGCTGCCGGGGTGAAGAGGTTCCTTCCGATCGAGGGCGCGAGCTCGACGCCCCAGGACCACCCGCCTGGGTTTGAGGCGGCAAACCCAAGCGGCAGGCGGATGACGTAGAGGCTCGAGCGGACGTCGCCGAAGCCCCCGAACTGGCCGCCGAAGGGGTTGCCCGCGGCGCCGGCCTGCGGGAAGAAGATCGGGTTCGTGGCGGAGGTCGCCGCATGGAAGCTAAGGCCGGCCTCGCTGACCACGCCTGCGAACCAGGCCGTGTCAGGGCTCGAGCCCTTCCAGCTCGCCATGAGGGACGCGTAGGGCACGCCGTTGACGGTCGAGTTCGAGGTGCCGTTCATGCCGAGCCCGGCGACGGAGCTGTCGATCCGCACGCTCGGGATGATGTCGCCGAAGGCGACCGAGGCCGTACGATCGGCGAACAGGACGGCGTTCGCGGGGTTCTTGTAGATGCTGCCGATCAGGTCCTCATCGTTGCCCGCGGTGGCCGCGCCGCCGAGCGAGGAATTCACGGCGCCAAAGCCCTGGACGAAATAGCCGTCCGTCGCCAGCGCAGGTGTGTTGAATACGGCGCAGGCGGCGGCTAGGAACGCGGCCTGGAGGAGGTAGTTTTTGTGGGTCTTCACGGGGTGTTGGGGTTGGGATGGCGGACGAAAACCTGTCTGTCCCTGTGCCGCGGCGGCATCAGGAAAAAGGACTCTGCCACCTGGATGAGCAAAGTCCTTTCAAAATCCACACGCAACATTGGGGATAAGATTGCCGTTTTTCGAGCCAATAGAATGGCCGTTCGCGGCCAGCAACTAATGCGATGAAGTAGTTACGCTTATGGGGACTCAGGGGGCTGGGCCTTCGGGGGCAGGCTTGAGCTGACCGGTTGCGCGACGCACAATCCGGTCATGGCCCAGCCGCGTTCCAGCGACCCCCTGCACGGTGTCACCCTGGAGCAGCTGCTCACCGAGCTTGTGGCCCACCTCGGCTGGGAGGAGATGGGCCGGCGCGTCCCGATCCGGTGCTTCCTTTTTGACCCGAGCATCAAGTCGAGCCTGACGTTCCTGAGGAAGACCCCTTGGGCGAGATCCAAGGTCGAGGAGATGTACGTGGCGCTCAGGCGGACGGCCTGAAAGAAACCCCCGAACCGATCGCGCCGGCGGCTGTCAAGGCTGCCACCGTTGAGCGCGCCGACAGAAGTCCTCCACCGTTTTGCCCCGCCCTGGATCGAGGTCGGTCGCCTTTATCGGCGCATCTGCTTCCTTCGCTCCGAGGGTCTCTCCGCCGAGGCGCGTATCCTCCAGGAGACCGAGTTCGTCGAGGCCGCCGCGAGGGCGAAGGGGCTTTTCTCATCCGGGCCCGAGGCGGACTCGCTCCTTGGTGAGCTGATGGCCGAGGAGGAGGAGCGCGTGGCGGAGGCGGTCGCCTTCGCCGAGGTGCTCGTACCGATCCTGGCCCGGCGCCTGCCGGTTCCTCCTCCGGCGAAGGCCGCCCCTGCCGCGGCGCCGGCGCCCCGTGCGCGCGCCCGAGGCGGCCCCGCCGAGACGCCCACAATCGCCGATTTCATCGACGACATGCTGGCGCAGGACGGCCTGGCGCCTCGCTGATCCATTACGACCGCCCCCCCTAGTCCCCTGGATTCCCCCCACCCATGACAACCGCCACCCTCGAAAGACAACCCGCAGCACCGACCCAGGCGCCCACCGCCTCGCCGGCCCTCCCGGCGCGCCCGGGCCCAGCCAAGACAGGCACCCTCCTCATCGGGCTCGACCTTGGGACCAACAAGTCGTGCGTCCTTGCTGGGCCGCCCGGGTCGACCGACATCACCGTCAGCAAGGTGATCCCGTCGGTCGTCGGCTACGTGAGGGACGGCATCGTCGACGGCATCATCACGGGCAACGCCAGGATCCTCTACGGGGAGGACGCCCTGCGCCAGATGCTGCACGTCGAGCTCGTGGCGCCGCTCGCGGAGGGCGTCATCGCGCGCCCGGAGGCGGCGCGGGACTTCATGCTCCACATCCGGCAGCTCGCCGACCCGTCCGGCCGCGCCGAGATCCGGGCCGTGATTGGCGTGCCTGCGAACGCGGGTGAGCCGGCGCGCGAGGGGATCAGGCGCTCGGCCCAGGGCATCTTCTCCCGCGTCCTGCTCATTCCGGAGCCGTTCCTTGCGGCGCTCGGCTACCGCGACGACTCGCGGGTCAGGCAGTCCGGCTACGTCGATCCCGTGGTCAACTCCCTGTTCATCGACATCGGCGGAGGCACGAGCGACCTGTGCCTCGTCCAGGGGTATTTTCCGACCCGCGACGACCAGATCAGCATCCCGTTCGCGGGCGACGCGATCGACGAGCTGCTCTTCGGCGAGCTGGGCCGGACCTATCCCAACAACGGGCTCTCCCGCATCACGGTGCGCGAGATCAAGGAGGCGAACGCCTACGTGGGGCCGAGCCGCAGGCCCCTCGACGTCAAGGTTGTGATCGGCGGCAAGAGCCGCACGCTCGAGCTCGGGGACGCGATCGGTAACGCGTGCAACACGCTCATCGACAGGATCTACCCCGCGCTCACCACGCTGATCTCCTCTGCGTCTTCCGATTCCGTCGTGACGCTGCTCCAGAACATCATCGTCACCGGGGGAGGCTCGCAGATCCGCGGCATCGACACCGTGCTCCAGAAACGGCTTGCGGATGACGGCTACGAGTCCCCCAAGGTCAGGCTCGCCGGGCAGGATTTCCAGAGGTACGTGGCGATCGGTGCCCTGAAGGCCGCGCGCGCCGCCCGCGAGAACCAGTGGCAGGTCCTCCTCGAGTAGGGCGGGCGGTCCCGTCCCGTCAGGCGTCGACCCTTATTGGCAGGACCACGAAGGGCATGTTCGAAAGGAAGAACCGGCGCTGGAGCGTGAAGACCGTGTGGTTGTGGAGCCACCGGGTGAGGTTCGTCTCGTAGGTGAAGAGCAGCTGGCCGGCGAAGAAGACCTGGTTCGGGAACTCGTCGGCGGCCTGGCGCGCGAGCTTCATCACCTCGCCCGTGATGTCGTAGCCGATCGCCGTGTAGGCCTTCGAGCCGTAGCCCCGGGCCTGGGCGAACTGGACGTAGCGCTGCGCCTCCGACTCGGTGTGCGCGCGCAGCGCCTCGATGTCCGCAGCGCCCTTGAAGTTGCCGGCGTCGACCGAGCCCACCTGCACGAACAGGAAGTTGCGGAACGTGTTCCCGAACATGCGCGGCACGTTGAGGATGGTGTGCAGGCCGAGCCCGTTGAACCCGTTCACGAGGATCACCGCCGTGCGGGCCTTGGGATCGGCGAACGGCACCGTCGCGGGCGCGGCCTTTGACTCCATCTCGGCGGCCTCGACGATGCTGTCGAGGCGGTTGAGCTGCATCCGAACCCCGTTGTAGTGGCGCTTGATCCCGAAGGCGGCGAAGACCAGGAGCCCGGTCACCAGGAGCGTGGCCCAGCCCCCCTCGTTGAACTTGACGAGCGTCAGCGAGATGAGGATCGAGGTCGTCAGCACGAGCCCGAATCCGTTGATCGCCAGCTTGTGCCTCCAGCCGGGCTCGGTCGCGCGCTCCTGCCACCAGTGGCGGACCATCCCGGCCTGGGAGAGCGAGAAGGTGATGAAGACGTTGATCGAGTAGAAGATCACCAGGAGGTCCACCGAGCCGCGGGTCGCCCACATCATGATGAACGCCGAAAGCCCCATCAGCAGCACCCCGTTGCGGGTCACGAGGCGCTCGCTCAGATTGGCGAACTGCGCGGGAAACCACCGGTCGAGGGCCATGTTCGCGAGCACGCGGGGCCCGTCGAGGAACCCGGTCTGAGCGGCGATGATAAGGAGCGCCGCCTCCGAGAACAGGGTGACGATGACGAAGGCGCTGCCGGCCGAGTGGCCCCATCCCGCCGTCATCTTCTCGAAGAGCACGGCGTTGAGCGTCTTGTCCGGGTTGATCTGGACGTCGTAGAGCTGGTAGGCGACGAGCAGCCCCGCGACCGTCAAGGAGAGGGAGACCCCCATGTAGACCATGGTGCGCCGCCCCGTGCGCACCCGGGGCTCGCGCAGGATGGGCAGGCCGTTGCTCACGGCCTCGATGCCCGTGTACGTGCCCGCGCCCATGCTGTAGCTCTTCAGCAGGAGGGCCATGAGGCCGAACCACCCGACGCTCGCGCTCACGGAGTGGACCTCGTGCGAGGTGGCCGCGGGAATGCTGGCCAGGCCCGATCCGTGCGCGATCATCGCATAGGCGATGACGAAGAGGTGCGTGAGCACGAAGACGCCGAAGATCGGCACCCAGATCAGCACGGACTCCTTGACGCCGCGCAGGTTGATGAGCGTCAGCCCGATCACGCCCACGATCGCGAAGAGGAGCTTCACGTGCTGCGCGGACTCCGGGAAGAGGCTGAAGAGGGCGTCGGAGCCGCTGGCCACCGAGATCGTCACCGTCAGGACGTAGTCGATCAGGAGCGCGCATCCCGAGACGACGCCGGTGGTCGGGGAGAGGAGCTTGCTGGCGACCAGGTAGCCGCCGCCCCCCGTCGGGAAGATCGAGATGATCTGCGAGTAGCTCGCGCAGATCGCGATGATCGTGACCACGCAGGCCAGCGCCACGAAGAGGCTCAGGTGGGTGCTGCTGCCGAGCGCCTTGAACGTCTCCTCCGGGCCGTAGCACGACGACGAGAGGCCGTCGGCGCCCAGACCGACCCACGCGAACAGGGCGATCAGCGAGATGCTGTGGAAAAGGTTCCGGTCAGTCAGGGACTTCGCCCTGCCGAAGAGAAGAGATTTAAGGGACATTAAGAATGGCTTGCGCGGACCCCGCTGGAACTCTTCGGCAACCCGCTGGACCGAGGGACGATGCGGGGTGCATCGATTCGGGCAAGAAAGACATGGCTGGGCTATTCGTAACCATTTTGTGTGCCAAGCTTAGCGCATTTTTAATGCCTCGTTCCCGCGAGGGCCGCCGCTTGACAGTCGAGGCGGGAGATCACTATTTCGAAACCGCGCATGGAGGCAGCCCTTGAACAGCCCGTCCTCGTCCTGAACCGCCTTTGGCAGGCGGTCAACGTGATTGGCGCCAGGCGGGCGTTCGGGCTCCTGGCCCGGGGTCACGCCCACGTCGTCCACCAGGAGGAGGACGATTTCAGGATGTTCTCCATGATGGACTGGATCGACTTCTCCCAAGACAACCCGCCAGTCGTGGAGCTTGAGACGGTCCACACCCCGACCCGGACGATACGGCTGCCGCGCGTCATTCTCCTGACCTTCTTCGACAAGCTGCCGTGCAAGGAGATCAAGCTCACCCGCAACAACGTCTTCGAGCGCGACAAGAACTCCTGCCAGTACTGCTCGCGGGTCTACCCGCGCGAGGAATTGAACCTAGACCACGTGATCCCGCGCGACTACGGCGGGAAGACCACCTGGGAGAACATCGTCTGCTCCTGCATCCGGTGCAACACGCGCAAGGCCAATCGATTGCCCCACGAGGCGGGCATGCGCCTGATCCGCAAGCCCTCCCGCCCGAAGTGGAGGCCGGTCATCTCGATGGTGCTTGGCAACCAGCACCGCGAGATCTGGAAGGACTTCCTCGACATCGCCTACTGGAACGTCGAGCTCGAGGAGTGACGGGCGCACCCTAGCCGCGGACGAGCGGTATCATTATCCGGAACGTCGTTCCCGCGGGGCTCGACTCCACGAGCTCGATGTCCCCGTGGTGGCTCAGGAGCACCCGCTTGGCGATGGCCAGGCCGAGCCCGGTCCCGTCCGGCCTGCCGGTCAGGAACGAGTCGAAGATCCGCCCCCGGATGGCGTCGGGTATCCCGGAGCCCGTGTCCGACACCTCGACGATCGCCTGGCCGCCCGCCTCGCGGCCCTCCGCCGCCAGCCTGATCGTGATCGCGCCGCCCGCGGGCATCGCCTGCATCGAGTTGATGAGGAGATTCAGGAGCACCTGCTGCAGCTGGCCCTTGTGCCCCTCGACGACGATCGCCTGCGCGGGCGGCTCGAAGATCACCCGGATGTCGCCCTGCGCGAGCTTCAGGCGCACCAGGACGAGCGTGTCGAAGACGACCTCGGCGACCTGGTGGCGGGCGTGCAGGCTCGTGGGCGCCTTGGCGAAGTTGAGCACCCGGCTGACGATCGACTCGAGCTGGTCGAGCTTCTCCCCGATGACGCGCATGTCGGTGCGCCTGGGGTCGCCCGGAGCGAAGTCGAAGCCGAGCCCGCCGTTCAGGAGCTTGAGCACCGTGAGCGGGTTGCGGATCTCGTGGGCGATCTCGGCCGCCAAGAGGCCGAGCGTCGTCAGCCGCTCGTTCTTGCGCAGCGACTCCTCGCTCATGAAGACGCGCGAGTACAGGCGCGAGTTCTGCAGGGCGACGGCGCCGAGGCTCGCGAGCGCGCTGCAGAGGCGCTTCTCGTCGTTGTCGAAGATTCGTATCCGGTCCATGAATATGACCAGGACGGCCAGCACCTCGGACTCGAACAGGAGCGGCGTCGCGATCACCGACCGGAGCTCGGGGTCCCGGGGCAGGTCGAGGAGGTCGCGGAACTCGGGCGACTGGATGTCGGCGAACGAGACCGGCCTGCGGGTCCTGACGGCCGACGCCGCCAGGCACAGGCGCAGCGGCAGGTCCCCTTCGGGCGCCAGCGTCCCAGGGGCGCCGCGGTAGGAGGCGAGGCGCAGGTCGCCGGACCCGGGGTCGAGGAGGAAGAGCGCGCAGGCCTTGGCCTGCATCATGGCCGAGGCGTCCCGGGTCAGCGTGTCGAAGAGCTGGCGCTGCTCGAGCTTGCCGACAAGCGCCTGGCCGGTGGCGATGAGCGTCTCCAGCTGGCGGGCCTTCTCCCTCAGGTGGCTTAAGTCCCAGAGCCGGCGCAGGACCCGGGCCGCCACGTCGGCGAGCCTCACGAGGGCGCCCAGGTCGGCGGCCCCGAACGCGCCGGCGGCGTCGCGGCTGAGCGCCAGGACGCCCAGCAGGTGGCCGTCGGCCAGCAGCATCGGGGCCGCCATCTCGCAGCGCGTCTGGGTGCGCACCGGCCGGCTGCGCGCGTCGCCGGCGGTGTCGGCGACGAGGGCCGGCCTGCCGTGCCACGCGACCCATCCCGGGATGCCCTGGCCCGGGGCGAACGAGCGGTCCGCGTCCGACGGCAGGCCCACGGCGGCCTCGATCTCGAGCCGGCCCGTCTCGGGATTCTGGAAGGCGACGATCCCACCGTCGGCGGTGAACGCGGCCGAGGCGATGGCGAGGACCTCGCGGGTCGCCGCTCCCGGGTCGTCGGTGCCCGAGGCCAGCGAGGACACGGCGTGGAGCGCCTTCAGTTCCGCGTCATCGGTCATGCCACAAGTCGTGCAGGCGCCGGCGGCGCGTGCAAGGGATTACGCGGCGCCTCTAGGCTTCCTCTGCGGCGGCGACCGGGGCGGGCGTGATCACCTCCGCGAGCGCCGAGCGCAGCTTCTGAAGCCGCTCCGGGTCCTCGACGGGCTCGTGGTTCGCGCTCTCGATGTAGAAGGTGTCGATCGCGACGCCCCGCTCGGTCCCGATCCGGGCGAACGTGATGTCGAACCCGAAGTCGGAGATCGCCTTCGCGAGCCGGTAGAGGAGCCCGATCTGGTCGCGGGCCTGCACCTCGACGATCGTGCGCTGCATCGAAATCTCGTGGTAGACGTCCACGGTCGGCGGGAACGAGCTGTGGAGCGTTTCCCCGCCCTTGGCGTAGAGGTAGCGGGTCGCCGCGATCTTCTTAGCCTGCGCGAGGATTTCAGGGTAGAGGTCCGCGCTCGACATGAGGGACGACTCGATGATCTTCGCGAACGACTCCTGCGCCGCCGAGTTCTGCACCACGCCGCGCCCGGGCTCCACGACGTAGAACGTGTCGATCGCGATGTGGTCGGTCCTCGAGATCACCTTTGCGCCGAGGATGTTCAGGCCGGCGACGCTGAACGCCCCGGCGAGCTTGTAGAAGAGGCCGGCCCTGTCCCACGTGACCACGTTGACGACCGTCAGCGAGCGGTTGAGGTCGTCCTTCCAGTCGATCACGGGCCTGAGCGAGCCGACCGAGTCGGTCGCCGTGATCGACTTGAGCAGCTTGTTCACCATCTGGATGTGCAGCGTGATCTCGCTCGCATCCGTCAGGATGAAGTAGCGGTCGGGCAGAAGGCTGAAATGGGCGGCGATCTCGTCGTCGCTGATGCCCGGGATCCTTTTCGCGATCAGTTCCTGTTCGGTCATTTTACGTTTTTCCTCGAAGCTTGCGTCGACTGCGGCCCCGAGCCTCAGGCGCTCGAGGGTGTTGCGGTATAGTGTAGTGTGAAGAGTGTCCTTGTAGCTATTCCAAAGATCGGAGGAGGTCCCCCGCGCGTCGCAGAACGTGTGCACGTACAGGCACCGCAGGCGCTCGGGATCCCCGGCCAATTCGGCAAAGGCGGCTGATGTCTTCGGGTCATCTACATCCCGCTTCTGCCAGAATCGTGCCATCGCGAGATGATTCTTGATAACAAATGAAACAAGTTCCCGGCCGCGCTCGGACACGCCCAGGCGCTCCATCGTGGGCCCGGCCAGCCGCATGCCGGACTCGGAGTGGTTCTTGATGCCGACGGCCTTGCCGATGTCGTGGAGAAGGAGGGTGAGGTAGACGAGCGCGGGGTCCTCCACCTCGTGGAGGACGCTGCGGTACTTCATCTTCATCGGCTCGGCCTCCGTGAAGATCAGGTCGAGCTCCTTGATTGCGTTAAGTGTATGTATGTCAGCGGTATATCTGTGGTAGAACTCGTGCTGCACGAGGCAGGTCAGGGCCGCGAACTCGGGGATGTACCCCCCCAGGACCCCCAGCTCGTGCATCTTCTGGAGCACGTCGGAGACCGCACCCGACTCGGACAGGATGGCCCGGAACGCCATCGCGGCGTCCGGGGAGCGCAGGATGCCCTCCATGAGGGGGAGCGACTCCCGGATCAGCTGGGCCAGGTGGAAGTCGAGCGTGCAGTCCAGCTGCTGACAGTGCCTGAAGACCCGGATAAGCCTCACCGGATCCTCCCGGAAGACGCCCGGGTCCTCCGCCGCGAGCTCGCTGCCTCGGACGACGAACCCGTCCACCCGCCGGGACCGGCGCAGGCGGGCGATCTTCAGGGCCTCGCGGATCGGGATCTTCGCCCCGCTCGACTTCCTGCCGATCGCAAGGGCGAGCCTGCTCTCCACGGTCTTGGACGTCTGGAAGATAAACTGCGCGCTCCGGTAGTAGTCCTGCATGAACGCCTCCACCCGGGCGAGGAGGGCCACCTGCGTGTAGCCCAGGTTCAGGGCGATCCGGGGCTGCGAGTCCAGGTTGAGGATGTCGGTCGGCCGGGCGCTCTGGAAGTGCAGGTCGTTGCGCACGCGCAGCAGGAAGTCGTACGACCGGCTGAACTCGCTGACCTCGGCTGCGCTTAGGTGGCCCTCCGCGGAGAGCTCGTCCATCCTCGTGATGCCGAGCTTCACGCGGGCCATCCAGAGGGTGTTCTGGTAGTCCCTGAGCCCGCCGACCCCGTTCTTGATGTCGGGCTCCTGGTTGAAGACCGTGTTGCCGAACTTGGCGCGCCGGGCGGACTGGTCCTCGAGCCTCGCCAGGATGTACCCCTTGGGGTCGTCCGACGTGTAGAAGGTCCGGTACGCCTGCAGGAAGGAGTCGCAGAGCGCGGCGGAGCCGGCGACGTACCGCGACTCGAGGAGCGAGGTCATCGTCTGGATCTCCTTCTCGGCCTGGGCGAACACCTCGTCGACCTTGCGCGTGGAGTGGCCGACCTTGAGCCCGCAGTCCCAGAGCGGGTAGAGGACCTCCTGGGTGAGGTGCGCCTGGAAGGGCTCGACGACCGCGGGCCTCGACTTGGTGGGGTAGAGGAACATGACGTCGACGTCGCTCAAGGGCGCCAGCTCGCTGCGGCCGTACCCCCCCAGCGCCAGCATCGAGACCGCCGCCGGCGTCGGGCCCTTGGTGCTCGCGTAGAGCGCGATCGCGTGGTCGAACAGCCGCGAGATTAGGGCGTCGATGATGGCCGATCGGCCGTGCTCGACCTCGAGGCCCGAGGCGCCCTGCTCGTGCCGGGCGCGCAGGTCGGCCATGGCCTCCATCAGGAACCCCTTGCAGGCGGCAATCCGGTCGGCGCCGCTCGTCTCCCGCGTGAAGACGAGTTGGGAGCGCGCCTGCTCATCAAGGGTTTTGGGCATCTTAAGGGGCCCATTGAAGGGCACGCGCGTCCGGATTCAATCCCCGATGGCGCTCACCACGGACTTGCCTGCCGCCGGGGCAACGGATTTGCTAGCGCGCCTTCATGCCCGAGATTACAAAGAGCTACGAGCCGCGCGAGGTCGAGAAGAGGTGGTACGCCGCCTGGCTGGCGGCCGGCGCCTTCGCCGGAAGGGCGCCTGCGGACAAGGACACGTACTCTATCGTGATGCCTCCGCCCAACGTCACGGGCGTCCTCACGATGGGCCACGTGCTCAACAACACCCTGCAGGACATCCTGATACGGCGGGCCCGGCTGGAGGGCCTCGCGACGCTCTGGATCCCGGGCCTCGACCATGCGGGAATCGCCACCCAGACGGTCGTTGAGCGCGAGCTGCGCCGGCAGAAGAAGACCCGCCACGACTTCGGCCGCGAGAAGTTCATCGAGCGGGTCTGGGACTGGCGCCGGGAGAAGGGCGGCAAGATCCTCGAGCAGCTCCAGCGCCTCGGCGCCTCGTGCGACTGGAGCCGCACCCAGTTCACCATGGATTCGGCGTACTCGAGGGCCGTCTTCAGGGTGTTCACCGACCTTTTCAAACGCGGCCACATCTACCGCGGCAAGCGCATGGTCAACTGGTGCCCGGCCTCGCTGACCGCGCTCTCCGACGAGGAGGTGATCATGAAGCCGGTGAACGGCATCCTTTACAAGGTGCGCTACGAGCTCGTCGACGCCCCGGGAGAGTTCATCCAAGTGGCGACCACGCGGCCCGAGACCATCCCGGGCGACGTCGCGATCGCGGTCCACCCCGACGACCCGCGCTATGCCGGGATGGTCGGCCGCAGGGTCTGGCGCCCGCTCAACCGGGCCGAGATTGCCGTCATCGCCGATTCCGCGGTGGATCCGAAGTTCGGCTCGGGCGCGCTCAAGATCACCCCCGCCCATGACAAGGTCGACCACGAGATCGGCCTGCGCCACCGGCTCCCGGTCCTCGACATCCTGAACGCTGACGCGACGCTCAACGACCTCGCAGGGCCCGAGCTTACCGGGATGGAGCGGTTCGCCGCCCGCAAGAAGGCGGCGGAGCTCCTGGCCGCGTCCGGGGCCCTGGCCGGCGAGGAGGCCTACCAGAACAGCGTGGGGTACTCCGAGCGGGCCGACGTGCCGGTCGAGCCTCGCCTCACCTGGCAGTGGTGGCTGCGCTATCCCAGGGTCGAGGAGGCCAAGGCGGCCGTCGGCCAGGGGCTCATCCAGTTCCACCCCGAGCGCTGGACGAAAGTCTACCTGCACTGGCTCGATAACATCCAGGACTGGTGCATCAGCCGCCAGCTCTGGTGGGGCCACCGGATCCCCGTCTGGTACCGCAGGGGCCTCGACCGCGACAGCCTCACCGAGGAGGACCTGAGGGACCCCGCCAAGGTCCACGTCTCCACGGACGGTCCTGGCGACCCGGAAAACTGGGAGCAGGAGGAGGATGTGCTCGACACGTGGGCGTCGTCCTGGCTCTGGCCCTTCGCCACGATGGGCTGGCCCGACGAGGGCGAGATGGCGAAGGCGGGCTTCGAGGACTTCTACCCGACCAGCACGCTGGTCACGGGCCCCGACATCATCTTCTTCTGGGTGGCGCGCATGATCATGGCCGGCCTCGAGTTCACGCGCCCCGGCGAGGCCATGGAGCGCAGGATACCGTTCCGGAACGTGTACTTCACGGGGATCATCCGCGATGCGCAGGGCCGCAAGATGTCCAAGTCGTTGGGAAACTCGCCCGACCCCCTCGACCTCATCGATACCTACGGGGCCGACGGGCTGCGCTTCGGGATCGTGTCCACGGCGCCCCAGGGCCAGGACATCCGCTTTCAGGAGGAGCGGATCGAGGGCGGCAAGAACTTCTGCAACAAGCTCTGGAACGCGTGCCGGTTCCGGCAGATGAGCGGGCCCGCCGGCGACAACCCCTCGCAGAAGGCCATCCTCTCGCGCATCGATCCGGCGAAGTTCGACGCCGACGACCACGCGATCCTCGAGCGGATGCTTTCGACGACCCGCGAGGTCGACCGCTTCTTCAGCGAGTTCGAGTTCAGCTCGGCGGCCCAGGCGCTCTACGGATTCTTCTGGAACGACTTCTGCGACTGGTACGTCGAGGTGTCGAAGACGAAGCTTCAGGCGGAGGACACGCGGGCGAACTGCCTGGCGATCCAGGACCTGGTGCTCCGCCAAACGCTCCTGCTGCTCCACCCCATCATCCCGTTCATCACGGAGGAGCTCTGGTCGCTCCTCGGGTATTCGGGGCCGCGCGGGGGATCGATCATGGACTGCGTCCTCGACGACGCCTCGCGCTGCGCCGCGGCCCTGGGGGTGCTCGGGGCGAAGCCCGACCGCGAGCAGGCCGCCTCCGTGGAGCGGATGAAGCTCTTTGTCACGCAGGCCCGCGCGCTCAAGGCCGAGCACGGGCAGGCCGGACGCCGCGACGTGAAGTTCCTATTGATCGCGCGGGACGCCGCGTGGGCGACCGTGGAGGCGAACCTTTCAAAGCTCCTGCGCATGGCCGGCGCCGCGCAGATCGCCCGCCGCGAGAAGGTGGACGGGGCGCCCGCCTCGGTGACGGCGCTCGGGACCCTCTACCTCGACCTGGCGAGCTCGGTCGACGCCGCGGCCGAGAGGATCCGCATCACGCGCGAGATCGAGGCCCTCGCCAAGCACATCGCGGCCACCGAGGCCCGCCTCGCGAACCAGGCCTTCGTCAGCAAGGCGCCGGCGTCGGTCCTTGAGGGCGCGCGCAAGCAGCTCGCCGACCAGCGGGCCAAGCGGGCCGAGCTCGAACGCCTGCTCAAGGCGCTCGGCTAGGACCCGCCGCCCCCTGTGGCCGCCCCACCCAAGATCCTGGCCTTTGCCGGCAGCGCGCGGCGCGAGTCACTCAACCGCAAGTTTCTCGCCGTCGCGGTCGAGGCCCTTAAGGGGGCCGGCTGCGAGGTGACCGTGGCGGACCTGAACGAGCTCAGCCTGCCCCTCTACCACGGGGACCTGGAGGAAGCGCAGGGACTGCCGGCGAACGCGGTTAAGCTGATTGAGCTGATCGGCGCGCACCAGGGCCTCCTGGTCGCTTCCCCCGAGTACAACTCGATGATCACCCCGCTTCTCAAGAACACGATCGACTGGTGCAGCCGCGCCGACTCGAACCCGTTCGAGGGCAAGGCGGCCGCCGTCATCTCGGCGTCGCCGGGGCCCCTCGGCGCCGTCCGGTCCCTCCAGATGGCGCAGCAGCTTCTCCTGAAGCTGGGCTGCCACGTCGTGCCCGGGCAGTCCTTCCTTTCCAACGCCGCCCGGGGATTCGGCGCCGACGGGCGCCTCGTGGAGTACCGTGTGCAGAAGGCCGTGGAGGCGCTCATGGCGAAGCTTGCCCAGGTCTGCGCCCGCCTGTCGCAGTGAAGGGGCGGCGCCTGCCGCCACCGTCTGTGGGCTTGCCCGACGGGTGGCGCATCCCCTTAACTTAAAGGTCAATGAAGAAAGCCCTCATCACCGGAATCACGGGCCAGGACGGCTCCTATCTCGCCGAACTCCTTCTTGAGAAGGGCTACGAGGTGCACGGAATCATCCGCAGGGCGTCGACCTTCAACACAAGCCGGATCGACCACCTGTACAGCGACCCCCACGTGAACGGCGTGCGGCTGTTCCTGCACTACGGGGACCTTGCCGACTCGGTGCAGATGGTGAAGCTCCTCTACGAGCTGCAGCCCGACGAGATCTACAACCTGGGCGCGCAGTCCCACGTCCGCGTGTCGTTCGACATCCCCGAATACACCGGCGACGTCGACGCCCTGGGCGCCCAGAGGATCCTGGAGGCGATCCGCGAGGCCGACCTCGTGAAGAGGGTCCGGTACTACCAGGCGTCCTCCTCGGAGATGTTCGGCAAGGTCCAGCAGGTGCCGCAGACCGAGAAGACCCCCTTCTGGCCGCGCTCCCCGTACGGCTGCGCGAAGGCCTATGCGTATTTCCTCACGGTCAACTACCGCGAAAGCTACGGGATCCACGCGAGCAACGGGATCCTCTTCAACCACGAGTCCCCGCGCCGCGGCGAGACCTTCGTCACCCGCAAGATCACGAGGGCCGCGACCCGGATCAAGGTGGGGCTGCAGGAATCGCTCTACCTCGGCAACCTGGACGCGCAGAGGGACTGGGGCTACGCAAAGGAGTATGTCGAGATGATGTGGATCATGCTCCAGCAGGAGCACCCGGACGACTACGTGGTCGCAACGAATGAGACCCACAGCGTGAAGGACTTCTGCGCGGAGGCGTTCGGGCTCCTCGGCCTCGACTGGCAGCGGTACGTGAGGCACGACCCGCGCTATGAGCGCCCGGCCGAGGTCGACCTCCTGATTGGGGACCCTGCCAAGGCGGCCCGGCAGCTTGGCTGGAGGCCGACGGTCCGGTTCAAGGAGCTGGTCAAGATCATGGTGGACCACGACCTCGATCTGGCGAAGCGCGAGTCACAGATCGCAAAGCTTCCGCGCCCGTGACCAAGCTCTTCATCGCAGGACACCGCGGGATGGTGGGCTCGGCGCTCGTGCGCCGGTTCCAGAAGGAACCCGGGTTCACGCTCATCCTTAGGGACCGCACCCAGCTCGACCTGACGAGCCAGTCCGCGGTCACGGCGTTCCTCGCTGCCGAGAAGCCCGACGCCGTGGTGGTCGCCGCCGCGAAGGTCGGGGGCATCCACGCGAACAGCGCGTATCCCGCGCAATTCCTCCACGTGAACCTGGCCATCGCGTCTGGCACGATCCACGGCGCCTGGTCCGCCGGGGTGGAGCGCCTGCTCTTCCTCGGGAGCTCCTGCATCTACCCCAAGCACGCCGCGCAGCCGATGGCCGAGGAGTGCCTGCTCACGGGCCCGCTCGAGCCCACGAACGAGGCCTACGCGGTCGCCAAGATCGCGGGGCTCAAGCTCTGCCAGTACTACCGCAAGCAGTACGGGGTGGTGTACCACTCCGCGATGCCGACCAACCTCTACGGCCCGGGGGACAACTACCACCCGGAGAACTCCCACGTGCTGCCGGCGCTCGTCCGGCGCTTCCACGAGGCGCGGGAGTCGAGGACGCGCGAGGTGGTCGCGTGGGGCTCGGGCACGCCCCGGCGGGAATTCCTGCACGTGGATGACCTGGCCGACGCCTGCGCCTTCCTGCTCGGCCAGGCGAACCCGCCCGACTGGGTCAACGTGGGCACGGGGACGGACGTCACGATCCGGGAGCTGACGGAGATCGTGGCCGAGGTGACCGGCTTCAGGGGCAAGGTGAGGTGGGATGCGTCGAAGCCCGACGGCACGCCGCGCAAGCTCCTCGACGTCTCCAAGCTGTCGGCCCTGGGCTGGAGGTCCAGCATCGCCCTGCGCGACGGGATCAGCGCGACCTACCAGGCCTTCCTGGAGGAGAAGAAATCGGGGAGCCTGCGCCTTTAGCCCAGCCGACCCGTGGCCGAAGATAATCCAGCGGTGCCGGCCGAGGCGGAGGAGACGGGCCCCAAGAAGTCGTTCTGGGGCCACCTGAACGACCTGCGGGACGCGCTCATCCGCTCGGCGATCTCGATCGCGATCGCCCTGGTCGTGTGCCTGTTCGCGAGCCCCTGGATCGTGGCCGTGCTGATGGGCCCGCTGCGGCACATGCACCTCTTCGAGAAGCCGAAGCCGACCGTGACGCTCCAGATCGGCGACACGAAGATTGGCCCCTTCGTGGTCACCCGGGAACAGTTCCCGGGGCTCCCCCCGGGCGACGCCCCGAACGTCGTGTTCCGGATCGGCGCGGCGCCGATGGGCAAGGAGCAGGTCGCCACGCTCACAATGGAGCCCGCCGGCGCCGGCGCCGACCTGATCGACATCCGGCTCCACAACTTCAGCCCCGCCGAGTCGTTCATGGTGGCGTTCCACGTCGCCCTCTTTGCGGCGCTCGCGGTCTCGTCGCCCTTCTGGATCTACTTCATGGGGGGATTCATCCTGCCGGCGCTCAATCTGAAGGAGCGCAGCGTGATCTTCAGCTGGCTCGGCTGGTCGGCCGCCCTGTTCGTCGCGGGCGTCCTGTCCACCTACTTCGTGCTCCTGCCGGTGGCGCTGCGGGCCGCGGTGCAGTACTCCCGGGTCCTCGGGTTCTCCGCGTCCGACTGGCGCGCCGAGGAGTACATCAACTTCGTCTGCAAGTTCATCTTCGGGATGGGCCTCGGGTTCCAGTTCCCGCTGGTCGTCCTGTTCCTCGTGAAGATCGGCGTCCTCACCCACGCCCACCTCACCAAGTTCCGGCGGCACGTCGCCGTGCTCTCGCTGATCCTCGGCGCGGTGCTGACGACCCCCGAGGTGGTGACCCAGGTGGCGATGGCGATCCCGCTCTACCTGCTCTACGAGGTCTGCATCTGGATCGCCTGGTACTGGGAGCGAAAGAAGCGCAAGGCAGAGGGCGCGACCCCGGCATAGGCTGGGGCACTGAGGGGACGTTCGAGGCGCGCGCCATGACGGACTTCGAGCACGCCCTCCTCCTTCTCCTGCTGGTCGCGGGCCTGAGCGTCCTCGGGCGCTGGCTGCCTTGGCCTCCGCTCATCACGTACCTGCTGGGCGGGGTGGGGGCCGCCTTCCTGCCGTGGCTTCCGCGCTTCCAGCTGGACCCGCAGTTCTTCTTCCTCTGCTTCCTGCCGCCGCTCCTCTTCTCGGACGGCTGGCTGATGCCGATCCGCGAGCTCCTGCGCGCCAAGCGGCCGATCCTCATGCTGGCGGTCGGGCTGGTCACGTTCACGACGGTGGCCGTGGGCCTCGTGGCGCACTGGCTCGTGCCGGGCCTGCCGCTGGCGATGGCGTTCGCGCTCGGCGCCGTCGTCTCGCCGACCGACGCGGTTGCCGTCAGCTCGGTCACGGAGGACCTGAGGGTGCCCGCGCGGATGACGACGATCCTGAACGGCGAGAGCCTCATGAACGACGCGACGGGGCTTGTGGCGTTCAAGTTCGCCCTGGCGGCCGTCCTGGCGGGCGGCTTCTCGCCCGGCCGGATGCTGCTCGAGTTCTCGCTCCTCTCCCTCGGCGGCTTCGCGGTCGGGCTCGCGGTCGGCTACGGGGTCGGCCGGCTGCGCGACCTCCTGCGCAGCCTGCGGGTCGGCGCCACCCCGGTTGAGATCACGCTCTCCCTCATGACGCCCTACGCCGCCTACCTCCTGGCGGAGCACTTGGGCGTGTCCGGCGTCCTCTCCATCGTCGCCGCGGGCCTCTACTCGGGCTGGCGGGACCCGGTCCGCATGGACGCCGAGACGCGTCAGGCCGCGTTCGGCGTCTGGTCGCTGGTCATCTTCTGGATGAACGGCATCGCCTTTGTGCTCCTGGGGCTTCAGTTCCCGAGCCTCTTCTCGGCCGTGACCCACCAGTTCTCGGCGCCCCGGCTCCTGGCCCTGACGGCGGCCGTCGCGGGCACGGCGATGGCCGCGCGCATGATCTGGGTCTACCCGGGCACGTACCTGCCCTTCCTGCTGTCGAGCGTCCGCGCGAGGGAGACGCCGTCCCGCCCGGCGGCGGTCTTCGTGGTCGGCTGGGCCGGGATGCGCGGCACGGTCACCCTCGCCGCGGCGCTGTCAATCCCGCTCCTCCTGCCCGACGGCTCGCCGTTCCCGGGCCGCGACATCGTCATCTTCCTGGCGTTCGGGGTGATTGCGGCGACGCTCGCCATCCAGGGCACGACCCTCGAGGCGCTCATCCGGGCGCTCGGCATCGGAGAAGATGCGGACCGCCCGAAGGAGGAACGCCTTGCGCGCATGACGGCGGTCGAGGAGGGCCTGGCTGCGCTCAGGGACCTGGAACCCTCGGCGACGTCGGAGGACCAGAACGCGGCGCTCGGCCTCGTGATCGCGGAGTACGAGCAGCGGCTTTCGGTCCTGACCGCTGAGGGCGAGACACAGCGGAGCGCCCGCCGGCGCAGGCACGCGGGGCACCACTACCGCATGGCCGCCCTCAAGGCGGAGCGCCTTGCGCTGGACAAGCTCTGGCGGGGCGGCGCGATCATCGACGACGTCTACCGGCCGCTGCAGCAGCTCCTCGACCACGAGGAGTCCCTCCTGGTCGGGTCGGCGCCGCCGCCGGAGGAGTGACGCTACCGGTTGACGGCCGGCATGCTTTGCGCCGGGTAGCGGTCCCCCGAAGTGGACCCTGCCGGAAGCACGCCGTCGATGCGGGAGAGGTCGCCCTGAGAGAGGTGCACGTCCAGCGCCTTGAGGTTCTCCTCCAGGTAGCGCATCTGCTTGGTGCCGGGTATCGGAACGACGTCCAAGCCCTGAGCGAGGACCCAGGCAAGCGCGAGCTGGCCCGGCGTGCACCGCCTGGACCTGGCCAGCTCCTCGACGCTCGCCACGAGGTCCAGGTTCCTCTGGAAGTTCTCGCCCTGGAAGCGCGGCGAGTTGCGACGGTAGTCGCCCGCCGGCAGATCCTCGGGCTTGCGGAACCGCCCGGTCAGGAAGCCCCGTCCAAGCGGGCTGTAGGCGACAAAGCCGATGCCGAGCTCGCGGACGGTCCTAAGGATCTCGTCCTCCGGATCGCGGCTCCAGAGCGAATACTCCGTCTGCAGGGCCGCGATCGGGTGGATGGCCGCGGCCCGCCTCAAGGTGTCGGGCGCCGCCTCGGACATGCCGAGGTGGCGCACCTTGCCCTCCTTCACCAGCCCGGCCATCGCCCCGACCGTCTCCTCGATCGGGACCCCGGGGTCGACGCGGTGCTGGTAATAGAGGTCGATCACGTCGACCCCGAGCCGGGTGAGGCTCGCCTCGCAGCACTCCCTCACGTACGCGGCGTCGCCGCGGACGCCGAGGAACTCGCCTTTCGGCCCGCGGACGTTCCCGAACTTGGTCGCAAGCACCACCTTGTCGCGGCGATCCGCGATCGCCCGCCCGACGAGCGCCTCGTTGAGGCCGACCCCGTACATGTCGGCCGTGTCCAGGAAATTGCCGCCAAGGTCGAGGTACCTGTGGATGACGCGGACCGACTCCCCGTCGTCCATCTGCGACGGGCCGTAGAACTCGCTCATGCCCATGCAGCCGAGCCCGATCGCCGAGACCCGCAGCCCGCGCCTGCCCAGTGTGCGTTCGATCATCATTGGATGGATTTCAGGGACGCCGTAGCATCGCACGGTCTCCCGGGGGCCGCAAGCGGCCCGGCGATCCCGTCATCGGCCCGCTTGTCCGCTTGCGGTCGAGGCGGGTCCGCGCTTTATTCGGCCCTTCATCATGATTCCCACCGAGACGCTTAACCAGATCGAGAGCATCAAGAAGCGCGCAGGCCACCTGTGGAGGTTTCTTTGACGTCGATCAAAAGCGCCGTGAGATAGAGGCGATGGAGGCGGAGATGGGCGCGCCCGCGTTCTGGGACAACAACGAGCGCGCCCAGAAGCACATCGCCAAGCTGAACTCGCTCAAGCGGGCCATCCTGCCCGTCATCGCGTTCCAGAAGAAGGTCGACGACACCGACGTGATGCTCGAGCTCCTTGGGCTCTCGGACGCCGGCGAGCGCGAGGTTCACGAGCGGGAGCTCCTGGGGTCGGTCGCGGCCATGGGGGACGAGCTCGACAAGCTCGAGATCGCGTCCTTCCTGACAGGCCAGTTCGACCGGAACAACGCGTTCCTCTCCATCCAGGCGGGGGCGGGGGGGACCGAGTCCTGCGACTGGGCCGACATGCTCTTCCGCATGTACAACCGGTGGGCCGAGCGCAGGGGCTTCGAGATCGAGGTCCAGGACGTCCAGGCGGGCGACCAGGCGGGCATCACCAAGGCGACACTCTTCCTGAAGGGCGAGAACGCCTACGGCTACGCCAAGGCGGAGCGCGGCGTCCACCGCCTGGTCCGCATCAGCCCGTTCGACTCGAACAAGAGGAGGCACACCTCGTTCTGCGCGGTGGACGTGATCGCCGAGATCACCGAGGACATCGACATCGCGATCCCGGAGAGCGACCTGCGCGTCGACGTCTACCGCTCGTCGGGGAAGGGCGGTCAGGGCGTCAATACCACGGACTCCGCGGTGCGCGTCACGCACATCCCGAGCGGGATCGTCGTCGTCTGCCAGAACGAGCGCTCGCAGATCAAGAACCGCGCGAGCGCAATGAGCGTCCTGAAGGCGAGGCTCTACGAAAAGCGGCTCGACGAGCAGCGCAGCGAGATGGAGCGGTTCTACGGGGAGAAGGGCGAGATCGGGTGGGGCAGCCAGATCCGCAGCTACGTCCTGCAGCCCTACCAGATGGTCAAGGACCTGCGCACGGGCTACAGCACGAGCGACACGCAGGGCGTCCTCGACGGCGAGCTGGACAAGTTCATCACGGCGTGGCTGCGCGCCGGGAGCCCGAGGCACCGCAACAAGGACATCCAGATCGACGACTGACAAGGCCGTCATGCACAAGCTCAAGTACGACACGCTCAAGGCCGCCTTCGCCGCCCAGCCCCTCTTCGAGGACAAGACGTGGCGCCTCTCGCAGGAGGCGTGGCCGATCCTTCCCGCGCAGGCGCAGGAACTGGAGGCGATAGGCGCCGCATGCCTCGAGTTCCACCAGGCGCTTGAGACGCTCTACCTCAAGTCCGTGGCCGGCAGGAACCTGCTGCGCAACAAGCCGCTCACGGCCCCGTGGGTCGCCGACTACCTCGAGCGGGGCAAGCCGCCGGCCCTCATCGCGCACGCCCGCAGCCCGAAGACCCGAGGGATGTTCCCGACGGTGCTCCGCCCGGACCTGCTGCTGACGGACGAAGGCTTTGTGATGACGGAACTCGACTCGGTGCCGGGCGGGATAGGCCTGACGGGGTTCCTGAACCGCCTCTACCGCGCGACGGAGGGGATTATCGGGGCGGACGACGCGATGATCCGGAACTTCCACGCCTCGCTTGCGGCCCTGAGGCCCGAGACCCGCAACCCCCTCGTCGCGCTCGTCGTCAGCGAGGAGGCGGCGACCTACAGGCCCGAGATGGAGTGGATCGCCCATCAGCTGCAGGTCGCCGGCCAGCGGGTGTTCTGCATGAGGCCCGAGGACCTTTTCCCGCTTGGGGGGGCCCTTTTCTTCGACGTCGAGGGCAATCCGGAGAAGATCGACGTCGTCTACCGTTTCTTCGAGCTGTTCGACCTGCCGAGCATCAAGGCCGCCCCCTTCATCTTCGATGCCTGGGAATCCGGCGACGTCGCGGTCGCCCCGCCGATGCGCTCGTTCCAGGAGGAGAAGCTCGCGTTCGGCCTCTTCCACCATCACCTGCTCCAGGACTACTGGAAGGAGGCCCTCGGCCCCCGGCCGCTGAAGCTCCTCCGGGCGCTGATACCGCCCACCTGGATCATGGACCCGGCGCCGCTGCCGCCGGGCGCCGTCCTCGACGGGCCCAGGGCGGGCGGGCGGGCGCTGGGCGACTGGCGCGACCTGATCGCGGCGTCGCAGAAGGAGCGCGACCTGATCATCAAGATCAGTGGATTCCACGAGAACGCGTGGGGGGCGAGGAGCGTCGTCCTCGGCAGCGACTGCTCGCGCGAGCAGTGGCAGGAGGGCGTCGAGCGCGCGCTGGCGCTCGCCCCGGCGAACCTCCACGTCCTTCAGGCCTACCGCAAGCCGCGCCGGATGTGGCACAGCCTCTACGGCGCCGAGGCCCCGCACGAGGCGGGCGAGGTGGACGGCCGCCTGCGGCTATGCCCCTACTATTTCGTGGTCGAGGGGAAGGCGCGCCTGTCCGGCGCGCTCGCGACGTTCTGCCCTCCCGACAAGAAGATCATCCACGGCATGCAGGACGCGGCGCTCCTACCGACCCGCGTGCGGCCGGCCTAAGGAAGGCGGGCGCCTGCCGTCAGCTCTTCGGGGCCTGCGCCTGCAGGTCGGAGAGCCGCTTCTCGATATCGTTCTCCTTGTTGACCAGGTCCTGCTCGACCTTCTTGCGATCGCTGCTGGTAATGATGCTGAAGTTTGCGGCGTCCTTGACCACGTTGGCCGGCAGCATGAGGAGCCGGGTGACGATGCCCTCGTCCTTGAACGTGCTCAGGTAAAGGGCGGTCAGCTCATGGCTCAGCTTGAGGGCGTCGTCTGCGGCGGCCTGCGTCTCCTGGAGATTGTTGTTGAGCTTCTGGTTGCGGGCCATCTCCGCCGTGAGGGCGGTCCCCACCTGGTCCGAGATCCGCTGGGTGTACTTCTCGATCGACGCGCGCGTGAGGTTCTGGTCCTTGGCCATCTCGGTTAGGATCGGCTGGATCTTCAGTTGCAGCCTCGAGGAGACCTTGTCGACCTGCTCGTTCTGCATCTTCTCGGCCTCCTCCGGGCTCTTCGGGAGGGGGTTGTACGGCTGTACCTTCTTCGCAATCGCCTCCGCGAGGGCGTCCATCCGCTCGCCGTTGAGCTTCTGGATCTCCTCGTCCGTGCGGAACATATCCGCCTCGCGCTTCGAAATCGCGTCCTTGAGCAGCTTGTTGGTCGCCTCGATCGTGCGCCGGTTCTCCTCTGAGGACGCCTTCAGGGCCTCGTTCTGCTCACGAAGCGGGACCAGGTCCGCCTCCTCCTTTGCGGTCATCTCCGAAACAGTCTGCGTATGCAGCCAGAACGCCGCGCCGGAAATCAGAATGGCGGTAAGAATGATGGCAGGTAATTGCTCTTTGAGTTTTTGCCACATGAGTTGGGGAATTGTTACGTCTACTGGGTAAGAGGTTAACCACGAATGGACAGCAAATGCAATGCCATGCTGGCCGTGGGTTTTACGGTTGTTTTTTACAATAGCTGCAGCACGTTGCCCGTATGAGTCTCAACAGGAGCGAGCAGGTTCTGTACGATTACGTTCAAGGTCACAAGGACGAGAGACAGCATCTTCAGCACAAGGTTCGGACCATTGTGGCGGCGTCGGCCGAGGTCCACGGGGCCGTGGCCAGGATCGATGCGGAGCTCTGGCGCTACTACGAGGAAAGGAGCGCGGTGGCCCCGGTCTTTGTCGCCGCGGCCCGGGCCTACGGCCTGAAGCGAACGAGCATGAAGAACCTTGCGGAGCTTCTGGTGAGGCTCTGGACCGAGCCGAGACCGAGGAAGCCGGCCCACGCCGGACCCGGGGGAGGGCCCTGACGGTCGCGCGGCCATCGGGCGTCCTAAGTCAATATCCGTAAATGGAATGTGAATTATATGCAGGACGCGTGAAACCATTTGCCCCGGCGGCCCGTCTGCCGTGACTGAAGCGGATGTGTCCAAACTCAGAGCTGGAACACGTCGCTTAGGGTAAAACAGGGTAAGTCAGCACAGTAAACGGGCCGCCTGGGGTAGGCGGCCCGTTTCATTTGGAGGATCCGGCCGCTCAAAGATCCGCCGTGTCGCTTATCGCCACCTGGGCGTGGAAGTCCGCGGGCGCCCCGGTGGGGGTCACCCAGCCCATGCGGATCGCGAAGTCCCCGAACCGCTCGCCGGGGATCCGCTCCATGGCGTAGCGCCTGAGCATCGGTCGCACAAGCGGCACGATCTCTGCGGCGGCAACCGAGGGCTTGTAGAGGGCGTTCATCCGGGTCCCGTTGAAGGCGGCGCCGAGGTAGACGTTGTATTTTCCCGGCGCCTTGCCGACGAAGCCGATCTCGGCGAGGAAGGGCCGTCCGCATCCGTTGGGGCAGCCCGTCATCCGGATGACAATCGCGTCGTCGCGAAGTCCCGCCGCCTCGACCTCCGCCTCGAGCTCCGTCACAAGGTCCGGCAGGTAGCGCTCGCTCTCGGCCAGGGCGAGCCCGCACGTGGGCAGGGCGACGCAGGCCATGGCGTTCAGCCGGAGCCCCGAGGCGCGGTGCGCGCCGTCGAGGACGTGCTCCCGCAACAGGGCGCCGATCCGCGGCCTGTCCGCCGTGGCGACGCTCGCGATCATGAGGTGCTGGTTCGGCGTCAACCGGAAATCGCCCTTATGGACCTTCGCGATTTCCCGGAGCGCCGTCTTTGTAGGCCCCTTCACGCGGCCGTTCTCGATGAAGAGCGTGAAATGGGCGTCGCCGTTCGGGCCCTCCGTCCAGCCGTAGCGGTCGCCGGTGCCGGTGAACTCGAAGCGCCGGGGCGAGCCGAGCTCCCATCCGAGCCGCCGCTCAACCTCGGCGCGGATCCAGGCGAGCCCGCGGTCCGCAACCGTGTACTTGAAGCGCGCGTGCTTGCGGTCGGTCCGGTCGCCGAAGTCGCGCTGCACCGTCACGATTTTCTCGGCGACGTCGACCACCTGGTCGGGGCGGCAGAACCCGAGCACGTCCGCCAGCCTGGGGTAGGTCTCGGCCTGGCCGTGCGTCATTCCCATGCCGCCCCCGACCGTCACGTCGAAGCCGGCCAGCCGGCCCGCCTCGTCCGTGATCGCGATGAAGCCGAGGTCGTGGGCGAACACATCCACGTCGTTGCTCGGCGGGACGGCGAACACGATCTTGAACTTCCTCGGAAGGTACGTCCTGCCGTACAGGGGCTCCTCGTCCTCGGGGGGCTCGCCCCCGGCGACAAGGGTGTCCTCGATCCAGAGCTCGTGGTAGGCCCTTGTCCGCGGCAGCAGGCGCTCCGCGACGGCCCTTGCGATCCCGAGCGTCTCGGCGTGGAGCGCGGAGAGGTGCGGGTTGGGGTTGCACATCACGTTGCGGTTCACGTCGCCGCACGCGGCGAGCGTGTCGAGGAGGGCGCGGTTCACCTCGCGGATCGCCGCGCGCAGGTTGCTCTTGATGACCCCGTGGAGCTGGAAGGACTGGCGGTTCGTGATCTTGAGCGTCCCGTTCCCGTAAGCGTCCGAGACCGCATCCATCGCGAGCCACTGCTGGGGCGTGCAGACTCCTCCGGGCACGCGCACCCTCGCCATGAAGATGTAGGCCTTATCCTTGCCCTCCCGGCGCCGCTGGACCCTCTGGTCGCGGTCGTCCTGCGGATAGACCCCGTGAAACTTGGTGAGCTGGGCGCTGTCTTCAGAAATAGTCCCGGACGACGGGTCCTCGAGGTCCTCGCGGATGTGGCCCCTCAGGAAACGGCTCTCAGCCTTGATCTGCTCGTTCTTGTGGAGCGGCGGCGACGCGGTCTGGGGTTCGTTGCTCATGGCTGGGTGGCGACGCGCAGCACCCGGGAAAGGGAGCCAGCGAGGGTCTCAAGGGCGAGGGGGTGCGACCCCACTAGATCGGTGAAATGGCAGCGAAGCCGCGGCGCGCGCACCTCGGCCCCGCGGGCGATCCGCACGAGGTCGCCCCCGGGCCCCGCGTGCCGGCCGGGCGAGAGGAAGAGCGGGGCGATCAAGACGTCGCCCGAGTCGAACCCGGGCCGCGCGAGCGCCTCGCAGAGGAGCGGGCGGTTGAAGGCGAAGTCCGGGCCGTCCGGGGATTCCATCGAGGTCGCGAGGAGGGGGCCGATCGCGCCGCCAAGCTCGGCGCGGACGCGGTCCGCGACCTGGTTGCGTACCTCGGCGGAGGCGGGCGACGGCCCGCCGTGGTCGACCACGACGACCGGGGGCCTCGGTAGCCCGAGGCGCGACGCCGACTCCCGGATGCGGTCTGCGACGATCGCCGGCAGGGCCGAGTCCGTGGGGAGCCCCTCCGTGAACGCATAGTCGAAGCCCCCCTCGGTCTCCCGCAGGCGGTCAAGATCCCGGCGAATCGAGCTGCCGATCGTGCCCTGCGGGCTGATGAAGAACGGGATGAAAAGGTACTCGCGCTCTCCCGCCGCCACCCGGGCGCGGATCCAGCGCGCGAGCGTCCATGCCGGGCCTCCTTCCAGTGCGACGGCCGGAATGCGGCCGCTGTGCCTCCACGAGACCGCGTCGACGCGGGTTCCCGCCCGCGCGCCGATGGCCGCCGCCGCCGCCCGCAGGCAGGCGTGGGCCGCGGGCTCGAGCGATCCGTTGTCGATGAGGGCGGTCTTCATCGTGCCGCGGAGAGGCGCGCTGCGTTTTCGAACCAGGAGAGCGACTCGGCGAAGGCCGCGACCTCGCCGATGATGAGCAGCGCGGGCGCCTGGACGTCCTCGCGGGCGGCGAGATTGGCTATCGTCCCCAGGGTCCCGAGGATCCTCCGGTGGGCCTCGGTGGTGGCCGACTCCACGATCGCAGCCGGGGTCGACGGCGCCATGCCGCCGGCCTCGAGGCGGCGGGCGATCACCGGCAGTTTCCTTACGCCCATGTAGACGCAGAGCGTGGCCTTCAGTCGGGCGTAGTCCTCCCAATGCACTGTCGCGTCCGCCTTGGCCGGGTCCTCGTGGCCGGTCAGGAACACGACGGCGGAGCTGTGCAGCCGGTGGGTGAGGGGGATGCCCGCGTAGGCGGCCGCGGCGAGCGCCGCGGTGACCCCGGGCACGATCTCAAAGGGGATTCCCGCGGCCGCAAGCGCGGACGCCTCCTCGCCGCCCCGTCCGAAGATGAAGGGGTCCCCGCCCTTCAGGCGGACGACGCTCTTCCCCTCGAGGGCCAGCCGCACGAGCATCCCGTCGATCTCGTCCTGGGGCCGGCAGACCTGGCCGCCCTTCTTGCCGGCGAAGATACGCTCGCATCCCGGCGGCGCGAGTTCGAGGAGCGCCGCGTCGACCAGGTGGTCGTACACCACGGCGTCGGCCTCGGCGAGGACGCGGCGCGCCTTGAGCGTGATGAGCTCCGGGTCCCCGGGCCCCGCGCCGACCAGATATACCGTTCCGGGGTTCATATGTCGGCACCGGCTCCGTCCAGGGCCTGCTCCTGGGGCCGGGCGAGGCTCAGCGCCGCCTGCGTCAGCTTTTCGATCGAATCGCCCACGGATTCCCGGTCCGTCCTCAGCTCGAGGTCGGGAGCAAGCGGGGCCTCGTAGGGGGAATCGATCCCGGTGAACTGCAGGATCTGGCCGGCGCGCGCCTTCCTGTAGAGCTGCTTTGGGTCGCGCCGCTCGCACTCGGCGAGGGGGGCGTTGATGTAGATCTCGGCGAACGGGATTCCCTTCTCCTTGGCCCGCTCGGCGGCCATGGCCCGGTCCAGGCGGTACGGCGAGATGAGCGCCGCGATGACCACGACGCCGGCGTCGGCGAGGTGGATCGCCAGCTCGGTCGCCCGGCGAAGGTTCTCGCTGCGGTCATCCGGCGTGAAGCCGAGGTTGCGGCTGAGCCCCGTGCGCAGCACGTCGCCGTCCAGGACGGCGGACAGGATGCCCGAAGTCAGGAGGCGCTGCTCCAGGGCCTGGGCGAGCGTCGACTTCCCGGAGCCCGAGAGCCCCGTCATCCAGATGATGCAGCCCCGGTGCCCGAGGATGGCGGCGCGGCTCACGGGGCCCTTGCCCAGCGTGGCCGTCGGCTCGTCGACAACGGAGTCAATGACGCCGCCCCCGCCGATCCGGCGGCCCCGCATCAGGACGAAGCGGCCGAGCGCCGGCACCTTTCCGCCGACGTCGAAGGCGATCGGCTTGCGGACGCGAAGGCGGATCTCCGCCACCTCATGCACCTTGACCTCGCCCGTCGTGCCGGTGCCGCTCTCGAGCGTCACGGCGTCCAGCGTGCGCTGGATGCCGAGCACGCGGGCCTCGGCCTGCTGCGTCCCGAGCTTGAGCGGGATCAACTCCCCCGAACGCAGCGGCGTGTCGTGTATCCAGAAGACCCGCGCCGTGAACGTGCGGGCCTCATAGGGCTTGTCGCCGAGCGGGGCGCCGATCTGGCCGCGCTCGACGAACAGCTCGTCCTCGAGCGTGAGCGCAACCTCGCTGCCGGAGCCGACGGGGCCGGCCCGGGGCGGGTCCGACTGGGGCCAGGTCTCGATCGACCTGACCCGGCTTCGCTTGCCGCCGGGCACGAACTCGATCGCGTCCCCGACCGAGACGCTGCCTGACTCGATGAGCCCGGCGATGATCCGGCGGGAGTCGAAGCGGTAGACGTCTTGGACGGAAAGCCGCAGCGGTCCTCCCGAGGCCGGGGGATTGGCCCGGAACCTCTCGAGGACGTCGAGCAGCGTCGGCCCGCGGTACCAGGCCATCCGGCCGCTGCCCCGGAGCAGCCCCTCGCCGTGCTTGGCCGAAATCGGGATGAAGTGCGCCGGCTCGATGCCCAGCTTGGCGAGGAACTCGGAGAGCTCGGTGCGGATCGCGTCGAAGACGTCCGGGCGGTAGTCGACCAGGTCCATCTTATTGACGGCCACGACGATCTGCCGCAGCCCGAGCAGCGAGAGCAGGAAGCAGTGCCGGCGGGTCTGCTCGCGCAGCCCCTCCTGCGCGTCGACGAGCAGCACCGCGGCGTCGGCGCTCGCGGCCCCGGTGATCATGTTCTTCAGGAATTCCTTGTGGCCTGGGGCGTCGATGATCGTGAACGGTCGGCGCTCGGTGCGGAAGGGCACCCGGGTCGTGTCCATCGTGATGTTCTGCGCCTGCTCCTCGAGGAGCGCGTCCAGGAGGAACGCGTACTCGAACTCCATCCCCTCGGCCTTGCAGGCGGCCTCGATCCGCTCCGCCTTCCCGTCGGGCACGGAATGGGTGTCGAAGAGAAGCCTGCCGATGAGCGTCGACTTCCCGTGGTCGACGTGGCCCACGACGACCAGCTGGAGGTGGTCCGACTGCGACGGCCGGGCTGCGGGGGCGGCGGGCGCCCCGGGTGCTGCGGCCTTGGGCGTGGGGGCGGTGTCCGGAGGTGCGTTCATCCTTGAAGTCACATGAAGCCCTTGGCCCGGAGCTTCTGCATGGCGTTGCGCTCGTGGTGGTCCTGCGCGCGTCCGGCGCGCTCGGACACCTTCGTCACCTTCAGCTCCTCGATGATGGCGTCGATCGTCCTGGCGTCGCTCTTGACGGGCTTCGAGATCGGCATGCACCCGAGCGAGCGGTAGCGCTGCCCGTTGCGCGAGAAGTACATTCCCGGCAGCGGCACCTTCTCGCGGTCGAGGTAGCGCCAGATGTCGATCTCGGTCCAGTCGAGGAGAGGCTGCACGCGCACGTGCTCGCCCGGGCCCGACTCGGTCGTGAAGTGGTTCCAGAACTCGGGCGGCTGGTCCTTGTAGTCCCACTCGAACTCCGCGTTGCGCGGCGAGAAGTAGCGCTCCTTGGCGCGGGTCGAGTCCTCGTCGCGCCTTATGCCCGTGATGAGCGCGTCATAGCCGTTGGCGGCCAGGCACTGCTGGAGCGCCACCGTCTTCAACTCGTGGGTCACCGTGACCGGGTCCGTCGTCTCGTAGCCTATCCCGCGCGCGCGCGCCTCGAAGTTGGTCCAGACCGTGAGTTCGAAGCCGTAATGCTTCTGCGCCCATGCGCGGAATTCGAGCATCTCGGGGAACTCGTACGTCGTGTCGATGTGGACGACCGGCAGCGGGATGTGGCCGCAGAACGCCTTCTTCGCGAGCCACAGGAGCACGTTCGAGTCCTTGCCCATGGACCAGAGCATCGCGGGCTTCTTGAAGGCGTGGTAGGCCTCGCGCATGAGGTAGATGCTCTGGGACTCGAGTTCGTCTAGGTGGGTCATCGCGGAGGCCTCTTCAGATGTTCGCGGCGGGGTCGTGTAGCCCGCATTCACGCCTGATGCCGAAGAAGCGGGTCTCTTCGGGCGTCATCTCCGCCGTGAGCGGCCGGGTCGTGTGGATGTCGCCGATCGAGACGTAGCCCTTCTCCCAGAGCGGGTGATAGGGCAGGTCGTTTTCGGTCAGGTACCGGTGCACATCGCGGTCCGTCCAGTCCACGATCGGATGGAGCTTGGTGCGCCCGTCCTGGCTGGCGGCGACGGGGAGGTGCTCGCGCGTGCTCGACTGCACCCGCCTCAACCCGGCGAGCCACGCGCGCGCCCCGAGCTCGGAAAGCGCCCGCTGCATCGGCTCAACCTTCGTGATCTGGTTGTAGGCGGACAGGCCCTCCGCCCCCTTCTCCCAGAGCCTCCCGTGGCGGGCCTCGATCCAGGCCGGCGACTCGACCGCCCGGTACACCTTGAGATTGATCTTCAGTCTCGCGGTGAGCTGGTCGGCGAAGGCGTAGGTCTCCGGGAAGAGGTAGCCGGTGTCGACGAACACGACCGGTATGTTCGGAGCGATCCGCGTCGCCAGGTGGAGCATCACGGCGGCCTGGGCCCCGAAGCTCGTGCTGAGGACGAGCGCGTCCCCGAACTGTGCGAAGGCCCAGGCGATTCGTTCGCCGGCCGGCAGCCCGGATAGCCTCCGGTCCACCGCGGCTGGATCAACCGCGGCAGAGAGGATTTCCGCAGTCGGCATTATCTAAAATGGGCAGCAGCAATCACAAACGCAGGGTGCGTCGGCTGCTTTTGCCATGGCGTAGGCCAGTTTCATCAAGAGCGGAGGGTTAATGTGCATAATAAGACGGTGTATTACAAGTCCCTCCAAGGGGAATCGTGTCATAGCGCGGACGCGGGGCGCAGGGCCGTTCGCCGCACTTCCTCAACCCGCAACCAGGCAGGGCCCATCGCTGGCGGTTGGGCCTCGCCGGACGGGGGGCTTTTCGCCTCAATCGCGCCACGCCATGGCCACCTTTGTGTCGATGATGCGCGGGATCAATGTCGCGGGAAGCCGGCCGCTGAGGATGGACAAGCTCAGGGCCCTCCACGAGGCCTTGGGCTTCCGAAACGTCCGCACCTACCTGCAGAGCGGCAACGCGGTCTTCGAGGCGGCGGCCTCGGGCGCCGACCGACACGGACCCGCGCTCGAGCGCAGGATCCTGCGCGACTGCGGCTACGACGTGGCCGCCGCGGTCCTCTCCGCGAAAGCGATGACGGCCGTGGCCGGGGCGAACCCGTTCCTCGGCCGGCCCGGGATCGATCCCAGGTTCCTCCACGTTACGTTCCTCGTCCGGCCGGGCGCCACGCCCTCGCTCGATGGGGTCGAGCTTCCGCTAGCGCGGGGCGAGGCGGCGGGCGTGGCGGGGGACGTCGTCTATTTGTATTGTCCGCTGGGATACGGAGTCACGAGGATCAACAACACCTTCTTCGAGCGGAAGCTCTCCGCCCGCGCAACGACCCGGAACTGGCAGACCGTGACTGCGCTTGAGCGGATGGCCCGCGGGGAGGCGCCCGGGGCATGAAGCAGTCGATCGGCTGCGTCTGCGTCCTCGTGCGGGACTACGACAAGGCCCTGGGCTTCTACGCCGGGGTGCTCCGCTTTCGCGTGGTCGAGGACACGCCGCTCGGCGCAGGGAAGCGGTGGGTCGTGGTTTCGCCGCCGGGCCCGGGGGGTGCGCGCCTGCTGCTGGCCAGGGCAAAGAACCGGGCGGAGCGGGCGGCCGTGGGACGCCAGGCCGGGGGCCGCGTGTTCCTCTTCCTGCGCACGGACGACTTCTGGCGCGACTACCGCCGGATGAGGTCCCGCGGCGTGAGGTTCAACGAGGAGCCGAGGACCGAGGCGTACGGCACGGTCGCCGTCTTCGAGGACCTCTACGGGAACAAGTGGGACCTCCTCATGCCCGGCACGGGCCACCAGAAAGCATGAGCGACCCGTTCGAGGCCACCTCGCCTGTCCTGGAATCCGACACGCTGACACTGCGCGCGCTGCGCAGCGACGACGCGCCGTCGGTCTTCGCGTACGCCTCGGACCCCGAGGTCGCCCGCTACACACTCTGGCCGCCCCACGGTTCGGAGGAGCAGACGCGCAGCTTCCTCAAGATGCTCACGGGGCCCGACATCCTGAGCTGGGCGATCCTCCCGCGGGGGGGCGAGCGCCTGGAGGGGATCGTCTTCCTTCACTCCCTTAGCAGGCACCACCGGCGGGCGGAGCTCGCGTTCAACGTGGCGAGGGGCCGCTGGGGGCGGGGAATCGCGACCGAGGCCGCGCGGCTGGTGCTCAGGTATTCTTTTGAGCATTACGGCCTGAACCGGGTGGAGGCGACGTGCATGCCGGGCAACGCCGCGTCGCGCCGGGTCCTCGAGAAGCTCGGCATGGCGCGCGAGGGGAGGCTCCGGCGTTCGCACCTCCGCCACGACGGGTTCCACGACATGGACCTGTTCAGCATCCTGCGCGAGGAGGCCGGGGGGTAGGCGCGGGCCCGGATGAACGTCGTCCTGGTCCACGGCTTCGGCGACACGGGCCGGCTTTTCCGCCGGCTCTGGCTCGACCTCGAGGCCCGCGGGCACCTCTGCCACGCGCCGACCCTGCGCCCGAGGGACGGGGGCCTCGGGATGGAGGACCTGTCGGGCAAGCTCGCGTCGTTCATCCGGGCCAACGTCCCCCGCGGGGCGCCCGTGGCGCTCGTCGGCTTTAGCATGGGCGCGATCGTCGCCCGGCACTACCTTCAGGCCCGGCTCGACGCCGGGTCGGCGCGGGCGTTTTTCTCGATAGCGGGGCCCCACCGCGGCACGATAAGCGCCTATCTCCACGGCGGGGTCGGAGTGCGCCAGATGCGCCCGGGCAGCGCGTTCCTGCGCGACCTGGAGGCCGGCGCGGGCGCGCTGCGCGGACTGCCCGTCTTTACCTACCGGACCCCGTTCGACCTCATGGTCGTGCCGTCGCGCAGTTCGCGGATCGCCTCGGCGCACGAGCGGGTGCTCTGGTGCCCCTTCCACTCCATGCTCCCGGGACACCGGCCGCTGATGGACCACATTGCGGGCGAGCTGGCGAGGCTCGAGGCGGGGGTGCGCCCCGGATGACTACGGTGCTTGCCCCTTTCGGAATCTCCCTTTCGCTAATCCCTGTCTCCGGAGACGCATTGTCCCCGGCCCCAACCCCCGCACGCCATGAACGCCCGCAATTCCCATGACTCCGCGTACTCACGCCGCGCGTTTGTCCGCAACATGACCCTTGGCGCCGCGTTTCTCGGAAGCGGAGCCGCCGGCAGCCTGGCCGCCGAGCTCGCGGAGGCGACGAAGGGCGGCGAGAGGAAGGTCGGCGTCGCCCTCATGGGCCTCGGGCTCTACTCGCGGGGCGAGCTGGGGCCGGCCCTCAGGAAGACGAAGCTCTGCCGGTTCGCGGGCGCCATCACGAGGTCCCGCGAAAAGGGCTTGAGCTGGAGCCGCCAGTATGGGTTCCCCGAGAAGAACGTCTGGAAATACGACGCGGTCCACGAGATCGCCGGCAATCCGGACATCGACATCGTCTACGTGGTGACCCCCAACGGGCTGCACGCCAGGGACGCCATCCGCGTGGCCGAGGCGGGCAAGCACGTGATCTGCGAGAAGCCGATGGCGAACAGCGTCGCCGACTGCGACGCCATGATCGCGGCTTGCCGTAGGGCGAACGTGAAGCTGTCGATCAGCTACCGGCTTAAGTTCGACCCGAACCACATCGAGCTCGACCGGCTCGCCCGCGAGAAGGACTTTGGGAGCCTGACCAAGCTCTCGGGAGAGGACAGCTGGTACTTCAGGCAGAAGGCCTGGAGGATCGAGAGGGCGCTCTCCGGGGGAGGCCCCCTCATGGATGTCGGCATCTACGTGATCCAGGCCGCCTGCCGCGCGGCGATGGCCCAGCCGGTCGCGGTCACGGCGCGCGAACTGCCGAAGACCCGGCCCGAGCTCTTCAACGAGGTCGAGGAGACGATCGAGTGGACGATGGAATTCCCGGGCGGCGTGACCTGCGAGGCGTCGTCGAGCTACAACCGGGGCGGCAACTTCTTCTTCGCCCAGGGCGAGAAGGGGTGGATCCGGCTCGATCCCGCCTACGGCTACCGCGGGCTTGCGACCCGGACCTCGCGGGGCCCGCTTGAGTTCGCGCCGGTGCCCCAGCAGGCCCTTCAGATGGACGACTTCACGTCCTGCATCCTTACCGGCCGCGAGACGCCGATCCCGGGCGAGATGGGGCGCGACCACATGGCGATCATCGAGGCGATCTACAAGTCGGCGGCGCAGGGCGGCAGGCGCACCGAGGTGGCCACGGCCTAGCTTGGAACCGGAGGGCGCACGCCGCCCGATCAAAGGCGTGCGCGAAGCGGGGCCGGCAGCAGCCGGAGCGCGAGCGCGCCCAGGGCCGGGTCCGAAAACTCCGCGCCGGCGCGCTTGCCGAGCAGAAGGAGATGGTAGAGCGATTCCGTCGTCAGGAAGCGAAGGCGCGCCCCGTCTGCCTCGCGGAAACAGCGAATCACCTGTGGCCGCGAGAGATCGCTCCGTCCGCCGATCGCCAGCACAACCGCGAGGCTCACCCGCCTGTCCCAGGCGAGGCTCCGGTCGGCGCGGCCGGAGAGGCTCGACACGATTGACGCGAGGGCCCTCGCGAAGGCCCCGTTGTCGCCGCTCGCCATTGCCAGCTGCGCCTGGGCCGCGAGCGACCCGAGGTCCCCGGGGTAGCGCAGGAGCGCCCGGCCCGCGAGGGCGGCCTGCCCTGGCTGGTGCGTCTCAAGCAGGTATTCGACGTAGCGGCCCTGCCGGGTGGCGGGATCGGTCTCCTGCGTCACCTCGAGCACCATCACCGGCTGCCCCTCGAGGCCGGCGACCGGCGGCAGCTCGCAGGGCCGCGCGCGCAGCCAGCTGAAGCCGGCGCCGTTGGTGTTGTGCAGGGCGTAGACGAAGGAGGCCGCCGGGTCCTTCAGCCTCAGGCGCGCGAAGTCCTCGAATTCCGTGTCCCACGGCAGGAGCACGATGTGGGTGACCCCGCGCCGGCTGATGCCCGAGAGCGACTCGCCCTGCCGCATCGCGGTGACGATGTGGAACGTGGCCGACATGCCGTCGCCGTTCTCCCAATTCTGGGTGGCGAGCCCGCGCAGTCCCCCGAAGAAGCAGAAGCTCGAGGTGCGAAACGGGGGCGCGAGGACGGTCGCGCCGTCGGGCCCCGCATGGTCCGCGATCCAGTGAGCGAGGAAGCGCTCGTAAAGGCCCTCGACCTCGGCGTGGGTGAGCCGGAGCCCGCTCATCCCGCCGGAGCCCAGCGCGGGCAGGAGACGCGCCAGACCGGACGCGAGAACGGCGGCCAGAAGCGCGGACCCCAGCCAGCGGATCCGCAGGGCACGGGCCGCGGTGGGCACGGCCGCCGCGGCCGCCACCAGCAGCACGAGCAGCACGGCGTCGAGCGAGGCCCACCAGCGGGGCAGGCGGACCGAGAGCGCGAGGGCGGCCAGGACCGGCCCCAGGGCGATGGCGATCGCCATGCGGTTCGCCGCGCCCGACCGCTTGCGAAGGAGGAACCATGCCGCCGGACCGAGCAATAGGAGCGGCAGGCAGGCCGCGGCGCTTGCACCGCCTAGCCACGCCGGCAGGCCGCCCGGTGCGGGGTCGGGCAGGTTCGTGAGCTTGGACGAGAGCAGGTCGTCCGCCAGGAAGAGGCGGACTCCAGAGCGCCACGCGGCGACGGGTAGCGAGACGACGGCGGCCGCGGAAAGAACGAGGACGCCCGCGCCCCTCAGGCCGCGCGGCCTCTCACCCCGCGTCCAGGACGCGAACCGCCAGAGCAGTTCGCCAAGCCCGAGCCACGCCAGCCCGTACAGCGGATAGTTGACCCGTAGCTGAAGCCCCATGTGGCGGGGAAAGTACTCGACTAGGTAGCCGAGCAGGCTCGCGATCGCTCCACCGAACGCCCAGGCCCTCCAAGGCAAAGGGGGTGGAAACTCCGCCGCGGGTTCCGCCGGGCCCCCTCGCGTCACCAGCGCCGCGAGCCCGCCGCCCGCCGCGATCCCCGCGATGATCGGCGCCTCTCCCATGGCGCTCAGCCAAAGCCCGCAGCCGCCGGCGGCTCCGGCCGCGAAGTACCAGCCGGCGGCCCGCCGGCCGGCGGTGGTCCCGGCCGCGAGCAGCAGCACGCTCCAGAGCGAGCAGACCTGCACCAGCCCGAAGTCGTCCGCGATGCCCGGAAGAAACGCCGACGCGAGCGGGAAGAGGGCGGCCAGGCCGACTGCGAAGAGCGCCGCGCAGAAGCCCCCGAAACGCGCGGCCACGAAGATCGTCCCCGTGGCCAGGAGCAGCACGTGCAGGAGCGGGTCGGCGTAAAGGACGGCCCGCTCCAAGCACCATCCGAGCGGCTGCCGGGTTAGGGCGTGCTGGACCCAGGCGACCCCGACGAGCCACCACCGGTAGGGCGAGGCGACGTGCACCTCCCGCCCGAACGGAGCGTTCTCATAGTCGACGCTGCGCACGCGCCAGTCCCCGTGGGCCAGCATCAACTGGGTCTCCTCGACCCACTGGTAGGTCGGGTTGTGGTGCTCCGGCGCGACGAGCCACCGCTTGCCCTCGGCATAGCCCGTCGGCGAAGAGGGGTCGATCCGGGCCTCCTCCGCGGCGAGGCTCGAGACGGCCTCGACATGCCGCAGCCTCACGCCGTCCGCCCAAAGGACGAACGCGAGGGCGCAGGCCGGGGCCAGGACCCAGGCCCGGGAGGAGAGCCGAGTGAGAATGCTCATGGGCGCATGGGCGCTGGCCGCGGGTCTGGATTTCTCGGGTTCACGGATTGGGAAATGCAACGGGTATCCGGGCAAGCCCGAGAGCTTGGCAAGGAGGCTCGCCTGCTTGAAAGCGAAATTCCGCGGGCCCCAGGCTCCCTTTTTCGAAAGAGGCGTCCGCCGGGGCGGGCTTCGTTGTGAGGAAGCCGGAGTCTCGAAACTGGTTTGAATCGCAACATATTAATGATGATTATATTGCGAATTTGGCGTCGCGCCGTTCGCTTTGCGGGCCCCCTGCGGATGGGATTTCCTCGGCTTTCCAGGCGAGCGATTCTTCATTGTCCTGCAGAGGGCACTGAAGTCTCCTAAGGCGATAAAATCTCTCAGCCACAGCCCGAAGTGGCCGGCGCAGCGCAGACACCCGTGGCCAGCGGGACCTGCGCGCGCAGGCGTTGAACCCCAGTGAACCGCAAGCGATTCATAAGGACCGTCGCGGCCGGCGGGGTTGTGCTCATGGGCCGGCCCTTATCCCTCCTCGGAGGGCTCGCGCCGGCTGCGGCCGGTGCGTCGCCGCAAGCGGGGGCGCCCGGGTCCGGGGGCTCGATCGCAGAGCAGCCCCTGGCCCCGCGCCGGGGCCGCCTGGGCCCGACGATGTTCAAGCTGCTCTCGCCGCAGGAGACCGGGGTGGTCACGGAGAACCCCTATGACGACCCGAGGATGTGGGGGGCCCTCAACTACGAGATAGAGAACGGCGAGCTCGGCACGGGAATCGCGATCGGCGACTACGACGGGGACGGGCGGCCGGACATCTTCGTCGTGAGCAAGACCAGGAGCTGCCGGCTGTTCCGCAACCTGGGCAATTGGAGGTTCGAGGACGTGACGGAGCGGGCCGGGGTCGGCGACAAGGGGAAGGCGGCGGGGATTTGGAAGCAGGGCGCGACGTTCGTGGACGTGGACAACAACGGGCTCCTCGACATCTACGTCTGCCGTTACGGGGCCCCGAACCTCCTCTACATCAACCAGGGCGACGGCACGTTCAAGGAGGAGGCCCAGGCCCGGGGGCTCGCGGTCACCGACGCGTCCGTCATGGCGGCCTTCTGCGACTATGACCGCGACGGCTTCCTGGACGTCTTCATCCAGACCAACATCCTGGACTCCAGCCGCCCGAACGGCCAGAGCGACTACCTCTTCCACAACAACGGCGACGGCACGTTCACCGACGTGACCGCGCGGGCAGGGATCAGCGGGGAGGCCCAGGGGCATTCCGCCGCGTGGTGGGACTACGACGGGGACGGCTGGCCGGACCTCTACGTGGCGAACGATTTCGCGACGCCGGACAAGCTCTATCACAACAACCGCGACGGGACTTTCACCGACACCCTCGATGCGGTGGTGCCGCACACGACCTATTCCTCGATGGGCTCGGACCAGGGCGACGTGAACAACGACGGGCTGATCGACCTGTTTGTCGCCGAGATGGCGCCGACCACCCATCAGAAGGACCAGCGGGGGATGGCCCTGACGCGAGCCCTGCTCACGGACCCTCCCGACGACTCGGCGGCCGCCCCTCAGTACATGCGAAACGCGCTCTTCATCAACACGGGGAAGGGCCGCTGCCTGGAGGCGGCGTGCCTCGCGGGCCTCTCCGCGACCGACTGGACCTGGTCGCCGCGCCTTGAGGACCTGGACAACGACGGCCGGCTGGACCTCTTCGTGACCAACGGGATGAACCGCGAGCTGCACAACGCGGACCTGAACGCGCGCAAGGAGCTCGCGGAGACCCTCAGCGAGAAGGTGCGCATCGACAAGGCGAGCCCGCCGCTTGTCGAGCAGCACCTCGCGTTCCGGAACATGGGGGACCTGCGCTTCGAGGACGTCAGCGCCGCCTGGGGGCTGGACCAAAGGGGCATCAGCTTCGGCTCGGCGTTCGGCGACTTGGACGGCGACGGCAACCTCGACCTGGTGTATGCGAACTACGAGGGGGGGGTCACGCTCATGCGAAACGACGCGGATGCGGGTCACAGCGTCCTCGTCGCGCTGCGCGGAACGCGTTCGAACCGGTTCGGCGTCGGCTCGACCGTGCGCGTCGAAACGGATTCGGGCTCGCAGGTCCGCGCGCTCGTGCTCGCCCGCGGCGTCCTTTCCAGCTCCGAGCCGGTCCTGCACTTCGGCCTCGGGGGGGAAACGAGGATCAGGCGCCTGGTCGTCTCGTGGCCGAGCGGGCACGTCCAGAGTTTCTCGGACCTGCCCGCCGACCGGCGGTTCACGGTCACCGAACCCTCCGCTCCCGTTTCGCCGGCGCCGCCCAGGGAGGCCTCCCCGGGTCAGTTCTCGGACGCGAGCTTCGCGGCCGGCTTCTCGCTCCTCTCCCGTGAGACCCAGGTCGACGAGCTGGTCCAGCAGCCGCTCCTGCCGGTGCGCCTGAACAGGAGGGGTCCTGCGCTCGCGGTCGGCGACCTGAACGGCGACGGGAGGGACGACGCCGTGCTCGGGGGCACGCCCACGGATCCCGCGCGGATCCTCATCGCGGGCGTGGCGGGGTTCACGGGCCGCGGCTCCGGCCTGCCGTCCACCGGGGAAACGCTCAACGACGGGCCCGTCCTCCTCTTTGACGCCGACGGCGACGGGGCCTCAGACCTGCTGGTGACAAAGGCCGGCAGCATCCTTCCCGCCGACTCGGCCGACTACCAGCCGAGGCTCTTCCTGAACGACAGCCGGGGCGGCTTCAGGCCGGCTCCCGCGGGCGCGCTTCCCCCGTTTCCGGTGAGCGCCGGCGCCGCGGCCGCCGCCGACTTCGACCGCAGCGGCCGCCTCGGCCTCTTTCTCGGCGGACGCGTCGTGCCGGGCCAGTACCCGACGGCCCCCAGGAGCGCACTGTGGGCCAACCGCGGCGGCAGGTTTGACGATGTCACCGAGCAGGTGGCGCCCGCGCTTCGGGAGGTCGGCATGGTGACCGGCGCACTGTGGAGCGACGTCGATGGGGACGGCTGGCCCGACCTCCTGCTGGCGCTCGAATGGGGCGCGGTGAGGTATTTCCACAACGACCGCGGCAGGCGCCTCGAGGACTGGAGCGACCGGGCGGGCTTCTCCGCGGCCGGCGTGGGATGGTGGACCTCCATCGCCGCCGCCGATTTCAACGGCGACGGCAGGATGGACTACGTGGTCGGCAACGTGGGCCTCAACACGCCGTACGGCGCGACCCGGGAGCATCCCGCGCTGATCTACTACGGGGATTTCAAGGGCGACGGCGACCGCCAGCTCGTTGAGGCGTACTACGAGGGGGACCGGATCTATCCGCGGCGCACCCGCCGGGATCTCGGGGCCTCGATTCCCCAGGTCCTGAGGCGCTATCAGCGCAACGACTATTACGCCCGGGCGACGCTCGGGGAGATCCTGGGCGAGGATAAGCTCGCGGCGGCTCAGCGTCTTGCCGCCACGGAGTTCCGGAGCGGGGTGTTCCTCAGCCAGTCCGACGGCACGTACCGCTTCGAGCCCCTTCCCCGGATGGCGCAGCTCTCGCCGTTTCAGGGACTGGCCGCCGGGGATTTTGACGGCGACGGCCGCGCCGACATTTACGCCGTGCAGAACTCCTACGCGCCGATCCCGAGCGTCGGCCGCTTCGACGGGGGTCTCGGCCAGCTGCTGCGCGGCGACGGCCGCGGCGGATTCACGCCCGTCCCGGCGGCTGAAAGCAACCTGGTCGTGCCCGGCGACGCCAAGGCCCTCGCGGTGGTCGACCTGGACCATGACGGCTGGCCCGACTTCCTCGTCACCCGCAACAACAGCACGACGCTCGCCTTTCGGAACAACGCAGTCGCCGGCCGCCATTCGCTCTGCGTCAGGCTCCGCGGCGCGCCCGGCAACCCGACGGCCGCCGGTGCCCGCATCGCGGTCGAGCTCGGCGACGGTTCCCTCCAGGTGGGCGAGGTGTACGCCGGCTCGGGCTACTGTTCGCAGTCCGCGGCCGCGTGCTTTTTTGGCTGGAGCGAGCGCAATCCCCCTCGGCGCATCCGCGTGCGGTGGCCCTCGGGCGCCGAAACGCAGCACGGCTTTTCGCCGGGGTCGGCGACCCTGACCCTCTCCGCTTCGTCTGCATAAGCCGCGCTAAAGCGCACCAAAAGCCACCCTTGCAAGCCGGGACTGCGCACATGAGCCAAGGGTCCAGACCGGCGGGCACATTGGGGTTGCAATGGCCTAGCAAGTGTCTCTAAGGGGCAGGCCTGCCCTTGTTTGTAACACAACAAGCCTTATTCTTCGATGGACATAGGGGTGGGTATGTGCTCACTTATTCACAGGATACTCCCAACCTTATAAATGGATAACACGCGCGGGGTCACTGCCCCCAACTCGCGGATAAGGGTTACGGCAAAGGTAAAGACGTTCGTGCTGGATACGAATGTCCTCCTGCACGACCCGCAATCGATTTACAATTTCCAGGACAACAACCTGGTCATCCCGGTGGAGGTCCTAGAGGAGCTCGATTCCATCAAGACCGAGCAGTCGACGGAGCGCGGGCGAAACGCCCGACGCGTGCACCGGATCCTCCAGGACCTGCTTCCCGACTCGCGCTCCATGCACGAGGGGGTCGAGCTTCCGAACGGGGGCACCCTCTCGGTCATCATCAACCCCTACCTGATGGAGCCCGGCAAGCACTCCCCGGCGATGGAGCGGCTGCGGGCGGTGCTTCCGGACCTCTCGAAGCAGGACAACCGGATCATAGCCTCGGCCCTCTTCGTCCAGGAGCGGTTCCCGCCGCCGACGGTGCTCGTCACAAAGGACGTGAACGTGCAGCTGAAGGCCCGCGCGGTCGGACTCGAGTCCGAGGATTACCTGACGGACAAGGTTCCGGAGGACGTCGACGAGGCGAGCTACCGCGAGATCCCGCTCTCGATCTACGAGCTGCAGCGCTTCTGCTCCGAGGGCGAGTTCGAGATCGACGCGAAGTCGGCGCGGCAGCTCTACCAGAACGAGTACGTCCTCCTGCGCTCCGACGAGGGCAAGACGATGCCCGCGCGCTACTACGGGGACAGTGTCGTGCAGCGGCTGAAGATCCCGGAGTTCGTCAAGGCGCCCGGAGGGATCCCGATCCGCGCGCGCAACCTGGAGCAGCAGTTCCTGATGGACGCGCTCCTCGACGACAGCATCCACATGCTCACCTGCTTCGGGAAGGCCGGCACCGGCAAGACGCTGCTCTCGACCGCGTGCGCGCTCCACCAGACGCTCGACGAGAACTCCCGCTACGACGGCGTCTCCATCTCGCGCCCCGTGATCGCGCTCGGTAAGGACATCGGGTTCCTTCCCGGGACGCTCGACGAGAAGATGAAGCCGTGGCTCCAGCCCTACTACGACGCCCTCGAGGTCCTCATCCCCTCCAAGCCGCCAAAGGAGCCGCAGTTCGCGTCAAAGAAGGTCTCCAAGAAGAAGCGCTGGAAGCGCGACAACATGATGGCCTCGATGAGCCCGCCGCAGGCGTTGAACGGCAACCACGCGAACCACGGGACCCTCGGGATGACGAAGCCCTACGAGCGGCTGCTGAAGAGCGGGCTGGTCGAAATCGAGGCGCTCTGCTTCATCCGCGGCCGCTCGATCGCGAGGAGGTTCTTCATCCTGGACGAGGCGCAGCAGCTGACGCCGCACGAGGTGAAGACCGTGATCACGCGCATCTCCGAGGGCTCCAAGATCATCCTCATCGGTGATCCCGCGCAGATCGACAATCCCTACGTCGACTCGCGCAGCAACGGCCTCGTCTACTGCCACAACCGGATGAAGGGGCAGTCCATCGCGGCCCACGTCACCCTGAAGAAGGGCGAGCGCTCGGAGCTCGCCGAGCTAGCGGCCGACCTGCTTTAGCCCGAGGAGGCTGTGGTCGCCCCGCCGCAGGGAGGCGTACTCCATCGCGAGGGCGAAGCCCCCGGTGAAGAGCAGGTCGCTCACGAGCGTGTTCCTGAAGAAGAACAGCGTCGGGAAAAACTGGGGATGGCCCACCGTGACCGCCTGCCACCAGCCGGCCATGTCGTGGGCGTACCCGAGGTCCCCGAACCAGGACACCGTGTTCGTCACGAGGTAGAAGAGGACGGATCCGGCGAGCGCCCCGCCGAAGAGGTTGAGCCAGTTGCGCCTGCCGGAAACGGCGACTCCGAGCCCGATCGCGGCCATGAAGCAGACGATCCGGCTCGCCGCGCCGCCCACGCCCCACTCGTAGTGGTAGACGGTCGCGTAGTAGTGGTCGATGTACAGGTCCGAGACGACGAGCGCGGCAAGCGGCGCCAGCCACATCCACCTATTGCGCGTGTAGACGCCCGCGCAGAAGGCGAGGGCCATCACCGGCGAGAAATTGCTGAGCGCGGGAACGTAGAGCGTGAACACGCGCCACCCTGCGGCGAGGACAAGAACCAATAGTGCGGACGGCATAGGAAAAGAAAATCTGTGTGGAAGCGCGGCCGATTTCAAGCGTTCCCGGTTGCCGGCGGTGTCCCAAAATGGCGCGGTCCCCCGCCATTCGCGGCGCTACTGGCCGGCAGCCGTGGAGCTTCTGTGCGCCGCGCCCGCCTCGGCCTCGGGGGGGATCACCGGGTCCCCGCCCGCGTTTCGGCCTCCCGGGCCAGCAGCCAGAGGACGTCGGAGAGCCGGTTGATCCACTGGAACGCGAGCGGCCGCACCGCCCGTCCCGCGGCGCTGAGGGCGGCGAGCCGCCGCTCGGCCCGGCGGGCCGCGACGCGGGCCCTGTCGAACGCGACGGCGGCGGCGTTTGCCCCGGGAGTGGCCCAGCCCTCCAGGCGAAGGCCCTTAGACTCCAGCGCCGCCAGGAACTCGTCGAGGCGGCGCAGGTCCCCCTCGGACAGCCGCGCGAACTTGGACGAGGCGTGGGCGCAAGCGTCCTCCTGCGCGCAGGCGATCTCGCCCATGACGGCGACCAGCAGGCCCTGGACCCCCGCCAGGAGTTTCCTCGTCGCCGGGCTCCTGGAGGCGAGCCGGGCCGCCCCGACCTCGACGTTGAGCTCGTCGAAGGCGCCGACCGCCTCGATCTGAGGATGGTTCTTCGGCACGCGCTGGCCGTGGAGCAGGCCTGTCGAGCCCTTGTCCCCCGTCCGGGTCGCGATGCTCATTTCGTCGCGGCCGCGCGCGCGGCCTTGGTGCTCTTCGCCAGCGCCTTGACGGCCTCGTCAACCGTGGCGCGCACCACCTTGTCCATCCGGTCGATGAAGAGGATGCCGTTCACGTGGTCGGCCTCGTGGAGCATGCACCGGGCGAACAGCCCCGTGCACTCGAGGGTGTGCTGGAGCCCGGCCGCATCCTGGAACTTCGCGGAAATCGCTTCGGCCCGCACCACATCGCCCCGGATCTCGGGGAACGACAGGCAGCCCTCTTCCAGGGATACGGTCGGGGTCTTCCGAGCGACGGTGACCTTGGGGTTGGCGACCACCATCGGCATGAAGAGCTCGAGCGGCGTCTTCGCCCCGTCGATCTTCCAGTCGAATTCCACCTCCGTCTCGCGCAGGTCGACCACGAAGAGCTGGAGGGCGCGCCCGACCTGCTGGGCGGCAAGGCCGATGCCGTGCGCCTCGTGCATGGCCTCGGTCATCCGGTCCGCAAGAAAGGCGAGCGCATCATCGAATGCGGTGATTTTCTCGCCTTTCTTACGCAAAACTGGATCGTTGTAGTGAACAATTTCCAGGGACATCGGTCGGTGAGAATACGCAGCGTGGTCGCCCGCATTCGGGCCCGCAAATCAATACTTTCGATTAGCTAATGATCCCAAGCCAGGACCCCCGGCACACCCCTGCATCCGCGCCCGCGCTCGTCTTCGTGGGCGCGGTCGTAGCGGTGCTCGCGTGGCTCCTGCCGGTGAGCCTGAAATCCGTCAGCAAGGGGCTGCTGCGTTCCGCCGGCGACGGAACCCCCTCGGTCGCCGCGTTCGGGCGGGACCTCGTGGACTCGGAGAAGATCGGGCCCGCCCGGTTCCTCCTTGAGACGGCCAAGGCCGTGGACGACCCGCGCGCGGCCGGCCTCGAGCGCGCCCTGGACCAGTTCACCTCCCGGCAGCCCGCCCTCGCGGCCTGGGGCGGGTGGGACCCGGCCCTCGATCCCCTCTTCAACCTGCGCCAGAAGACGGCGCGCACCTCGAGCACCCCGGTCGTGACCTTCCTCATCCCGGAGCACGCGCGCGAGACCGTCCGCTCCTACCTGGCGAACTCCGGCTCCGTGGGCGTCCAGGCGATCCTCAGGACCCGCGACGTGGCGAAGACCGGCAGGTTTGTCCCGGCGGCGCGCCCGGGCGGCCAGCCGCTGGACGCCCTCATCCTCCTCACGGGCCTCCTCTACCAGGGCGAGCACCTGTCGCCGACCCTCCAGCGCGAGGTGCGCGCCCTCGCCGAGGTTGCGGTCCAGCGCGGCGAGCTGGGCGACCTCGAGGGCTTCTATATCGACCTGCTTTCACTCGGACGCCGCCTAGACTGGACGCAGCTCTGCGAGCTCGTCCGGAGGACGCAGAGCGTGCGCACGGTCGGGGAATACGCGCACCTAAGCCGTGTGGCGCCCGACCAGCTGCCTTTCATCTACTCCGCCGCGCTGCTCTCGAACTCCGCGGACAGGGTCGCCTCGTACCTCATCCGCTACGGCAGGGCCGGCTCCGAGGACCTCCGCCTCGCGCTCACCGACGGACAGGGCGCGGTCAACCTGCTCCTGCAGCGCGAGGTGCCGGTCAACCGGTCGCCCGGGCCCGCCATGGGCGCCGCGGCGGCGCTCGTGCTCGAGCACCCGCGGTTCATGCTCTCCCTCAAGTATGCGGGCTACATCCTCGGGCTCTACCTGCTCCTGCGCGGCCTCGACCTCTGGGTCGTGTCGCCCGCGGGCGGACCCTCGGCGGGCCCGCACCAGCATGTGCGCTCGGGGGTCCTCGCCGTCGTGATGGCGGCGCTCCTGATCGTCGCCACCGAACCCTTCCTGCTGAAGGCCGCCCCTGCCTCGGAATACCGCGTGCACCTGGTGATCCCGATGCTCGCGGCCGCGGCTACCCGAACTGAAACCGCCCAACCCTCAACACCGGTCACTATGGAAACCTCCACACTCGTCTCTATCGGCATATTCGCCGGCCTGCAGGTCGCGATGTACATGGCCTGCCTCCGCAAGATCAGGGAGATCGAAATCCAGGACGCCCCGCCCCTCCTGAAGCTCCGGCTCATGGAGAACGAAGAGAACCTCTTCGACAGCGGCCTGTACGTCGGGATGATGGGCACCGCCGCGGCCCTCGTCCTGCAGGTGGTCGGCGTCATCGAGCCGAACCTGCTGGCCGCGTACTCGTCCAACCTTTTCGGCATCATCTGCGTCGCCCTGGTGAAGATCCGGCACGTCCGCGGCTTCAGGCGCCGGCTGATCCTCGAGGGACAGAGACCCGCCGCCGCGACCGCCGGCCTATGAACAAGACCCTCCTCCTGTTCATCGTCGACTTCCTCTTCCTCAACCTCATCGCGCTTACGCGGTGGGAGCGGGCGGTTCCTTCGCGGCCGGTGCAGCCACCGGTCAACGAGATCTCCTCCAACACGGTGTCGAAGGAGCAGGACCTGGTCGAGGCGATGAGGCAGTCGCTCGTCGAGGAGCAGCTGTCGCGCCAGGCGCTCGAGCAGAAGCTGGCCTCCTCCGATTCGACACTCGCCTCTCGCGAACGCAGCCTCGGCCAGCTCCAGTCGGAGAGCCAGAAGCTCACCGCCCAGCTGGTCGACACGCAGAAGTCGCAGACCGAGCTCAACCTCAAGTACCAGGCCGAGACGCAGGAGAATTCGCTCACGCGCAGCGAGCTCGCCCAGCTCCAGCGGGAGCTCGAGGACAAGAAGACCGAGGCCCAGCGCCAGAAGGAGGCGCTCGCCTCGCTGGAGCGGCAGCAGGCGGAGGCGAGGAAGCAGATCGAGAGCCTGAGCGTGGCCGTTGCGGTCGGGGAGCACGAGAAGGAGCAGCTCGCCGCCAAGGCCACCGAGCTCGAGGCGCAGGTGCAGACCGAGCGGACGGAGCGCGCGAAGGTCGAGCAGGCGACCAACCAGCTCGCACAGGGGGTGGGGGCGCTCGCGCAGAACTCGGGCGAGCTCACGAGGGAGATCCGGGACAACCGGCCGATCTCCGCGAACGTGCTCTTCAACGACTTCCTGGCGAACCGAGTGCAGACGACGTTCGCCGCGAGCCGCAAGGGGCTCTTCGGCACCACCACCCGCGACAAGGAGGCGAAGACCGTGTTCACCACGGACGGCAAGCAGGTCTACGCCCTGATCGAGGTGGAGGACACGCCGTTCTCGCTGCGCGAGATTGGCTCGGACTGGGAGCGGATCTCGGTCAGGTTTGACCGGCCGCCGGATTACAAGTCCGCCGCGGCGCTAGTCGAGTTCCTCCAAGCGGACCCGAGGGTGGTGGTGATCCCCGTCGATCCCCAGCAGGTGGCCGCGCTGGGCGCCAAGGTGTACCCCCTTGCCGCGGATCCCTTCAAGTTCCCCCAAGCGCTCCTGATCAGCGGCGGCGGCAAGGGCTACGGCGAGCTCGGGTTCAAGCTCGACGAGGCCCACCACGGCTATGTGCGCGTGGATAACCGACTGATGAAGCGCCTCTTCGGGGACTTTGCGACATCCAGGGGGGACCTCGTCTTCAGCGAGAACGGAGAGCTTCTCGGCATCATGGTGAACGGCGACTACTGCGTCCTGCTGAGGGACTTCTCGCCCCTGGCGACCATCTACTCCGGGGAGTCGAAGGCGGTCCAGCGCACGGGAAGCCTACTGGACTCCCTGGCCGCCCGCGTCCTGCAGATGCCTCCGGAGCTGCAGTGACGGCGGGGCGGGCGCTCTAGCCGGCGCCGGGGCGCCCCTCCCGGGTCCGCTCGAATACCGCGCTCCGGGCGATCAGCCGCTGCCCGAGCCTCCACTGAGGCGTTTCCCGGACGCTGGGTTGCACAAGGCCGCGGTATCCAATTGGGTTGTGGCGCAATCTCAACTCCGGCCCCGAGCGACCCCCCCCCATGCCGCCGAACATCCTTTGGATCGTGACCACGCAGTGGCGGGCGCAGGCGTGCGGGTACTCCGGCGACCCGAACGCCCGGACCCCCTGCTTGGACGCCCTGGCCGCGGAGGGCGTGGACTTCACGCAGGCCGTGACTCCGCATCCCTTCGGGCCCTTCGCGCGGGCCGCCCTGCTCACCGGCCTGGAATCGCCGGGCAACGGGGTGCGCGGATACTTCGACCCGCTCCCGCCCGGTACCCGGACGATCGCCCACGAGATGAGGGAGCGCTCCTACCTGACCGCCTTCTTCGGGAAATGGCACCTCTCCGTGCGCGACCCCGGGGCCAGGCTGACGGGCGATGAGCACGCCCGCGCGGTCGTCGCGCCGCAGTACCGGGGTGGATTCGATTTCTGGGAGGGGTTTGAGAGCGGGTTTCTTCTCAATGACCCCTGGCTCCACGGGACGCTGCTGCCGGAACCCGCCCGCTTCGAGGGCTACCAGAGCGACGTCGTGTGCGGCAGGGCCCGCGCCATGCTCGGGGCGTGCGAGCGGCCGTGGTTCGCGGTCGTCAGCCTCGAGCCGCCCCATCCGCCCTACGGCGCGCCCGCCTCCGGGGTGGGCGCCCGGCCCACCGGGGGCCTCGTCCTGCGCGGCAACGTTCCCCTACGCGGCGCGGACGAGGCGAGGTGCCGGGCGGACCTTTCGGGGTACTACGCCCACGTGGAGGCGACCGACCGCGCCATAGGCGGGCTTGTCGGCGCCCTGCCGCGGGACACGATTGTCGCCGTGACGTCGGTGCACGGCGACATGCACGGCTCCCACGGGCTCTTCCGCAAGGGCTGGCCCCACGAGGAGAGCGTCCGGGTGCCGCTTGTGGTGCGGATTCCCGGAGGGGCCGGCAGGGACGACCGGCCGGTCTCGCTCCTTGACCTTCCGCGGATGACGGCGGCGTGGGCCGCGGGCGCGACAGGGCTGCCGAGCGGCCTGCCCGGGGCCGCGCGCATCTCGATGCCCTCGGTCGTGCGCCTGCCCGACCAGTGCGACCGCATCTGGGCCGGCGTGCGCACCCGCGCCCGCAAGCTCATCCTGAAAGAGGACGGCTCGCCGTGGCTCTTCTTCGACCTGGACCGGGATCCCCTCGAACTCACGAACCTCGCCGCCGATCAGACGCGCGCCGGCGAAATCGCCGGGCTCGCGGCCTCCGTCACTCGGTGATGGTCGGCGCGACCTTGCTCTTGGAGAACTGGCGCCGGATGGCGGCGACGATCTCGTGCATCTTCACGGGCTTTGAGATGTAGTCATCCATCCCCGCGTCGAGGCATATCTCGCGGTCTCCCTGCATCGCGTTGGCCGTCAGCGCGATGATCTTCGGCTGGCGCTCCGGGGGCACGGTCCTGCGGATCCGGCGGCTCGCCTCGAGGCCGTCCATCTCGGGCATCTGCAGATCCATGAGCACCAGGTCGTAGCTGCGGGTCTGGAACGCCTTCAGCACCTCCAGGCCGTTGCCCACCGCGTCGGCGTTGTAGCCCATCCGCTCGAGGAACCGCAGCGCGACCCTCTGGTTGACCGCATTATCCTCGGCTAGCAGCACCGTGAGGGGGATCTCCTCGGCGATCGGGCGGTCCTCGTGCCTTGCATGCACCACGATCCCGCCGCTGCCGCTGCGGTTGCCCAGGAGCGAGAGGGCCTGCAGGAACGACACCGTCTTTATCGGCTTCGAGACCGTCGCATACGGGAATCCGTCCTTCGGCGCCGGAGGGGGCGTCTGGCCGAGGCGGAACAGGACGATCCTCGAGCTCTTGATCTCCGCCGTCTTGTCGAGCGCCCGCTGGCTGTCGAACTCGGGCAGGTCCAGGATCACGATCGCCGGCGGGTTCGGCAGGTTCGAGGCGATCTCCACCGCGGACTCCGGCTCGTTGGCGAACACGCAGGTTGCGCCGAGCGAGTCGAACAGCGTACGCAGGCGGGCGCGCGTGATCGGGTTGTCCTCGATGCAGAGCGCCAACTCGCCCTTGAGATCGAGGCCCGCGAAGGGCGGGGCGGACACCTCCGCCGGGCGCTGCGCCGCGTCCGTCATGATGGCCATCGTGAAGGTCGACCCCTTGCCGAGGGTGCTCTCGACGCGGATGTCGCCGTTCATCAGCTGGCAGAGCCTCTGGCAGATCGCCAGGCCGAGGCCCGTGCCGCCGTACTTGCGCGTCGTCGACGAGTCCACCTGGCTGAACGCCTTGAAGAGCCGGTCGATCCGGTCGGGAGGGATGCCGATGCCCGTGTCCTGGACCGTGATCTCAAGGCGCATCCTGCCCGCCGGCGTCGCCCGGACGGAGGCGTCGAGCGGAATCCTGCGGACCTGGATGGAGATGCTGCCCGTCGGCGTGAACTTTATGGCGTTGTTGACCAGGTTCACGATGATCTGGCGCAGGCGGGTCACGTCGCCCACGATCCACGGCGGGACGTCGGGCTCGACGTGGTAGCCGATCTCGAGGCGCTTGGAGGCTGCCGTGGGCGCGAACAGGTCGAGCGCCTCCTCGACGCACAGCGCCAGCTCGAACGGTGCCTTCTCGAGCTCCATCTTCCCCGACTCGATCTTGGAGAAGTCGAGGATGTCGTTGATGATCGTCAGCAGGGCCTCGCCGGAGGTGCGGATCGTGTTGACGAAGTCCCGCTGGTCGCCCGTGAGCGGGGTCTCCATGAGGATGCTCGTCATCCCGATCACCCCGTTCATCGGCGTGCGGATCTCGTGCGACATCGAGGCCAGAAACTCGCTCTTCGCGCGCGATGCGAAGTCGGCCTCGGCCTTCGCCCTGCGCAGCTGGCTCTCGGTCTCGACCCGGGACGTGATGTCGTTCTCGATGGCGATGAAGTTCTCGACCTGGCCCGCCTGGTTCCGGACGACCTGCACCTCCATGTGCAGGTAGTACTTCCTGCCGGACTTCGAGTATTGGACGATCTCCGTGTTCGTGCCGACTCCCTTGGCGATCTCTTCGCGGATCAGGTCCGCCTGCGCGTCGTCGGTGTCGGGGCCGCTCAGGAGGCGCCCCGGGTCCTTGCCCACGACTTCCGCGAGCGTGTACTCCATGACCCTGCAGAAGGCGCTGTTCACCCATTCGATCTTGCCGTCCGCGGAGCCGATGATGACGAGGTTGTCCGTCTTCGACGCGACGAGCGAGAGCTTGCGCGCCTCGGCCTGGCTTTCCCGCAGGGCCTGGTCGGACTCGCGCCGGATGGTGATGTCCTGGACGGTGCCGATGATCCGTGTGGGCCGGCCGTTCGGGCCCGCGAGGACCGACTTCGACCGAACATAGACCCAGCGCCAGTCCCCGTTGCGCGCCCGAACCCGGTATTCCGGGTCGATGAACGAGGCGATGCCGTTCAGCTGGGACTCGGTCCGCTTCCGGTACATCGGAAGGTCCTCGGGGTGGATGAGGGACTGCCACACTTCGAGGGTCGACGGCATGCGCGCGTGCTCGTAGCCGAGGAGGCTCCAGAGGCCGGGGCTGTAGTAGACGTGCCCCTTGGGGACGTTCCATTCGAGGATACCGATCTGGGTGGAGTCGAGCGCTAGCCTCAGGCGTTCGTCGGAGACCTTGAGCCGGGCCTCAATCCTGCGCCTCTCCTCGTTCTCCGCCACCAGCCTCTTGTTGGACAGCTCGGACAGATACTGGCCCGAGCGCGCGCGCCGCGCGAAGTGCAGGATGAAACCGAGCAGCAGCGTGATCGCGAGGCCGCCGCCGAGCGCCATCTCGGGCAGGTACCGCTTGTCCGCCCTAACGAGCTCGGGGGTGGGCGTGAGGCGGAGCTTGATGCGCTGGCCGAAGAGGCTCGAGATCGTCTCCTCGCTCGGCTGCAGCTTGCCCTCGCTGTCCGTCAGCGCCGAGTTGTACACCTGGGCGCCCCCGACGGTGACCGCGAAGGTGTAGTGGCCGGCGAGCTTGAGCTGCTTGAAGATCATCGCGAAGAACCTGGCGTAGAGGTACTCCGCGGCCACGTAGTGGCTGGGGCTCCCGTTCCTGCCGATGGGCGAGTAGATCACGAAGCCCGGGCTCTTCTTTCCGCCCGTGTCCGCAAACGTGGAGATCTCCGGGGCGTTCTTAGCCCGTGCCGCCTCAAGGGCCTCGCGCCTCCTCCGATCCGAGGCGTGGTCGTACCCGATCGCCCCGAGGTTGTCCTGGGTCGGGTAGATCCACCGGGTCACCCGCCTCGTGCCGGCGGCGTCGATGAGGGCGATCGACATGCAGCCGAGGTCCCTCGAGTCTTCGTATAGCGCGGCCGCGTCCGTCTGCCAGGCCACGACGTTCGCGTCGGGGTTGTCGGTCCCGCTTCGGGCAAGCCGGTCGAGGAGGTTGGTCTGCTGGTCGATCGTGGACTTGATCGTGGACGCAATCTGGTCGATCTCGCTGTAGGTTTTCGCCTCGAGGTAGGCCGTCTCCCGCTCCTGCAGCCCGATCCAGAAGATCAGCGTGAGGGTGAGGCTGCCGATCACCGCGGGCATGGGAAGCCACGCGGGCGGCCCGCCCTCCTCCTTCATGCTCGCCCGCCAAGCCAGCACCAGCAGCGCGGAGCCGGTGAGCAGCAGCCCGGCGGCGGCGACCGCCGACGTCGCCGTGTTCGTGCCCCAGTTGTAGACCGCGGCCAGGTCGAAGGCATAGCCGAGCAGGGTCGAGAACCCGACTGACGCGAGCACGGACCCGGCCACCGCCTCGGCGAAGAGGCGCTCGCGCGCCCGTCTTTCCCAGATCTTCCAGAAGACCGTCATCCCCGCGACCAGGACGCAGCCCGCCGCAACGATCGAGCCGCGGCCGGGCTGGCTCGTGTCGATGAAGAGCGCGTCCCGCACGAAGAACTCGTCGATCTTGAGGTCGGCGCCGGAGAACCCCTCGAACGCCGTCAGGGCGCCAATCACCGCCGGCACCAACCCCGCCCAGACGGCCCTCCTCAAGCCGAACTCGCGCCCGAGCAGGGCGATCCCGATCGCCAGGAAGCAGAGCCCCTCGTTGAACATGATCGGCGCCTTGTGCTCGATCGGCATGACCAGGCGGTCGATGTGCAGCAGCCAGCCCAGCGGCGTCGTGAGGCCAATCAGAATCAGAGCCCCCGCGAGCGCGAGCGACGCCCGCTCGCTCCAGGTTCGGTGGGGCAATGTGTTGACGTGATCCATGCGGCCCGGGTGAATTAAGCGTTTCGACCTAGCCGGGGCAATGTGTTTCGGATCATGGACGTTACGCAATTTTACGGTGAATCCCCGTCCTCACGGGGGGGCCAACCCGCTGTCAGGGAGGGGGATTGGCCAGCGGGGCCGGGGGCGCCAACTTGTCAGGCGCTTCGGGCCTGTCGTCGCCCTCGCGCAGGAGGTTGAGGGGGCTGTACGCGAGCCGCCAGGCGGGCTTGTCGACGCTGCCGGTTAGCCTCACGCGGAACACGGCCGAGATTGGTGCGGAGATTGCGTTGATGATCTGCAGCAGGGACTTGCTCTCCATGAACGGGTAGATCGTGGCCGAGAAGTCGAGCTTGCGGCGGTCGATCGCGTACGTGCCCCTGGCCTGAATCGCCGAATTCGCCCCTAGGACGCTTAGCTCGGGGAAGTTGAGCGACGCGTTCTCGATCTTGAACGAGGCCCGGGCCTGCGTGAAGCGCAACTCGGGAAACTTGAGGATCTTCGACAGGCCCCCGAGAAGCGAGAGTTCGCCGAGGTTCGAGCCCTGGATCTGGACGTTGCCTTCGCCCACGAAGGTGGCGAGTTCCCCGGGGCGGCCCTGGGCGGAGGCGTTGAGGTCGAGGCGCACCCCGGACTTGTCCTTTGCGAACGTGTCGAGCGCGGTGGAACTCCCCGGGGCGCGCCCGGCGACAACGTAGCCTTCGGCCGCGGCGGCGGCCTGGCCCAGGCTCGCGCCCGAGAGCGACGCCTTGAAGCGCAGGCGCCTGTCCGTGCCCGTCCCGCTCACGTGGGCGGATCCGGCCACGGTGCCGCCGGCAAAGCCCGCGTCGACGTCGGCGACGTCGATCTCGTCGTCGCTGACGTCCAGCTTGAACGACCCCCTCTCGAATATGACCCCGTGGACCCGGAAGCCCCCGTCGGCGCGGAAGTCCGCATGGACGACCTTGTGCCGCGGGCCGTCGGCCGAGGGCCCATCGAAGTGGGCGCGGAGGGCGATTGCGGGCGGCTTGTCGAATGCGAACGCTGCGACCGCCGCAGCGCCGTCGGGGGGAAGCATCGAGGCGAGCGGCACCGGGTCCATCGTCGACGCCGCGTCGATGTCGAAGCCGCTCCAGGAGCCGGTTGCGGGCACGGTCGCCAGCCTGAACGATCCCTCGGCGTTCCCGCCGCCCTTCGCGAGCTCGACCTCGAGCCCGTCGCACGCCGACTGGTCGACGAACAGGAGCGTCCGGAGCGAGTCTAAGGGCACGCCCTTGACCACGGGGTTCGTCGCGTCGACGTACCCGTACACGGCGAAAACCCTTCCCTTCAGATAGCGGCCGCGCACGTCGATCGTCGCGTCGGGCGGCTGGACGGGAAACTCGAAATGCTTGAAGATGCCGTTCCACCAGTCGCCGAGGAACCACGCCGAGATGTCGAGCGGCCTTAGCCTGCCGCTGAGCAGGTACCGGAACTCCTTGGTCGAGAAGTTATGCTCGTAGGATCCGTACGCGTAGTTCTCGCCGCTCTCGGCCGTCGCCTCGCGCGCCGCCAGACGGGTCCCGTCAAAGGTCACGGCGCCGCGCGCCCCCTCGAACTTGACGTGGTAGGCGACGAAGTCGTGGGCGTCCACGTGCGCCGTCACACCCCCGAACTTCCAGCCCGGCAGGAGGCGGACCCGGCCGAAGGCCGCGACAGGCTCGTGCAATTCGACAAAGCGCCGGATATCGAAGTGGGTGTGGTCCGAGATGGGGCCGAGCACATCGGGCGCCACCGACCCCTCGAAGGTGAAGTCGGCGGCCTTGGACGCCATGTCGGCGTCGCCCCGGGCCCATATCGGGCGGCCAAAAAGGGACGCGGAGGCCTCGACCGAGGCCGAGCGCCCGCTCCCGGGAATGACGGTCGCCAGCGGCGCCGCGAGCGAGTCGGCCCCGTATGAGACGGAGCCGCCGGACAATTCGAAGAGCCTCGGGCTAAACGCCATTGTGTCGACCTTCAGGATCCCGCGCGCCCGCACGCGCACGCCGCGCATGGCGAGCGTCGGCCCGATGCTTATGCTCTCGGCGGTGGCCACCGCCGAGGTCATGAGGGGCGCGCCTCCGAGGAGGGGGAGCCGGCATCCTGCGTGGATCCGCCGGGCCTCGACCGCCACGGGGCCGGCGACGCTCAGGCCCTCCGCGAAGAGCTCCGCGCTCACGATCGCCCCCCTCGTGTCGGACGGCGTCAGGAGCGCCGTAACGACGGCGCGGTCCAGGCCCGCCAACCCCACTTCGGCCCGGGCGAACTCCCGGCTGAGGGCCACGTAGTTCTTCGACACGAACTCGGGCAGTGGGAGGGACGCCGCCTGCGCGCCGTTGCGGGCCACGGTGCCGGCATTGATCTGCCCGTGCGCCGACACGGACACGTCGCCGAGCCGGCAGTTCAAATAGTCGACCGAGAACTCGTCTCCCCTCGAGGTGATCGAGAATCCCGCGTCCAGGTCCCGGACGACCTTCTCGGCGCGGCCCGATGCGGAGAGCATGGCCGGGATGAAGAGGTTCGCGCCCGTGGCGCGGATCTCCCGCGCCTCGAAGCGCCGCTCGAGGAGCGCGAGCGGGTCCAGCCGGATGTAGATCGCGTCGGCCGTGACAACCGGCTCGCTGAAGGACGCCAGCTTAAAGCGGGCCTTCTGCAGGAGGATGCGCCCGGACGGGTCGAACGTCGCGCGCCCGAACCTGACGGACACGCCTGACTCCGCGAGATGGTCCTCGATCGCGCGCAGCAGGAACCGCGGGATCTGGAGCTCGTTCACGGAGGCGACGTAGACCTGGAACGCGAACAGCAAGAGGAGCGCGAGCCACGCCGTCCACACGGCGAACGTGGCGAGGCAGGAGGCGCACATGCGGGCGCCCGCCATGCAGGGCCTTAGGATTCCGTCGCGCATCCTCTCTTTCAGGGCTGCGTCAGCCGGAAGAGCGCATCAAGCAGCGGCTGCTCGACCGTGAAGACCGCCCCGAAGTCCTTCGAGCCCGCAAGCTGCTCGGAGCCTCCGGTACGCTCCGTGAACCAGAGGGTCATGGTGTTCACCTGCCAGGTGCCGGCCCCGCCCGGAAGCGAGACCGAGGCGTCAAGCCGGTACTTCCACGAGCGCACCTCGCCCGCCGCGAACACCTTGTCCGGGAAGCCCTCCTCCACGAAGCTCGCCGCGCGCAGGGTGCGCAGCTGGGAGATGAGGGTCGTGATCGCCTCCCTGCGCGGGGCGCTCTCCTGCGCGAGGGCGCCGTCCCACGCCTCGCCGTCCGCGAGCTTGCGCGAGTAGACGACCGTGCCGTCGGCCGCGTTGGTGAGCGTGAGCGACGTGATGCGGGCCGACGCGGGAAGGGAGCTGAGCAGCCGCTCGCGCCAGGCCAGAGGCGAGGCGCTTGTGTCCTTCAGGATGTCGGGCTCCACGGCGTAGACGGTTGGCAGGCCGGCGATCCGGGCGTAGGCGACGTTCTCGCGCTTGGTCGGCAGGCCGATCTGGAGGGTCATCTGCGTGGCGGGCGCGGCCCCGAGGGTCAGCGTGATCTCGCGCTCGGGCCGGTTGAAGCCCCAGTCCTCGATGTCGGCGTTCGTGGGCGCGTCGCTCTGGAACCGGAGCGCGCTCAGGGTCTCCAGCTGGTCGAGCAGCCGCTGCACCGCCGCTGAGTCCGCCGCCAGGGCCTGGGACGCCTGGGCGCCGCCCCGGCGGATGATCTGCCAGTCCGGCCCGTGGCCCGGCGCCGCGGACTCGAGGCGCTGGAGCGCAAGCTCGGGCTGGTTAAGCGCCGAGAGCGCGATCGACGTGACGGCGGCCGCGTCAAAGTCCAGGATGTGGCGGTCCCTCAGGTCGTCGGCGGCGTTCTTCAGGGTCTCCATGAGCGGCGGCGGGATTGAGACCGTGAAGATGGCGCGGCGGTCCTCCAGCTGGGCCAGGTAGTCGTCGTCGCCGCCCGAGCGGGCGCCCACGTAGAGGGTCTCGTGCCGGTTGTTGCCCTCGATCGTCACCCGCAGGAGCGGCGCCGCCGAGGGCGTGGTCGCCGGCGGATTCTGCAGGACGAAGGACTTTATCCGGAGCGCGTCGAGCGCGTTGATGGCCAGCTCGGTCGCGTTCTTTCCCGCCCGCGCGTTGACCGGCGTCCGGAACAGCCAGCGGCCGCTCTGGCGGTCGCGGTCGAGCCTGACCCTCACGCTGGACGGAGCCGCCGTCTGGAGGTTGAGCGACTGGGCCTCGAAGACCTGGATCGTGAAGATCAGGTCGGAGCGCAGCTGGTCGAAGGGCACCGACAGGCTGTCCGCCAGGGACCGGCTGACGACGTGGATCTTCTCCCCGTCCGACGAGAGGAGGTAGAGGAGGTCGCCGACCTTCGGCGCGTCGCCGATCCGCAGGACCGTCGTCTGGCCGGCCGATCCCTCGTCGCCGGAGGTGAAGGAGAGCGTCAGCCGGGGCTGGTCCAGCCCGTAGTCGGCGAGTTTCTGGCCGTTCTTCTCCAGGTCGCGCGTGCTGAAGCTCGTCACGTGCTCCAGGAACTGGAGCTCGTTCAGGATGCGGCTGACCGCGTTGGGGTTCGCGGGCCACTCGACGGGCCGCGTCAGGAACCACGCGTCGCCCCTGCGCTCGAGGCTGAAGCTGGCGCCGGGCGCCGCCCCGGAAACCTCAAGGCGCCGGATGTTCGAGGCCTCCGGACCGAGGACCCTGCGCCGGGCCTCCTGGGAGGCCCGCTCGATCCGCCAGTCCCGCTCAAAGTAGAAGATGAAGAAGAACAGCGCGACGTTCAGGAACAGCAGGACGAGGGTGACTTTGGAGCGCATGTCGGAGTGTCGGGAATGGGTCGGCCGGCTTCTAGGTTCGCCGGGCCCAGTATACGGCAATGCCGAGCAGCGCGGCAATGCCGGGCAGCGCGAGCATCAGGGTGTAGCGGAGGCGGGCGAGCTCGCCCGCGCTGAGCGAAAGCGAGAAGCGTTCGATCGGGCGGGCGGGTACGTTGAGCGCGACGTCGCGCCCCACCGCCCAGTTCACGGCGTCGAGGAAGAACTCCTCGGCGCCGGTGTTCGTTATCCGCGCGTTGGAGATCATGTCCCCTGTCCCAACGACGACCAGCTTGCCGCCCGGGATGCTGGAGGGAAGGTCGCCGCGGACGGGGACGCGCTCCGAGGCGACGGCGACGCCGAGGCGGTTCGGGGGCTCCATCTGCGGCATGCCCTTGATGTCGACCCCGGGCGTGAACGTCGTCTGGATGCCGCGCTGGGCGTAGCCAACCTCGCCCCACGCCGAGGTCGAGGTCGCCGCGAGCGTCACGACCGTGAGCCCGCCGGCGGCGGGGCGCCCCGGCAGGGGCCTGACGCTGCGCGCCAGGCCGATCCGAAGCTCCTTCTTGTAGTCGACCAGGATCTGGGTGATCGGGTGGGGCGAGTACGCCCGGATGATGAGGTCGCCGTCCTCGGTCAGGCTGTCGGAGGCCAGGTCGAGGATCATGTCGTCGTCGACCAGGATGCCCCAGTCGTCGATCATCAGGTCGTTAAGCCCGGGGTGCGAGTTCGGCGCGAGGAAGAGGATGAGCCGGCCCGCCCCGGCCCCCAGGTACTGGCGGAGCAGCTCCTGGTCGTAGGCGTTGAACGGATCCTGCGGGGAGACGCTCACGAGGAGGGCCGCGTCGGAGGGGACCTTGCGCGCCGTGACGATGTCGAGCGTCTCGACGTCATAGTTGCGCAGGCGCAGCTGGTCGCGCGCCATCGAAAGGCCCCGGGCGGGGTCGACGTCGTCGGGCCGCAGCTCGCCGTGGCCCACGAGGAAATAGATCTTCTTCCGGTCGGGGTTCGAGACGTCGAGGATCGCGGCCGTCACGGCCTGCTCGCCGATGAAGTCCTTCACGGTCTTGTTCTCGACCCGGTACAGGTTGGAGGGCGTGAGGACGCGCCGCTTGTCGCCGCAGACGAGCAGCACCATGCCGGGATCCTGGATCCCGTACTTCTCGGTCTTGCGCCGGTCCTGGTAGAGGTCGACGTACTCGACCGTGATCCGGCCCGCCGGGTTGGCCTCCGTCGCGTAGACGTACTCCCTTAGCAGCCCCTTGACCTGCGGGTCGTCCGCCTGCTCGCCGTTCGAGGTGACGACGATGTGCACGGGCAGGGAAAGCTCGTGGACGTAGGCGAGGGACTCGGCGGTGAGCGAGAACCGCCGGTAGCGGGTGAGGTCGTACCGCCACGAGTGGCTGCGGGCCAGGAAGTTCAGGCCGCCGACGAACGTCAGGAACAGCACGGCCTGGAGGACCAGGTTGAGGGTTCGGATCCATCGGGCCGCTCTGAAGCTGTCAATCACGTGGGCAAAGGGGGTTTGGCGCTAGCTGTGCAGCAGCTTCGCCTCGACGCTCAGGATGCTGAAGATGAGCGCGAGCACCGTGCCGCTCAGGTAGAAGAGCAGCTCGCGCATGTCCACGACGCCCCGGGTGAAGTCCTCGCGGTGCTGGGCGATCTGGGCGTAGGCCACCGCCTCCTTGAGGGGCAGCAGGGCCTCGCGGTCGAGCCACGGCGCGTTGGCGAGGTACTGGCCCCCGAGTATGATCCCCACAAGGAGCACCACGCAGATGATCCCCGCCACGGACTGGTTGCGCGAGAGCGAGCTCGCGAAGACGCCGATCGCGATGAAGAACAGGCCGGAGACGGTGATGAAGAGGTAGCCGCCGAGGATGGGGCCGGGGTCGATCAGGTGGGCGTCGCCCGCGAAGCGCCGCAGGATGTAGAAGAACCCCGAGGAGGACGCCCAGAAGATCAGGTACAGGAGGTACGCGGCGGCGTACTTGCCGAGCACCACCTCCACCGTGGTGACGGGGGAGGTGAGGAGGGTCTCGATCGTGCCGAGGCGGCGCTCCTCCGCCAGGCACTTCATGGTGAGCAGCGGGACCATGAAGATCACCGGGAACCAGTAGTAGTTGAAGAAGACGGACGCGGGCGAGAGGTCCTGGGGCGCCGTGCTGTACTGCTCGAGGATCGTCGTGAAGGTGAAGCCCATCAGCAGGAAGAAGGCAACGGCGGCGATGTAGGTGCTCGGGCTGACGAGCAGCATGCGGACCTCGTGCCCGAGGATGGTGAAGAAGTGCCTCATTTGGATCCGCCTTTCGAGGGATCCTCCGCCACGGCGTCCCAGCTGCGGCGCGTCGCCGCGAGGAACACGTCCTCGAGGGTGGGGTGCTCCCGGCTGAGCGCACGCACCCGCAGCCCCTCTGACAGGCAGGCCCTGAGGATCGCCTCCCCGGCGTCATCAAGGTTGAGGGTCGTCAGCCGGATCGTGCGGAAGCCCAGGGCGTCAGCGGGACCCTCCGAGGCAACGGACAGGCCCGGGTCGATCGACCCGAGCAGGAACGGGAGCGCCCCCAGGTCGCCCGCGGCCTCGATCTCGTAGGCCGACTTCCCGAGCACCTCGCGGCGCAGGTCGGCCGGCGTCCCCTGGGCCACGATCCGGCCCTGGTTGATGATGAGGACCCGGTCGCAGGTCATCTCGATCTCCGGGAGGATGTGGCTCGAGATGAGGACCGTCATGCGCCCGCGCAGGCTGGCGATCAGGTCCCTGACGATGAGGATCTGGTGCGGATCGAGCCCGATCGTCGGCTCGTCCATGATGATCACGGGGGGCTCCGCGAGGACCGACTCGGCGATGCCGACGCGCTGGCGGAACCCCTTCGAGAGCTTGCCGATGATCTTGTGGCGGACGCGCTTCAAGTCGCACAGCTCGAGGACCTCGTCGATCCTGGAGCCGAGCTTGCGGCGCGGGACCTCCTTGAGCCGGCCCCGGAAGTACAGGTATTCGCTCACGCGCATCTCGTCGGGGAGCGGGTTGTTCTCCGGCATGTAGCCCACGCGCCGCTTGACGGCGTCGGCCTCCGACGCGACCGGGAAGCCGCAGATCGAGACCTGCCCGGAGGTCGCCGGAAGGTAGCCGGTGAGGATGCGCATCGTGGTCGACTTGCCCGCGCCGTTCGGGCCCAAAAACCCGATGATCTCGCCCCGGGGCACCGTGAAGCTGATGTCGTTGACGGCCTTCACGCCCGCGTAGCTCTTCACCAGGTGGGACACCTCTATCGCCTGCTCTGTGGGGGTCGTGTTCATGCCTGTGGGAGCGCGCCGCGGCGGCCCTAGCCGCCCTTCTCGATTGTCACCTCTCCCGCCCGGAACCCGCGCGTGCGCCCGTGGTCGTCGCGCAGGAGCAGCGAGCCCACGTCGTCGACCCCAAGGACCCGGCCCCGCCGCCTGCGGCCGCCCTGCACGAGGGTCACCTCGCGGCCCCGCAGGACGTCGTGCTTGTTCCAGAGCTCGGCGAAGGTCCCGACGTGCTCGCCCTCGATGAAGCGCTCGTAGGCCAGGAGCACGCGCCCGATCAGGGCGGCGGTCAGGCGGTTCAGGTCGACCGGGGCTCCCGCGACCTCCGAGAGCGAGACGGCCCGCCGGCCGAGGTCCGACGGCCAGACGGAGGGGGGGCTGTTCACGTTGAGGCCAAGCCCGAAGACCAGGTCCTGGATCTGGTCGGCGTCGACGCGCGCCTCGGTCAGCATCCCGCCGGCCTTCCTCCCGTCGAAGACGATGTCGTTAGGCCACTTGATGCGGGGCGGGACGGGCAGGAACTTGGACACGAGCTCGCAGACGGTCACCCCCATCCAGAGCGTGAAGGTTTGCATCCGCTCCGGCGCGATCCTCGGCCGGAACGCGAAGCTCGAATAGAGGTTGCCGTTTGCCTCGCTGTGCCACACCCGGCCGAACCGGCCGCGGCCGCGGCTCTGGCGCCGCGCCAGCACGGCGAACGGCGTTGCGCGGCCCGCCGCGAGCTGGCGGGCGCACTCGTCGTTCGTGCTGTCGACATCGTCCAGGATCATGAGCGAGAACGCCTTGCGGCGGACCTTGAGCTGGGCCTCCACGAGGCCCGCGTGGAGCATCCTCGGGCGGCCCGAGAGGCGGTAGCCGCGCGCCGGCAGCGCCTCGAACTCGAAGCCCTGGGCGCGCAGCTTCTCCATCTGGTGCCAGACGGACACGCGGCTGACGCCGATCTTGGCCGCTATCGCGCCGCCGGAAACCCAGCCCGGCTCGGCCGCAAGCAGTTCGCGCAGGATCAGCGTCTCGGTCACTTACCCGCGCCCCCCATTGTGCCTCCGCCGGAGATGGGGCCGCCGAAGTAATTGACGGCGTCATCAGTGCGCATGTACGCGCCCTGCGTCTGCTCAAGGATATAGGCCCCCGACTTCGGGTCCCCGCGCGACACGGCGTGGGCGATGTCGGTGAGCTCGTCGATGTTCTGCTGGCGCTGGTCGTCGAGGTACATGTCGTACGCGAGGCCGGAGTTCAGGCCGAAGAGGTTGCCGAACAGCAGGCCCGGGTGGCTCTTGAACGAGAGGTCGATCTGGCCGGCGGTCGTGTTGAGGTCGCGCTCCCGGAAGATGGGGGGGCGGGATTCGCGCACGATGTAACTGGGCAGGCGCTTGATCTCGTTCCTCGGCTTGTCGATGTCCCGGAGGTCCTGAGGCTCCGCGACCGGCGTCGGCGTGGGCGTCGGGGGGCTGAATTTGCCCATCCCCTGCGCGAGCGCGGCTGCGACTCCGGGCGAAACGGACCGGGTGACGCCGTCCGAGTCGGCGGGTTGGGCGAGCGGGAACGCCGCCGGCTTCTGGGCCAGCACGATGCTCGACGCGTCGCTTGTCTCGGTCCCGGCGGCCGGCGAGACCTCCGCGCCCGGGCCCGCGGCGGGCGACGGCGCGGTCGCCGCGCTCTGGGCCGAGGCGACCCCCGCGGCCACCATGAAGGCGAGCAGGATCTTGGGTGCGCGATTCGTCATATCTCTCAGCAGAAACCTACCGTGGGTAATGGTTCCACGCAAACCCTATCCATAGCGCGCGCCGGCGGTAAGAGGCGCGCGGGAGGGGCCAGAACCTACGCCCGGACCTGCCCGGTCCCCGTCACCATCCACTTGTAGCTGCAGAGCTCGCGCAGCCCCATGGGTCCGCGGGCGTGGAGGCGGTCTGTGCTGATCCCGATCTCGGCGCCGAACCCGAACTCGAAGCCGTCGTTGAACCTCGTGCTCGCGTTCCAGAACACGGCGGCGCTGTCCACGCCCGCCATGAACTTCTCGGCGGCCGCGCGGTCGGCGGTGACGATGGCGTCGCTGTGCGCGGACCCGTCGCGGTTGATGACCGCGACGGCCTCCTCGAGCGAGTCCACGATCCGGACCGCGATGACCAGGTCGAGGAACTCCGCTCTGAAGTCTTCGGCGTTCGCCGGCTCGGTCGCGACGCCCGCGGCCGCGAGAAGCGACGCGGCGGCCGGGTCGCAGCGCAGCGCCACGCCCCTGGCGGCCAGGGCCGCGCCCACCCGGGGCAGGAGCGCCGCCGCGGCGCCACGGTGGACGAGCAGCTGCTCGGCCGCGTTGCAGACCCCGGGCCTCTGGGTCTTCGCGTTGACGACGATCGACTCCGCCATGGCCGGATCCGCGGACCGGTCGAGGTACACGAAGCAGACGCCCGCGTAGTGCTTGATCACGGGGATCGTGCTGTTCTCGGCGACGAAGCGGATGAGCCCCTCGCCGCCCCGCGGGATGATGCAGTGGACGAGCGTGTCGAGCCTGAGGAGCACGTCCAGGGCGGCCCGGTCCGTCGTCGGGACGAGCTGGACCGCGTCGTGGGGGAGCCCCGCGGATGCGAGCGACTCGCAGACGAGGGCGGCCAGCGCCTTGTTCGTCTCGAAGATCTCGCTTCCGCCGCGAAGGATCGCCGCGTTGCCGCTCTTCAGGCACAGGACGGCGCAGTCCACGGTCACGTTCGGGCGCGCCTCGAAGATGACGCCGATGACGCCGATCGGGACCCGCACCTTGCGCAGCCTGAGGCCGTTCGGGCGCGTCGTCTCCTCAAGCACCTCGCCCAGGGGGTCGGGAAGCGCCGCGACCTGCCGGACGGACTCGGCCAGGTGGCCGAGGCGCTCGCCCGTGAGCGTCAGCCGGTCGACCTGCGAGGCCGTGAGGCCGTTCGCCTCGGCCGAGGCAAGGTCCCGTTGGTTGGCGGCCAGGAGGGCGTCGCGCGACCGTTCGATCCTGGCCGCGAGGTCCGTGAGCGCAGCGTTGCGGGCGGCTGCCGGCGAGACCGCGAGCGCGAGTGAGGCCGCGCGGGCGCGCACGGCGATGTCGGTGACAAGCTTCTTGAGGTCCTCGGGCATGGGAGCTGGTCATCGTCGCCTACGCCGGGGCCCTTGGGCAAAGGAATTTTGGGCCCCGGGGCGTCATTCGAAGATCCTCCCCCTCCTGAAGCGCCACACCGAGAAGCCCATGACGATCGCCGTCATCAGCGTCAGGTAGCCGAGGATCGGAAGGATCTCGACCAGCGTGGCGCGGGCCCAGAGCACCTGGCTGAACCCCTCGATCGACCAGTAGACCAGGGTCAGCTTGCTGAACCTCTGGATCAACTCCGGCATGAAGCTCACCGGGAACCACGCGCCGCCGATGGCCGACATCAGCAGGATGGCGAAGGTGGCGAGGCCGCGGGCGGAGTCCGGCGTGGGCGAGACCGCGGCGATCAGCATGCCGAACGACGTGCAGGCGGCCGCCGCGAACACGCAGACGATGACCAGGTTCACGGCCTGGCCCGCGATATCTATCCCGTAAAGGAGCTCCCCCGCGAGGAACAGGACCATGAGCTGGATGAGTCCGAGGCAGATGCCGTACAGGAACTTGCTCCAGAGGATGTCTCCCCGGGTGACCGGGGCCGAGAGCACGCGGTCGAAGATGCCGTGCTGCTTCTCGCTGAAGAGAGCCGTGGCCGACGCCGTCAGCGCGAAGAGCAGGAACTGGATCGCCCACCCGCCGACGAGCTGGGTCGCCGCGGGCGACTTGACGTCGTTCCCGACGACCTGGATGTTGTCCACCTTCACGATCCTGGAAAGGGCGTCGCGCATGGTTTTGGTCGAGTCGTCCGGCGCCCCGCTGTCCAAATCGAGGCGCCTTAGCCCGAAATTCCCCTTCTCCATGCTCTGCAGGATGCGGTCGCGGTCGCCCCCGAAGGCGTCGGAAACCGCCGAGGCCACCGACGTGTTGAACTGGTTGAGGCGCGTGTCGCCCAGATAGGCCCTCGCGCGCGCCTGCATCGACTGCCCGAGGAGCTCGGGGACATTGGAGAACAGCGTCTTCTGAAGGAGGCCGTTCACGGTCTCGGACTCGATCTCGTTCCTCGGGTTCGAGTAGATCTTCAGGTGGACGCCGATGTCGTCCGTGCGGACGAGGTCCTTGGGGATGACCAGCGCGAACCTGAACTCGTCGGTCCGCATGAGCGGCCGCAGGTCCTCCTCGGCCAGGGGCCGGGTGGTCTTGTCGGGGTTCACGTACGTGGTGAGGATCCTGAAGGACTTCTCCGCCTTGAGGGCGTCGACCAGCGTGGCCGCGGCCGGGTTGTCGCTCTGGTTGACCACGGCGACCGGTATCCCGGAGGGTCCGGGGTTGGTCGAGTTCACGTGGAAGATCTGACCGAACAGGTAGATCATCGCGAAGGGGACGATGAACGTGAGCGCGATGGCGGTTCTGTCGTTCAGGAAATGGGCGAAGTCCTTGCGCAGGAGTACGATGATTGGGTGCATTTATTCGCGAAGGACGCGGCCGGTGAGGTGAAGGAAGAGGGCCTCGAGGGTGGGCCGCTGGCTCGTGAAGAGCCTCGGCGCCAGGGCGTGCCTCTCAGTGAGGGCGTAGAAGGCGCTCATCGCGTACCCGGGCCGCGGCCTGAACCGGTGGACGCCGTCCACGGTCGCGACCTCGCCGTTCGCCGCGAGCTCGGCCGAGAGGGCGTTGGTCTCCGGGCTCGACGGGAAGCGGACCTCCTCCTCGAATGGCAGCCGGGCGAGGAGCTCGTCAAGCGTGCCGAGCGCCAGGATCCTCCCGTGGTCGATGATGCCTATCCGCGAACAGAGGCGCGTCGCCTCCTCCATGTAGTGCGTGGAGTAGATGACGGTGAGGCCGCCGCGGTTGAGCTGCGTCAGGTAGTCGAAGATCGCGTTTCGGGACTGGGGGTCGACGCCGACGGTCGGCTCGTCGCACAGGAGCAGCTTCGGGCGGTGGAGGAGGGCGGCGGCCAGGTTCAAGCGGCGCTGCATGCCGCCCGAGAACTCGCTCACCCGGTCCTTCCTGCGGTCGGCGAGCTGCACGGCGTCGAGCGCGTGGTCCACGCGCTCGGCGAGCGCGGAGCCGCGCAGCCCGTAGAGCTCGCCGAAGATCCGCAGGTTGCGCTCCGCGCTCAGGTCCGTGTAGAGGGCGATGTGCTGCGGCACGAGTCCGAGCGACCGCCGGGCCTGCGCCGATCCCGCCGCGGCCCCGGCCGCGTCGACGGTCAGGCTCCCGGCGTCGAGGGAGCGAAGGCCGCAGACGAGCGACATGAAGGTCGACTTGCCGGCGCCGTTGGGGCCGAGGAGCCCGAAGAACTCCCCGGGGGCGATGTCGAGGGACACGCCGTCAAGGGCGGTGACCGCCCCGAAACGCTTGACGACGCCCGTTGCGCAGAGGAGGGGGGGCTTGGGGTTCATTTGGGAGCGAGCAGCAGCTGGAGGGCGGCGACGTGTCCCGCGAACGCCTGGCGGCCCGCGGGGGTCACGGCGACAAAAGTCTTCGGCCGGCGCGCGACAAACTCCTTGTCGACGGCGATGTAGCCGCGGCCCTCGAGCGTCGCAAGATGCGCCCCGAGGTTTCCGTCGGTGAGCCCGAGATGATCCTTTAGGTAGGTGAAGTCCACGCGTTCCCTCTCCGATAGCTGGCAGAGCGCCGACATGATCTGGAGCCGGGCCGGCTGGTGAATGGTATAATCGAGCTGGTCCATGAAACGTTACCGCCAGAAATAGCGGACGTAGAATCCGCTGCCGACGAGAACCGCGCCGCACAGGAGGGTGAAGGCCCAGAAGAACCCGGGAGCCAGGAGGAACCCGGCGACAATCAGCGCGGTCACCGCGAGCCCGACCCACAGCAGGTAGATGTCGAACCAGATTCCGGCGACAATGTAGAGCTGCATCCACAGGAGGCTGAAGTAGCCGAAGGCTGCCTTGTGTGACGCGAACCCGCCGAAAAGGACCGGCCACACCCCGTAGCCGAAGACGAGGAGCGTCGCGCACACGGCGGCGAACCGCCGGTCGAACCTGCTTCGGATCTGTCGGTCTTGGACGATGCCGATCACGAACGAGCCGACGATGCCCGCGGCCGCGAACGCCACGATTTCCCATAGGAACCGGTGTCCGTCGATCCAGTAGAGGGCCGACATCGCCATCCAGACGAAGCCCCACAGCCACAGGAAAAGGTGGCCGCGGTGGGACCGGATTGCGCCGCGCATCGCAACGCGCGAGGCCTCGATCTCCAGGAGCGCCTTCTCCGCTTCCTCTGGCGAAATATTCATAACAGAGTACTCTATTAAGCAGAGTAATCTGTCGACGATAATTTCGTTAACTAATGTATAATATTAACCCCAAATGGGTTAATATACTAACAAGAGCCGGGGAAGCCCTGATTAAACCGTCAACTCAGGGCACGTTTCCAAGCTTCGGCCCATGCCGATTCCGGGATCAAGGGACCCAGGTGCCGGACCGTCTCGGAGCCGAGTGCGGAGGCGATGGCCCCGCACCGTTCAAGGGGAAGCCCCCGAAGGTAGCCGTAAAGGAAGCCGGCCGCCCACGCATCGCCGGCGCCGTTCGTGTCGACCACGGTGGGCGCGATAACCGGGGCGATCCGGTGGAGCTCGCGGCCCCTTGCGATCCATGCGCCCTCGCGCCCCATCTTCACCGCGGCAGTGACGCCGTGGCCTGAGAGTTCCCGCGCCAGCGCGTCGTGGCCGCCCCGGTGGGCGGGAAAGAGGGCGCGGATCTCATCCTCGTTCGCGAAGACGACATCGATCCCGCGGCCGAACTGCGCGAACATCCAGTTCCGGGAGGCGTTGACGACCTCGAACGACGACAGGTCGAGGCTGATCGTGCAGCCCGCGGCGCGGGCCGCCCCGAGCACGGCCTCGCAGAGGGCGTGGTTAAACACGAGGTACCCCTCGATGTGCGCGTGGCGCACGCCGCGGAAGTCCGCCGGCGAGATCTCCGCGGGCGAGAGGGTCATCGCGGCGCCGAGGTTCGTCCGCATGGTCCTCTGGGCGTCCGGGGTCACGAGCGCGAGGCAGCGCGCGTTGGCCACGGTTCCGTGCTTGAAGCGCGAGACGTCGACCCCGGCCGACCTGAAGCGCTCGATGTAGTTGCGCGCCACGCGGTCGTTGCCGAGCTTCCCAATGAAAGCCGTCTTCAGGCCGAGGCGGGCGGCGTTGAACGTGGCGTTTGCGGCGGAGCCGCCCGTCGTCGCCTCCGTCGGGGTCTCGAGGAGCGAAAGGATCCGGCCCATCTCGGCGTCGTCCACAAGGACCATGCCGCCTTTGTCGCCGGAGATGTTCGCCAGGAAGGAATCGGGCACCTGGGCCACGAGGTCCATGATCGGGGAGCCGACCCCGGCGAGCTCGAATTCGGGCGCGGTTGCGCTCATCGGGGCGTTTAGGACGCGACCATGAGGCTGGTCGCCAGGAGCGGCTCGTCGTCGATCTCGATCAGGATCGAGTACTCGCCGGCGCGCTCGAAGGTCAGGTTACGTATCTCATTGATCAGGTTGATCCGGACGAGAGGGCCCTGGGACTCGAAGGGGCGCTCGATCAGGAGCTTGGGGTTCGTCGGGTCGAGCCCCATCGAGATCTTCATCTTGTGGCTGCCCGCCGCGACGTCCGTCAGCGTCATGAACCAGACCATGTGCGGATGGACGACGGGGAAGCGCTTCGCGATGATGTTCGAGAAGACGCCGAGGATCGTGTGCTTGCCGGAAGTCGGGTCGATGTGCACGCCGTCGCACAGGAGCCACGCGAGAAGCTGGGGCTTGGACGTCAAGTTCCTGTCTTCCATCGGGTACGAGTTGGAGGTCGCGGGCCCCGCTCGGCAAATCATTTTGCGTGGGCCGCCCGGCAATGCCAACCTCTGGCATGTTCAAATCCCTGGCCGAGTATCCCCATTGGTTCGTCGTTGCCTGTGCGGCGGTTGCGGCAGGCGCGGCGCTCTGGCTCCTGGTCAAGCTGCTGAAGGCCGCGCTGTGGATTCTCATCGCGGGGATCGTGCTGTCGGCGGTCCTCGCCGTGCTGTGGCTTCTGCTCGGGTAGGGCGCTCCCCGGCGTTTGAAGAATCTTGCGCGTTTCGGGCGGGGCTTTAAACCCTCTCGGATGAAATACATCTTCGTGACGGGCGGAGTTGTTTCTTCGCTTGGAAAGGGCCTCACCGCGGCCGCGCTGGGCGCGCTGCTTGAGCTGAGGGGCCTGGCCGTCCGGATTCAGAAGTTCGACCCGTACCTCAACGTCGACCCCGGGACCATGAGCCCGTACCAGCACGGCGAGGTCTATGTGCTTGAGGACGGGGCCGAGACCGACCTAGACTTGGGCCACTACGAGCGGTTCACGAGCGGTAAGCTCTCGCGGCTGAACAGCCTCAGCTCGGGCCAGATCTACGAGAGCGTGATCCAGAAGGAGCGCCACGGCGTCTACCTCGGCAAGACCGTGCAGGTGATCCCGCACGTCACGAACGAGATCAAGGAGCGGATCTACGCGGGAGGGAAGAACGTCGACGTCCTCATCACGGAGATCGGCGGCACGACGGGCGACATCGAGGGCCTCCCGTTCCTGGAGGCCATGAGGCAGTTCGCCGTCGAGATGAAGCCGAAGGACGTGGTCTTCATCCACGTGACGCTCGTCCCGTTCCTGGCGGCGGCCGGCGAGTTGAAGACCAAGCCCACCCAGCAGTCGGTCGCAAAGCTGCGCGAGATCGGCATCCAGCCCCACGTGCTCGTGTGCCGCTGCGACCACCCCCTCGACCTGGACCTTAGGGACAAGCTCTCCATGTTCTGCAACGTCCCGGTCAAGGCGGTCATCGAGTGCCGCGACGTGGACACCTCGATCTACCAGCTGCCGCTCGCGCTCCACAAGGAGGGGATGGACGAGCTGGTCCTCGACCTCCTGGGCTACTCGATGCCGGCCCCCAAGAAGAACATCTGGATCGAGATCGTCAGGCGTATCCTCAACCCGAAGCACGAGGTGACCATCGGGGTCGTCGGCAAGTACATTGAGCTCCAGGACGCGTACAAGTCGGTCTACGAGTCGGTGACGCACGCAGGCATCGCGAACACCTGCAAGGTGAACGTGCGCAGGATCGACGCCGAGGACCTTGAGAAGAAGGGCGGGATGGCGCTCCTGAAGGGCCTCGACGGGATCCTGGTGCCGGGAGGGTTCGGCGACCGGGGCACCGAGGGCAAGATCGCCGCGGCGCGCTACGCAAGGGAGCGGAAGATCCCGTATTTCGGCCTGTGCCTCGGGCTGCAGATCGCGGTGATCGAGATCGCGCGCAACGTCCTCGGGCTGAAGGGGGCGAACAGCACCGAGTTCGACCCGAGGTGCGCGGACCCGGTCATCAACATGATGGAGGAGCAGAAGGTGATCACCGACAAGGGCGCGACGATGCGCCTCGGCAGCTACGACTGCGCGGTCGCGCCCGGCACGCTCGCGGCGAAGGCCTACGGCATGGCGACGATCCGCGAGCGCCACCGGCACCGCTACGAGGTGAACAACGCCTACCTCCCCCGCCTGAGGGGCGCGCTCACCGTGAGCGGCATCAACCCGACGCGGAACCTGGTGGAGATCATCGAGCTCAAGGGGCACCCGTGGTTCCTGGCCGTCCAGTTCCATCCCGAGTTCCAGTCGAAGCCGAACCAAGTGCACCCCCTGTTTGCTGCGTTCGTCGCGGCCGCCATCCGGCACCGGCGGGGCCGCGGGAAGGGCCGCGCGTGAAGATCTTCGACCCGAAGAGGCTGCTCCTCATTGCCGGACCCTGCTCGCTGGAGAGCGAAGAGGTGTGCCGCTCCGTGGCCCGGGGCCTGGCCTCGCTCGGCAAAGCGCACCCCGAGCTGAACATCGTCTTCAAGGGCTCGTTCGACAAGGCGAACCGGACCTCGGGGGCCGGGCCCAGGGGCACGGGCATGAGGGACGGCCTCGCGCTGCTCGCACTCGTGAAAAGGGAGTTCGGATTCAGGGTCCTGACCGACATCCACGAGAGCGAGCAGGCGCGCCCGGTCGCCGAGGTGTGCGACGTCCTCCAGATTCCCGCGTTCCTGAGCAGGCAGACGGACCTCCTCCTCGCCGCGGCGGCAACCGGGCGCACCGTCAACGTCAAGAAGGGCCAGTTCCTGTCCCCCCAGGAGATGGAGCACGTGACGGCCAAGCTCGTGCAGGGCGGCGCCGTGGAGATCTGGCAGACGGAGCGGGGCACGACCTTCGGGTACCAGAACCTGGTCGTCGACATGCGCTCGTTCGCCATCATGAGGACGCACGGCTTCCCCACGGTCTTTGACGCAACACACAGCGTCCAGCTGCCCGGGGCGGCCGGGGGCAAGAGCGGCGGACAGAGGGAGTTCGTGGCGCCCCTCGCCAGGGCCGCCCTCGCGGCGGGCGCGGACGGGCTCTTCATCGAGACGCACCCGGATCCCGACCACGCGCTCAGCGACGGGCCGAACATGATCCCGCTCGACGGGCTCCCCGGGCTCATCGAGGGCTGCCTATCCGTATGGAGAACCGTGCGGTAGTGGCCCGGCCGCTGGCCTTTGGGCCCCGGGACAGGCTGCGGGGTTGACCGCGCTCGCCGCGCCTCCCACGATTGGAGCCCACAAAACCCTGATGGATACCTTTCTGATCGACGTGCCCATGCCTTCCATGGGCGCGACGGTAAACGAGCTGACCGTCGTGAAACTCTCAGTCAAACCCGGGTCCCGCGTGGCCAAGGGCGAGAGGATAGGCGAGCTCGAGAGCGACAAGTCGATCTTCGAATTCGAGTCCCCCTGCGAGGGCACGATCCGGGCGATCCACGCCCAGCCGGGCGACGCCCTAGCCTCAGGCGCCGCCTTCCTGCAGATCGAGACGTCCGACGAGAGCCTCGTCCACCTGAAGAGCGCCGCGGGCCTTAAGGCCGCGCCGTCCGCCCCCGAGGCGGGCGGCGCCCCGGCCGTGTGGACGCCGCGGGCGACCAAGCTCGCAAAGGAGGCGGGGCTTGACCCCGCTAAGATCACCGACATCGAGGCGACCGGCCCCGGCGGGCGCGTCTCGGGTGACGACGTCGAGCGCTACGTGCAGAAGCACCGCACATGACGCCGCCGCAGACCTCCGCCGCCGAAACCGTCTGCATAGCAGGAGTGGGGTTCGCCGTGCCGAAGAACATCCGGGCGAACAGCGAGATCCTGAAGGCATTTCCCAACCGCACGGAGGACGAGATCGTCCGCCTGACGGGAATCAAGGAGCGGCGCTACGCGGACGACGACGAGAGCGCGACCTCGCTCGCGGCGGTGGCCGTGTCGCACGCGCTCGCGCAGGCCGCGATGCCGGTGGAGAAGATCGACATGATCATCATGGCGACGATCATCCCGGACCAGCCGGTTCCGTCGATGGCCGCCGCGCTCGCGGCCCTATTGGGGATCCCGAGGGCCGCCGCCTTCGACCTGAACGCCGCGTGCTCCGGATGGCTGTACGCGCTCGAGGTCGGCCGCTCGCTGATCCTCGGCGGGTCCGCCCGCAACGTGATTGTCGTCACGGCCGAGCTTCTCTCGCGCATCACGAACCCCCTGGACCACGAGACGGCGTTCCTCTTCGGGGACGGCGCGGGCGCGGCGATCCTAACGAAGGCGCCGGGCGGCCATCGGCTGCACCGCATGGGGATCTCGGGCGACGCGTCGCAATTCGCCGCCATCCAGCGAACGGGCGGCGGGGCGCGGATACCGTGGCCGGACGCGAAGGGCGACCTCCACCACTTCTACATCCAGATGGACGGGGTCGCGGTCTTCAAGCACGCGGTCGTCGGCTTCGCCGAGCAGATCGAGGAGACGCTCAGGCGCGAGCGCCTGACGGCCGGCGACATCGCATGGGTCGTGCCGCACCAGGCCAACGCGCGCATCCTGAAGGCGGTCAGCAAGCGCGTCGGCATCCCCTACGAGAAGTTCGTGGTGACGATCGCGAAGTACGGCAACACGAGCGGGGCGAGCGTCTCGATGGCGCTCGGCTGGGCCGCGGAGGAGGGGATCTTCGCCGAGGGCGACCGGATCATCTTCTGCAGCGTCGGCGCGGGGCTCACGTTCGCCGGCGGACTCCTGGTCTGGTGACGAGGGTCGGTCAGCCGCTCAGCTCGTAGCTGAGGACGCTCAGCGCGTACACCGCGGCCGTTTCGCACCGCAGGACAAGCGGCCCTAGCGTGATGGGCTCGAACCCGCGCGCCCTGGAGCGGGTCATCTCCGCGGGGGTGAAGTCGCCCTCGGGCCCGATGAGCCAGAGGACGTTAAGCGGGGCGCGGTTGTTCGCGGCGCGAAACTGCGCGAGCACCGAACGGAGCGACTTCGCCCCGGGCTGCAGGCTCGCGATCAGCTTCAGGTCGTAGCCCTTCGCCGCCTCCATGAACGCCCCGGCCGCGGTCACGGGCCCTATCTCGGGCAGCCACGGGTTGCCGCACTGCTTGGCGGCCTCGAGCGCCGCGGTCTGCCATTTCTCGATCTTCCGGTCCGAGCGGTCACCGTCCAGGTGAACCTGGGTGCGCTCGCTCTCAAGCGGAACAATGACGGACACCCCGATCTCCGTGGCCTTGCGCACGATGGAATCCATGGCGCCGCCCAGCGGAAGCGCCTGGCCGAGTGTGATCCGCCACGGCATCGGCTTCGCCCTCTGGGCGAACCTCACCTTGAGGCGCGCGACGCGCTTGTCGGCGTCCGCAAGCTCGCAGATCCACTCGGCGCCCCGGCCGTCGAACGCGACCACGGTGGAGCCCTGCGCGGCCCGGTTGACGGCCACCAGGTGGTGGGATTCCTCAGGGGAAAGCGTGATTTCCTTGGGATCGGTGACGGAGGGCAGGCAGTGGACTCTGAAGTCGGGCATCGCCCAAGAGCAGATTGGAGCCCGCCGCCGTGTCAACGGAGACCTCGCGAGAGGCCACAGATGACTTGCCACAACGTGGCCGTTCCCCTCGGATTCGCTCCTCGAGCGCCCGGGTGGCGGAATTGGCAGACGCAGCAGACTCAAAATCTGCCGCCGAAAGGCGTGGGGGTTCGATCCCCCCCCTGGGCACCAATCTGGCTCTCCACCATGAAGTGGGGAC
>PLTZ01000052.1 GCA_003164715.1 Opitutaceae bacterium | reverse complement strand
AGGATGGCTGCCGGGCCCGAAAAGGAAATACCACGGCAAACCTCGCCCTCCTGCGCGGCGCCTTGCTCGGCGCACTCCTGCGCGACGGATCCATCAACCTGCGCGCCACCCTCCAAGCCCACGCAGCACGCCCCAACGTCGCTCTCCGCCTCCTCTTCTCCCGTGACTTTACTGCCTAATAGCGGCCCAAACCAGAAAGCCCTAGGGGCAGGGCCCCCACAAATTGGTGTTTGCGTCCTCCTTCGGCCCGCGGAGACGCTCCCTCCCCATGATGCGGCGCCTCTTGTACCTGGCTGCCGGCGTCCTTGCGGCCGCAGGCTGCGGGAAGCACGAGACCGCCGTCGAGGAGGGCAACCGAGAGCAGGTCCTTCACATGGGCAACAAGGACGAGCCGGCCGACCTTGATCCCCAGATCAACACCGCGATCTCGACGGGCACAATCCTGCAGGCGCTCTTCCAGGGACTGGTGGAATACAGCAGTGACGGCGAGACCCTGCTGCCGGGGGTGGCCGAACGCTGGGAGGTATCGCGTGACGGGCTGAAGCTCGTGTTCCATTTGCGGGCGGACGCAAGGTGGTCCAACGGGGCACCCCTGACCGCGATGGACTTCCGCGACTCCTTCCTGAGGCTCCTGGATCCCCACGTGGGCTGCGAGAACGCGGGTTACGCGTTCCCGATCACGGGGGCCCGGGACTTCCTGATGGGCCGCAGCGCCGATCCCGAGACAGTCGGGATAAGGGCCCCGGACGTCCGCACCCTCGTGATCCGGCTCGACCATCCCGCGGCGTACCTCCTGAAGCTCCTGTCGAGGGACCCGTTCTATCCCGTCTACATGCCGTCCCTTGACGCCAACGGTGGACGCCGCCAGCGAGGCGGACCATGGACCCGACCGGGCGCGCTCGTCAGCAACGGCCCCTTCAGGCTCCTGGAATGGCGGCCCAACGTCTACGTGCGCGTCGGGGCGAACCCGCACTTCTGGGACGCCGGCCGCATGAGGCTTCGCGAGGTCCGGTTCTATCCCACCGACGACGAGGGGGCCGAGGAGCGGGCCTTCCGGACGGGCCAGCTGCACCTCACGTACCGGCTGCCGAAGGCAAAGGTTCCCGCCTACGCGGCGGAGCACCCCGGCGAGCTTCACGTCCTCCAGAGCCTGCGGAGCAATTTCCTGACCTTCAACGTCTCCCGCGCCCCCTTCACCAACAGCCTCGTGCGCCGGGCCTTATCGCTGGCGATCGACCGCCAGCGGCTCGTCAGCGCCGTTCTCGGACGGCTGGGCACACCGGCCTTTTCTCTCGTGCGGCCTGGAACCGGGGGGTTCCATCCGCCGGCCGTATTCGCATTCGACCCCGCGGGCGCCGCGAGCCTCCTGGCCGAGGCGGGATACCCGGGGGGAAAGGGCCTGCCGCCGGTCGAGCTCACGCTCAACGGCAACACGGGAACCACCCTTGAGGTGGCCGAGGTGATCCAGCGAATGTGGGCCGAGAACCTCGGCGTCCGCGCCGCCGTGCGCCCCGTCGAGTTCAAGGCCTACCTCAACATCGAGCGGGAGAGGCAGTTTCAGGTGCTGCTTGAGGGGTACTCTTACATTCCTGATCCGCGCGACATGCTCGAGGGAGTGGTGACTGGGGACCCCAACAACGACTCCGGCTCGAGCGACGCGCAGTTCGACCGGGTGTTTGCGGCCGCCGACCAGACGGCGGACGAGAACCGCCGCAGCGCGGCCTTTGCGGAGCTCGAGGCCATCAACGCCCGCGAGGCCTATTTCGCGCCGGTCTTCTACACGAACCAGGGGCTCCTCATCGGCCCGAGCGTTCGCGGCTGGCGTGACAACGGAATATCCGTCATAGATTGGCGCGAGCTCCACCTGGAGCCGTAGGAACCCCATGCGCTCTCTTCGCAGCTTTGCCGCGGCCGCGGCCCTCCTTGGCGTCCTGACGGCGGCCCGCGCGGCCGACGGCAGGCAGGCCGTCAGCCTCGACCGGGGCTGGAGGTTCCTCGCCGGGGACGCGGGGGGCGCCCAGGCGGCGGGATTCGACGACCACGCGTGGCAGCCGGTGGACCTTCCCCACACCTGGAACGCGCTGGACGGCCAGGACGGGGGCGACGACTACCGCCGGGGCGCCGGCTGGTACCGGCGGCACCTGGCGCTCGATGGATCGTTCGCGGGCCGCAGACTCTACCTGCAGTTCGACGGGGCGAGCCTGATGGCCGATGTCTACGTGAACGGCGTCCGGCTCGGCAGCCACAAGGGCGGCTTCGCGCGGTTTCGGTTTGACGCGACCGGCATCCTGCACTCGGGGGCGGATAACCTGATCGCGGTGCGGGTGGACAACGGGAAGCTCGGCATCCCTCCGACCGCGGCGGACTTCACGATCTTCGGAGGGCTCTACCGCGACGTCTCGCTGCTTGCGACCGATCCGGTCCAGGTCTCGGCGATGGACATGGGATCGGCGGGCGTCTTCGTGGAGGAGGGGGCCGTGAGCGCGGAGTCGGCGAGCATCATTGTCCGCGCCGAGGTCGAGAACCACACCCCGATGCCGCGGGAGGTGGACATGCAGGTGACCGTTGCCGACGCGACGGGGACCGTGGTGGCCGGCGCGGACTCAACCTTCAGGGTGCGCCTGGAGCCCAACGGCGCGAACGAGGTGGCCAAGCCGCTGGTCATCGGCCGGCCGCATTTCTGGGCCGCCCGCGCCGCCCCGTACCTCTACACGGTCCGGGTCGAGCTCCGGCCGGTCCCGGGGAACGGGGCGAAGGGAGGCCTGTCCGACGCCGTCGAGCAGCCGCTGGGGCTGCGATCCTTCACGGTCGACCCCGACCGCGGCTTCATCCTGAACGGGAGGTACCTGGACCTCTACGGGTTCAACCGGCACCAGGACTGGCCGGACCAGGGATGGGCGATCTCGGAAGCCGAGGAGGCCGAGGACTTTGCGATCATGATGGATTCGGGCGCGACGGCGGTGCGCGTGTCGCACTACCAGCAGTCCGACTCATGGTACGACCGCTGCGACCGGGCAGGCCTCGTGGCCTGGGCCGAGATCCCCTCGTGGGGGCAGGGCCTGGCGACCCCGGAATACCTTGAGAGCGCCAAGCAGCAGCTGCGCGAGCTCATCCGGCAGAACTTCAACCATCCTTCCATCTGCTTCTGGGGCGTGGGCAACGAGACCTCGGGGCCCGCCGCCGATTCCGTGATCGAGGCCCTGACCGAGGTGGTGCGCGAGGAGGACCCGTCGCGGCTGTCCACGTACGCGTCGAACCACGACAACGCGGACCCAAAGAACTGGCACACGGACGTCGTGGCCTTCAACCGCTACTTTGGCTGGTACGGCGGGCGACTCTCCGAATTCGCACCCTGGCTCGACAAGACCCGCGCGGACTACCCCCGTGCGCGGTTCGGGATGAGCGAATTCGGGGCGGGGGCGAGCATCTACCAGCACGAGGAGAACCCCGCACGGCCCGCGGCCCGCGGCCCGCTCCATCCTGAGGAGTACCAGAATCTCTTCCACGAGGCCTACTGGGCCGCGCTCAAGGGCCGGCCGTACGTCTGGGCGAAGTTCATCTGGTGCCTCCACGACTTCGCGTCGGACGGGCGCAACGAGGGCGACCACCCCGGGCGCAATGACAAGGGCCTGGTGACCTACGACCGGAAGGTGATGAAGGACGCGTTCTACTTCTACAAGGCCAACTGGAGCGCCGCGCCCGTGCTCCACATCGCAAGCCGCCGGTTCACCGAGAGGGCCGAGCCGGTCACCGAGATCAAGGTGTACTCGAACGCCCCGGAGGTCACGCTTGAGCTGAACGGCCGGTCGCTCGGCGCGGAGGCCGACCCGAAGGGCGACCGGGTGTTCCGCTGGCCGGCCGTCACGCTCGCGAAGGGCCAGAACCGGGTGACGGCGACGGCTCATTTTGGCGCTTCGGAAGCGACCGATTCGTGCGTCTGGACGCTGAGCACGCGCTAATCGCTGGCGTCAGAGAAAACCTTCTTGCGCGGCCTTTGCGGCACGGTACGCTGGCACGGTTTTTGCCCGAATTCTACCATGGTTTCAGCCAACACCGACCTGACCTACAACAGCAAGATAGAGGGCGACGTCATCGTCTCCCGGGCTGATGCGGTGATCAACTGGATCCGCAGCAGCTCGATGTGGCCGATGCCCATGGGCCTGGCGTGCTGCGCGATCGAGCTGATGGCGGTCGCGGCGAGCCGCTTTGACATCGCCCGGTTCGGCGCGGAGGTGATGCGTTTCTCCCCCAAGCAGTCGGACGTGATGATCGTCTCGGGCACGGTGACCTACAAGATGTCGTCGGCGGTCCGAAGGATCTACGACCAGATGGCCGAGCCGAAGTGGGTGATCGCGATGGGGGCCTGCGCGAGCACCGGGGGGATGTACCGGAGCTACGCCGTCCTTCAGGGGGTCGACCGGATCCTCCCCGTGGACGTCTACGTGAGCGGATGCCCGCCCCGGCCGGAGGCGCTCCTGGACGCGCTTGTCAAACTGCAGGAGAAGGTGAAGCGGGAGCCGTCCGCGAGCAAACTCCTTTCAGCCTGATGTCCGCAGCCTTAGACGCCGTCCGAGCGCTGAAGGCTAGGTGGCCGGGCGCGACTGATCGCGCGACCCTCGACCACCCCGCAGTCAACGTGCCGGCGTCCGACCTCTTGGCGGTCTTAAGGTCGCTCAAGGAGGAGCACGGGTTCGACGTGCTCGAGGACGTCTCGGGCGTGGACTGGGGCGTCGGCTCCTCGCCGCGCTTCACGGTGGTGTACCACGTGCTGTCCACGACGGGCCACGACTATGTCCGCGTCGCCGCCGACTGCGCCGACGCCGGGGCCCCCGAGGTCCCGAGCGCCGCGGCCCTGTGGCCCGGGGCCGACTGGCACGAGCGCGAGGCCTATGACATGTACGGCATCCGCTTCACCGGCCACCCCGACCTGCGCCGGATCCTCATGTGGGACGGGTACCCGCACTTCCCCCTGCGCAAGGACTTCCCGCTCTCCGGGGTCCCGACGGAGCTGCCCGATGCGGAGGTGGTTGCCGAGACCAAGACGGGCGCCATCGCCGCCCCCATGGCCGGCGGGCCGTTCGTGGCCTCGCCGGGCGGGATCAACATGACCGAGGCCGAGCCGCGCGCCAAGGATGAGAGCTGGACCGAGCGCCATCCGAAGCCGGGGACCTGAACCCCTTAGCCCCCAATGGCCGTCGAGCACACGATTCCCGACACAGCCGCGAAGCACGCGCAGGGCGCGTTCGAGACGGAGAGGATGTCCATCTCGATGGGACCGTCCCACCCGTCGACCCACGGCGTCCTGCGGCTTCAGCTGGAGCTCGACGGGGAGGTCGTGACCAAGGCCGACCCGGTCATCGGCTACCTGCACCGCGGCGACGAGAAGATCGCCGAGAACATGACCTACAACCAGTTCGTGCCCTACACGGACCGGCTGGACTACCTCGCCCCGCTGGCGAACAACATGGCCTACGCGATCGCGGTCGAGCGGCTCGCGAAGCTCGAGGTCCCGCCGCGCTGCCAGGCGATCCGCGTGATCACGGCGGAGATGGCGCGGATATCGTCCCACCTGATGGGGCTCGGCGCCTTCGGGATCGATGTCGGGGCGTGGACGGTGTTCCTCTACTCGTTCACGGAGCGCGAGAAGCTCTACAAGCTCTTCGAGGAGCTGACCGGGGCCCGGTTCACGACCAGCTACACGCGCATCGGCGGCGTCGCCCGCGACGTGCCCCCCGGCTGGACGGACCGGGTGCTCGCCTTCTGCGACCAGTTCCTGCCCCAGCTCGAGGAGATCCTGAGCCTCCTGACGAGGAACAAGATCTTCACCGACCGGACGGCGGGCGTCGGGGTCATCTCCCGGGAGGACGCGATCGCCTACGGTCTCACGGGCCCGAACCTGCGCGGAAGCGGCGTCCCGCTCGACCTGCGCAAGGACAGGCCGTACAGCGGCTACGAGCAGTACGAGTTCGACGTCCCCGTCGGCTCGAGGGGCGACGCCTACGACCGGTACCTGGTCCGCGCCGAGGAGATGAGGCAGTCGGTGCGCATCATCCGCCAGGCGATCGCCGGGCTGCCGGCGGGCAAGTGGTACGCCGAGGACGCCCGGCGCATCTTCGCCCCCCCGAAGGACAAGGTGCTCACGTCCATGGAGGAGCTGATCCAGGACTTCATGCTCGTCACGGAGGGGCCGCAGATGCCCGCGGGCGAGGTCTACTTCGAGGCCGAGAACCCCAAGGGGGCCCTCGGGTTCTACGTCGTCTCGAAGGGCGGCGGGGTCCCGTGGAGGCTCAAGATCCGCTCCCCCTCGTTCTGCAACCTCTCGATCCTGCCCAGGGTCTGCGTCGGCGCCATGGTGTCCGACGTCGTGGCGATCCTGGGCTCGTTCGACTTCGTGATGGGCGAGTGCGACCGATGATGAACCTCAAGCCCGAAACCCTCAGCAGGATCGACGAGGCCGTCGCGCACTACCCGGTCAAGCGCAGCGCCGTGCTGCCCGTCATGCACCTTGTCCAGGAGGACCAGGGGCTCATCTCCGACGAGGCGATCGAGTGGATCGCCGCAAAGCTGGGGCTCCAGCCGATCAACGTCTACGAGCTCGTCTCGTTCTACCCGATGTTCCGGCGCAAGCCGATCGGGCGCAGGCACATCAAGGTCTGCCGGACCCTCTCCTGCGCGATCATGGGGGGCTACCGGACCTGCGCGGAGTTCCAGCGGCAGTTCGGCACCAAGCTGGGCGAGGTCTCGCCGGACGGCGCGGTGACGATCGAGTTCGTCGAGTGCCTGGCGAGCTGCGGCACTGCGCCCGTCGTCATGATCGACGAGGAGCTCCACGAGAAGGTGGACCCGGCGAAGGCGCGCGCGCTTTCCGAGAAGATCAAGGCCGAGGCGGGAGCCCCCGCCGGAAAACCCTAGAGCGAACGCCCATGCCCGCGCCCGAACAATACCGGATGATCTTCAGGCACATCGACGAGCCCGGGTACTCGAACGACCTCGCGTGCTACGTGCGCAACGGCGGCTACGAGGTGCTCAGGAGGGCCGTGAAGCGCAGGCCCGAGGAGCTGGTCGACGAGGTGAAGCGGTCGGGGCTCCTTGGCCGGGGCGGCGCCGGCTTCCCCTGCGGGGTCAAGTGGACGCTGCTCGACAGGAGGAGCGGCAAGCCCGTCTACCTGATCGTGAACGCGGACGAGTCCGAGCCGGGGACGTTCAAGGACCGCTACATCATCCACCAGGACCCGCACCAGCTGATCGAGGGGATCATGATCACCTGCTTCGCGAACAAGGTGGAGCGCGCCTTCATCTACATTCGGGGCGAGTTCCCGCAGGGGGCCAGGATCCTCGAGAAGGCGATCGCGGAGGCGCGGGCCGCCAACTTCGCGGGCCCCGACATCCTCGGCACCGGCTACGGCTGCGAGATCTACGTCCACCGCGGGGCGGGCGCCTACATCTGCGGCGAGGAGACCGGGCTCATCGAGTCCCTCGAGGGCAAGCGCCCCTATCCGCGCATCAAGCCGCCGTACTATCCGGCGGTCCTCGGCCTCTACCAGTGCCCGACGATCGTGAACAACGTCGAGACGCTCTGCCACGTGAAGCACATTGCGGACATGGGCGGCGAGGCCTTCTCTAAGATCGGAACCCTCAACAACACGGGCACGCGGATCTACTGTGTCTCGGGCCACGTCCAGCGCCCGGGCTACTACGAGTTCGCGCTGGGCAAGATCACGCTGGGCCAGCTCCTCTACGAGGTGTGCGGCGGGCCGCTGCCCGGCCGCAAATTCAAGGCGGTCATCCCGGGCGGCTCGTCGGCGAAGGTGCTCCGGTTCGGGGAGCGCTTCAGGGGCAAGCGCAAGGTCGGCGTCGAGATGGTCGAGTACGACTGGGGCGTCGAGGACATACCCCTGGATTTCGCTTCGCTGGCCACGGCGGGCTCGATGGGCGGCTCGGGCGGCGTGATCGTGATGGACGACTCCGTCAGCATGGTCGAGGCGCTCGGCAACATCAACGCGTTCTACGCCCACGAGAGCTGCGGGCAGTGCACGCCCTGCCGCGAGGGCTCGCTCTGGATGAAGAAGATCACCGCCCGCATGGTCCACGGGGAGGCGAGGGCGGAGGACGGGGCGCTCCTGAAGAGCGTGGCCGACCAGATCGCCGGACGCACGATCTGCGCCTTCGGCGAGGCCTGCGCCTGGCCGACCCAGAGCTTCGTCGCCAAGTTCGGCGACGAGTTCAAGGCGTACGCGCAGGCCAAGAAGGAAACCGGGGCCAGGGAGGCGCCCGAGCTCGTCTGAGGCCGCCCCGCGGCAAGGACCCCTTTCAAGGACCCGACCGATGATTCAACCCGCCACATCCGACCTGATCACCGTCACCATCGACGGGAGGGAGGTCTCCGTCCCGAAGGGCACCAACATGATCGAGGCCGCGCGCCGGGTTGGCGTCGACGTGCCGCACTACTGCTACCATTCCAAGCTGTCGGTCGTCGGCAATTGCCGGATGTGCCTGGTGGAGACGGGCATGCCGGCCGTGGATCCCGCGACCAAGGCGCCGGTCATCGACCCGGCAACCGGCAAGCAGCGGGTCAACTGGGGGCCGCGCCCGGCGATCGCCTGCGCGACGAACGCGATGCCGGGGCTCCACGTCCGTACGACGAGCCCGCTCGTGAAGGACTGCCGCGAGGGCGTGATGGAGTTCCTCCTGGTCAACCACCCGCTCGACTGCCCGATCTGCGACCAGGCGGGCGAGTGCAAGCTCCAGGAGCAGTCGGCGGGCTACGGCCGGGGATACTCGCGCTACATCGAGCAGAAGAACGTGAAGCCGAAGCGGACGCTCCTCGGCCCCAGGGTCATGCTGGACGACGAGCGCTGCATCCTGTGCTCGCGCTGCATCCGCTTCTGCAAGGAGATCGCCAAGGACGACGTCCTCGGGTTCACGGACCGGGGCAGCTACACGACGCTCACGTGCTACCCCGGCCGCAGGCTCGAGGGCAACTACTCGCTCAACACCGTGGACATCTGCCCGGTCGGGGCGCTCACGAGCACGGACTTCCGGTTCAAGATGCGGGTCTGGTTCCTGAAGCAGACCCCCAGCATCGACGCCGAATCGAGCGCGGGCGCTAACACGCTCTTGTGGTCGCGGGAGGGGGTCGTCTACCGGATCACCCCGCGCCAGAACGATGCGGTGAACGACACCTGGATGGCCGACAGCGGCCGGGCCCTCTACAAGGCGATCCGCGGCGACGGCCGCCTCGATTGCGCCCGCGTGAACGGGGCCGAGAGCGCCCTCGACTTGGCGGTGAAGGCGGCGGCTGAGCTCCTCTTAAGGGGGGGGGCCGCGGTGGTCGGGTCGGGAAGGAGCTCGGTGGAGGAGCAGTTCCTGACGAGGAAGCTCGCCGTGGCGCTCAAGGCGAAGGCGTGGCTTGTCTCCCGGGTGGGCGAGGGCGACCGGATCCTGGTGTCCGCCGACAGGAACCCGAACGTGAGGGGCGCGCTCGTCACCGGGCTCGTCGACGCCCTGCCGTCGGGAAGACTCGACGCCCTGGGGGCGTTAATCGACTCGGGGAGCGTGACCTCGGTCGTCTCGATGGGCGAGGACCTGGCCGCGGCCGGCCTGAGCGCGGCGCAGCTGGCGAGGGTGTCCGTCATCTACCTCGGGACCCACGCCAACGCGACCAGCGCGGCCGCGAAGGTCGTGATCTCGACCCTGACCGTGTTCGAGAAGCACGGGACGTTCATCAACCAGCAGTTCCGGATCCAGCGTTTCGCCCGGGCGGTGCCGGGCCCGGCGGGCGCCACGGACGACCTGGTCGCCCTCTCAAGGCTTCTCGGCGCCGTGGGCCGACCCATCGCCACGGCGGACGTCGGCGCGCTCTGGACGGCGATCGCCTCCGAGGTGCCTGCGCTCGCAATGATGAGCTACGGCAACATCCCGGACACGGGGCTCCAGGTCGACGGGACGCCATGGGCCGGCCTTCCGTTTGCCGAGGGGCCGGGGCTGCACTACAGCCCGGCGGCGCCCGCGGGAAAGGAGGCTTCCCGTGGCTGACTTCTTCTTCGGGCTCCCGGTGGTCGTCCAGGCCGTGGTCAAGGGCCTCGCGGTCATCCTGTTCATCTTCCCGGTCGCGGCGGCGTGCTCGATGGCGGAGCGGAAGGTCTCGGCCTGGATCCAGCGCAGGCCCGGACCGAACCGGTCGATCCCCCCCTTCCTGGTCGGGATCCCTGGCACGCGGTTCCTGCAGCGCCTGGGCCTGTGGCAGCTGATGGCGGACGGCGGGAAGTTCGTGTTCAAGGAGGAGCCGCTCCCGGACCACGTCCACCGGGTCTACTACACCCTGGCGCCCGTCATCGCGATGGTCCCCGCGTTCACGACCGTCACGGTGGTCCCGTTCGGCGCCTACCTCGATCCGCACGGCGGGGTGGTCCCGCTCGTGCTGGCGAACGTGGACATCGGGATCCTGGCCGTGTTCGCGGTGGCGTCGCTGGGCATCTATTCGCTGATCCTCGCGGGATGGGCCTCGAACTCCAAGTACCCGTTCCTCGGCGGCGTCCGCGCCTCGGCGCAGTTGATCTCCTACGAGCTCTCGATGACGCTGTCCGTGCTTCCGGTGTTCCTCTGGGTGAACGAGCCCGGATCCAGCGGCTCGCTCAGCCTCGCGCGCGTGGTGGCGTTCCAGAGTGGGACCTCGGGCTGGGGCGGCGCGTGGTTCCTCTTCACGATGCCGGTCTCGGCGCTCATCTTTGCCGTCGCGCTCTTCGCGGAGACCAACCGCCAGCCCTTTGACATGCCCGAGTCCGAGGCGGACCTGGTGGGGGGGTTCCACACGGAGTACGGCGCGTTCAAGTGGTCGCTCTTCTTCGTCGCGGAGTACGCCAACATGATCGTCGGCTCCGCCGTCTTCTCGCTCCTGTTCCTCGGCGGCTGGAACCTCCTGCCGTGGCTGCCGCTGGCCACCCTCATGGAGGGGCTCCACCACGTGACCGGCTGGGCGTTCTGGCTCCACCCGCTCGCGGTGGGCCTCGTCTCAATCGCCATCTTCGTCGCGAAGGTCCTTGCGACCATCTTCGTGTTCATGTGGGTGCGCTGGACGGTTCCGCGCTTCCGCTACGACCAGGTGATGAGGATCGGCTGGCAGAAGCTGCTTCCCCTTTCCATCGCCAACCTTATTGCTTACGCGGTAGGGATTTACTTCCTGCAGGGATAAACCACGCGCCATGGCCGTCATCCAAGTCCAACGAAAGACCCTGACCCTGGTGGAACGCGCCTACCTGCCGCAGATCTTCGGCGGGATGCTGACGACGATTAAGCACTTTCTGCGCCCCGCCGAGACGATGGAGTATCCGGAGGAGCGGCCCGCGATCCCTCCCGGATACCGGGGGGTGCCGACGCTCGTCATGGATCCGCACGGGCGCGAGAAGTGCGTGTCGTGCCAGCTCTGCGAATTCGTGTGCCCGCCGAAGGCGATACGCATCGTCCCGGGCTCGGTCGCCGCGGGGGCGGGAGTCGACCACGTCGAGAAGGCCCCGCAGGCCTTCGACATCGACATGCTCCGCTGCATTTACTGCGGCCTCTGCGAGGAGGTCTGCCCGGAGGAGGCGATCGTCCTGCAGACGCAGTACTCGACATCGGGCTACAGCCGCGCGGAATTGGTGAACCACAAGGACCGCCTCTACGAGCTCGGCGGCACGCTCCCCGACAAGCACTTCAAATGGGACGTGAAGAAGGCCGCCGAGGAGCGCGCCGGGGGGCGCCACTGAGGGACCCACCGATGGAGCAGCTCGCCTTCACAGCCCTCTCGGTCCTCACGCTCGCCTGCGCCCTGGGCGTCGTGCTGAGCAAGAACGCGGTCAACGGGGCGATGTGCCTGCTCCTGTGCCTGGCGGGGATCGCGGGCCTCTTCGTGCAGCTGCACGCCTACCTCCTGGCGTTCGTCCTGATCCTCGTCTACGCGGGCGCGGTCGTCGCGCTCTTCCTCTTCATCATCATGCTGCTCGACATGCAGGGCGGCCAGCCCTGGCGGCCCCGGGTCGCGAGCCTGGTGGCGGGGGTCGTCGCCGCGGCGCTCCTCATCACGGGCCTGGACCTGCTCGCCGTGCGCGGCAGGATCGCCGACGCGGCGCCCGTGGGCCATTCGGTCGGGTCGTCGCTCAAACTCTACGCCTACCAGCTCTTCACGACCTACCTGCTGCCGGTGCAGGTGATGGGCTTTCTTCTGCTGGTCGCTATGCTCGGGGTGGTCGTCCTGAGCCGGCGCATGGCGGAGCCGGAGGATCCCCGATGACGCCCCACCTCGAGGCCTACCTGATGCTGAGCGCCGCGCTCTTCGCCGTGGGGTTCCTCGGCGTGCTCATCCGCCGCAACACCCTGGTCATCTACATGTGCCTAGAGCTCATGCTGGTGGCGGCGACGCTGGCGCTTGTCGCGTTCTCGCGGTTCAACGGCACGGAGGACGGCGACGTGTTCGTGTTCTTCATCCTGACCGTGGCGGCGGCCGAGGTGGCCGTGGGCCTGGCGATCATCGTCGCGCTCTTCCGCGCGCGCCAGACGGTCCAGGTGGACGAGCTCAACTCCCTGAAGCACTGATTCGCAGCCGATGACACCCCTTCACACCGCACTGCTTGTTCTCCTGGCGCCGCTCGGCTCGGCCGCGCTGATCACGCTTTTCCTGGGAAGGAGGCCGGCCCTTGCGTCGGCGGTGTCGGTCGCAGCGGCCGCGCTCGTGGCCGCCGGCGCACTCTGGCTCGCTCTCGGAGGCGCGCGCTTCGCCGATTCCCTGGAGTGGCTGCGCTTCGGCTCCTTCTCCGTCCGCATCGGGTTCAAGGTTGACGACCTTGCGGCGCTCATGCTCAGCGTCGTCGGGGTTGTCGGGCTCTGCGTGCACGTGTTCTCGCTCGGCTACATGCGCGACGACTCCGCCAGGTCGCGCTACTACGGGGGCCTCTCGATCTTCATGTTCTCGATGACCGGGATCGTCCTCGCGGACAACCTATTCATGATGTTCATCTTCTGGGAGCTTGTCGGCTTCAGCTCCTACTTCCTCATCGGCCACTGGAACGCGAAGGCGTCCGCGGCGGACGCCGCGAAGAAGGCCTTCATCGTGAACCGGGTGGGGGACTTCGGCTTGCTGCTGGGGATCATCCTGTGCTACTGGACGAACGGGACCGTGAGCCTCTCGGCCCTCGGGGAGGGCCACGGCCTCGCGCACGTGGCCTACAGCAGGCTGATCCCGCTGCTCCTCTTCTGCGGCGCGGTCGGCAAGTCGGCGCAGTTGCCCCTCCAGGTGTGGCTGCCCGACGCGATGGAGGGGCCGACCCCGGTCTCGGCGCTGATCCACGCGGCGACGATGGTGGCCGCGGGCGTCTACATGCTGTGCCGCATCAACGTCCTGATGGTCCCGCAGGCGGCGGAGGTCATCGCATGGGTGGGGACGCTCACCGCGCTCTACGCGGCCCTCTGCGCCGTCACGCAGCGCGACATCAAGAAGGTGCTCGCCTACTCAACGATCTCGCAGCTCGGCTACATGGTCGCGGCGTTCGGCCTGGGCTCGGTCGGGGCGGCCATGTTCCACCTGACGACCCACGCCTTCTTCAAGGCGCTCCTGTTCCTCGGGTCCGGCTCCGTGATCGTCGCCTGCCACCACGAGCAGGACATCTTCAGGATGGGCGGCCTTAAGGCCAGGATGCCGCTCACGTTCTGGGCGTTCACGGTCGGCGTCGCCGCGATCGCCGGCGTCCCGTTCCTGTCGGGTTTCTTCTCGAAGGACGCCATCCTGGCGCTCGCGTACGACAACAACCCGGCGGTCTTTGCGGTGCTCGCGCTGACCGCGGTATTGACCGCCTTCTACATGCTGCGCCTCTGGAAGATCGTCTTCCTCGGGGCGCCGAGGAGCGAGCCCGTGGAGCATGCGCACGAGGGCGGGATCTCGCTGACGTCGCCGCTCGTCCTGCTCGCGGCCCTCTCGGCGGTCGGCGGGTACCGGGGCCTCTATCCGAGGGCGTTCGACGGCGTGCTCTCGCAGGTTCCCGAGGCGTCCGGCACGGCCTTCGCGGCCGTCCTCGCCACGAGCGTGGCCGTGCTGGTGGTCGGCGCGGGCGCCGCGCTCGCGTTCTACAGGACGGACGGAGCCGACGCGCTCGACCAGAGGTTCCCGGCGGTCTTCGGGTTCCTGACGTCGCTTCGGGCGTCGTTCGACCTGGCCTACGACTACTACGTCGCGAAGGTCCAGCAGCGCGCGGCGATGGTCCTCAACTTCCTGGACCTCGTCGGGCTCGCCGGCGCCGTGGTCCGGGGGCTCGCCGGCGTCACGGAGGTCGCGGGCTTCGGCGCCCGCTCGCTGCACACGGGCCGCCTCAGCAACTACGTCTACTGGTTCCTGGGCGGCGTTGTGATCCTCTGGGCCTTCGCCGCCGGGGTCCTCTGAAACATGCGATGAGCAACCTCTCCCTCGATCCCCTCCTGCTAGCGGTCGCCGCGCCGCTGTCCCTCGCGGTCGCGATCGTGCTCGGCCTGCCGAAACGATGGGTCATGAAGCTCGCCTATGCGGGATTCGCGGTCCCCGCGCTCACGGCCCTCTGGGCGTGGTGGAGCTTCGGGGACGCGGCGAAGGAGTCCCACGGTTACGCGTTCCTGTCGAGCTACTCGACCGGCCTCGACGGCTTCGGCATCGGGCTGAAGCTCGGGCTCAACGGGATCTCGCTGCCGCTCTTCGTGCTCGCGGGCATTGTGGGCCTCGCGGCGGGGCTCTACGCGATCCAGTCGGGCGCGGAGCGGATGAAGACCTACCTTGCGCTCCTGCTGGTCATGCAGGCGGGCCTCATGGGGATGTTCGCGAGCGTGGACGTCGCCTTCTTCTACCTGTTCCACGAGATGGCGCTCATCCCGACCTTCATCATGGTCGGCATCTGGGGCGGGCGCGACCGCAGCTACGCGGCGATGACGATGACGATCTACCTGACGCTCGGCGCGATGCTTTCGCTCCTGGGGCTGATCGCCATCTACGCGAAGAGCGGCGCGAGCAGCTTCGACCTGATGGCGCTTCGCGACACGCTGGCGTCAAGCCCGCTCGGCGAGGTCACGCAGAAGCACATCTACGGGCTCCTGCTGTTTGGCTTCGGGATCCTCGTCTCGCTCTGGCCGTTCCATTCGTGGGCGCCCCTGGGATACGGGGCCGCGCCGAGCTCGGCGGCCATGCTGCACGCGGGCGTCCTCAAGAAGTTCGGCCTCTACGGCCTGGTGCAGATCGCTCTGCCGATCCTGCCGCTCGGCGCCCTGCACTGGAGCCACGGCCTGGCGGTCCTTGCGGCCGTGGGCAACGTGGTCGTGATCGGGCTCGTCACCATGGCCCAGCGGGACCTGAAGCAGATGGTCGGCTACAGTTCCGTCATGCACATGGGCTACGCCTTCCTCGGGATCGCCGCCGGATCGGTGCTCGGCGCGGGCGGCGTCGTGATGCTCATGGTGGGCCACGGGCTCTCGGTCGCCCTCCTCTTCCTGCTCTCGACCAGCATCCACCGCCGGGTGCACACGTTTGACATGGACCAGATGGGCGGTCTCGCGCCGAGGGCCCCGGTGCTCGCGGCCCTGTTCCTCGTCGCGACGTTTGCCAGCATCGGCCTTCCGGGGTTCGCCAACTTCTGGGGCGAGCTGCCGATCTTCTTCGCGCTATGGAGCTTCTCGCACGCGCTCACCGTGGTCGCGCTCACGGGCACCGTCATCTCGGCGGTGTACGGCCTGCGCGCCGTGGCCAAGGTCTTCTTCGGGCGCCCGTCGGCGTCGTTCACGCGGCTGTGCGCGACCCAGCCGCCCCCCGACATCGGATGGAGCGAGAAGCTTCCGGCCCTGGTCCTGGTCGCGGCGATGGTCTTCATCGGGCTGTGGCCCCGGTCGCTGTCCACAGGTATCGACCGGGCGCTCGCGGGCGAGCCCGCCGCCGTCGTGGCCAACCGATAACGCGAAAGGCGCCGCCGCACCATGGACTTCCCCTCCCTCCGAGAACTCGCCGCAGGAAACCCCTGGCCGGCCATCTGGCCCGAGCTCTCCCTCGGCTGCCTCGCCCTCCTGCTGCTCGTCCTGGAGACCGTCCTTCCGCGGGCGGCGCGCAAGGGGATCCCCGCCGTGTCGATCCTGGGCCAGCTGGGCATCCTCGCCGTGCTCCTGGCCAACTTCGACACCGCCTACCGGGAGACCTTCAACGGGCTCCTGATGCAGTCGCCCTCGGGGCAGGTGATGCGGGTGTTCTTCCTGGTCTCGTCGATCTTCGTCTCGATCCTGGCGCGCGCGAGCCTGCCCGGCCGGGGCGTGCCCCGCGTGGAGTTCCACCACATCGTCCTCGTCGTCGCGGCGGCCATGATGCTGCTCGTCCAGAGCCGGAACTTCATCATGCTCTTTGTGGCGCTCGAGACGGTGACGGTGGGCCTGTACATCCTCGTGAGCTACACCCGTTCGAACCCGAGGACGCTCGAGGCGGGGCTCAAGTACCTGGTGATGGGCGCCCTCAGCTCGGCCCTCCTGCTTTTCGGGATCGTCCTATTGTACGGCGTCGCCGGCAGCCCCGGGCTGGCGGGCAGGACGGGCGAGGCGATGCAGTTTGTCGGGCTCTCCCAGTTCCTCGGGGCCAACCCGCACAACTTCGTGGCCGCGGCCGGCATCGTGCTCGTCCTCTCGGGCCTCGCGTTCAAGATAGGCGCCTTCCCGTTCCAGATCTGGGTTCCGGACGTGTACCAGGGCGCCCCGACGCCGGTCACCGCGCTCCTCGCGGTCGCCTCCAAGGCCGCGGGCTTCGTCGTCCTGCTGGTGTTGGTCACCGAGGTGTTCGCGGCCTACGAATGGCTGGTCGGCCCGGTGCTCACGTTCATGGCGGCCGCCACGATCCTCTTCGGGAACCTGGCGGCCCTAAAGCAGAACAACGTGAAGCGCCTGATCGGTTTGTCGGGCGTCTCCCACGCGGGCTTCATCCTGCTCGCCGTGGCCTCCGTCGGCCAGGGGCCGAGAGCCGTGGGCGCGGTGTACTTCTACCTCATCGCATACCTCATCGCCTCGTTCGCGGTGTTCGGCGTGATGACGATCCTCTCAGGCCCCGACGACACGACCCAGGAGCTGAGCGACTACTGCGGCCTCGCCAAGGAGAGCCCGTTTCTGGGAGGCGTGCTGGCCTGCGGCCTCGGCTCGCTCGCGGGCATCCCGCCGCTCGCCGGGTTCGCCGCGAAGCTCTTCGTATTCGTCGCCGCGTTCAGGGCGGGCCATTTCGGGCTGCTGGCGGTCGCGATCGCCGGCGTGGTGATCTCGATCTACTACTACTTCGGCTGGATCCGCGCTGCCTACTTCAACGACGAAGCCCCGATCTCCCCCGAAATCGCGCAGCGGGCGCGCACGGGAGGCGGCAGGGTGCTTCGCATCACCCTTGCGGCGCTCGCCGCGGCGACGGTGGTCCTCGGGCTCTACCAGGGCCCGCTGGGCCGCCTGGTCTCCGGACACTGAAAAGGCCGGGCTTGGGAGCCCGGCCCTGTGGGTGACGGCGCGGCGGCCTACCGCCAGTGCCCCTCGTGCCAAACCCAGGATCCGCCCCTGCGGTCCCAGCGGCCGGCCTCCCAATAGGCGCCGGGATGGAAATGGGGATGGCGGTCGAAATGCCCGCGGATCCAGACCCATCCGCCGTTCCAGTGCCAGTGGCCGCCGATCCAGAAGAATTCAGGGCCCGGGGCGACGGGTATGGCCTCGACAATGGGTGTGGGCGGGGCCTCTGAGGCGACCACCTCGACCTGCTGGCCCGGGCGAGGCGGCGGGGGCGGGGGCTGTGTGGAATAGTGCCCCTCGATCCAGACCCAGCCTGATCCTCGGGCGACCCACTGGCCGGGGATCCACGCGTACCCGGGACGGGCCACGCGGTCCCAGTGTCCGTCGAACCATTCCCAGCGCTCGTGGCGCCACACCCAGTGGCCGCGGATCCAGATGTAGCCGGGTCCCGGGTCCTGGGGGATGACCTCCATGCGCTCGGGAGGCGGCGCGCTGCGGACGATGACCTCGGGTCCGCCGATGTTGATGCCGATGTCCAGCCCCGCGCGCACGGCCACGGGGGCCGCGCCGAGCGCAAGGGCGATGAGGGAGAGCTGTGTGATCTTCATGGGAATTGGATAGGCTGTTGCCTTAATAGACGCCGGTTTCGGGAAAATGTTACGGCGCGGGCGCGCATGAAAGTATTTCGCCGGCCCGGCCTTTTCCAGTTTGTTTCCGGGTGCAAATGCTGACTGATTCATATTCGATGATGAAGGTTACCGGGCTCGCATTGGTCCCTCCCCCCAGCGCCGCAGACCTGCCGAAGGTCACCCCCGAACTGCTCGCCTCGGTGCTCGCGAGGTACTCGCGCAGCAACGAGGGCATCGCGGCCATCCTCGCAAAGGTGGACGTTGCGAATCCCGAGGCCTCGATCGACCGGATCCTCAAGTTCGTCGACTACGGCCATGCGTCGATCGGCGGGCTGACGGGAGGCCTGGCGGTCGCGCTAGACGGGGTCTCGATGTGGCTTGCGTACAAGCTGTTTGAAATCGCGCAGATGGCCGACGGGCAGGAATCGAGCACGCGCTACATCGCGATGGATCCGCGGAACATCCCGGAGGCGGGCGAGCTCGGGATTCCCGAGGATCTCGCACCCCGGTGGCGCGACGTGCTGGCCCGGGCGTTCGCCGCGTACCATGCGGAATACGCCCGCCTGGACGCGCTGTCGGTGGCGGAGCCCGGGCGCATCCGCCTGCCGAAGGACGCCAAGCCCGCGGTGGTCGCCCGGATCCGGAAGAACTACGCACTGGACCGGGCCCGGTATTTTGTCCCCTTTGCGACGAGGACGAACGTAGGGCTCGTGCAGACCTCCCGGATGTGGGCACAGACGGTGAAGCAGCTCGACTCGCTGCCGCACCCCGAGGCGCGCGCCGCGGCGGCGCTCATCCGCGACGAGTTGGTCAAGCAGTCGCCGCGCCTAATGCGGCACAGCTCGGCCGAGGGGTCGTTCCAAGAGCAGGCTCGCCAGGAGCTTGCGGTCTCGCTGCAGATGGGGCTTGAGCGCCTGAGCGCGGAACCGCTGGGCGACCAGGTGTGGGTGAGCGTGGACCGCTCTGCGCCACCTTGGCTCCCGCAGGCCCAGCCGGTCGCCGAGGCGCTCAGGCACCGGGCCAACCGCTACGGCCAGCAGGGGCAGGCGACCCGGCGGATGCGGGTGACATTCGCATGGAACAATATGGCCCTTGCGGAACTCCGCGACCTGAACCGGCATCGGACCGGCAACCGCTACACGCCGGTGATCCAGGCCGGATTCTATCTGCCCCCGGAGATCCCGCGCGTCGGGCACATTGCGCTTCTTAATGACCAACTCGAACTTACGCGTGAACTCATGAGGCGGGGATCGCCGTCCTATGTCTATTCGCTCCTGCTTGGCGCCCAGACGCCTTTCGAGCACGGAACCCACGCGGACAAATTCATCTACGAGGCGGAACTGCGGACGGGCATGGGCGCCCATTTCCGCTACGCCGAACACCTCGGGGCGGCGCTTTGCGCATTTCTGGGGCAGGTCCCGGAGGCCCGGGAGTGGGTCGTGGAGGGTTCAGCCGAACCCGAATAGGGGTCGCAAAACGCGAGGATCGTCCAATAAAAAGTTGCTGCAATCTGTTGGCGAAGCCACGAATAATTGCGATAGCCATGGTATTTCAGGCTCAACTTTTAAGGCCCGAAGCCTTGGGGTCCTAGTGCGTCATGTTCCGGGTTCTACAGTTCAACATGCAGTTTGGAATGGGCTGGAGCGCCAGCTCTCCCGACGACGTGCCCATCGACATCGAGCGGACCATTGCCGAGATCAAAAAGCACAATCCGGATGTCGTTTTGCTCCAAGAGGTCGAGCATGCCTGCGTGGGCGGCGTCCAGATCGAGCCCCCGCCGAACTACACGCGGATAAAGGAGGCGCTGACGGACTACGACAGCTGGTTCTCGTACCCCAAGGCGGATCCGCGCGAGCTTCCGTTCGGGATCGGGCTGGCGATCTTCTCGAAGACGCCGCTCCTCGAGAAGTTCCGTGTCGACGTTCCCTCGCCCGCGATCGAGTTCGAGTTCGGCGGCAAGAAGACGACGCCGACCGACCGGCTGATGATCGGCGCGAAGACAATCGTCGGCGATAGGGAGGTCCAGTTCTTCAACGTTCACCTGCTGGCGTTCTTCATGCTGGGCTCGAGCAGCACGATGTTCCCCTGGCAGCGGGATCTGGTCGCGGACCGGTTGGCCTCGTCGGATCTGCCGACGATCCTCGGCGGCGACTTCAATGTCAGCCAGCATGCCTCGCTCGTGGAGCAGTTTGCGGAGTTCGGGTACGCGACGGTCCAGTACAAGGTCCCGACGTGGCACCGCAGGCCGTTCGTCCTCGACCACATCTTCTACAACTCGGGTCTGCGCTGCGTCGGCCATTCCGTCGAGCACACGCTGGCGTCGGACCACCTGCCGGTGGTCGCCGACTTTGACTTCGGGTTCTAGGGAACGCCCCCCGTCAGGCCTTCCCCGAGCGGATCTTGTCCTTCTCGGACTCCCGATCCTCCTTGAGGCGAGCCTTTTCGGACGCGATCTGTTTTCGGATCTTTTCCACTTCGTCGGCATCCTGGCCCGTGAGGGCCTGCTCAAGGCGCTGTTTCAGGAAGATCTCGCGCTCGGCGAGCCTCCCCTGGAAGACCCGGTCCACCTCGGCGAGCCGTGCGCGCTGTTCCGGTGTGAGGGTCGTCGCGGAGCCGGAGTCCGATTTGGACAGCCGTTCCATCGCCAGTTCGTAGGAGCTCTTCATGGTTGGATGCCAAGGATCGCCCGTCGCGGCGCCAAGGGCAAGGAAATGCCTTTTCATCCTCGGGCAATGGGGGGAGATTGGCCGGGCGCACCCATGAGCTCCGACGACCAGAGCGAACTCTTCTCAGAGCCCGACGCCGCGATGCCGGAGGCGGCGCCCGGCGCCGCGGGCCGGCCCCTGGCGGTACGGATGAGGCCGCGTGCCCTCTCGGAGGTCGTGGGCCAGGACCACATCCTAGGGCCGGGCAGCCTGCTCGCTCGCCTCGTGGCCCAGAACAACTTCGGGTCGCTGCTCTTCTACGGCCCGCCGGGCAGCGGTAAGACGAGCATCGCTGAGGCGATTGCCCGCGAGACGCGCAGCCGCTTCGTGCGCGTCAACGCCGTCATGTCCAACGTGGCCGAGCTCCGGGACGTCCTCGGGGTCGCAAGGAGGGCGCCCGGCGCGCGCACGATCCTCTTTATCGACGAGCTCCACCGGTTCAACAAGACGCAGCAGGACCTGCTGCTGCCCGACGTCGAGCAGGGCGTCGTCCGGCTCATCGGGGCGACGACCCACAACCCGGGGTTCTATGTGAACCCGCCGCTGCTGTCCCGGAGCCACCTGTTCCGGCTGGAGCCCCTGTCGACCGACGCGGTCGCGGGTGTCCTCGCGGTGGCGCTCGCGGACGCGGAGCGCGGCCTCGGCGGCCTCGGCGTCACGGCCACCGCGCAGATCCTCTCCGAACTCGCCGTCTTCTGCGACGGGGACTTGAGGCGCGCGCTGAACGCCCTCGAGGTCATCGCGCTTGGGAAGGCCGGGCCGTCGGCGATCACGGTGGAGGACCTCGCGCTCTTCGCGCGCGAAAGGAGGATCCGCTACGATGCCGACGAGGACGAGCACTACGACACGATCTCCGCCTTCATCAAGAGCTGCCGCGGGTCCGATCCGGACGCGGCGATGTACTGGTTGGCCAAGATGCTCGCGGGAGGGGAGGACCCCCGGTTCGTGGCCCGCAGGATCGTCATCCTGGCCAGCGAGGACGTCGGCCTCGCCGATCCGAACGCGCTGCCGCTGGCCGTGGCCGCTCACCATGCCGTCGACTTCGTGGGCCTGCCCGAGGCCGAGCTCACGCTCGCCCACGCGACGCTCTACATTGCGACGGCCCCCAAGAGCAATTCGGCCACGCTCGCTCTCGGGGAGGCCCACCGCGTGCTGGCGGAGGAGCCCGTGCAAGCCGTGCCGGAGCATCTTCGCGACAAGGGGGGCCAGGCGAGCAAGCGGATGGGCCACGGGAAGGGCTACCGTTATTCGCATGACTTTCCGGAGGGGGTGTCCGGTCAGGACTACATGGAGCGCCCCGTGCGACTCTACACGCCAAAGACCGCGGGCGCCGAGTCGGCCATCGCGGAGCGTCTCAAGCGCTGGGTAGGTCTAAAGGACTCGATGTCAATACGTTCCGTGAAGAAACTTGCGGAACCCGGGCCGCGGCCATAGGTTTCCAGGCGATGAAGCGAGGTGTTTTTCTGGTCTTGTCCGGACTCCTGTTGTCAGCCGTTTGCGCCGTCGCCGCCCCGGCCGCCCCCAAGGCGCCCGCCGACGATGACAAGGAGGGAACGATCGCGGGCACCACGGTCCCGCGCCATCAGGGCGGCTACATCGGAGTGGAGATCAAGAACGGCACGTTCCGGATCACGTTCTACAACGAAAAGAAGAAGCCTGTGCCCGCGGACAAGACGTCGGCGGTCCTTCGCTGGCCGGTCCACTACCAGCCCAACAGCGAGCGCACCGAGCTTCTGCCGACAGACGATCCCGCGGTGCTCGCGTCCGACTATCCCGTCAAGCCCCCGCACGCCTTCAAGCTGCACATCACCCTAATGTTGTCCAGCAGCTCGGATGTGGAGAGCTACGTCATCGACTTCCCGGGCTGATCCAACGAGGCGGCCGGGGATGGCCGCGAATTGACAGGTGGCGTCCGTACGGCGATTTTGGCCGGATGCCCTTAAACCAACCGCCGCCCTTCGACTCTGTGGAGTCGGCCATGGCTGACATCGCCGCTGGCAGGATGGTCATCGTCACCGACGACGAGCGATGCGAGAACGAGGGCGACCTGGTCATGGGCGCGTCGAAGGCGGCGACCGAGGCGCTCGGCGTCACCATCCGGGGCGGCACGCCCCACTGCGAGCCGATCACCCGCGGCGCCGAGTTCGCGGACGCGGCGGCCTCGATGGCGGCGCTCAGGAGGAGGCTTTCACGATGAGCAAGGCCCAGTACGCTCAGCGCCACGACGGCCGGGTGGCCGCTGTCCAGTACCTCTACGCCTGGAGCATTAACCCGCCAGCCGTCCTGGCCGACGACCTGAGGGTGTTTTTTGAGGGCCAGGAGAAGCCGAGGGACCATTTCTCGTTCGGCGAGGAGCTGATCGACGGCGTCATCAGGAACCATGCGGAGATCGACCAGCAGATCCGCGTCCTCGCCCAGAACTGGGAATTCGAACGGATCGCGAAGATAGACCTGGCGATCCTGCGGATCGCGATGTTCGAGATGCTCCACCGCAAGGACATCCCGCCCGTCGTCTCGATCAACGAGGCGATCGACATCTCGAAGGAATTCTCGAACGCCGACTCGAAGCGCTTCATCAACGGGATCCTTGACCGCATGAAGGACCACCTCGGCCGGGACGCCCGCAAGGCCTCCGACTAGGCGACGGTGCGGAAACGGCGAAACGTGATATCGCTTCTCAAGAAGTTCAGGGAGGGCCTCGCCAAGACGGTGTCTGCGATCTCGTCGAAGACGCAGGGGCTCTTCGGAGGTCGCCGGATCGACGCCTCGTCGCTCGAGGGCCTGGAGGAGGCGCTCTTCGCCGCGGATTTCGGCGTCGAGACAACGGCCGAGATCCTGGGGGAGATCAAGCAGGCCGCCCGCAGCGGGAAGGGGCTCGAGGGACGGCAGGCCGCGGCAATAGGGGCGGAGGTGCTGCGGCGCGCCCTCGCGGGCTCCGAGGGCGCGGTCACCCCGGCCGCGTCGCCGCCGACCGTGATCGTCCTCATCGGAGTCAATGGGTCGGGCAAGACCACCACCGCGGCAAAGCTCGCCTGGCGGCTCAGGCAGGAGGGAGGGACCGTGCTCCTTGCCGCGTGCGATACCTTCCGCGCGGCGGCGATCGACCAGCTCAAGTCATGGGCCGCGCGGCTCGACCTAGAGGTGGTGGCGAGCAAGCCGGGGGCGGACCCGGCGGCGGTCGCGTTTGACGCCGTCCAGGCCGCCAGGAGCCGGAAGCGGGACTGGGTCATCATCGACACGGCCGGCCGCCTCCACACGAAGGGCAACCTGATGATCGAGCTCTCGAAGATAAGAAAGGTCGTGTCCAAGCTCGACCCGGCCGCGCCGCACCACGCCTGGCTGGTTGTCGACGGCTCGCTTGGCGCGAATTCGATCGAGCAGGCGAAGGCGTTTCACAAGAGCTTCGGCCTGACGGGCCTCATCGTCACTAAGCTCGACGGCACGAGCCGGGGCGGGGCCATCGTCGGGATCTGGCGCCAGCTGCGGCTGCCCATCTTCTTCGTGGGGCTCGGCGAGGGGCCCGAGGACCTGCAGGCCTTCAGCGCCGAGAACTACGCCGACGCGGTGTTCGGCGTGGAGCGCGCGGCCCCCTAATTGGCTATCGCTGCTGCTCGCGCCGCCTCAGGAGCGTCGCGGTCAGGATGAGCACGAAGGACAGGACCATCAAGATCGCGGCGAAGGCGTGCGCCCGGGAATAGTCCAGGTTCTGGACCAGGTCGTAGAGGGAGATGCTGGCGACCTTGGTCACGCCCGGTATCGCCCCGCCGATCATCAGCACGACGCCGAACTCCCCGAGCGTGTGGGCGAAACCGAGCGTGAGTCCGGCCGCGATCCCGCGCGAGGCCAGCGGCAGGTGCACCCGCGTCCAGACGTGCCAGGGCGGGGCCCCGTGCGCCGCGCAGGCGTCCAGCTGCTCCTGGGGAACGCCCCTCAGGGCGACCTGGAAGGGCTGGACCGCGAACGGCAGGGAATAGATCACCGAGCCGATGACGAGCCCGGCGAACGTGAAGGCGAGGGAGTGGCCCGTCAGCGCGACCCACCAGCTGCCGGGCGGGTGGTCCGGCGAGAACCCGATGAGCAGGTAGAAGCCGATGACGGTGGGCGGCAGCACGAGCGGCAGGGCGACGAGCGTCTCGACGATGGGGGCCAGCCCGCGGCGCGAGGTGTTCAGCCAGTGGGCGAGCGGGAGGCCGACGACCCCCAGGATCACCGTCGTGACGGCGGCAAGCTCGAACGTCAGGCCGAGCGACTGCCAGAGGAGCCCGGGCAGCCCCAGGAATTCAAACGGCTTCATGGTTCGCAGCGCAGGACGTACACGAACCCCTTCTCGGAGCCAATCGCGAGGAGCTTGTCATCGGGGGACCAGGACAGGCAGGCCGCGGCCGCCGGCATCCGGACCGTGGCCCTGAGCGGCTGCCGCCGCTCGGGGCTCCAGAGCACCAGGGTCCCGTCCTGGGACGCCGTCGCCAGCAGGCTGTGGGTCCTCTGGAATGCGACCCCGCAGACCGGGGCCTCGTGGGGCAACATGACGGGCTCGCGGCCCTCCGGCCCGGGGCCGGAGCAGTCCCAGAGGCAGGCGTCCTGGCTGCCGCTCGTGGCAAGCCAGCGGCTCGTTGGGTCGAACGAGAGGTGGCGCACCTTTCCCTCGTAGCCGCTCATCTGCAGCTCGACGTCGCTCTCGGGCATCCAGAGGTGCACGCTCGGGTCCTGGTTACCCGAGACGAGCCACCGGGCGTCGGGCGACCAGGCGAGGGCGTGGATCCCGTTGCCGTAGGCATACTCCTTCTGCGCCACGAAGTCGTCCGCGTCCCAGAGGCACACGCCCCCGAAGTAGGCCACGGCCGTGCATCCCCCCTGGGGATGCCACGCGAGCGCAGAGATGGTCTTCGGGGCGTCCTTGAACCCGTGGCGCACGGTCGCATCGGGGTTCAGGAGCACGAAGCTCCGGCCCGCCGCCGCGGCGAGGACGGGCGCCGGGCCCTGCGGACGCCACGAAAGATGCTCGACCCAGGCGCGGCCGAGTGACGCCGTCGCGACGTGCTGGCCCGCGGCGCCGTCCCAGAGCTTCACGGCGCCGTCCTGGCCGCCGCTCGCCAGGAGCATCCCCGTTGGCCGCCACGCAACCGCGTTCGAGCCGCCCTCGTGGCCTGGAAGCTCGTGGCGCTTCGCCCCGTCCGTCTCCGCGAAGAGCGTGATCGGCCCGGATGCCGACGCGGCCGCGAGGACCGACCCGTCGGGCGACCATGCCAGGTCGATTGCGTAGTCTTCCAGCTGCCCGGCCCAGTGCTTGGTCAGCTGCATGGGCGCCTCACGCCGAAAGGCACGCCTTGAACGCCTGCGAGAGCGCGGCCCGGTCAAGATTCTTGCCGATGAAGACGAGCGTGTTGACGCGCGGCTCCGCACCCCACTCGCGGTCGAACTTGGCGTCAAAGAGCATGTGGATCCCCTGGAACACGAGGCGCTTGGCGGCGCCACGGATGCTGAGGACCCCCTTCATGCGGTAGATGTCGTTGCCCTTGGTGCGCAGGAGCTCGCTGATCCACGCGTTCAGGCGCCCGCCGTCGAGCTCCCCCGCCTGCTGGATGCCGACGGAGCCGACGCCCTCGCTGTGCTCGTGCGCCGCGTGGAAGTCGGCCTGCCATGACGGCCTGACGATCTCACCGCCGACATGGAGGTGAAGCGGGTCCTCGCCGCATCCCTCGAACACGAGGTAGTGCCCGGGGTTCTCGACCTCGATCCTGAAGGTCCCCTGGCCATGGTCCAGGAGCAGCCTGTTGAGGCTGGGGCCGGGCACGATCCGCTCGCCCGGCTTCACGCGCCGTTCCCAGTCCGAGAAGACGGCCACGGCCGCGTCGCGCATGGCGGCGATGTCGCCGTCGCCGAGGGATCCCACCGGCATCACGGCCACGTCGAGCTCGTTCTCGTTGCCGTGGTGATGGTGGTGGGGGCCGTCGCCGTGCCCGTGGTCGTGCCCGTCGCCGTCCGCGTGTCCGATCACAAGGTCATGGGTTCCCGCCGGCAGGCGGTAGGCCCCGGCCCATTCGAAGGGGTACTCGGGCTCCATGAACTTCGGGTCGATCTGCGTGGCCCTGCCGAGATTGAAGCCGCCGATGTCGAGCACGCGGTCGAGCGGCACGGCGCAGTCGCGGGTCCTGTGGACCGAGGCGACGGCGTTGATTGCCCGGATGCGGGCCTCGAGCCCTTCGAGATCGCCCGGCGAGGCCAGGTCGGTTTTGTTGAGCAGGACCACGTCGGCGAAGGCGATCTGCTTCACGGACTCGTCGCCCAGATCGAGGTGCTTGGAGACGTGCTTTGCGTCCACCACGGTCACGATCCCGTCGAGACGGAAGCTGCGGCGCATCTCGTCGTCCGTGAAGAAGGTCTGCGCGACCGGAGCCGGGTTGGCGAGCCCGGTCGTCTCTATCAGGATCCCGTCCAGGCGGTCCTTCCGCTTGAGGAGGCGCCCCAGGATCCGAATCAGGTCGCCGCGCACGGAGCAGCAGATGCAGCCGTTGTTCATCTCGAACAGCTCCTCGTCGCTCTGGATCACGAGCTGGTTGTCGACCCCGACCTCGCCGTACTCGTTCTCGATCACGGCCAGCTTGCGCCCGTGGCGCTCGGTGAGGATGCGGTTCAGGAGGGTGGTCTTGCCCGAGCCGAGGAAGCCGGTGAGAACGGTGACGGGAATAGGGGTTGAATCCATGCGGATGGGTCGTGATCCGCCCTGAAATGAACGTTAATGCGACCCGCCGTCAACCGGCGACCTCGCGCGCCCAAGGTAGGGAGCCGGCTAGGGCGTCAACACCTCGTCGTCTGCGGTCCAGAGCCTTCGGTCCGGGCCCGCTGAACGTATCTCCATCCGCTCGCCCGATAGCTGGTGGAAGAAGAAGGGGGTGCCCCAGCGGTCGCAGAGCTCCCCCTTCGCGCTTACCGCCGGGCAGTCGGCCGGGATGAACGCGTATCCCAGCCGGTTTCGCCCCTTTAGGGTGGCGGTGATCTCCGCGTTTTCGCCCACGGGGTTCCCCGTGCGGACCGCGATGCGGTAGGCGATGAAGAGCTCGTTGATCAGGCGCAGGTCAGAGTGGATGTCGCCCGACGGCGAGTTGAGCCCGTCGGCCAGGCGCGAACGCTCCTCTGCCCCGGCCACGGGAGCGCCAGGGAGCCCGCCGGGCTGCCGGCCATCGGTGGAGACCCGTGCGGGCGCGGCTGGGCCTGCGGACGGGGGCCTCAGGCGCACCGCCAGCAGCACGGCGGCCAGGACGAGGGCGGCCCCGAAAAGGACGGCGAGCAGGCGAGGGGAAACCATGCGGAGGCCCAGCCTAACCCATGAAGCCCAGATTGGCCGTGGCAAAGCGGCCGATGTTCGGGAGCACCACCGGCAGGTTCGAGGCGCTTACCCCGAACCAGGTCGCCAGCGTCGCCGCGTACTCGTCGACGCTCGTCGTCGGGATCCAGCGGCCCCGTCCGGTGTCCTGGGGCCCTCCGAGTTCGAGGAGCGGCACCTGGCCGTAGATGTCGCCTCCCTTGACCGCGCCGCCCATGATCAGGTGGTGGGAGCCCCAGCCGTGGTCGGAGCCCGCGGTTCCATTGTTCGTGCCGTTGGTGTTGAACGTCCTGCTGAAGTCCGACGCGGTGAAGGTGGTCACCTGGTTCTGCAGGCCGAGCTCCGTCGTGGCGGCGGAGAACGCGCTCAGGGCCTGGCTGAGCTGCGTGAAGAGACTCGCGTGGGCCGCGAGTTGGTCCGAGTGCAGGTCGAAGCCGCCCAGGCTTGCGAAGAAAACCTGGCGCGTGAGTCCGAGCTGCGGTGCCGCGCCGATCATCCGCGCGACCATCTGCATCTGGCTTCCGATCGAGGTGCTCGGGAACACCGTGGTGAGCTTGGGCGAGGCCGCCAGGATCGTGTTGAGCAGCTGGCTGTCGGTGATTGCGCCCGACGTGGTGCCGGCGAAGGCGGCTTCGAAGAGATTCTGCTCCTGGAGGTTGAGGATGTTCTGCTGGGCCGTGGTCCGCACGCCGGCGATCCCGGAGGTGCCCGTTCCCTGGAGGACCACGGCGCCCGTGGGGTTCACGGCGAACTGCGACACGGTGTTGCCGACCTGGAAGGAGTTCTGGCCGGCGACGCTCACCGACATCGAGATCTTCGGGTTGGCGTTGAGGGCGTTCACGATGTCGGCGAGGCGCCCGCCCCATCCGGTCGAGTAGGGCTGGTCGGGCACGCTGCTCTGCCACTGGACCTGCTGGTTCGCGTGCGAGAAGAGCTGGGGCGGAAGCGCCACGGTTCCTGCGTTGTACTGTGCCAGGGTGACCGGCTGCACCAGCGTCCCGGTGTTCGCGAGGAGGGCCAGGCTTCCCTGGCCGAAGAGCTGCTGGACCTCGACGAGGGACGGATGCAGCCCCCACGACCGCCCGTCGCTGTAGGCCTTCGGCGCGATCGGGAGCAGGGTCGCCTGCGGCAGCGCGAGCACCGTCCGGTCCGCGGCGTACAGCGGGTAGCTCGTGTTGTCCACGGGGACCAGCAGGTTGTTCGAGTCGTTGCCGCCGTAGAGGAAGAGGCAGACAAGGGCCTTGTAGTCGGCCGGCGAGGAATCGGCGGCAAGCGCGCCGATCATCCTGAGCTGGGCGAGCGCCGAGAGCATGCCGGTCGCGCCCACGGCCGCGCACGCACGGCCGATGAATCGGCGCCTTGAGAGATCGCTGGGTGAGTTCATCTTTGGATCGCCGCATCGGGCGAGGTGCAGGCGAGGTAGAGCGACAGTTGTGCGAGGGCGGACGGGGACTCCCCGGAAGGCGCCGCGGCGAGGGCAGACTCGATGGCGGCCTGGGTCTGGGCGCTCATCGCGTTCGCGCACAGGAGCTGGTTAAGCGTGCCCACCATGGCGGCGGGATTAGAGGCGTTCGCGGTGAGGGACGACAGGTTGAGAACGATGGTCGAGGATGACGGGCTTGCAGGGGTGTAGACCGCCGCGTAGAGGCTGTTAGGCACGCTGACGGCCGTGCTCGCCGTGGTGATCTGGAACTCCGGGGCGACCAGCCCCGCGCTTGCCAGGATGCCGGGCAGCACGTAGCCCGGTTCAAAGAAGTTGAACACGGTTGGGGAGCGCAGGGCGGCCTCGTCGAAGTTGACCTGCGGGTCGAAGATCGCGAACCGGCTGTCCGCGGCCGCGCCGCCGAATGCGCGGTAGAGCGCCGCCATCCGCAGGAGCGGCTCCTTCAGCTTCCCGAAGCCCGGGTCGGCCGCGACAACCAGCGAGCGTGCCTCGTAGTCGAGGAGAATGGCCTTGATCACCGCCGCCAGGTTGCCGCGTGTTCCGGTGCCGTCGTTGGCGAACACCTGCGCCACCCGGTAGACGTAGCCCGGGCTGGGGTTGCTCGTCACGAGGTGCTGGATGAGCTGGGAGCAGACGAAGGGGCCGGTGTTAGGGTGGTTGAAGAGCGCGTCGAGCTCCATCTTCAGGTCCGCGGCCCCATCCTGGTTCGCCGGGATCACGAGGCCGCCCACAACCGTCTTCTGCGTCTCGTCGTGATATGATGGATACAGCATCATCGGATCATCGAAGTCGGGCGCGGTCCCGTAGAAGCTGGGATTGGTAGCCGCGGTTTGGTAGCCCCAGCCGGTGAAGACGTTGGCGGTCTGGACGACCTCGTCTTGGTTGTACGTGGGGATCGGCAGGCCGGTCGAGTCGAGCACGAGCGTCCCGTCGGGCTGGAGCTCGTTGAGGCCTATGGTGAAGAGCTGCTGCACCTCCCGGGCGTAGTTCTCGTCCGCGCTCGTGCCCTTCGACGGGTTGGCCTTGGCGTTGCGCAGCATGTTCAGGTAGTTGCCCATCGCGGGGCTCAAGGTCACGTCCTGGAGGAGCTGTCGGAAGTTGCCGAATGCGTCGGTTGCCAGCAGGTCATAGTACGTCGCGAGCCCGTCAGGCTCATTCGCGAGCTGGGAGGCGACATCCGACGTCACGAAGATCTCGCTCAGGGCGAATGCGACCCGCTGGCGCAGCTGGTCGGGGGCCCCGATGGAGATCTTCCACCAAGCGGCCTGCCGATTGTCTTGCGTGACCGCGAACTGGCCGGTGGGTGGGAACGCCGCCGCATCCGCATCGGTTGCGGCGCGGTGATTAGTTTCGGGGAGGGCCATTTGGCTCGATATCCACGCCGTGTAGCCCTGCGCCTGAAGCGCGCTGATATCGGCAGCGGTGGGTCCGAAGGTCGCCTGGGCGAGGAAGCGCGGGGCGTCCGCCGCGGACACGACGCCCAGGCTAATCGCGGGCGGGGCGGCCGGTGGAGTGAAGGCCTGCGAGCCCGCGCCCGCGACGAACAGCCCGCCGAGCTCGCCGCCCGGGTAGGTCGCGGTGTCGATCTCGACGTAGAGATTGCCCGATATGAGCGCCGCCACCACCTGCGCCGCCGAGTACTGCCCGGCTGCGGCGGGCGCCCACGGAAGGTCGCTCACCTGGCCGCTCGGCAGCTTGAGAAGGTAGGTCCCGTTGTTCATGTCGCCGCCGATTTCCAGGTGGGCGACGACCTCGTCCGACGAGAGGTTGCTAAACGACATGCTGACGCTCGCCAGGGTGCCGTCGGCGCTGAGGAGGATGGTCGCGACCCCGTAGCCGGTGGAGCCCGGGGCGTTCGATGTCGGGCGAATCTCGGACACGAACAGGGTCGGGGCGATGTACTGGATCGTGACCGTCGCCGCGCCGGCGGGGCCGACCGTGTAGCCTCCCGAAGGGCTCAGTGTCAGGACGACGGTGCTCGCGACCCCGGAGGATAGGCTCGGGCTCGGCGCGACCGTGATGGTTGCCGTCGACACGTAGGCGGGAAGCGTGACCGTGCCCGGCAGCTCGGCGTAGTCGCTCCCGTTGACCGCGGTTCCGCCGACCGCGTAGCTGACGGTGAGGGGTTCGCTCATGTCGCCGGACCGGGTGACGGTGAAAGTCCCCGGGTTGCCCCCGCTCGTGTCGGCGTTCGGGTCGGTGGCCGCGATCGTGACGGTGTCGGGTCCCGGTGCGACGGCCGGGGTGAGGTCGTAGATCTCCACAAGGGCGACCCCGGTCGATCCGTTGTTGCCGCTGACCTGAACCGTGTACGAACCGGGCCCCGCGCTCACGATGGTCGCGGAATCGAGGCTGCCCGCCGCGAACGAGAAGGCCCCGGCCGCGGCGAACGCGGCGTTCAGCTCTGAGGCGTCCGGCGCGTCGCCGATGGGGGCTCCCCAGTTGTCGTTGCTCGCCACTATGGCGCCTGACGCGTTGGTGACCACGAAGGCGGGGTCCACGAGGGCGCCGGGCACGCCGAGCGAAGTCAGGGCGGGGCCCGCCGCCCGCACCAGCAGGGTCCTTGTTCCCGCGCCCGGCCCGATCGTGATGCCCGGGATCATGATGTTGCCGCTGGTGCCCACCTGGCCCCGCGTGGAGAGATTGAGCAGCCGGGCGGTCGTGGACGTGGCGCCGACTTCGTAGACCTCGAGCAGGGCGACGCCGGTGGTGCCGCCGGCGCCGGACACCTGGGCCGTGTAATTGCCCGCCGGCAACGTCGCCACGAGCGCCGAGTCCGCGCTGCCCGGCGGCAGCGCGAACGCCCCCGCGGAGCTCATAATCTGGGCCGTCGCGTTTCCGTTGCCCCATCCCTGGTTTGACTGCAGCAGGTTGCCGGCGGCGTCATACAGCGAAAGGATCGGCGCCGTCAGCTCGCCGCTCACCCCGTATGGCACGAGCGCCGGGCCCACGGCCCGGATCAGGACAGTTTCCGGGGTGCCCGGACCGATGACGAGCCCGGCGATCATGATGTCGGCCCCCGTCCCGACCGGGCCCCGGGTCGAGATGTTGAAGAGCCGCGGGGAGTCGGCGTCCGCCTGGGCGGCGCCCAGGAGAAAGGCAAGCGCCACCCCAAGGTGACGGAGGCCCGGTCCGGGTCCTGGCGTGAGCGGGGGCATTGGCACATTGACGCCTGTTAAGGCATTTGGTGACGGGCCGGAGTGCGATTTTACCGAATAATTCGCAAAAGGGGGTCGTAGTCCCCCCGGGAAGGGCCGGCCGCCCGGCCGGCACGCGGTCAGCCGATCTCGTAGAAGGGCGTCCCGCCTCCGTGCGGGACAATGGAGAACTCGCACGTGAGCATCGAGCGCAGGGCGACGAGTGCCAGCTCCACGGCGTCCCGCGAGTTGCAGTCTCGCGAAAGATGGGCGAGGTAGATCCTACGCCAGCGCGGGCTCGCCACGCTCAGGAGCAGCTCGCTCATGCGCTCGTTGGACAGGTGGCCGTGGCGGCCGGAGATCCTGCGCTTCAGGGTCCAGGACCGCTTCGGGTCCGCCTCGAGCATCCTGGGGCAGTGGTTCGCCTCCACGACGACGACATCGGACTCGCGGATTTGGTCGCGGATGCTCTGCGGCGCGTGCCCGAGGTCGGTCACCCAGGTGAGCGTCCTGCGCGGCGAGAAAAGGTCGCCCTCGAGGCCGCTCGAGAACCGGAACCCCACCGGGTCCTGCGCATCGTGCGGGATGGCGAAGCTCTCGACCTCGAGGTCCCGGTGCGCGAACGACGAGCCGGTGGCGAAGATCTTCCATTCGGGGCTCCACGTGAGCGTCTTCTGGACGGCGCGCGCCGTCGCCGAGTTTGCGTAGAACTTCAGGTGCGGGAACTTCTTCAGGCTCTCGATCCCGGACGAGTGGTCGCTGTGCTCGTGGGTCACGAAGACGGCGTCGACCCGTTCCATGGAGCCGCCGGCAGCCGCGATGAGGGCGGCGAGCCTGCGGGCCGAAAACCCGGCGTCCAGGAGAACGCTGGTCGTCCCCGTCTCGATCAGGGCGCTGTTGCCCGAGCTGCCGCTGCCCAGAATGCAGAACCTCATCACCATCCGGCAGCTTCAAGCCTCGTGCTCGGCCAGCGCAACGGTATTCCCCGCGGCGGATTGACCCGCGGGCGTTTTGTGCTACCTCTGGCCCTCCATGCCGACGCGCGCCGAAGTCCAAGGGCCTGGCATCAAAGGCCCATGACATCCCGAACCAAAGCTCCGGTGGTCGTCATCACGGGGGCGTCGCAGGGCATCGGCGCCGCGATAGCGCGGGCCTTCTCCGGCGAATTCAAGGGCGTGAGGCTCGCCCTCGTGGCGCGCAGCCCCGACAAGCTGGCGGGCATCGCCCGCGAGTGCGCGGCGCTCGGCGCGGCCCCGGGGGTGTTCCCTTGCGACGTCTCGGACGAAGCCGCCGTCGCGCAGCTTGAGGCCGCCGTGCGCCGCAGGTTCGGCGCGGTTGACGTCCTCGTCAACAACGCCGGAAAGTACGCCGGGGGGCCCTTTCTCTCGACAAGCGCCGCGGAGTTCGACCGGATGATCTGCGCGAACCTCCGCAGCCTGTTCCTCGTGACCCGGGCGTTCGCCCCGGCCATGGTGAGGCGGCGCCAGGGGGACATCTTCAACATGGGCTCGATCGCCGGGATCACGGCGATGCCGGGCGCCCCTGCCTACGTGGCGGCGAAGTTCGGCGTGGCCGGGCTTTCAAAGGCCCTGAGGGCCGAGTTTAGGGACAAGGGCGTGCGGGTGTGCTGCGTCCACCCGGGCGCGACCGTGTCCCCCTCGTGGAAGGGAAGCGGAGTGCCGCAGCGGCGGATGATGCCCGCCGAGGACGTGGCCCGCGCGTTTGTCGCGCTCTACCGGATGAGCCGCAGGACGGTGGTGGAGGAAATCGTCCTGCGACCCCAGCTCGGGGACCTTTAGCGGCGGCCCTGACGGGCGCGCTCGCCGAGCACCCTGCACGATCGCCGGGGGCCGCAGTGTGCACTTTGCAGGTTCGTTGATGGTGCCTTAATGGGAACATTCTCGCATCCTATTAAAAAGAAAAGGGTTACAGAAACCATGTCGGCTGCAGCCACACTGGCACGACGCTGGCTGGGATTGAAGTGCTTATGAACAACCTGAATGCCGTCGCCTTCTGCGCCATCGGTGCGGTCATGGAGCTCCTTCCGCATGTGTTCCCGGCGTGGTTTTCGCCGGCCCATGCCGACCAGGCGAGCAGCCGGGCGCTTTGGCTGGACCTCATGGGCGCGGTGCAGGTGACGCTCGGCGCGGGATACCTGGTCCGCGCCCGCGTCATGCCCGCCCTGGCGCGCATCCTGTCGGTGGCGCCGGACGGTGAGGAGGGCGCGCTCGCCCTTCGGGCCGCGCGGGGCACGGCCCACCGCTGATCGCGCCCGCCGGCGTCAGCCGGCCCTCCCGAGCACGAGGGAGAGGAGCAGGAGTCCGAGCACGGCCGAGGTGATCACCACGAAGGCCCGGTCCCGCTCCTTGGAGAAGGACACGATGGAAACCGCGACCCGCAGGACGGGCGTCGCGATGAGGAGGAGCAGTCCGGCGACGATGACGGCCCCGCCGTCGAGGCGTAGCAGGCCCCCGAGGATCCAATCTGCGGTCCTCGGGAAGGCCCCTGCGGGTCCTATGAGCCTCGCCACCTCGGACGGCTGGTGCCCGTAGCCCCCGCCCCGCAGGAAGGAGAGGAGCGTGCCGGCCGTTATTAACACCAGGCTCGCGGTCACGCCGATCCGCAGGATCCGGCTGATCGCCTGCTCAATGCCCGCGGCGGGTTCCTGGGCGGTCGGCTTCATTTGAACCCCTCCGCGAACATCTTCAGGGCGGACACCGCGAGCACGGCGATAAAAATCATCCGGATCGTGCTGTTCTTCATGCCGCCGAGCAGCCGGGCGCCGGTCCTTGCCCCGAGGAGCACGCCGACGGCGACCGGTGCCGCCACGAAGGGGAGCACCTCGCCGCGCATGAAGTAGACGGCGGCGCTGGCCGCGGCGGTGACGCCGATCATGAAGTTGCTGGTCGCTGTGCAGGCCTTGATGGGGATGCCCATGGCGAGGTTCATGACGGGCACCTTGAAGACCCCGCCCCCTATACCGAGGAGGCCGCTCGCGACGCCTGCGATGTAGCTGACCGCGAGCCCGAGCCGCGTCCTGAAGACCCGGTACGAGACGTCCATGCCGAGCGACCGGTCAAAGAAGGATCCGTGTAGGCGGAGCCGGTCGGCCAGGGGGTCGGGCGCCGGGTCGATCGAGCGGCCGCCCGGCCGCAGCATCGACCAAGCGGTGTAGGTGAGCACGAGGGCGAAGATCAGGAAGAGACCCTTTCCCGGGACGAACGCGGCGACGTAAGCGCCCGTGAGCGCCCCGGTGACCGTAGCCAGCTCGAGGACCATTCCGAGGCGCATGTTCGTGATCCGCTGGCTCACGTACGTGGCCGCCGCTCCGCTCGAGGTCGCGATGACGGACACGATCGAGGCCGCGATGGCCTTCTGGATGCCGACGCCCATCAAGAGCGTGAGGGCGGGGACGACGATGATCCCACCGCCCACGCCGACCAGGGAACCGAGGAGGCCGGCGAAAAACGAGATCCCGAGCGCGGCGAGGGTGAAGTCGAGCGGCGTCACGGGGCTCCAGGCCTAGAGGAACGACCCCTGGCCGCCGCCCGCCGGCTTGAGCCCGACCGCGGCGTAGCCCTTCTCGGTGAGGACGCGGCCCTGCGGCGTCCTCTGGAGATAGCCCTCCTGGATGAGGAACGGTTCGTGCACCTCCTCGAGGGTCTCCGACTCCTCGCCCACGGCCACGGCGATCGTGCTCATCCCGACGGGACCTCCGCGGTAGTTCTCGGCCATCGCGCGGAGCATCCGCTTGTCCATCTCGTCCAGCCCCGAGGCGTCGATCTCCAGGAGCTCCAGGCCCGCGGCCGCGACCTCGCGGGTGATGGCCCCCTTCGCGCGCTCCTGCGCGAAGTCGCGGATGAAGTTGATGAGGTTGTTCGCGACCCGGGGCGTCCCCCTGGCCCTCCTCGCGATCTCGCCGGCGCCCTCGTCGTCTATCGCCACCTTGAGCAGGCCGCACGTCCGGCGCACGATCGAGTGCAGGGTCTCACGGTCGTAGTAGTCCAGCCTCGTCTGGAGCGTGAACCGGGACCTGAGGGGCGAGGTCAGGAGCCCCGCCCGCGTCGTGGCCCCGATGAGCGTGAACCGCGGGAGCGTGAGCCGCACGCTTCGGGCGTTCGGCCCCTGGTCGATCATGATGTCGATCCGGAAATCCTCCATGGCCGAGTACAGGTACTCCTCCACGGTCTTCGGGATCCTGTGGATCTCGTCGATGAACAGCAGGTCACCCTCCTCGAGGTTCGTCAGGAGCCCCGCCAGATCGCCCGCCTTCTCGACGACGGGCCCCGAGGTCACCCGGACGTTGCGGCCGAGCTCGTTGCCGAGGATGAAGGCGAGGGTCGTCTTTCCGAGGCCCGGAGGCCCGGACAGGAGGATGTGGTTGAGCGGGTCACCCCGCTTCTTCGCGGCGCCGACCATCACCTGCAGGCGCTCGATCGTCTTGGCCTGCCCCGCAAAGTCCGAGAAAAGGAGGGGCCTGAGCGCGGCCTCGGCCGGCGTCAGGGGAGCCGCGAGGGTCGAGGTCACATACCCGACGCCCTTGCCGGGGTCCTTGGAAGGGGCCATTGCGTTATCTCCACTCCAGCTCGGCCCCGAGCGAGCGCAGGTTCTCGACGAAGCGCGGGTGGGCGCGCTTGATGATCTCGGCGTTGCGCACGACGCTCCGGCCCGGGATCGAGGCGGCGACCATCGTGAGCGCGACGGCGGCGCGGATAACGTACGGGGAGTCGACGACCGCGGGGCGCAGCGGGCGGTTGCCGAAGACGACGATGCGGTGCGGGTCGCTGACGAGGATGTGCGCGCCGAACTTGGCGAGCTCGGGCATCCACGAGAAGCCATTCTCGTAGACCTTGTTCCAGAAGTGGATCGTTCCCTCGCACCGGGTCGACAGGGCGATGAGGAGCGGCAGGAGGTCCACCGAGAAGTAGGGCCACGGGGCCGCCTCGATCTTCTGGAGCATGTTGGCCGTGAAGGGTACCTCTATGACCCTTGGCTGCCCGCGGCGGACGACCGCCGTGTCACCCTCGTGCGCCACGATGACCCCGAGCTTGCGGAAGGAGCGGGCGATCAGGTCGAAATGCTGGGGCACCGAGTTACGGACGCTGACCTCGCCTCCCGTGATGGCGCCGAGCGCCAGAAAGGTGGTCACCTCGTGGTAGTCCGTGCCGATCGCGATTGACGCGCCGTGAAGGCCCGCGACGCCCTCGATCGTGAGCATGCTGGTGCCGATGCCGCTGATCCTCGCCCCCATCGCGACGAGCGCCTTGCATAGGTCCTGGACGTGGGGCTCGCTGGCCGCATTGATCAGGGTGGAGGTCCCGGAGGCGACCGCGGCCGCCATCGCGAAGTTCTCCGTGACCGTGACGGACATGTAGTCTAGCCAGTGCCGTGCGCCCCGGAACCCGCCGGGCGCGCTGATCGCGAGCGGCTCGCCCGTCTCGACCGAGGCCCCGAGCGCGGCCAGGACGTCAAGGTGCGGGTCGATCTCGCGGACCCCGAGCGAGCATCCCTTTGCGTTGGAGCGGATGGTGATCCGCCCGAGCCTCCTGAGGAGCGCGGGGTAGAGGAGCACGGTCGAGCGCATGTCCTGCGGCAGCTCGGCGTTAGAAAGCGTGCTCCGGAACGAACTGTGGTCCACCCGCATGACGCCCGCCTTGCGGTCCCATTCGATCCTCGACCCTTGGGACTCGAAGAACGACACGAGCTTGTCCAGGTCGGTGATGTCAGGGACGTTGGTGAGCGAGACCGGCTCGTCCGTGAAGAGCGTCGCGCACAGGACCGGCAGCGCGGAGTTCTTGTTGCCCGACGGGGTTACCGTTCCGGAGAGGGGCTTACCCCCGATGACGACGAGATCGGCCATGGAAAATGATAAAGGCGTCCGCAAGGGCCGGACGCCTTGGAATGCGCTCCCTGGAGAGCGCATTGGCAAGGAATAACTTCAGGGAAGGGATCCTTCGGGTCAGATGGCCCCGCCACCCTGGTGGCCCTCCGAGCGCGGGCCGCCCCTGTCGCGGCCCTGTCCGCCGCGATGGCGCCTGCGCCGGTTGCCGCCGGGCCGGTCGTCGCCGCGGTTCTCGCCCTCGCCGCCCTGCGGGAAGCGCTCGCCCCCCTGGGGCGCGCCGTCGCCGCGGTAGCCCTGGGGCCCACCGCCGTGCCCGCGGCCTCCGCGGTGGCGCCTGCGTTGGCGCTGGCCATCGCCGGAGCGCTCGCCGCCGAATCCGGTCTCGCGAGAAACGGGCGCCTCGGCGGGCTTGGCGCCCCCGAAGAGGCCCTTCAGCCACGCGAAGAAACCCTTCGGCGCCGGCGCGGCTGCTGCGGCCTGCTCGCGCTGCGGGCGCTGCTCGTAGCGGGGGCGCGGCTGGTAGTCGGGCTCGTCGCGCGGATCGCGCGGCTGGCCCCGGTAGGGGTCGTGACGGGGCTCGCGCCGCTCGTAGCGGGGCTCGGCCCCTTCGGGCCGCGGGCCGCGATCTGCGTCTTCCCTGCGGTCCGCGCGGAAGAGGGGGCGCTCGGGCTCGGCCGGGTCGTTGCGGGCCGCGGACGGCGACTCCCAGCTGACCGCGGGGCGGACAGCCTCGGCCGGCGGAAGGATCTGGATTTCGCGCTTCTCCTCCACGGGCTCGGCCGGGGCCGCCGCCTCGGGCGCCGGCGGTGCTTCAGCGGCGGGTGCCACCGCGGGCTTGTCGATGACCGGCTCTGCGGCTGGCGCCCTCTCGGGCTCCTGGGGCGCGAACGGGTTCTTGTACTCGCGCTCAGGCGTGATGATCTCGACGGCAGTGGGCTTGTAGTCGCTCTTTGCCGGGCTTGCTGTGGGGGCCGTTGCGCTCGTGGGGCGCTTTCCGCGGAGGAGGCCCGATCCGCGCGTGCTGCCGAAGCTTCCGGCAGGGGGTGTCTCGGCGCTGGCCGCGGGTGCCGGTGTGTCGGCAGCCTGGCCGGAAGTTGCGCCGGACGGGTTTGTATCTGTCATTTTGTTTTTGTTTTGTGTAATGGCGCTCACCAAGGGTTGGGAGCGGCCGGGTTTTGTCCGGCGGTGCGGAGCGCATGGGAACGCGCTCAAACGCAAGTGCCGAAGCGGGGCAGCATCGCCCCGAACCCGCTCCGGGGCAACCCCAAAAGAGCCCCCCGGGGGGGCCGCCCACGGTCTTCTGCTAAGCAGGGG
>PLTZ01000034.1 GCA_003164715.1 Opitutaceae bacterium | reverse complement strand
GCCTTGTCGATCTGGTCGTACGCCGTGAACGTCGCCCCGCCGCTTTCGGCGAGGATCTTGGTGATCGCCGCCGTCAGCGAGGTCTTGCCATGGTCGACGTGACCGATGGTGCCGACGTTGACGTGCGGTTTGTTGCGTTCGAATGTTCCTTTAGCCATGACGATTCCGGAGCTAGGTGTGTATGTGGGTTCTGATAGAGTGACTGCGCCTAAATTGCATCTTGCATGGAGCCCAGAACCGGATTTGAACCGGCGACCTCATCCTTACCAAGGATGTGCTCTGCCAACTGAGCTATCTGGGCAGACCAAGACTGCGTTGCAAGAAACGAAAAAGAGCGAAGAAAGTGCAGGTTCGATTTTGGTGCGTCAACAGAAATTTACGCCGCCGGCCATATAATCGGCGGCAGCCGTTCGCAAAGGTCTGTTTCAGGGGGTTTTCAGGGTCCCACGCTAATCCGATAAAACCCCGGTGCAAGCCTTTGTCCGATCCGCAGCGTTTCGGCCAAATATAGGCCGAAATAGGCGTCCACCTCGTCCACCCCCGAGCGCACGGTCGGGACCACCGGGCCGACCAGTCCGGCCGAGTCCACCGCCGCAATGAACTCCATGGGCTGCCAGGGCACGGAGGTCTGCGGCGGATGGGCGTCGCTGAGCGCCTCGCCGAAGACGCCTCTGCCGGTGCCGGCATTGACCACCTCGACGTAGGCCGTTCGCTGACTAAGGGGTTCCACAACGGGGTCCGCCCGGTCAAATCCGATGAAGGGCGCACCGGGAGGGTCGCCAGCAAGCGCCTCCGCCGGAGCGTCCGGAATGGCCGTGGGAGGCGGAAGGTGAAGCACAAGTTGCGATGGATCAAAGATATACTCAGGCTGAAACCCCACGAATGCGCCTCCGGGCTCCTTCGGCACGTAGTCCTTGCGCGAGCTGTTGAAATCGGTCGGCAGAAACAGCGGGGCCGGGTCGCGTAGCATCGTGCTCATGATCACGCCCGCGTCCACAAGGCCTACGGACGGAGTGGCGGCAACCGGGGGCGGGGTGCTGGGTTCCGGCACCTTGACAGACAACGCAACCAACACAATGGCAATGACTCCCAGAATCGATGCCCAGGTCCAAGCCCTGCTCGTACGCGGCCGGCTTGAGCTCACCGTGTCTCGACCGGCCCCGGGCCGGCGCCGCGTTCCTCCGCGCCCAGGAGAACCCTGAAGCCCGCGTCGTGCGCAGCCCCCTCGATGTCGATCAGCTCGGCGAGGGTCACCCCCGAGCTCGCCCGGACGAGCAGCGTCGGCCGCGGCTCGCGCCCGGCCCTCGACTTGAGCCACTCCCGGAGCTGCCCGAGGTCGACGATCCCCTCCTCCGAGAAGATCTGGCCCGAGCGCAGGACGCTGATCACGTGGGTCGCCTGCGCGGCGCCGGCCTGGGCCCCCGAAAGCTGGGGGACCTGGAAGTCGACACCGAGCCCCGGCGCCAGGACAAAGCGCGACCCGAACATGGAGAAGAAGAGGCCGAGGAGCCCCACGTTGACGTAGTGAAGGGCCCCGGTGCCCTGCGGCGGCGGCCGCAGGCGGGTGGCCAGGTCGAGCGGGCGCGCGATCACTTCGCGGAGGCGCCGCCCGCCTTGTATTCGGTATTGAGATACTTCATGATCTCGTTGCCGGACCACTCCATGTCGCGCACGATCGCGCGCACGCGCCCGTTGAGGAAATGTACCGCCAGGTGGGCCGGGATCGCGAGCATGAGGCCGCCGGCCGTGCAGAGGAGCGCCTGCCACATGCCCCTCGCCAGGACGCTCGCGGTGGCGTAGTCGTGCTGGAACGCGGCGAAGGTGGAGATCATCCCGAGGACGGTCCCCAGGAGGCCGACCAGCGGGGCGACCTGCGCGATGGCGGCGATGGCGCCGATCCGGCGCTCGAGGGCCGGCAGCTCGACGACGGCCGCCTCCTGGACGTGGAACCTCATCGCCTCGGCGTCCTCGTCCGCGTGGAGGAGCGCCGCCTTCACGACGGCGGCGACCGGCCCGGGCGTCTCCTCGCAGACCGTGAGCGCTTCGACGAGCCTGCGCTTCGCCAGGATGTTCTTTATCCCGGAGAGGAATGCGGTCGACCGGATCTGGCCCCGGTGCAGGTAGAGGGCGCGCTCGGCGAAGACGACGACGAGGACAAGCCCAAGGCCGAAGAGGACCCACATCATGGGGCCGCCGTGGGTGAGGAGGCTCGGTTCCAATGGGGGCATAAGGCGTGGTTTACATCAGGGCTTCGCCGCGGGCAAGTGGAAGCGGGCCAGGCGCTGCCGGGCGATTGCGTCGCCGGGCAGGCCGGAGTCGACGAGGAGCGTCCACGCGCGCTTCGCCTCCTCGAGCCGGCCCTGCTGCTCGTAGAGGGCGCCGACCTCGAGAAGGGTGCGCGCCACCCACCAGCGCCCCCTGGGGCCCAGGTCCCTCGGCCCGCCGGGCCGCACGAGAAACGCGTCCACGACGTCGTTCCACCAGACCGCCTGCGCCTTGTCGCGGTCGGTGCGCTCGAGGATGAACCCGAGGTTGAAGCCGGCCTCGACCCTGACGTCCGCCGGGGCGTCCACCCGGTCGACCAGGTCCTGGAATATCCGCTTCGCGCTGTCGGCGTGCGTGGGGCTGTTCGACGACTGGGCGTTGTGGCACTCCGCGAGCGCCAGCTGCGCCAGGATGGTGTCGGTGTTCAGGCTCGACGCCGGATTGTTGACCAGGGACTCGTACACCTGCTGGGCCTGCGGGAACTGGTTGAGCTCCCTCAGGATGTCCCCCTGCCTCATCCTTGCCGTGAAGACCAGGTCGCTCGCCGCGTACTTGGTGACGAGGTTCTCGAGGAACTTGTACGCCTCCTTGAGGTTGGCGTCGGTGCCGAGTCGCTCGGACTGGAGGGCGGCCTGGTAGAGCGCGTAGGGGGCGTAGGGGCTGCTCGGGAAGTCGTCGGCGAGCTTCGTGAGGAGGCGCTCGGCGTCGATCACCTTGTCCTGCTGGGCGTACCGGCCGGCCTCGACGATGTAGGAGTAGACCGCCGAGTCCGAGCTCGGGAAGTCGGCCCTCAGCTTGCGCAGCGTCTCCTCGGCGGCCGCGTCCCGCCCGAGCTCGAAGTTGGCCTGCGCGCGGAGCAGCGCCCCGGTGCTGGCGATGTCCGTCGAGAGGGGGGCCTGCAGGCCCGCGGCCATGGTCGAGAGCGAGTCGACGAGCCTGAGCGTCTCCTCGGGCTTCCTCGCGTCGAAGGACAGCCGGGCCTGCAGCCACGCCATCCGCGCCCGCAGGTCCGCGCGCAGCCCCGCAGGCGGCGTCGCGCCGAGGAGCCGGTTCACCCGCGCGTAGGCCGCGGCCGTCTCGCCGTGCACCTCGAGACTGCGGGCGAGGTTCCACTCGGCCTCCCACCGGTCCTCGGGGTCAAATGCCCGGTCGCGGGCAAGGTCGTCCAGGACAGTCACCGCCGTCGCGAGCGCCCCGGCCTCGATCTCCGACTGCACCTGCTGGAACATGAGGGTGCCCGGGCGCACGCCCTCCGGCCTCGAGCGCAGCGCCGCGGCGTAGGCGTCGGCCGCGCTCCGGAAGTCGCCGGCGCGGAACCACGCCTCGGCGACAAGGACGCTGAACTCCGAGCGGACCGGGCCTGCGGGCAGCTCCCCGCCCGCCTTGAACGCGAAATCGGCCGCCGTCCTGTAGCGGCGCTGCTCCCAGGCGGACCCGGCGAGCACCGCGTAGGCGCGCGCCTTGAGCGGGGAGCCCGGGAACTTCTCGAGGAGGGCGTTCGCGTCGTCCTCCGCCCTCGCGTAAAAGGACGCCGACTCGCTGACCCCGAGGTGCGCCTCGCTGAGCGCGAGCTCGGCGCGCTGCAGGAGCAGGCTCTCGAGCACCGGATGCTGCCTCGGCTCGGCGATCAGCCGGTCGAGCCTCTCGCCGAGCTCCGTGCGCGCAGCGCCCGAGGGCGAGCTCCGGACGAGCAGCTGGAGCGCGATCCGCTGCTGGTCGGGGTCGCTCCCGGACTCGAGCAGCTCGAAGAGCTCCTGGCGGCCCACGCCGGCGCCGGCGCCCGCGATCAGCCCCAGGAGCAGCCTGAAATGGTCGGTCTCCGAACGCTCCTCGGCCGGCAGGATGCGCAGCGCGCCCTGGAGGGCGTCCACGGCCTGCGACTTGCGGCCGAGCGCGTTGAGCGCGATCGCGTACTCGCGGGTGAAACCGTAGCCGATCTTCTGGTTCTGGAATTTCTCGGCGTTCTTGCGGTCCGCCGAGAGCTGCTCCTCGGTCACGCCTCCGACCCGCAGCCGGACCTGCTCCTGCGCAAGGAGGAACCGGGCCCGCTGGAGGTCCGAGACCGCCGCGGCCACGGCCTGCTGGTAGAAGCCGGCGGCCCGCGCGGGCTCGTTGCCCGCGTCCGCGAGCATGCCCTCGAGGAAGAAGTACCACCCGCGCTCCGCCGAATCGAGCTCGTCGGCGCGCGTCAGGCCGAGCTCGGCCCTCGCCTGGTCCGTCCGCTGGAAATGGGCCGCGACCAGGCCCTCCCGCAGGTGCCAGCCCGCGTCGCGCGCGCCCGGGTACGCCTCCAGCGCGCGGCCGGCCCCGGCGACGTCGCCGTCGTCAAGGAGCGCCGATGAAAGGGCGAGCGTAAGGCGCCGGGTGTCGGCCCCCGGCAGCGCGAGCAGCCCGCGGTACAGCGTGACGGCGGTCGAGGGGAACCCCAGAGCCTGGGCGCGCTCCGCCGACACCATCTGGTGGGCGGCCTCCCCCGCCGAGACCGCGGACGCCGGCGGCGCGAGCGGCACGGGCGGGTTCAGCGGCTCCGGACCCGCCACGGAAGCGGCCGCGGCGATGATCGGGGCGAGGACGGTCGAAAGGCGCATGGAAACTTCTCTAATCCTTGCTGCAAACGAGGTAACAATCAACCCGGGATTGGCCGGTGGCGCGGCGGCCCAGTCCCTGGCCCGCTGAGGTTCCGATAAAAATAATGGGCACTTGTCCCTGGTAGGCTCTTGCATACGCCACTGCTCTCCACCGGGTTCAGTCAACACGCGGCGCGCCCGGTTCCACGGCCAGAGGCCCACGCTCGCACGCCTTCGGCCTTCTCGCCGAGAAAGCCCCGGGCGCACCGGCATGGTCTTTTCTTGTGTAAGCGGA